>NZ_JBHJWV010000002.1:0-540581 GCF_042266785.1 Microbacterium sp. NPDC056052
GCCGATGGTACTGCAGGGGGGACCCTGTGGGAGAGTAGGACACCGCCGGACTTCCTTTAACAGAAAGGCCACCCAACGCAGGGTGGCCTTTCTGCATTCTGCGAGGTTCATAAGATTCAAGGCCGCCCTTCGGGGCGGCCTTTTTTCGTGCGGGCGCGCCCCCGCGACCTCCGCCGCTTCGCGGCGGGATTCGCGTGCCCGCGCCCGGGGCGCCGGACCGCGCGGAGCAGTGAGGAGCGTCGGCGAGCTCGAGGTTTGGGCATCGACGCGGCGGCGACTCCGGGCTACCCTGGGCCTCAGACGGGCCGTTCGCCCGCCATCCCCGGTGGACGAAGGAGCGCAAGATGGACTCGATGATGATGGACTCGATGAAGAGCATGGACATGATGCCCGGCATGGAGGCGATGGACATGGCTCTCATGCAGGCCTGCATGGACGCGTGTTCGGCCTGCGAGCAGGCGTGCACGGTCTGCTCGACGCAGATGATGGACTGTTCGCCGGCCTGCATGAACTGCGCGGACATGTGCAACACGATGATGCGGTCCATGATGCGCATGCAGGGGATGACGCCGGCCGTGATGATGTCGATGCTCGACGCGTGCATGGCGATGTGCCAGCTCTGCATGGACATGTGCATGACGCACGAGGCGCACAGCGAGGTGTGCCGGATGTGCGCGGCCGCCTGCAAGGCGTGCATGGACGCCTGCATGGCGATGCGCTCCTCGATGATGGCCGCCTGAGCAGCCCGCAGCTGCCGTGCCGCCCTCCACCCGGGGGCCTAGGATCGAAACATGCTCGTTGTTCGTGGCGCCCGTTCGGTGCCGAAGGAGGTCACTGGCGCGTTCCGCGCCGGTGACAGAGGCTGACGCTCCCGCCGGCAAGGTTCTCCTGCCGGTGTGTTTGTCGCGCCCGCGTGAGAACCCCGCGGGTCAACCTCCGGCTGCATTCGGCAGCCGTCTCCTCCCGCCTGCGCTCGGCAGGCGGTCAGACACCGCACAGAGAGCATGACATGCTTCCCATCGATGAGCGCGCCATCCGCGCATCCTTCCGCAACACCTCGCGCAAAGAGGCTTCCTCCGCCGCCCTGCCGCCGGGCTTCGCCGAGGTCGACTTCTCGTTGCTCGACTTCCTGGGCTGGTCCGACCCGAAGATGCCTCGGCGCGCGTACGTCGCCGCGCACCGCGACGACGGCTCGCCGGTCTCGGTGATGCTGCAGCAGGCCGAGCAGCGCGTCCTCGCCCGGGCGCAGTGCTCGTGGTGCGAGGACGTCACCCTGCGCAACGACGTGCAGTTCTTCGCCGCACGCAAGGCCGGTCCCGCGGGCCGCAACGGGGACACGCTCGGCGTGCTGATCTGCGCGAACTTCGGCTGCTCGGCGAACGTACGGCGGCTGCCGGTGCTCGCTTACGAGGGCTTCGACCGCGAGGCGGCGCGCGCACAACGGATCCTGCGCCTGCAGCAGCACGTGCAGGGCTTCCTCCGCGAGCTCGGCGCGTAGCGGTGAGCGCCCTTCGCCTCCCGTCGCGGAGGCGAAGGGCGCCTTCCGGATCTCAGACGCGGGCGACGTTGTAGCGCAGGGCGCCGATCGCGAGCACGTCCCAACGGGTGTGCACCGCTACAGGCTGACCCGGCTCGACCTCGAGGGCGGCGCCGCCGGCGTTCCAGAGCGACAGCGCCTCGCCGTCGAGCGTGGTGACCTGCACGATGCCCGCCGCACGGTCGACGCTCGAGACGAGGGCATCGGTCCAGCCGGCGGTCGTCGCGGCGGCGAGACGCGCCTGGATCAGGTGCAGCGCGTGCCCCGGGGCGAAGGAGGAGCAGACGTCGCCGTGGTCGCACATGCACGCCGCAGCCTCACGCACCGGAAGGGGCGAAAGGTGGCTGCGGGGCGTCGTCACGGTGGTCTCCTCACAAGATCGGTCCGATCAGGCTACGTCCGGGCATGTCGCGGGCGCCAACGGTCGCGAAATGTGCCGACACACTTCCGATCGCCGGGAGCTCCGCCCCGATCGCGGCAGGAATGCGCGCGAACGTCGCTCGGCCCACCGAACGGGCCTGCCCGCACTCGCCTCCGTCAGAGCCGGGGCGTGCGCGGCGGCGCGGTGCGGCGGTCCCCGTCGGCGCCGATCGCCTCGAAGCCGGCGCCGAGCCGCAGCAGCGCCGTGTCGTCGTAGGCGCGGCCGATAAAGGTGAGCCCGATCGGCATCCCGATGTCGGCCATGAGGCCCATCGGCACCGTCACGCTCGGGATGCCGAGGTGGCGCATCGGCAGGTTGCCGTTCGCGATCCAGGTGCCGTTGCGCCAGCCGAGGTCTGCGGAGGCGGGGTTCACATCCATGTCCGCAGGGCCGACATCGGCGATCGCGGGGAACGCGACGGCGTCGAGGCCGAGGTCATCCATCCACAGCTCGAGATCGATCCGGCGCGTCTCCTCGAGACCGGCCAGGCCCTCCTGGAGCTCGGGGATCGACGCGATCGTCGCGCCGGGGTTCCGGCGCACCCAGTCCGGGTACTCCGCGATGTCGTCGTCGAAGCCGGTGTAGCGATCGGGAAGGGCGCCCGCGGGGTGCGGGAAGATCGTCGCGCCGTCGACGTCGGCGAGGCTGTGCAGCTGCGGATCCCCGTTCGCGTCCAGGAAGTCGTTCCAGCCCCACGCCGACAGGTCGACGATCTCTCGGTGCAGGTACTCCGGCGTGACCAGACCGCGCGTGCCGATGGTCGGGGCGCCGGGACGGTCTCCTTCGTAGTTCGTCACGACCGGGAAGTCGACCTCGACGACCTCGGCCCCGGCGCGCTCCAGATCCGCCCTGGCCTGCTCCCAGCGGGCGATGACCGACGCACGGGTATCGATGCGCCGCCCGGTCGGTCCGCCGATGCCGGGGTGCTCGGCCGTGCCGGCGTCGGGGTCCGCGTTGATGTACATGCGGGGGATCCCGATCCGTTTCCCGGCCAGCGCTGCGGCCGCGCCGTCGGCGAGCGCCGGGTACGCGTCGGGACGGACGGCCGAGGAGGGGGGCAGGGCGATCCACGGCTGGGCGCGCCAGAAGTCGCCGCGGGTCTCGGCGTCGTCGGCGACGATCACGTCGAGGATCTCGAGCAGATCCGCCATCGTGCGGGCGTGCGGCACGACGACGTCCATGGTCGGCACGAGCGGCCAGTTGCCGCGCACCGAGATCACCCCGCGCGACGGGGTGTACGCGCACAGGGCGTTGTTGGTGGCGGGGCCGCGCCCGCTCGACCACGTCTCCTCGCCGAGTCCGAACGCGGCGAAGCTCGCCGCGGTGGCGGTGCCGGATCCGTTCGAGGATCCGGACGCGAACGGCGCGGTGAGGAAGGCGGCGTTGTAAGGGCTCTCGGCGCGGCCGTAGACGCCGCGCTGCATGCCGCCGTTGGCCATGGGCGGCATGTTCGTGAGGCCGAGGCAGATCGCGCCGCCCGCGCGGAGGCGCTCGATCGTGAACGCGTCGCGCTGGGCGACGAGCTCGGCGAACGCGGGGGAGCCCGCTGCTGCGGTGAGCCCGCGCACGAGATAGCTGTCCTTCGCGGTGTACGGGATGCCGTCGAGCGGCCCGAGGACCTCGCCGCGGGCGCGCCGCGCGTCGGACGCCTCGGCCTCGGCGCGCGCCCCGGGGTTGCGCACCACGACGGCGTTCAGCGCGGTCTCCGTACCGACGCCGTCGTAGGCGTCCATGCGGGCGAGGTAGGCGTCGACGAGTTCGACGGCCGTGGTCTCGCCGCTCTCCAGCGCTTCGCGCAGGCGCGCGATGGGGGTCTCGACGACGTCGAACATGGGCTGTCCTTCGGAGGGCTCGGTCGCTGCGGAGGGCGGGGCGACGGTGGATGCGGTTCGGGCGATCCGAGGCTGCGGCGCCCGCCGGCTGAGGGGTGGGCGCCGCGAGAACCTCAGCGGACGAGGGAGGGCTGCTGCTGGGTGATGCAGTGGACGCCGCCGCCGCGGTCGAAGAGCGGGCGGGCGTCGACGCTCACGACGCGGCGGCCGGGGTACGCCTCGGACAGGATGTCCCTGGCGCGCGTGTCGGCGACGTCGTCCCCGAAGCCGCACGCGATGACCCCGTCGTTCGTGACGAGGTGGTTGACGTAGCTCCAGTCCACGAAGCCCTCCTCGTCGCGCAGCGTCGACGGGGCCGGCAGCTCGAGGATCTCGAACGTGCGACCCGCGGCGTCCGTCTGCGCGGCCAGGTGCGCGCGCAGTGCGGCGGACACCTCGAAGTCGGGATGCCCGGGATCCTGCTGCGCGTGCAGGAGGATCCGTCCGGGGGAGGGGATCGCGGCGACGATGTCGACGTGGCCGTTGGTGCCGAAGTCGTCGTAGTCGCGGGTGAGGCCACGGGGGAGCCATACGGCCTTGGTCGCGCCGATCGTACGGAGCATCTCGGCCTCGACGCGCTGCTTGTCGAGGTACGGGTTGCGGCGCGGGTCGAGCTGCACGGTCTCGGTGAGCAGGACGGTGCCCTCGCCGTCGACGTGGATGCCTCCGCCCTCGTTCACCAGGGCGGAGCTGATGAGCTCGGCGCCCGCCTCTGCCGCGATGATGCGCGCGTGCTGCGCGGCATCGTGCCAGCGTGCCCAGGCCGGGGCGCCCCAGCCGTTGAACACCCAGTCCACGGCGCCGAGCGCACCGGGGCGCTCGGGGTCGATGACGAACGTGGGGCCGGCGTCGCGCATCCAGAACTCGTCGACCGGCGCCTCGAGGATCGTCACGTCGGACGACAGCATCCGCCGGGCGCGGGTGAGCTCGCTCGGATCCACCAGGATCGTCACGGGCGTGAACTCGGAGACGGCGTGCGCCACGGCGGTCCACGTGGCGTAGCCCTCCTCGCGGAGCGCGTCGGTGTCGCCGAGGGTCTCGCCCTCGGCGGGGAAGGCCATCCAGACGCGGTCGTGTCGGGCGGTCTCGCTGGGCATCAGCCAGGGCATCGGTGCTCCTCGGATCGGGTTCGTCACGCTTATTGAACAAGCGGCCAACTAGCGATACGGTATATCCCCATGAGCACCTCGTCAACCCCTCGGCCGAAGCGGATGCCGCCGGAGCAGCGGGAGAGGGCGATCCTCGATGCCGCGGTCGGCCTCGCCCGGCAGGGCGGCATCGCCGGGCTCACCGTGCGCACGGTGGCCGCCGCCGCGGGTGTGACGCCGGCGCTGGTCGCCCACTACCGACCGAGCATGGACGCCTTCGTCGCCGAGGTGTTCGGTGCGATCGTCGGGGCGGAGCGCGAGGAGGTCGTCGCGGTCGGCCGCGCCGGCACCGGCCTCCGTGCGCGAATCACCCGCGTCGTGGAGACGCTGCTCGACGGCGACCGCGACGACGTGACCCTGGTCTGGGTGCAGGCCTGGGCGGCGGGCGCGCGGAATGAGGAGCTCGCCGCGCGCGTGCGGCTCGAGATGGACCTCTGGCAGCAGGACCTCGAGCGGATCGTCGCCGAGGGCGTCGAGGCCGAGGAGATCTCCCCGGAGCGCGCCGAGGGCGTGGCGTGGCTGCTGCTCGCGACCGTGGACGGGATGAACGCGCACTCCCTCGTGAAGTGGGCGCCCGAGGACCGCGGCGCGCTCGCCCGGCGCACCGTCGCGGCCCTCCTGGGTTAACCGCGAGACTCCATCTGGGCGACGAAACTGCAGTGCAAAGGTGCAGTCTCGTCGCCCAGATGGAGTCTCGCGGTCAGATCGAGGGCCTGAGGCTAGGTCAGAGGGGGAGAGGCGAGCTGAGGAGGGGGAGAGCGGTGGCAGTGTCGGCGATGGTGAGCTGAGGCGGGTAGAGGGACATGACCTGGATCGCGGCGGCATGATTGGCCGGATCCGAACCCGCGCAGGCGTCGGCGGCGATCGTGACGCGCGCACCCGCGTCGGCGGCGGCCAGGGCGGTCGAGATCACGCAGCAATCCGTCGAGACCCCGGCGAGCACGACGGGGGCGGATCCGATGATCCGCTCCAGTGCCGGACCCCACTTGCCGAACGTGGGCAGGTCGAGCGTCGGATGCGGGGAGAGGTCCCGCGCCTCGGGCACGAGGTCGTAGAGCGGGTCCTCAGCCGGCTTGTCCGCGAAGGGCCAGGCCGCGAAGTAGCCGCCCCACGACGTGCGCCGATCCGCGGTCGGCAGCCAGCGGGTCACGAGCACCCTGCCTGCCGCGGCCTCGGCGAGGCGGCGGATGTTGACGAACGCATCCGGGAACATCGGGGATCCCCACGCCGAGTCCGGCGCCGCGAAGATGTTCTGCGGATCGATCACGACGAGCCAGGGCGCAGCGAACGGCGCGGGAGGCGCCGGGGAACCCGCCGCGCTCGGCGGCGCCCCCGTCATGCCTGCTCCTGGCGGCGGATCCTCCCGGCGCGCGCGAACCAGGTCACCACGAAGCCCAGCACGAGCGCGAAGAAGACGCCGAGGTTCGCGTAGGCCCACTCGCCGTCCTTGCCGCCGATCAGACCCAGGAAGTAGCCCTGCCAGTTGTTCCACGGTGCGGCCTCGGCGAAGGTGTTGATCACGAAGCCCCAGCCGATGACCGAGGCGACCACGAGCGTGCCGATCGAGACGCCGTCCCAGGCCCCGTACCGCCCGCGCGCGTCGAAGAGCGCCTCGTCGTCGTAGTCCTTCTTCCGGCGCAGGATGTCGGCGATCAGGATCCCGGCCCAGGCCGCCATCGGCACGCCGAGCGTGATGAGGAACGACTGGAACGGCCCGATGAAGTTCTGCGCGAAGAACACGACCACGATCGTGCCGATCGTGAGGATCACGCCGTCGACGGCCGCGGCCGCGGGACGGGGGATCCGGATTCCCAGGCTCAGCAGGGTGAGGCCGGAGGAGTAGATGCCGAGCACGGCGCCGGAGACGAGGGTGAGGATCGCGACGATGAGGAACGGGAACAGCGCCCACGTCGGCAGCAGGGTCGCGAGCGCGCCGATCGGATCGGCGGCGACCGCGGCGCTGAGCGTGTCGTCGGACCCCGCCAGCAGCAGGCCGAAGAACACCAGCACGATGGGAGCGACGGATCCGCCGATCGTGTTCCAGGCGACGATCTGCGTGTCGGAGGCCGTGCGCTTCTGATAGCGCGACCAGTCGGCGGCGATGTTGATCCAGCCGAGCCCGAAGCCCGTCATCACCATGACCAGCGCGCCGATCGTCTGCGCGAGCGTGCCGTCGGGGTGCGCGAACGCCTTGGCCCAGTCGATGCTGCCCACCGTGAGGATGAGGAACAGGACGGTGAACGCGCCGGTGAGCCAGGTGAGCACCGACTGCAGCTTCATGATCGTGTGATAGCCGAGCACGGAGGCGCCGACGATGAGCGCCGCGACCAGCACGGTCGCGATGAGGTGCACGGCGATGTCGCCGTCGGCGCCGACCCAGCCGAGCGCGTGCAGCACGGTCGTGGTCGCGAGCACGGCGGTGATCGTGAGGGACGTCTCCCAGCCGATCGACGTCAGCCACGAGACGATGCCGGGGATCTTCTGGCCCTGCACGCCGAACGCGGCGCGGGACAGCACCATGGTCGGCGCGGATCCGCGCTTGCCGGCGATCGCGATGAGCCCGCACAGCGCGAACGACACCACGATGCCGATGACGGCGACGACCGTCGCCTGCCAGAGCGAGATCCCGAATCCGAGCAGGAAGGATCCGTAGGACATGCCGAACACCGAGACGTTCGCCGCGAACCACGGCCAGAACAGGTCTCTGGGGCGCGCGGTGCGCTCGGACTCTGGGACGATCTCGATGCCACGCCGCTCGATGAGGGCGGCGGATCCGGGCTGGGAATCGGCGGACATGGCTTCATCCTGGCAGGGGTCGCGATCGTGTGGGCGGTCCTGCCGGAATTCGATGCCCGCGGACCACGCGGCGGGGGTCCCGATCGGCAGGCGTGCGGGCGTGTCAGACCCTGTGGCGCGCCCCCGGCGACGCGGTACGATATCGCCGACCCGTTGATCCGGCGCGGCATTCTGCTCGTCGCCGGGCGCCCGTCGGCTTCCGGGTCGGAAGGATCCTTCATGGACGCCGCGCGCATGCATGCCGCCTCGCCCGAATCCGCCGCGATCGTCGACGCCGTGCTCGACTACTCCCGCCGCCGGATGCTCGCCACGGATGTGCCGCTGGACAAGCCGCAGCCCGAGGCCGAGCTGCGCCGCCTGGTCGGCACGACCATCACCGACCAGGGCCTCGGCGCCCAGCGCGCGCTGAGCGTGTTCGAGCACATCCTCGCCCCTGCCAGCCTCACCACGAGCCACCCCGCGTACCTGTCGTTCATCCCGACCGCGCCGACGGTCGCCTCGATCGCGTTCGACCTCGTGGTCTCCGCCTCCGGGCTCTACGGCGGCAGCTGGCTCGAGGGCGCCGGCGCCGTGCATGCCGAGAACGAGGTGCTCGCGTTCCTCGCGGCCGAATTCGGGCTGCCCGCGACCGCCGGCGGCGTGTTCGTGCAGGGCGGCACGATCGGCAACCTGTCGGCGCTCGCCGCCGCGCGGGACCGCGCCGCGCGGCGGCTGACCGAGGCCGGCCGGCCCCTCCCCGCGCGCTGGAAGCTCGTATGCAGCATCGAGGCGCACTCCTCGAACAAATCCGCCGCGAAGATCATGGACGTCGACGTCGTCGCCGTCCCTGCGGGGGCCGACGGCAAGCTGCGCGCCGACGCCGTGCGCGAGGCGCTCGAGGAGCACGGCGAGGCCGCGTTCGCGGTGGTCGCCACCGCCGGATCCACGAACTTCGGCATCGTCGACGACATCGCCGGGATCGCGGCGCTCAAGGACGCGTTCGACTTCTGGCTGCACATCGACGGCGCCTACGGCCTCACCGCGATGCTCGCACCCGAGGCGCGCGAGTGGTTCGCGGGCGTGGAGCGCTCCGACTCGCTCATCGTGGATCCGCACAAGTGGCTGTACGCACCGTTCGACTGCTGCGCGCTGCTGTACCGCGACCCGGAGGACGGCCGTCGGGCGCACACCCAGCATGCGGAGTACCTGGACACCCTCACCGACACCGACGAGTTCAGCCCGTCGGACTACTCGATCCAGCTGACCCGCCGCCCGCGCGGGCTGCCGCTGTGGTTCTCCCTCGCGACCTACGGCGTGGACGCCTACCGCACCGCGGTCTCGTCGACGCTGTCGCTCACCCGCCGGATCGCCGACGAGATCGCCGCCCGACCGGAGCTGCGCCTCGTGCGCGACCCGCAGCTGTCGGTCGTCGTGTTCGAACGCGAGGGCTGGGAGCGCGCCGACTACGACCGCTGGTCCGACGAGCTGCTGCAGACGCAGCGCGCGCTCGTCGTGCCGAGCTCGCACGCCGGCCGCACGAACACGCGCTTCGCGATCCTCAACCCGCTGACGACGTTCGAGGACCTCGTCGGGATCCTGGACACGATGCGCTGACCCTTCGTCTCGCTGCGCTCGCTCAGGGACCGGGGTGCGGGGTGGTCTCTGAGCGAGGAGCGCCGCGACGAGACGAAACGCCGTGCCTTGCGAGCGTGCCGCGTTTCGTCTCGGTCGCGCTGCGCGCGTCCTCGCTCAACGACCCCGGGGCGGGCCGCCGCGTGCCGGCTCAGCCCGCGAAGAACGCCTTCGCGACAGCGGCCAGATCGAGCAGGTCTCTCACGCCGGCGAGCTCGCGCGCGGAGTGCATCGACAGGATCGGGATCCCGACGTCGACGGTGCGGATCCCGAGGCGGGTCGCCGTGATCGGGCCGATCGTGGATCCGCAGGGCACGTCGTTGTTCGAGACGAACTCCTGCGTCACGACGCCGGCGGCGTCGCACCAGCGGTGCCAGGCTGCCGCGCCCACGGCGTCCGTGGCGTAGCGCTGGTTCGCGTTGATCTTCAGGATCGGTCCGGAGCCGAGCACCGGCTGCACGACCGGGTCGTGCTTGCCGGCGTAGTTGGGGTGCACCGAGTGGCCGACATCGCTGGACAGGCACCACGATGAGGCGTACGCGCGGCGCACGTCGACGGCGTCGGCGCCGAGGCCCGCGTAGATGCGCTCCAGCACGTCTTCGAGGATCGGGCCGGCGGCGCCGGAGCGGGAGCCGGATCCGAGCTCCTCGTGGTCGAAGGCGGCGAGCACGGCGATCGCGTGCGGGTCGCCGTGGGCGGCGACCTCGCCGAGCGCGACCACGCCGGCGTGCACCGAGGCGAGGTCGTCCAGGCGCCCGCTCGCGAAGAATGCGTCGTCCTTGCCGAACACGGCGCCGCGGGCGCTGTCGGCGACCACGGCGTCGAAGCCGCGGATCTCGAGCGGATCGACCCCGGCCGCGCCGGCCAGCTCTGCGAGCAGGTCGGCGTCCTCGGGGTCGCCCAGGCCCCACACCGGCTGGGTCTCGTTCTGCTTGTCGAGCGCGAGACCGTTGTTCACGCCCCGGTCGAGGTGGATCGCCAGCTGCGGCAGCCGCAGCAGCGGCCCGGTCGCGGCGAGCACGACCCGGCCATCGGCGAGGGCGAGACGTCCGGCCAGGCGCAGCTCGCGGTCGAGCCACGAGTTCAGCAGCGGGCCTCCGTACACCTCGACGGCCGCCTGGAGCCAGCCCTTGGCGCCGGTGGTCGGACGGGGCTTGAGCTTGAAGCCGGGGGAGTCGGTGTGCGCACCGAGCACGTGCGAGGGCGTGGTCGCCGTCGCCCCCGCGGGAACGACCCAGGCGATGGCCGCGCCGTCGCGTACGATCACGAAGCGTCTGCCCGCCTGCGCCGGCCAGGCCTCGGTCTCGTCGAGGCGGGTGAAGCCCTGCTCCTCCAGACGCCGGGCGACCTCCTCCGCCGCGTGGTAGCTGGACGGCGAGGCGGCGACGTAGTCGGCCAGATCCTCGACATGCGTGCGGGCGGAGGCGGCGTGGGACATGAGGATCCTTCCGGGGCGGGTGCGCGACCGCCGAGGCGGCGCAGAGCACCTTCGATGCTATCCGTGCGACCTGTCCGCGAGGCGGATCCGTCCGGCGTCCGTTCGGCCTTCAGGTCGCGATTTCTGCTCCTCCGGACGCCGTTTCGGCACCGAAAGTGCGACCCGAGCGTCGGGGGAGGGAGGAAACAGTCGCTGGGGACGAGAAAAGGGAGGGATCCGTGCGGACCACTCCCTGCTCTTCCATTCTAACGGCGGGGGTGGGGCTTGCGGCAAGACCCCCCTGCAGGGGCAGACTGTGTGGTTTCGCCCAGGAACCGGAGGATCCGTGCGCCCTGAATCCACCCCTGTCACCGCCCTCGCCGCAGACCCGCAGGCCCCCTCGTGGTCGCCCTCGGTCTTCGCCCTGCCGCCTGCCCTGTCCCGCAAGGCGGATCCGGCCCTCATCGCCGCGGACGACGCCCATCTCACCGCGATCCGCGACCGCCTCGCCGAGGAGGTCGACGCCCTCGAGGGGCGCCTCGTCCGGCTCCGCTCCGCGCCCGCGCGGCTCGGACAGGAGGCGCTCGAACGCGACCTCGAGATCCACCGCTCGAGCTCGCGCCTGCAGCTGCTGCGCCGATTCGGCGTCGACCTGTGCCTCGGCCGCATGGTGGTCGCCGGTGCCGCCGGACCCGGCGTCGCGCCCGGCGTCGCGCCCGCCGCCGGACCCGAGTCCGTCTACATCGGCCGCATCGGGCTGTCCGACGCCGACGGGAGACGGCTGCTCGTCGACTGGCGCGCGCCCGCGGCCGAGCCGTTCTTCGCCGCGACGCATGCGGATCCGGAGGGCCTGATCAGCCGCCGCCGGTACCGCTGGGCCTCGCGCCGCATCACCGACTACTGGGACGAGGTGTTCGACCCCGAAGGGCTCGAGGGCGCGGCCGCCCTCGATGATCAGTCGGCGTTCATCGCCAGCCTCGGCGCCTCGCGCTCGCCGCGGATGCGCGATGTCCTCAGCACGATCCAGGCGGACCAGGACGCGATCATCCGCGCCTCATCCCGCGCCCCTCTGGTGGTGGACGGCGGGCCCGGCACGGGCAAGACGGTCGTCGCGCTGCACCGGGCCGCGTACCTGATGCACGCCGAGCAGCGGCTCGGCCACGGCGGGATCCTGTTCATCGGGCCGCACCAGCCCTACCTCGCCTACATCGAGGACGTGCTGCCCGGTCTCGGCGAGGACAGCGTCCGCGTCTGCACGCTGTCGGATCTGGTCAGGGAGGGGAGGGCCGGCGACCGCATGCCGGAGGAGCGGGATCCGCTCGCGAGGACGTTGAAGTCGAACGCACGCCTGCTCGACGCCGTCACCGCCGCGGTCCGCTATCACGAGCACGCGCCGAACGCGCGGCTGTTCGTGGAGACACCGTGGCGCGACGTCATCGTGGAACCGGCGGCGTGGACCGAGGCGTTCGACGCGCCGGAGCCCGGCACGCCGCACAACGATGCGAGGGACGTCGTGTGGGAAGCGCTGATCGGCGCCCTCGTGGAGGACAA
Source organism: Microbacterium sp. NPDC056052 (assembly GCF_042266785.1). Taxonomy (NCBI): domain Bacteria; kingdom Bacillati; phylum Actinomycetota; class Actinomycetes; order Micrococcales; family Microbacteriaceae; genus Microbacterium; species Microbacterium sp. NPDC056052. The sequence continues at coordinate 12,353 of NZ_JBHJWV010000002.1, forward strand.
CGCCGACGAGGACGTGCCGCCGCGGCAGCTCGATCGCGCCCTGCGGCAGAGCGACGTGCTGCAGCGGGCGTTCGTGGCGGCCTGGCCGGTGCTGGATCCGGCCGGGGTCGTCGCCGATCTCTGGTCGACGCCGGCGTACCTGCGGATCTGTGCGCCGTGGCTCGCCGAGAACGAGCGCGCGGCCCTGCGGCGGGAGGATCCGAGGGCGTGGACGCGCCAGGACCTGCCGCTGCTCGATGCGGCCAGGGCGCTCACCGGGGACCCGGAGGGGGCGCGGCAGCGACGACGGCAGGAGGCCGTGACCGCCGAGGAGCGGGAGCAGCGCGAGCGGGTGCTCGACGAGCTGCTCGCTGCGGATGACGACAAGGAGAGCGCGATCACCGGGTTCTTCTTCGGCGACGACAGCGCGGGGGTGCGTGCGATGCTGCAGGACGAGGCCGCTCTGCCGCGCCTCAACCCCGATGCGCTCGCCGGGCCGTTCGCGCACGTGATCGTCGACGAGGCCCAGGAGCTCAGTGATGCCGAGTGGGCGATGCTGCTGCGGCGCGTGCCGTCGCAGAGCCTCACGGTCGTCGGCGACCGGGCGCAGGCACGGCACGGGTTCCGCGAGTCGTGGACCGAGCGGCTGGAGCGGATCGGCCTCCGGCGCATCGCTCAGGCGTCGCTGCGGATCAACTACCGCACACCGGAGGAGGTCATGGCGGAGGCGGAGCCGGTGATCCGCGCCGCACTGCCCGACGCGAACGTCCCGGTCTCGGTGCGCGCGAGCGGGATCCCGGTGCGCCGTGCGACGCCGGCGGACCGGGACGGGATCCTCGCCGCCTGGCTCGCGGCGCACGACGAGGGCATCGCCTGCGTGATCGGCGACGACCGGCCGTTCCCGGATGCGCGGGTGCGGTTCCGCACGCCCGTGACCGCGAAGGGGCTCGAGTTCGACCTCGTCGTGCTCGTGGATCCGGAATCCTTCGGCGAGGGCATCGAGGGCGCGGTCGACCGCTACGTCGCGATGACCCGCGCGACCCAGGAGCTCGTGGTGCTGGACCGGGGTCGTTGAGCGACCGGGGGGGCGAGCGGGACGCCCTTCGTCTCGTCGCTACGCTCCTCGCTCAGGGACCGGTCCCTGAGCGAGCGCAGCGAGACGAAGGGCGCTCAGCGACCGCGGGGGACCCGGGGACCGCGAGGGACCGCGGGGGTCAGAGCGCGGCGCCGACGAGCGCCTCGCCGAGCGGGCTGCGCAGGTGCATCATCCGCGCCCCGTCGCGCGTGCTCACGATCAGGCCGGCGTCGCGCAGCACCGTGAGGTGGTGCGAGGCGGTGGAGGCGGCGATCCCGGCCTCCTCCGCCACGCGGGTAGTGGTCCGCGGCACGTGCGCGGCGAGCAGGATCCCGGCGCGGACAGGGCCGACCAGCGCCTCGAGCGCGTGCACGAGGTCGTCCGCGTTCCTGGCCCAGCCCGCGGTCACGCCGCGAGCGGGGTAGTAGAGCGTCGGCTGGGCGGGCGGCTCCGTGATCACCATGCAGCCCCAGGACGATATCACGGAGGGAACCAGCACCAGCCCGCTGCCTCGGCAGTCGACGTCCTCGCTGTGCCGGCGCAGCCGCACCCGCACGGATCCGTCTCCCCAGCTCACCCAGGGATGGATGGCGGAGGCCATCGCGGCGAGGCCCTCGGTGGCGACGCTGCGGGAGCGCACCGCGACATCCGCGCGCAGTATGCGCTCCAGTTGCGGCCAGACTGGAGCCATCGCGCTCTCCCAGACCTCGGCCCAGGCGTCGGCGATGACGGCGCGCGCCCGAGCAGGGCGATCCTGCATGCCGCGCAACATCTCCCGACGTCGGCCGGAGGAGCGCGCGACCATCTTCCCGAGGTCCACGCGCATGCCCGCGACGGGCGCGGAGCGGATCGCCGCGAGCTCTTCGTCGGGGGTGAGATCCCAGCGGGCGGTCGTGGTGAGGAAGTCCGGCATGTAGCCGTCGGCGCCGATCACCTGCGCAAGCACGCCGAAGGCCTCGCGGGGGACCCGCCCCCGGAACTCCTTCAGCCATCCCCACGCGAGCGGGTACTGCTCCGGCCGCAGCAGCACGCGGACCGCGTGCGCGAGCTCATGCCCGGGGGAGACGCCGAAGCGCACGGCCTGGATGTCACCGGGACTGAGCCGGAAGTCGACACGGTGGTGCTCCCACTCCACGCCCTCCATGTTTCGATCCACATCGAAACTCTACGGCGCGGAGAACGCCCCCGCGAGAGTGGGAGCACCCCGCAGAGAGGACCAGATCATGAACACCATCGCCCCCGCCGTCGCCGTCGTCGCACCGGAGGAGATCCGCCTCGGCACCGGCGACGGACGACGCTTCGAAGGTGCAGGGCACGGCGCCGGCATCTCGTACTTCTACGTCGACAACCAGCCGGGGCAGGGATCCCTGCTGCACTGGCATCCGTACCCCGAGACCTGGATCGTGCTGGAGGGCGACGCCGCGTTCACCGTCGGCGACCGCACCATCACCGCGACCGCGGGCGACACGATCACCGGCCCCGCCTTCGTGCCGCATCGCTTCGAGAACGTCGGATCCGGCACAATGCGATTGATCGGCATTCACGCCTCGGCCGTCATCATCCAGACCGTGGTCGACTGACCGCACCCAAGGAGAAGAACATGTCCTTCCAGGCATATCTCGACGCCGTCGAGACCAAGACCGGGCTCACCCCCCGTCAGATCGTGGACCTCGCCGCCGCGCAGGGCTTCGGCCCCGGCACCAAGGCGACGCCGATCCTCGAGTGGCTCAAGTCCGAGTACGACCTCGGGCGCGGCCATGGCATGGCGATCGTGCACGTGATCACGAAGGGCCCCGGCATCGGCACGAAGCACGTCGGCACCGATGGCGTGCACCGGGACGCGAGCGATACGCTCTGGCTCGACGGCAAGGACTCGAACCCGCACCGCGGGTGAGGCCTCCCACCCGCTACCAGCAAGGACACCGCACATGGCCGTTCGCGCCGACCTCAACATCTCCCTCGACGGATACGCCACGACGACCGACCAGACCCCGGAGAATCCGTTCGGCGAGGACTGGGGCCGACTCGTCGCCGCGTACACGGCCACGCGCATCTTCCGAGAGCGCGTCCTGGGAGATCCGTCCGGCGGCACGACCGGCGTCGATGACCGCTACGGCAGGGCATACTTCGAGAACATCGGCGCGGAGATCATGGGCGCCGGCATGTTCGGGCTGCACAACTTCCCCGACGACGCGGACTGGCGGGGCTGGTGGGGCGAGGAGCCGCCGTTCCGCTGCCCGGTGTTCGTGCTGACGCGCAGCGCGGGCCGCGCGCCGATCCCGTTCGCCAACGGCACGGAGTTCCGCTTCCTCGATGCCGCTCCGGAGGAGGCGCTCGCGCTCGCCACCGCGGCGGCGGCCGGCGCCGACGTGCGCATCGGCGGCGGCGTCGACACGGTCCGCTCGTTCCTGGCCGCGGGGCTCGTGGACCGCCTGCACGTCGGCATCACGCCGATCCTGCTGGGACGCGGCAAGAACCTATGGGCGGACCTGCGCGGGCTCGAGAGCGACTACACGGTCACGAGCGAGGTCGCCGAGAGCGGTGTCGTGCACGTGACGTTCGCACGCGACTGACGCTGCGCGCGAGAAACCACTTTCCGCGTGAGACACCACGACAGCAGGCGTGTCTCGCGCTGGATCTGGTTTCTCGCGGCCGTGCGGTCCTGAGCGGAGCCCGGGCCTCGGATCAGGCCGCGTGGCGGGAGCCGGCGTCGCCGGAGCCGTTCGTGTCGGGGCTGTTCGGGTCCGACCCCTCGGCGCCGGAGGGCTCGGTGTCCTCGATGTCTTCGATGTCCTCGTCGGAGGGGGCGGAGTCGACCTTCGACGCGCGCTTGGCGTAGATCGCGCGCGAGGCGTCGGAGAGCGGGTTGCGCAGGAACAGCAGCGAGATGCTGATGCCGATGAGCGCGGCGAACAGCGCCGCCAGCCACCAGAACTCCCGGAAGATGGGGAAGAAGAACCACAGGATCCCCAGCGGCACGAGGAACGCCAGCAGGCGCAGCACCGAGTACACGAGCAGGGGAGGAAGTTTCACGGCTCCAGTCTAGGAGGGCGCGTTCGGCACGCGCTGTGAGGCCGCTATGCCGATGCTCGATCCCGGGGCTCCGCCCTGCGGCAGCGGGACGGATCCGCGAGGCGCGGGCATGCCTACACTGGAAGGGTGGCACGTTTCCTTGTGATCGGCGGTTTCCTGGCCGCGGTCTTCTGGGTGTTCAGCATCGTCGACTGCATCGTGCAGCCGGCGAGCCGGCACCGCGGCGTGCCCAAGGGCGTGTGGATCGCGATCGTCGCCGTCTTCCCCGTGATCGGCGGCCTGCTGTGGTTCACGATCGGGCGCACCCGGCGCGGACGCACCGCGGATCAGGAGCGCTACCTGCCGCTCGACGACGTCGATCCCGCCGCGCGGCCGGCCGACCGGATCAGCGCTGCCGAGCAGGAGCGGCTGATCCGGGAGCTCCAGGAGGAGCTGTCCCGTTTCGACGACCGCGGTGACACCGACACCCCCGGCCCGCGCCCGTGACGCCGCCGCCCTCCGCGGATCCCGCTCCGGCTGCGGCGGGGACCACAGGGCGTGAGGCGTCCTCGTCTCCTTCCCCCTCTCCCGCGACCGAGGCTGCCGTGCGCCTGCTGACCGGCCTCATCGCGCACGGCGTCCGCGACATCGTGCTGTCTCCCGGTTCGCGCTCCCAGGCGCTCGCGCTCGCCGCGGTCGCGCTCGCCCGATCCGGATCCGTGCGCGTGCACGTGCGGATCGACGAGCGGGTCGCCGGGTTCACCGCCCTGGGCCTCGGGCGCGGATCGGGCGTCCCCGCGGTCGTCGTCTGCACCTCGGGCACCGCCGCCGCCGGATACCTGCCCGCGGCGATGGAGGCGTTCCACGCCGGGGTGCCGCTGATCCTGCTGACCGCCGACCGTCCTCCCGAGCTGCGCGGCGTCGGGGCGAACCAGGCCACGATCCAGCCCGGCATGTACCGCCCCTGGGCGCGATCGAGCGTCGACGCCCCCGTGCCGGGGGATGTGGAGCCGGCGCTCTTCGAAGCGCTCGCCGCCGAGGCCGTGGCCGTCGCCCTCGGCGCGCCGGCTGAAGGGCTCGACGGCGTCGCCGGACCCGTGCACCTGAACCTGCCCACGCGCGAGCCGCTGTCCGGACCGATGCCGGATCCGCTCCGCGCCGTTTTCGGATCCGCTCCGCACCTCGCACCCGCGGAGCCGCTGCGGGTGCGCCGGGGCCCGCGCACGCTCGTCGTCGCCGGTGCGGACGCCGGTCCGGATGCCGAACGGATCGCCCGAGCCGGCGGCTGGCCGCTCATCGCTGAGGTCGTGAGCGGATCCCGCTTCGGCACGCATCTCGTCCCCGCCTACCGCGAGCGACTGCGCGACCCCGCCCTGGCAGACAGGATCGAGCGCGTGATCGTCTTCGGGCATCCGACGCTCAGCCGCGAGGTCGCGGCCCTGCTGCGCCGCACCGACCTCGAGGTGATCGCCGTGCGCCGAGGCGGGGAACGGCTGGACCTCTCCGGTGCTGCGACCGACGCCCGCGCGATCGAGATCGACGCGGGGCCGGGTGCGGGCTCCGGCGCGGATGCGGAGGCATGGCTGGCCGCGTGGACCCGGCCCGAGGCGCCGTCCGCGGACGGCCCGGGCGCTGGTGCGCGCGTGGATGTCGACGCCGACCGGACGGTGGACCGCGCCGCGCTCGTGCGGGCGGTGTGGGCGGCGACCGGATCCGAGGATCGTCTGCTGTTCGGATCCTCCCGGATCGTCCGGGTGGCGGACCAGGTGCTCGCGGGCAAGGACGTGCGCGTGCACGCGAACCGCGGGCTCGCCGGGATCGACGGCACGATCGCGACGGGCGTCGGCATCGCCCTCGCCGCGGTGGCCGGGTCGGCGGGGCCTGCGGACGAGGGCGCCGGTGGGGTCGGGGTCACCCGGGTGCTCCTCGGCGACCTGTCGCTCCTGCACGACGTCGGATCCCTCCTGCTGCCTGGTGACGAACCCGCCCCGCGGATCCAGGTCGTGGTCGGCAACGACGGGGGTGGGACGATCTTCGACGGGCTCGAGGTCGCCGGCACCGCCGCGACGGAGGACCTGGACCGCGCTTTCTACACCCCGCACTCCGTCGTGCTGGCACACCTCGCCGCGGCGTACGGATGGGCCTCTGCGAAGGCGGCGACCCCCGACGATCTCGCCCGTGCGCTGTCCGCAGAGGTCGCGGGACCGCAGCTGATCGAGGTGCCGCTGGCGCGCTGACCGGCTCGGCGCGCCGAGATCCGTTCCGCTCCGCTGCGGTCGCGCGGATGCGGCATCATAGGGCCATGAGCCAGCACTCCGCCGGGTGGACAGCCCCCGCTTCGGACACCCTCCGCGTCACCTCCGCAGGGCTGAGCGGGGTCGATCCCGAAGCGACGCCCGGATACCAGGGGAAGAAGACGGACGGCGCCGAGTCGCTGGCATCCGGGCTCGCTGCGCTCGGCGACCTGCAGGAGCGGCTCTTCGCGCGCTCGGCGGTGGGCGAGGCGCAGGCGAGCGTGCTGCTCGTGCTGCAGGCGATGGACTCGGCGGGCAAGGGCGGCATCGTCCGGCACGTCGTCGGCGGGGTGGATCCGCAGGGCATCGAGCTCGCCGCGTTCAAGGCGCCGACCGCCGAGGAACTGCAGCACGACTTCCTCTGGCGCATCGAGAAGCGCCTGCCCGCGGAGGGCAAGATCGGCGTCTTCGACCGTTCGCACTACGAGGACGTGCTCATCGGGCGGGTGCGCGCGCTTGCGCCGGCCGAGGAGATCGAGCGGCGCTACCGGGCGATCGTCGACTTCGAGAAGCGCGTGGCGGATTCCGGGACCCGCATCATCAAGGTGATGCTGCACATCTCCCGCGACGAGCAGAAGCAGCGCCTCATGGAGCGGTTGGAGCGGCCAGAGAAGCACTGGAAGTTCAATCCGGGCGACACCGATGAGCGCCTGCTCTGGGACGACTACATGGCGGCGTACGACACCGTCTTCGAGCGCACCTCGACCGACGACGCCCCCTGGTACGTGATCCCGGCGAACCGCAAGTGGTACGCCCGCCTCGCGGTGCAGGAGCTGCTGCTGGGCGCGCTCGAGGACATCGACCCGCAGTGGCCGGTCGCCGACTACGACGTGGCGTCCGAGAAGAGGCGCCTCGCCGCGAGCTGACTCCGGCGCCCGGGCGTCGACGCCCCCTCGTGGCATCGACGCCCCCTCGTGCGCGCGTCCGTGCGAGGGGGCGTGGAAGTGCAGCGTTCGGGGTATCCGGAGTCATCCTCGGGGGTTTCCGGAGTCATCCTCCAGAGGGATGCGCCCGGGGCCCGTCGCCGCATAGCGTCGAAGGCATGATCACAGCAGAGGGCCTCAGCAAGAGATACGGACCCAAGACCGCGGTCGACAACGTGTCGTTCACCGTCCAGCCGGGTACGGTCACCGGCTTCCTCGGGCCGAACGGCGCCGGCAAGTCGACCACGATGCGCATGATCGTGGGCCTGGACCGGCCGAGCTCCGGCCGCGTCACCGTGAACGGCCAGGAGTACCGCCGCCTGCACGCGCCCCTCACCGAGGTCGGCGTGCTGCTGGACGCCAAGGCCGTGCACACGGGCCGCTCCGCCCGCAACCACCTGCGCGCGCTCGCCGCGACGCACGGACTCCCGTCGAAGCGCGTCGACGAGGTGATTGAGATCACGGGCATCGGATCCGTCTCCCGCAAGCGCGCGGGCGGGTTCTCCCTCGGCATGGGGCAGCGCCTCGGCATCGCGGCGGCCCTGCTCGGCGACCCGCACACGCTCATCCTCGACGAACCGGTCAACGGCCTCGACCCCGAGGGCGTGCGCTGGGTGCGTGAGTTCGTGCGGCACGCCGCGGCCGAGGGGCGCACGGTGCTGCTCTCCAGCCACCTCATGAGCGAGATGTCGCAGACCGCCGACCACGTGATCGTGCTCGGCCGCGGCCGGGTGCTCGCCGACGCGCCGCTGGCGCAGCTCGTGCAGCAGTGGACCACGGCCCAGGTGCGGGTCCGGAGCCCTCGCGCCGCCGAGCTGGGCGACCTGCTCGTCGCATCCGGCGCCCTGGTCAACGCCTCCGGCCACGACACGATCGACGTCACCGGCCCCGAGGCATGGTGGATCGGCGACCTCGCCGCCGAGCGCGGCATCCCGCTGCATGAACTGACCCCCACCAGCGGCTCGCTCGAGGACGCCTATCTCGCCCTCACCGGCGAGGCCGTCGAATACCGCACCCGCGCCGTGCCCGAAGCCGGCGCCCCGATTCCGGAGGTGGTCGCATGAGCGCCGTCGCTCCTACCGTCCCCGCCGTCTCGGGGCCGTTCCGCCTGAGCTTCCCGCGCAGCCTGCGCAGCGAATGGATCAAGCTGACCACGCTCCGCTCGACCTGGTGGTCGATCGCGATCACCGCCGCGCTCACGATCGGCATCGCCGTGCTGATCGCCTTCGCCATGTCGTCGTCGGCCGGCCCGCAGGCGGGAGCCCTCAACGGCATCATGGCCGTGGTCATGCCGATCCAGTTCACGGCGTTGCTGGCCGGCATCCTGGGAGCCATCGCGGTCACCGGAGAGTACTCCACGGGCATGATCCGCTCCACGCTCACCGCGGATCCCCGCCGGGGCCGGGTGCTGGTGGCGAAGGCCGTCGTGCTGGCGCTGTTCCTGTTCCTCGCGTCCCTGGCGATGTTCGTGATCGCCGCCGTCATCGTGTCGGCGATCCTGGGCGGGCACGGTCAGGCGCTCGAGTGGGGTGCGCCGGACAAGGTGCTCCTGCCGCTGCTCTCCGCCGCCGCGACGATGGCGGTGTGCGCGCTGATCGGCGTCTCGTTCGGCTTCCTGCTGCGCTCCGGCGCCGGTGCGATCGCTGCCACGGTCGGGCTGCTGTTCGTGCTGCCGATCATGTCGAACTTCTTCGCCTTCGCGGGCGAGTCCTGGAAGTGGGTGCTGGACGCGGCGAACTACCTGCCGCTGTCGGCCGCGCAGAATGCGATCCTGCCCAGCGACACCTCGTCGCTCTCCGGGGGTGTGGCGTTCCTCACGCTCGGCGCGTGGGTGGCCGCGGGGCTGCTCGGGTCCTGGGTGGTGCTGCGCTCGCGCGACGCCTGAGCGTCGCGCGTCTCCCCCGCCCCATCGCCCCCTTCGGCCGTCCGTGCCGGAGGGGGCGATGTCGTCCGCTCCCACGGGCACCCGCATGCGGATGTGGTACTTGAGGACGACCCCGGGACGGGCGGGATCCTCCCCGAAGCGGATGTGCCGACCCGGTCGCGCCCGGTTTCCTGAAGATACGGCTCGTCGCAGGTGGCGGCGGTCGGGGCGCTCCGCGCCCGCTCGTGATCGCCCTGGAGGATCCGTGACCCTGCTGACCCGACTCAGCCTCGCCAACCGCGCCGTCGTCGCCCTGTTCACCGTCCTCATCGTCGGGGCGGGGCTCTGGGCGACCGGCAGCATGAAGCAGGAGCTGCTGCCGTCGATGTCGCAGCCCGCGGCAGTGGTGCTCGTCACCAAGCCCGGCGCCTCGGCCGAGACCCTCGACCACGACGTGGTGAAGCCGCTGTCCGACGTGCTGGGCTCCGTGACCGGGGTGGACGAGGTGCGCACGAGCACCTCGAGCGGCAGCGGGCAGCTGACCGTGTCCTGGGCGTTCGGGCGCGACGACGCCAAGATCCTCGCCGACCTCAAGGCCGCAGCATCCGCCGCCGGATCCGCCGCCGACGGCATCCACACCGAGGTGTACGCGGGCAGCTCCGCCGACATCCCGGTGCAGAGCCTCGCGATCACCGGTGACGGCGATGTCGAGGCCCTGGCCGACCGGGTCGACAAGACCCTCGTCCCGGCGATCGAGCACGTCCCCGGCGTGCGCGCCGTGCAGGTGTCTGGTCGCGTCTCGGAGCGCGTGCTGGTGACCCTGGATCCGGCCAAGCTGTCGGCGCGATCGGTCGACGCGGCCGCGGTGTCGGGGATCCTGCGCACCGCCGGCGTCGTGGTGCCGGCCGGCACCAGCAGCGACGGCACCCGCGCGATGGCGATCGAGGTGGGTCAGGAGGGCACGTCGATCGAGCGCATCTCCGCGATGCCGATCCCGACGATGCAGGGGCCCGTGCCGCTGGCCGAGGTCGCGACCGTGGAGCTCGCCCCCGTCCCGCAGAGCTCGATCTCGCGCGCGGACGGCCGCCCGGCGCTGAGCTTGACCATCACCAAGACGCCCGAGGCGAACGCCGTGCAGGTGTCGCATGCCGTGACCGCCGCGGTCGCGAAGACGCTGCCCTCTCTCGGTGCGAACGCCGCGAGCTCGGTGCTGTTCGATCAGTCCACGATGATCGAGAAGTCGACCCACGACCTGGCCGTCGAGGGCGGCCTGGGCCTGGTGTTCGCGGTGCTCATCATCCTGGTCTTCCTGTTGTCGCCCAGGGCGACGGTGATCACGGCCGTCTCGATCCCGCTCTCGCTGCTGATCGCGGTGATCGGGCTGCGCGTCGGCGGCTTCTCCTTCAACGTGTTCACGCTCGCCGCGCTGACGGTCGCGGTGGGCCGGGTGGTCGACGACTCGATCGTGGTCATCGAGAACATCGCGCGACGACGCGGATCCGCGCCGCTCACGCCCGCCGACGTGCTCGCCGCGGTGCGCCAGGTGGCCGGTGCCGTGACGGCGTCGACCCTGACGACGGTCGCAGTGTTCCTGCCGGTGGCCCTCGTCGGCGGCATGGCGGGGGAGCTGTTCCGGCCGTTCGCGCTGACGGTGACCATCGCGCTGCTGGCCTCGCTGCTGGTGTCGCTGACGATCGTGCCCGTGCTCGCGTACTGGTTCCTGCGCCGTCCGGCGAAGGGTGCGGCGGCGGAGGCCGCCGCCGCGGACGCCGAGCACGGCGCGACGGCCCTCGTGGAGCACGCGGACGCGTCGGGCGCGGCCGCCGCGGATACGCATCGGGCCGGCACGGCAGAAGCGACGGCCCCGGGCCCGGAGGAGGCGGCGCAGGATCCCGCCGAGCGCGTCACGCGGATGCAGCGCGCCTATCTGCCCTCGCTGCTGTTCGCGCTGCGCCGGCCGGTCACCGTCGTGCTGATCTCGGTCGTGGTGTTCGCGGGCACGATCGTGGCCGCCGGGTTCCTGAAGACCGACATGCTCGGCAGCTTCGCCGACGATCGCGCGGTGACCGTCACTCAGACGATGCCGCTGGACACGACGCTCGCGGTCTCGGACAAGGCCGCCACCGCCCTGGAGAAGAAGGTCCGCGACCTCGACGGCGTGGCCTCGTATCGCACCACCGCGGGTGAGCAGGGGGCTCCGGTCACTCTCGACATCGTGATCGCCGCCGATGCGGATCCGAAGGCCGTGCTGCCGCGGATCCGCACCGCGGTGGGGGAGCTCCCGGACGCCGACCGCATCACGGTGTCGACGCAGGCGACGCAGACCACCTCCTCCTCGATCGACGTGATCGTGAAGAGCCCCGACGAGAAGGCGCTCGCGAGCGCGTCCGAGAAGCTCACCGCCGCGCTTGGCAAGGTCGACGGCATCGGCACGGTGAAGAGCGATCTCGCCGCGGATCTCCCGGTGCTGAAGGTCTCGGTCGACCCGGCGCGTGCCGCGACGCAGGGCTTCACCACCGCCGAGGTGGGCGCGGCGATCTCCGCCGCCGTGCAGGGCGAGCGGCTCGGCTCCGTCGGCATCGACGGCACCGCGACGGATCTGGTGGTCCGCGCGCAGTCGACGGCGACGGATCCCGAAGCGGTCAAGGCGCTCACTCTCCCGATCTCTGCGCTGCAGGCGCAGAAGACGCAGAAGGACGCCGCGGATGCGCTGCAGCGCGAGCAGGAGGCGATGTCCTCCCAGGCGCGCACGGAGGCCGAGAACAAGGCCGATGAGCAGCTCTCCGAGCTGTACGACGCCCGCTCCTCGGGGGCGCAGGATCTGGTCGCGCTGCGCGAGCAGCTCGCGCAGCTGCTGGCCTCGCCGCCGCCCGCCGACGCGAGCCCCGCGACGCAGGGTCAGCTGAGCGCGCTCGAGTACCAGAAGCTCGTCCAGCAGCTCACCCAGGCCGTGGCCGGAGCGGAGAGCGGGCTGAGCAACCTGGACGAGCAGATCTCCGGGGCACGCACCGCGATCGCCGACGGGGCGCGGCAGCAGGCCGAGACCGACCGGCTCACCCAGGCGCAGCGCGACCTCGAGCACCTGCGGGCGACGCCGATCCGCGTCGGCGACATCGCCGCGGTGGAGGTCGTCTCGGCGCCCGCCACGATAACCCGGATCGACGGCGCCCGCGCGGTCACGATCTCGGCCACGCCCGCGGAGGGAGCGGATCTCTCCACGGCGTCCTACGGCGTGCAGACCGCCGTGGACGGGGTCGCCCTGCCCGCCGGCGTGAGCCTGGACGAGGGCGGCGCGGCCGCCGAGCAAGCGCAGTCGTTCGGCGAGCTCGGCATCGCCATGCTCGCCGCGATCGCCCTGGTCTACATCGTGCTGGTCGCGACGTTCCGCTCGCTCGTGCAGCCACTGCTGCTGCTGGTCTCGGTGCCCTTCGCCGCGACGGGCGCGATCGCGGGCCTGCTGATCACCGGAACGCCGCTTGGCATCCCGGCGCTGATCGGCATGCTCATGCTGATCGGGATCGTGGTCACGAACGCGATCGTGCTGATCGACCTCATCAACGAGTACCGCCGGAACGGCTCGGGGCTCGACGACGCCGTGGTGCACGGCGCGCGGCTGCGCCTGCGGCCGATCATCATGACGGCGTGCGCGACGATCTTCGCGCTCATCCCGATGGCGCTCGGCATCACCGGCGGCGGAGCGTTCATCTCGCAGTCGCTGGCGATCGTCGTGATCGGCGGGCTCGTCTCCTCCACCGTGCTGACGCTGCTGCTGGTTCCGGCGCTGGTCGTGCTGTACGAGCGCCGCGGCGACCGCCGGCAGGCACGGCGGGAGCGTCGCGAGGCCCGTCGTCACGGCCGCACCGCCGGAGTCGAGGTGTTCGAGAACGAGCAGGATCCGGCGGCGTCCGCCGACGCGGAGGACCGTGGGAGACTGGCGACGTGACCGACGGCTCCGCGCGCGCCCTGGATCGCGCCGCGTCGCGCTGGCAGCGCCATCCGCACGCGGCGGATGCCCTCACGACGCTCAGCTGGGTCGTGCTGACGGCTGTGCCGATGTTCACGGCGGAATCCGCGATCGCGGTGCGACCCGTCGGGCCGTGGGGGCTCGGCCTCGGGCTCGTCGTGGTGGCGATCGTCGCGACGACGATGATGCTGTTCCGCCGGCGCAACCCGGTGCTGCTGTTCCTCGTCGCGGTCACGCTGCCGCTCGTGCTGCTGCCCTTCTCCCTCGACGTGGGAGCCTTCGCCGTCGCCTATGCGGTGTTCGCGATCGCCGTGTACGACCGTATGTCCCGGGCATGGATCGCCGGAGCGATCGCCTACGCGGTGACCCTGGCGCTGAGCGCCGTGCACCTGCTCACCGGATTCGGCTTCACGCCGGTGAACCGTTCCGGGTCGCGGCTGGACACCGCCCTCACCTGGGCCGCCTTCGACCTGCTGCTGCTCCTGGTCGCGCTGCTGTGGGGGCAGAACGCGGGCAACCGCCGCCGCTACGTGGCGGCGCTCGTCGAGCGGGCGCGGATCCTGGAGCACGAGCGGGATCAGGAGGCGCAGCTCGCGGCCCTCGCCGAGCGCTCGCGGATCGCCCGCGACGTGCACGACATCGTGTCGCATTCGCTGAGCGTGATCGTGCGGCTGGCCGACGGCACGAGGGCCGTCTTCGATGCGGATCCGGACCGCGCGCGGGAGGCGGTGGGCCAGATCGGCGGGGTCGCGCGCTCCTCCCTCGACGAGATGCGGAGGGCGCTCGGGGTGCTCGAGCGCCCGAACGGGCAGGAGTCGGCGCGCAGCGGCACGGGCCTGGAGGATCTGCCGCGCCTCGCCGAGGTCTACCGCGGGATCGGGCTGCCGGTGCGGCTGGACCTCGACCTGGGGCCGTCGGAGCACCGCGAGCCCCCGGCATCCGCGGCCGTCGATGCGCAGGGGATACCGGCAGGGCTCCAGATGACGGTCTTCCGGGTAGTGCAGGAGTCCCTCACCAATGCGCTCCGGCACGCCGAGGCGCCCACCCAGGTGCGGGTCGAGGTGCGGGTGACCGAGGACTCGATCCACGCCGAGGTCCGCGACGACGGCACGCCGGCGACGGTCGCGGCGGAGAGCGTGCGCCCGGGGCACGGCGGCCCGCCGGAGCGCGGACGCACGAGCGGATCCGCGTCCGTATCCGCCCCCGCCCGCGTCGGGCGCGGGCTGCTCGGGATGCGCGAACGCGCGGCCCTCTACGGCGGAACGCTCGACGCCGGCCCCGCGGGCGCCCGCGGCTGGGCTGTGCGTCTCGCGCTTCCGAGGAGCGGGTCATGACGGCGGTGCGGGTGCTCATCGCCGACGACCAGGCCCTGATCCGCGCCGGCCTCGCGATGGTGCTGGGCGCGCAGCCGGACATCGAGGTGGTCGGCGAGGCGCAGGACGGCATCGAGGCCGTGGCGCTCGCGAACGTGCACCGGCCCGATGTCGTGCTGATGGACGTGCAGATGCCCCGCATGGACGGCCTGGAGGCGACGAAGGAGCTCGTCTCGTCCGGCAGCGGCATCAGGGTGCTCGTTCTCACGACCTTCGACCTGGACGCCTACGCGTTCGGCGCGATCGACGCCGGGGCGAGCGGATTCCTGCTCAAGGACTCGGACGCCGATGACATCATCGCGGCGATCCGCGCGGTGGCCGCGGGCGACGCCGTGCTCGCCCCACGGGTCACCTCGGAGCTGCTGCGGCGCTTCGGCGCGCTCACCCGCGCCGCGGAGGATCCCGCCCGCCGCGCGAGGGAGGACGACCGGCGCGCCGCCGCGGCCCGACTGCAGGTGCTCACCGACCGGGAGCGCGAGGTCTTCGACGCGCTCGTGCAGGGGCTGTCCAACGCCGAGATCGCGGAGAAGCTCTGGCTGAGCGAGTCGACGGTCAAGACCCATGTCGGCCGGGTGCTGCAGAAGCTGGGCATGCGGGACCGCGTGCTGGCGGTGGTGTTCGCGTTCCGCAACGGCCTGACCGATCCGCGGTGACGGCACCGACTACGCTGAGACCGTGCTGCTGAGCGACAGGGATATCAGGGCGGGGCTCGATGCCGGACGGATCGGACTGGATCCGTCCGAACCGTCGATGATCCAGCCGTCGAGCATCGACGTGCGGCTGGACCGCTATTTTCGCCTCTTCGACAACCACAAGTACCCCTTCATCGACCCGGGCGAGGACCAGCCCGAGCTGACGCGGCTGATCGAGGTCGAGCCGGATGAGCCGTTCGTGCTGCACCCCGGGGAGTTCGCGCTCGGCGCGACGTTCGAGCAGGTGTCGCTCTCGGACGACGTCGCCGCGCGCCTCGAAGGCAAGTCCTCGCTCGGCCGTCTCGGGCTCATCACGCACTCCACCGCGGGCTTCATCGACCCCGGCTTCACGGGTCACGTCACGCTCGAGCTCGCGAACGTGGCGACTCTGCCGATCAAGCTCTGGCCCGGCATGAAGATCGGCCAGCTGTGCTTCTTCCAGCTGTCCTCTCCGGCGGAGAACCCGTACGGATCCGGTC
The DNA here is from genome assembly GCF_042266785.1 of Microbacterium sp. NPDC056052. Lineage (NCBI taxonomy): Bacteria > Bacillati > Actinomycetota > Actinomycetes > Micrococcales > Microbacteriaceae > Microbacterium > Microbacterium sp. NPDC056052. Next base: position 28,008 of record NZ_JBHJWV010000002.1, read on the forward strand.
CCTACGGCAACCGCTACCAGGGGCAGCGCGGTCCGACCGCCTCGCGTTCCTTCCAGAACTTCCACCGCACCGACGTCGGCGTCACCGACGCCGGATCCACCGGAGGCTGACATGACCGCGGACGAGACGGATCCGAACCAGGACGAGCAGTCCGCGCCGCAGCCGTCCGCCGCGCCAGCATCGCTGCCCGCCGGCGACACCGAGCTCGCCCCTGCCCCCGTGGAGAGCGAGGGCCTGGCCGAGATCCTGGCGGATCCCGAGATCCCCCCGGCCGAGGAGAGCGCGGCGCTCGCCGCCCTGCTCGCCCCGCCCGCGGAGGCCGCGCCGGCGGAGGAGACCCCCGGTCTTGCGGAGATCCTCGCTTCGCCCGACCCTGCTGCGTTCGGCGACACGGAACCCGCGCGCGAGAGCCCGGCCGTCGCCGAGGCCAAGGGACCGCGGACGCCGGTCCCCGCGGAGGACCCGGGTCCTGTCGCGGGGCCTCCGCCGCTCCCCGTGCTCCCGCCGGAACGGCCCTCGCCACCGCTCGCCCCGGAGGCCGGGCGGGGCGGTTACCCCCTGCTCGTGGGGCTGGTGTTCCTGCTCCTCCTGGTGCTGCTGGTCGGCGCCGTCGTCCTCATCGCCGTGCTGGTCGCGAACGGAGCCTGGCAGTTCCCGGTCGCGGCCGCGCTCCCGGCCGTGCTGCCTCTCGTCTGACGGCGCCCGCGATCATCGCGCGAGCGCCGCGTCGCGGAACCGATCCGGACGATCGGTCGGGTCGGGCGGACGTACGGTCGGGCGGGGACCCCTCTCCTGCGCCAGGCTGGAAGCATGACCACCACCGCCCCTGTGCCCACGGTCGCCGCCGTCCCGCGCCGGCTGAACTACGGCGCCCTGCTCGCCATGATGGCGACCGCGTTCCTGCTCGTCACCGCGGAGTTCCTCCCCGGCGGTCTGCTCACCGATATCGCGGCGGAGATCGGCGTCACACCCGGCCAGGCCGGGCAGATGGTCACCGTGACGGCCCTCGCGGGACTCATCGTGGCACCGACCATCGGCCTCATGCTGCCGCGCTTGGATCGCCGCTCCCTGCTGGTGTGGATGGCGATCGGCGCGGCCGTTTCGAATCTGATCGTCGCGGTCGCGCCGAACCTGCCGCTGCTGCTGGTCGCACGCGTGCTGCTGGGCGCAGCCCTGAGCGGATTCTGGTCGATGTCGGTGACGGTCGCGGCACGGATCGCCGGGCCCGAGCGTCTGGGGCGGGCGATGATGTTCAACTCGGCCGGCGTGTCGCTCGCGACCGTGGCGGGCGTGCCGGCGGGTGTCCTGCTCAGCCAGGTTCTCGATTGGCGCGGAGTGTTCGGGATCGCGGCTGCGGCCAGCGCCGTCCTCGCCGTCCTGCTGCGGATCCTGCTCCCGAGCGTGCCCGCCGAGGGAGCGGCGCGGCTGTCCACCCTGCTCGAGACGTTCCGTCGTCGCGGCATCGGGCTGGGCGTGGTGGGCCATGTCCTGGTCGTGCTCGGGCATTTCCTCGCCTACACGTACATCCGGGTCGCCCTCGAGCGCGTCCACGAGGGCGGCGCCGCGATCACCGAGGGGACGATCATCCTGCTGCTCGCGCTGTTCGGCATCGGCGGCTTCATCGGGAACATCGCGATCGGCGTGATCGTGGACCGCAGCTATCGCACGCTCGCTGTGATCACCCCGCTCGTGATCGCGGGCACGGTGCTGCTGATGAACGCGATGACCGGATCCCTGTGGGCGATCGGCGTGGTCGCGTTCGTCTGGGGCTTCTTCTTCGCCTCGTGGCTGCTGATCGTGAACACCTGGATCGGGCATCGCATGCCGGACCGGCTCGAGGCGGGCGGGAGCCTGGTGGTCATGGGGTTCCAGGCCGCGATCATGACCGCCGCGGGCATCGGGGGCCTGCTGGTGGACGGCATCGGGATCGCTCAGGTGTACGTGATCGGCGCGGCCGTGCTCGTCGTAGGTGCGGTGCTGTTCGGCTTCTCGAGCAGGATCAGCGCTCGCGCGGATCACTGATCGGGCCGGCGGGGCCATCCGATCCGACCGGCGGCCCCGCAACTCTGAAGGACGATGGCGACTCTGCAGGAGGATCCGGGCGGATCCATCCTCAGAAGTTGCCATCGTCCTTCACGGTTGAGGCGAGGATCCGGCCGGATCGGCGCGTCGTCAGACGGTGCGGGCCTCGCGCCAGGCGGATGGCGTCTGTCCGGTCCTGCGGCGGAACGCGCGGCTGAAGCCCTCGTCGGAGCTGTAGCCGAGGTCGCGGGAGATCTCGCTGACCAGGCAGCCGAGCGCCAGGCGGTCCTGTGCGGCGCGTATTCGCACCTCGGTCACGTAGCTCGCGGGAGAGGTGCCGAACGCGGCGCGGAACCGCTCCGCGAACACCGTCCGCGACATGGCGCCGACGCTCGCCATGCCCTCGACGCTCCAGTCTCGTCCCGGTGCCGCATGGATCGCCTCGATCACGCGCTCCAGGAACGGATCGCTCGTGCGCGCAGGCCAGCCCGCGGGCGCGCAGCCGTGCGCGGCCCAGGCTCGGATCACCGACGCCAGCACCGTGTTCGCCATCATGCGGCAGATCACGGCGTCGCCGTCGCGGCTGGCGTCCTCGATCGCGGCGGCGTCGACCGGGAGCGCGGTGAGGTCGAGCCCCACCTGTGCGGCGAGGGCGGCGGCGGCCGGCTCGTGGTGGGCGAAGTCGCGCACCAGGGCGATGTCGGGCAGCGCGTCCGCGATATGCGCGGCGGCGGGCGCGAGGATGAGGGTGGACACCAGGATCCGCGTGCCGGGGTCCGTCTTGAGCGACATCGGCGCCCGGCCGGGGGTCAGCATCGCGTCGCCTCGTGTGAGCGACATCGGCTTGTCGCCGCAGCGGGTGTGCACGGTGCCTTCGATGACATAGACGACCGAGAGCGCGTTGCGGTCCAGGGCGATGGTCTCGGCGGGATCCGGCGCGATGCGCACCTGCCGCCGCAGTCGAACGTCGACCGTCGCGAGGAGGGCGTCGACCGCGCCGCCGGCCTGCATCGCCGTGTCCGGCACGGCGTGCAGCGGCGGCATCCGGTCGGGAGCGACAAGGGTCATGTGAAAGGGAAACCCTGCGCGCGCGTGCTCTATTCCGTCGCGAGGACCGGGTCGTCGGCGGCGATGAGTCTGACAGAGGGATCCGGCCCCCGCCGCGGAGTGCGGGCAGGGGCCGGATCGGGTGCGCGAGGTCAGCCGTTGCGGCGGCGACCGTCGTGCAGGTGGATGTGGAGGTGCGCCGGGGAGTGACCGGACGCACCGTGCGAGCGTCCGCGGAACGGGTGCTCGCCGCGCGCGTGCTCGCGGGAGAGGCGCTCGCCGTCCGCGTGCCCGCCGCAGCGGTGCTCGTGACGGAGGTGCTCGTGACGGAGGTGCTCGTGACGGAGGTGCTCGCGGTGCGGCCACTCGCGGCCGCCGTCGGGACGCCCGCCGAAGCGGTCGCGGTCGAAGCCGCCGGGGAAGCCGTGCTCATGACGGGGGTGCTCGCCGTGGCGCGCGAAGCGCTCGCCGGAGCCTCCGTCGTGGAACTCCCCGTGGTGACGGCCGTGGCCGCGGCGACCGTGGCCGCGGTGTCCGTGCTCGCGACGGTCGTCGTCGCCACCTCGGCGCTCGCCGGTCTGACGGCGGGGGAGGCGCTTGCCCTCCTCGTAGCCGAGGCCACGGGCGAGCTTCTCGAGGGCGGTCGCCATCGTGGCGAACTCCTCGGGATCGAGGGCACCGGCGACCTGCGCGCGGATCTCCTCGACGGCGGCGGTCAGGCGCGCCTTGGCGGCGATGCCGTCTGCGGTGAGCGCCCACCCGTCCGGGCCGGGCTCGACCCAGCCGAGGGTGGCCAGGTGGCGGACCTTCCCGTCGGTGAGGTCCCAGCCGAGCGGAACCGTGCCGTCGACGGCGTTGAGGATCCGCCAGTCGCGGCGGGTGATCCCCTCGTCCTCGAAGGCGGTGGCGAACTCGGCCGCCAGCAGGCGGTCGACGGCGGTGATCCAGAAGCCGAACGGGCGGCTCTGGTCGGCAGGCGTGTTCTCTGGGGTGTTGTCTGTGCTGTTCATGCGAAGTCCTTCAGGTATCGGGGCGATGACGGGGCGGCTCGTCGCTGTGACGGCCGCTTCTCCGGGCTCTCCCGGATCCATGTCATCTGCCATGTACATGCAGTGTGACATGTAATTGGGATCCATGTCAAGTCGCATGTAAAATCGGAGCATGCCTCACAATGCTGAGAACCCGGATCCGCTCGACGCGATCGTCGCCGCGCTCGGTCTGCTGCGCGGACGGGGGCCGCGCCCGCCCCGCGAGCACCGCCACGGGATGCATGACGGAGACCCCCGGCGGGGGGAAGGGTTCCGTGGGCACGGCGGACCGCACGGCGATCACGGTGATCACGGGGCGCACGGGGGTCCCCACACGGATCCGCACGGACGAGGCGCTGGACCCTGGAGTGGCGGGCCCTGGGGCGGCGGGCGCGGCGAGGCGCCTGCGCGCCTGCGCATGCTCGAAGCGCTGGCGGCGGGGCCGCTCAGCGTCAGCGCGCTGGGCGAGGCGATCGGCGTGGACCAGCCGCGCGCCTCGCGCCTGGTGCAGCAGGGCGTCGAGCGGGGCTGGCTGAGCCGCGAAGCGGATCCGGACGATGCCCGCCGCACGCGGATCGCGCTCACCGATGAGGGCAGGCGGATGGGACGCGGCGTCCGCGGCGACCGACGCGAGGCTCTGCGCGGCGCGATGTCGGCGCTGACGGCGGAGGAGCAGGCCGAGCTCGCGCGCCTGCTGGCCAAGGTCGCCGCGAACTGGCGCTGACCGACGCGGCCGCCGCTCAGCGTGCGGTGACGACCTGCGATTCGGGCGGGCCGTCGATGCGCGGCCCGGTCTCGACGGCGCCGTCTCCGGCGGACGTGGTGTCGCCCCCGCTGGTTCCGCGCGTCCCGAGGCCCGCGATCCCCGTGCCGGTGAACGCGATGACCGCGTCCAGCACCGGATCCGCCTGCAGCACGCGGTTGTGCCCGAACCCGACCGTGCGCAGCAGGTGAGAGCGGCCGGCGTGCGCGGTGTGCAGGCGCAGAGCGTCGGCATCGGGCATGCGGCGGTCGGTGCGGTCGTGCACCACGAGCAGTTCGGTGCCGGAGGGCAGCGGGTCCCGCACCGCGTCGTAGGCGTTGGCGATCCCCTCCCGGTCGAGGCCGAAGCGCGCCCCGAACCGCTGCTCGAAGCGGGCGGCCACCGCGGGCTCGAGGCGCAGGGTGCGGGAGAACTCCGCGAGGAACGCGGCCGGCGCGGAGGCGCCGGCGATCACCGCGACGCGGGAGGAGGGCACGGTCGTGCGGGCGGCGGTGAGTGCGGCCAGCCCGCCGAAGGAGTGGCCGACGATCGCGTGGAACGGGCCGTCGCCGCGCTGCAGCCGCGCTGCGGCCGTGACCCAGTCGCGGAGATCGGTGCTCCGCCCAGGGGAGTCTCCGTGCGCCGGGGCGTCGAAGGCGACCACGCGGAAGCCCTCGGCGACGAGCTCGCGCACGAGCGGCGCGAACTGCGACGCGCGCCCCTGCCAGCCGTGCATCAGCAGCACGGCGCGCTCGCCGCGCCCCCAGCGGTACGCGACGATCTCGGATCCGCTGATCGGGATCCGCTCCCGCTGTGCGTCCCGATGCGTCGCGAGGTCGGCGCCGCGCACGGCCATGCGCGGCGCCGTCGTGAAGAACAGTCGAAGCGCGAGGCGGCCGGCGAGGCGCGGCGACACGGCTCCGGCGGCGCGGATGCCGCCGAGGATCAGGCGGGCGGAAGCGGGCATGGGTTCCCCTTCGGACAAAGAATACGAACGGTCATACGTAGAATAAGCGAACGATCGTTCGTACACTAGGGGCATGTCGGAAGTTGCCATCCAGGAAGCGGCCGATGCCGGGATCGCAACGGTTCAGGCGTCGGACGGGCGTCGCCTGCGCGGCGACGCCTCGCGGCGCACCGTGCTCGAGAGCGCGACCGACATCGCCTCGGTGGACGGCCTGGACGGCCTCACGATCGGGCGGCTGGCGACGGCGTCAGGGCGGGGCAAGAGCAGCATCGCGACGCTCTTCCAGAGCAAGGAGGGGCTGCAGCTCGCGACGGTCGCCGCCGCGCGGGAGATCTTCACGGCGCTCATCGTCGAGCGGGCGCGCACCGAGCCGCGCGGGGTACGGCGGTTGTCGGCCCTGCTCCGCAACGCCCTGGACTACTCCCGCGACCGGGTCTTCACGGGCGGGTGCTTCTTCGCGGCGACGGCGGCCGACGTCGATTCCAAGCCCGGTCCGGTGCGCGACGCCGTGCACACCGCCCTCGTGGACTGGTACGGCTACGTCGAGGCGCAGGTGCGGCACGCGATCGCGACAGGAGAGCTCGATGCCCGAGCGGATGCCGAGCAGCTGGCGTTCGAGCTCGTCGCGCTGAACGAGGAGGCCAACTCGCGCTCGCTGCTTCTGCAGGACCAGCGCCCCTACGCCCTCGCGGCGCGGGCGATGCGCGACCGGCTGCGCGCGGCCGGTGCGGTGCCGGGGCACGTGACCGCGCTCGACGCGTAGGGATCCGCCGGGCGAACCCGGGCCAGGGGCCTGGCCGGGATCCGATCTAATGCGGGAGCCGCACGCTCCGCCGCGTCTCCTTGACCGGCAGGAGCAGCAACAGGCCCGCCAGCAGCACCGCGACGATGCCGAGGATGCCGAACTTGGTGTTGCCGGTCAGGATGATCAGCACCGTCCAGGCGCCCTGGGCGATCCAGCTCGCGGCGCGCCCGGTCGTGGCGTAGAGGCCGAAGACCTCGCCCTCGCGGCCGGCCGGGGTGACCCTGGCGAGGAAGGATCGTCCCGCGGACTGCGCCGGTCCGACGAACGCACACAGGATCAGACCGCCGATCCAGTAGGCGACCTGGCCGGTGTCGACCAGCGCGAACACCGCGATGCCGGACACGATCATGCAGGCGAGCGAGATGATGATCAGCCGCTTCGGGCCCCAGCGGTCGTCCAGGCGGCCGGCGAGGATCGTCGACACGCCGGCGATGAGGTTCGCGGCGACGCCGAAGATCACCAGATGGATGAAGTCGAAGCCGAAGACGGTGCTCGCGATCACGGCGCCGAAGGTGAAGACCGCGCTCAGCCCGTCGCGGAAGACCGCGCTCGCGACGAGGAACCAGAACGTCGTGCGGGTGCTCGGGTTGCGGTAGAGGCCGATCACGTCCTTCACGAGGAGCACGTAGGAGGCGAAGAAGCCCACCTTCCGATCCGGCCGTCCGAGCGACGGCTCCGGCACGTTCAGGAAGATCGGGATCGAGAACGCGATCGCCCACACGGCGCAGCCGACCGCGATGAGGCGGAACGGCAGCCCGCCGTCCTCGGAGAGCCCGAACCAGTCCGACATGTAGAAGACGATCACCAGGACGAGGGCGACGATGCCGCCCAGGTAGCCGAAGCCCCACCCGAGACCCGAGATCCGCCCGACCGTCTTCGGGCTCGCGATCGAGATGAGCATCGCGTTGGAGTTGACCGAGGCGATCTCGCTGAACACGACGCCGGCGGAGATGAGCGTGACCCCCAACCAGAACAGCGACGGCGTCGGCGTGACGAACCAGAGCCCGAGCATGCACAGGATCAGGGCGCCGGTGCCGATCCCGAGCCACAGCTTCTGCCGGCCCGCCGCGTCGGCGCGCTGCCCGAGCACGGGCGCGAGCAGCAGGATCGCGAGGCCGGCGATCGTGCCGCCCAGTCCCAGACCGCTCGTGAGCTCCGCGATCCCGGCCACCCTGGCCGGATCCGTCTTGTCGAGCTGCGCGAGCTCGGGCGGCAGGAAGGCGTTCGTCGTCAGGTACAGCGCGGTGAAGATGAAGGTCAGGATCACCGAGTGGAACGGCTGCGTGGCCCAGTCCCACAGCGCCCAGGAGTAGATCTGCTTCTTCGGCGCCGGCTCGTCCCCGCGGAGGTCCAGGCCCACCACTGCGACGGCGCCGCTCGTTGCGGTCGCCTGGGGTTCGGGATGATCGCCGTTGCTCATGCAGGAAGTCTCGTGCGTGCCGGTGAACGAGAGGTAGCGGCGCGCCGATGCGCGAACCGCGATCCGCGATCCGTGGCGCCGCAGCCGGTGACGCCCGGTACCGTCGGGGGATGGTGCTGCCCGTCGTGCTCGTCGAGGGGGAGAGCGATCGACTCGCTCTCCTTGCCGCCGCGCGCGTCCGCGGAGACGACCTCCGCGCGGACGTGGTCTCGCTCGGAGGGATCACGAACCTGCGCTCCTGGCTGGAGCGGCGGGATCCGGTGGTGCCGGTGCGCGGGCTCTACGACGCCGCCGAACTGCGCTACGTGATCGGGGCGCTCGCCGCCGCCGGGCTGCTGGCCGAGGGTGAGACGGATCCGGTCGCCATCGCCCGGGCGGGATTCTTCGGCTGCGAACGCGATCTCGAGGACGAGGTGATCCGCGCGGCCGGTCCGGAGCTGGTGCTGGAGACGCTGGCCGCCCGCGGCGAGCTGGCACTGTTCCGGGTCTTCCAGGGGCAGCCGGCGCAGCGGGTCCGCTCGGTCGAGGCGCAGTTGCATCGCTTCGCCGGCACCGCGAGCGGCCGCAAGGCGCATTTCGCGGCCGATGTGGTGGCGGCCCTGCCGCCGGACCGGATCCCGGATCCGCTGGTGGCGGTGCTCGACGCCGCCGTGTCGCAGGCCTGAGGAGGATGGGGCTGTCGCTCACCGACCGTGTCCCAGTTTTGGCTGCAGTATCCGGCCCCGTTGGACCAGAAGTGGGACACGGTGCCGCCGAAAGTGGGACACGGTACGACAGCACTCGCTGGCACCGGGCCGCCTGCGGGGACCGGGTCAGTGCGCCGTCGCGACGCCGATCGAGTCGTGGATCATCACGGCGGCGACCCTGGCGCCGGCGCCCGCGGCGACGATGAGCTGCTGTGGTCCGGGGGAGGCGACGTCGCCCGCGGCGTAGAGGCCGGGAACGCTGGTGCGGCCGGCGCGGTCCGCGGCGAGGTGGCCGTGCGCGTCGAGATCTGGTGCGAGTGCGGGCAGAAAGGAGAGGTCGGTCTCCCACTCCGGGCGCACGAAGCCTCCCTCGACCGCATGCGCGGATCCGTCGGCGAGGCGGATGCCGGTGAGCGCGCCGCGCTCGCCGTGGAGTTCCGCGATCGGGCTGCGCTCGACCCCGATCCCCGCGGCCGCGAGCTCGGCCTCCTCCGCGGCGTCGACCACGTCGGCGCCGTTCGTGAAGACGGTGAGGTCGCGGGTCCACCGGGCGATGAGCCGCGCGCGGGCCGCCAGATCCGGCGTCTCGCCGATGAGGGCGAGCGCGCGGCCCTGCAGTTCCCAGGCGTCGCACGCCGCGCAGCTGAAGAGACTCACGCCGTAGAAGCCGCGCAGGTTCGGCACATCGGGCAGCGTCTCGCGCAGCCCCGTGGCGAGCAGCACGCGGTGCGCCGTGACCCTCGCCTCGGGCGCGCGGCGGCCGATCTCGGCGACGAAACCGGATCCTTCGGCCTCGATCTGGAACACGCGCTCCCTGGTGCGGATCGTCACCTGGGGGTAGGCGGCGAGTTCCTCGCGGGCGAGGCGCCGCAGCTCGTGCGGGGGGATCCCGTCGCGCGTGAGGAATCCGTGCGAGATGAGCGTCGCGGCGTTGCGCGGCCGGTCCGCGTCGACGACGAGGACGCGCGCGAGCGAGCGGGCAAGGTTCAGCGCGGCGGAGAGCCCGGCCGGCCCTCCGCCGACGATGAGCACGTCGTACGGCTCGTCTGCGTCCTTCGTCTCGCTGCGCTCGCTCAGGAACCGGGGGTCGCTGCGCTCGCTCAAGGACCGGGGGTCGCTGCGCTCGCTCAGGAACCGGGGGTCGCTGCGCTCGCTCAAGGACCGGGGCTCGTCAGTCATGATCCTCAGCCTGCGGCGGGAGTGCCGCCACGAACGGGTGGTCGAAGGCGTAGACGCCGACCTTGGCGGCGCCGCCCGGGGATCCGATCTCGTCGAAGAACTCGACGTTCGCCTTGTAGTAGTCGGTCCACTCGTCGGGCAGGTCGTCCTCGTAGTAGATCGCCTCGACGGGGCAGACGGGCTCGCAGGCGCCGCAGTCGACGCACTCATCGGGGTGGATGTAGAGGGACCGCTCACCCTCGTAGATGCAGTCGACCGGGCACTCGTCGATGCACGCGCGGTCCTTCACGTCCACGCAGGGCAGCGCGATCACGTACGTCATCGGGTGAGCGCCCCGCTGCGCGAGATCTCCACCTGCTCCTCGCGCGGCACGACCTTGACCCGCTCGCGGGTGTGCGCGTGCCCGGCGCCCAGGGCGCGCTCGTGCGCGTCGAGCTCGAGCCAGCCGTCCCAGGTGGTCACCTCGACCTCGCGCTCGGCGAGGAGTTCCAGGACGTCGGCGGTCTCGGACGGCGCCACGAGGCGGCCGGCCTCGGCATCCTCGAGCAGGTTCGCGATGGTCTCGGTCGCGTCGGACTTGGTGTGCCCGATGAGGCCGACGGGGCCGCGCTTGATCCAGCCGGTCGCGTACAGTCCCGGAACGCCGTCGACGCGGCCCGCTTCGTTCGGCACGACGCCGCGCTGCGCGTCGAAGGGGGCGTCGACGATCGGCGAGCCGAAGTAGCCGACGGCACGGTACACGGCGGTGATCGGGTACTCGACGAACTCGCCGGTGCCCGAGACGGATCCGTCCTCGTTCGGCGCGGTGCGCTCGAAGCGCACCGACTCGACGCGGTCGGATCCGGCGATCTCCACCGGAGCGTGCCAGAAGTGCAGGTGCAGGCGGCGGGTCGCCCCCGTGCTCTCGCCGCGGTTCTCGGGCCGGTCGCGCCAAGCGTTCAGGGTGCGCAGCATGATCTTCAGCTGGTTGGTGGGAGCGGCGGCCGGATCCACGCCCTCGAAGTCGGCGTCGTCGAGGATGATGTCGACACCGGCGACCTCGCCCAGCTCGCGCAGCTCGATCGGGGTGAACTTGATGTCGGCGGGACCACGGCGGCCGAACACGTGCACGTCGGTGACGGCGGAGGCCTCGAGCCCGGCGAGCACGTTGTCCGGCACCTCCGTGCTGCGCAGGTTCTCCGGCAGCTTGGCGAGGATACGGGCGACATCGAGCGCGACGTTGCCGTTGCCGATCACCGCGACCTGCTCGTCGACGAGCGGCCAGGTGCGTGGGACGTCGGGGTGGCCGTCGAACCAGGACACGAAGTCGGCGGCGCCGTAGGATCCGGGCAGGTCGGCGCCGGGGATCCGCAGGGCGGCGTCGCGGATCGCGCCGGTCGCGAGCACGACGGCGTGATACCGGGCCTGCAGCTCGTCGAGGGACACGTCGCGGCCGACCTCGATGTTGCCGAGGAAGCGGATCACCCGGCGGTCGGCGCCGACGGCTTGGGCGTCGAGCATCTCGTGCAGCGAGTTCACGATGCCCTTGATGCGGGGGTGGTCGGGTGCGACGCCGTAGCGGATCAGGCCGTAGGGCGCGGGCAGCGACTCGAACAGGTCGATCTCGACCGCGTCGTATCCGAGGTCGGCGGCGTCGGCGGACGAACCGTCCGCGCGGGCCGCCACGGCGTTCGCGAGGATGTTGCCGGCGTAGATGCCGGCCGGGCCGGCGCCGACGATCGCGACGCGGAGCGGGGCGGAGGAGTTCAGAGCGGTCACGGCTGCAGGGTCTTTCGGTCGGTGCGGGTGAAGTATGACCGCGAGACTCCATCTCCGCGACGAGACTGCACGCCAGATGTGCTGTCTCGTCGCGGAGTTGCAGTCTCGCGGGTAAGGGAGGGGGTGGCGTGGGGGCTCAGGCGCACCACGTCGCCGACGACGACGACGGCGGGGTTGCGGACCTGGCGCGCGGCGGCGAGGGCGGCGATCGTGCCGAGTGTCCCGATCGTGACGCGCTCGTCGGATCCGTAGCCGTCCTCGACGATCGCGACGGGGCAGTCGGCTCCGCGGTCGCCGCCGGCGAGGACGCAGGCCGTGTGCGCGAGCGTCCCGATTCCCATGAGCAGCACGACCGTGTGGTCGGATCCGCCCGGCAGCTGCGCGATCGGATCGTGCGCGCTCGCGACCGTGAAGGCCGTGGCGATGCCGCGGTGCGTGAGCGGGATGCCGGCCACGGCGGGCACCGAGATCGCGCTCGTGATGCCCGGCACCACGCTGACGGCGATGCCCTCGGCCTCGCAGTACAGCGCCTCCTCGCGGCCGCGCCCGAGCACGAACGGATCGCCGCCCTTGAGGCGCACGACCTCGCGCCCGGCACGGGCGTGCCGCACCAGGAAGGCGTTGATCTCGTTCTGCGGCACGGGATGATGCCCCGGGGTCTTGCCCACGTCTATCACCTCGGCCGCGAGGATCACGCCCTCGGCCGCGAGCTGGTCGAGCACGGCGCGCGCGCCGAGACGGTCGGCGACGATCACGTCGGCGCGCTCGAGGGCGCGCAGCCCGCGGATCGTGAGCAGGCCGGCATCGCCGGGTCCTGCACCCACGAGGGTGACGGTTCCGTACGGCGTGGTCATCATGCGCCTCCGAGCAGAAGTCCGCGGCGGCGCAGCACGGCCCGCTCGAGCGGCGCGAACAGCACCAGCTCGATCAGGATGCCGATCGCCAGGATCAGGATGATGGTCGCCAGCACGCCCGGGAGGTCGGCGAGCTGACGGGACTGATCGAGCATGGATCCGAGCCCGAAGCCGATGGATCCGCCGGTCGCGATGATCTCCGCGGCCATCAGGGACCGCCACGAGAACGCCCAGCCCTGCTTGAGCCCGGCGAGATAGCCGGGCAGCGCAGCAGGCAGCACGATCGCGGTGGCGGCCTGCCAGCGGTTCGCGCCGAGCACGGTGCCCACGCGGCGCAGCTGCGGCGGCACCTGGTCGACGCCGGCGAGCAATCCGTTCACGATCGAGGGGATCGCGCCCATCAGGATCACGAAGTACACGGTCGCGTCCGAGAGCCCGAACCAGATGATCGCCGCGGGCACCCAGGCCACGGACGGCAGCACCTGCAGCCCCGAGATCAGGGGTCCGGCGGCGCGGCGCAGCAGCTTCCATTCCGCGAGGAGCAGGCCGAGCGGCGTGCCGACGACGATCGCGATGACGAAGCCGATGCCGCCGCGCTCGAGACTCGTGAGCACGGCCTCCTGCAGACGCCCCGCCTGCCAGGCCTCGCCCAGCGCGCCCAGCACCTGCACGGGGCTGGGCGCCTTGTCGGGGCGGGGCTGCGCGATGACGACGTACAGCTGCCAGGCGGCGAGCAGCACGACCAGCAGGCCCACCGGCGGGAGGATCGCCCGCAGGCGCTCGCGCGTGCGGGATCCGGATCCGCTGTCGACGGTCTGCAGGCGGTCAAGACCCGCTTCGAGGCGGGAGAGGTCGTCGTCTCGCTCCGTGGTGCGCGATCCCGCGAGGGCACCGCGTTTCGTCTCGGTCGGCGCTGGCGCGCCGTCCTCGCTCAACGACCCCGGGGGGACAGCGCTCGCGGAGGGGAAGGTGTCAAGAGGCATTGCGGCGGATCTCCTTCCGCAGCTCGACGGTGATCTCGGCGGCCAGCGCCGACACCTCGGGGGATTCGATCCGGCGGCCGCGGGTGCGGGCGACGCGCCATTCGCGCGAGATCCGGCCGGGGCGGCTGCCGAGCAGCACCACGCGCTCGCCGAGGCGGGCGGCCTCGCGCACGTTGTGCGTGACGAACACGATCGTGCGCCCGGTCTCGCGCCACACGTTCTCCAGCACCTCGTGCAGCAGGTCGCGGGTGATCGCGTCGAGCGCCGCGAACGGCTCGTCCATGAGCAGCACGGGCCGGTCCTGGGCGAGGGCGCGGGCCAGCGCCACGCGCTGCCGCATGCCGCCGGAGAGCTCATGCGGGCGCTTGTCCGCGGCATCGGCGAGGTTCACGATTCCGAGCAGGCGCAGCGCCTCGGCCCGGCGCTCGGCGCGGGGCACGCCGCGCAGGCGCAGGGCGAGCTCGACGTTGCGCCGGGCGCTCAGCCAGGGCATGAGCGCCGCGTCCTGGAACATCACGGCCGCGCCCTCGCCGGGCGCGGTGAGCGAGCCGGAGGTCAGCGGCTCGAGGCCTGCGATGAGGTTGAGCAGGGTGGACTTGCCGCAGCCGCTCGCGCCGAGCAGGCAGACGAACTCTCCCGGCGCGATGTCGAGTGAGACGTCGTCGAGTACGACAGGACCGGATCCGTACCGCTTGGTGACGTGCGCGAGGCGCACGGCCGGATCCACCGGATCCGGAACGGGCAGGACCGGGGCGACCCCGTCGAAGCTCGGCGCGAGCGGGGCGGTCATTTCTTGGTTCCCAGCCCGCCGTCGTCGACCGCGGGCTCGTTCCGGGCCTTGAGTGCCGTGTTGAGCGCCGCGAGGTCGAACAGACCCTCGATCGAGCCCTTCGTCTGCGTGCCGGCGGTGACGCCGTTCTTCACGAGGGTCGCGAACGCGGCGGCGTTCGGATCCGCGGAGAACGACACGTTCGCCAGCGACTTCGTGAGCACCGCATCGGCCAAGGGCTTTCCCGTGGCCTTCTGCAGGGCGGCGTTCACGACACCCGGCACCTCGGTCGGATTCTTCGCGATCCAGTCCAGCGAGTCGAGGTGCCCGGCCAGGAGCTCCTTGACCGCCGTCGGGTGCTTGTCGGCGAAGTCCTTGCTCACGAGCAGCACCGTGGTGGGGAACTTCCCGTCGGGCCATAGGTCGCGCTCGTCCTGCAGCACGTGGGCGCCCGCCTCGACGACCAGGCGCGAGGCCCACGGCTCCGGAAGCCAGGCGCCGTCGAGCTGCCCGTTCTTGAAGAGCGTGAGGGTCTGCGCGTTCTCGGTCGGGGTGATGGTCACGTCGCCGCCGCCGGAGACGTTCGTCTTCAGACCCTTCGAGGAGAGCCAGGTGCGCAGCGCGACGTCCTGCGTGTTGCCCAGCTGCGGCGAGGCGAGCGTCTTGCCCTTGAGGTCCTCCGCGGTGTTGATCCCGTCGCGCACGACGAGCGAGGCGCCGCCGCTGGTGGCTCCTGCGATCACGCGCGCCGACGCGCCGCCCGACTTGATGAACGTGTTGATCGCCGGGTTCGGGCCGATGTAGGCCGCGTCGATCGCGCCGGCGGAGAGCGCCTCGACGGCGGCGGGGCCGGCGTTGAAGACCTCGGTGTGCAGCGCGGTGTCGCCGAGCTCCTTCTGGATCAGGCCCTTCTCGACGCCCACCAGAGCCGGTGCGTGCGTGACCGTGGCGAAGTAGCCCAGGCGCAGGGTGTCGAGCTTCTCGTCCTTGTCGGCGGCCGAGGCCTGTCCGGAGGCACAGCCGGCGAGCATCGCCATCGCGAGTCCGAGGGTCGTGATGGCCGTGCTGATGCGGGTCTTGCGATTCACTGTCGCCTCCTTAGGGCGTTCTTGGTGGGGTCTTTTCTGTTGGTCGTTGAGCGTCCTTCGTCTCGTTGCTTCGCTCCTCGCTCAGGAACCGGCCCCTGAGCGAGCGAAGCGAGAAGAAGGGCGCATAACGACCCCGCTTATGCCGCCGCGACCACGGTCGCGGCGGCGAGGGTCGCGCCGTCGACCGGGTGGATGAGCAGCAGCGCGCCGCCCTCCCGGTCTTCGGCGTACGGCTCCAGGGGCAGGGCGGATGCGAAGCGGATCCGCACGCGGCCGATCTCGTTCACGGCCAGCTCGGCGGCGTCCTCGAGGGCGAGCGTGTCCAGGTCGCGGCGCGAGAGCACCTCGGTCACGATCGCCTGCACGGTGGCGGTGCCGTGCTTGGCGAGCACGCGCGCACCCGGCGCGATCGGCCGCACGTCGAGCTGGAAGATCTCGACCTCGGCCTCCGCATGCCCGCTCGGCGCGGTGCCGGCCGTCGCGATGAGGGCGCCGCGGGCGGCGTCCACCTCATCGGCGAGCGTCACCGCGATCGACTGCGCGGTGTGCGCCGACTCCGCGACCCGTCCGGCGACGCGGATCCCGGTGACGGTCGTCTCGTACCCGCCGGGGAAGACCTGCACGCGATCGCCGACCCGGACGGATCCGCTCGACACCCGCCCGGCGAAGCCGCGGTAGTCGCGCAGCTCGTCGGCCTCGGTGTCGTCGATGAGGGCCGAGAGGCCGCCCTGCGGCCGGATCACGGTCTGCACGGGCAGGCGGAAGGCGGCGTCCTCCTCGGCCTGACGGGCGGGGAGCGTCTCGAGCAGCTCGCGCAGCGTCGGGCCGTCGTACCAGGGGGTGCGCGCGGACCGATCGACGATGTTGTCGCCCTCGAGCGCCGAGACCGGGATCACGTGCGTGTCGATCAGGCCGAGCTCGACGGCGACCGCGAGCGCCTGCTCCTCGACCGCACGGAAGCGGTCCTCGTCGAAGCCGGTGAGGTCGATCTTGTTGACCGCGACGATCACGTGCGGCACGCGCAGGAGGGACACCACGGCGAGGTGCCGACGGGTCTGCTCGACGACGCCCTTGCGCGCGTCGATGAGGACGACCACGGCGTCGGCCGTCGCGGATCCGGTGACCATGTTGCGGGTGTACTGCACGTGGCCGGGGCAGTCGGCGAGGATGAAGCTGCGTGCGTCGGTCGCGAAGTAGCGGTACGCGACGTCGATCGTGATGCCCTGCTCGCGTTCGGCGCGCAGGCCGTCGGTGAGCAGCGCGAAGTCGAACTCGCCGTGCGCGAAGCCGCGATCGGCCGAGGTGCGGGCGACCTGCTCGAGCTGGTCGGCGAGGATCGCCTTCGCGTCGTGCAGCAGCCGGCCGACCAGGGTCGACTTGCCGTCGTCGACGGATCCCGCCGTCGCGAACCGGAACAGCGTGGTGTCCTTCAGTACCCCCGCCTCCCGCCCCCCTTCTGACCGCGAGACTTCATCTCCGCGACGAGACTGCACGTCTGCGGCGCTGTCTCGTCGCCCAGTTGCAGTCTCGCGGGCAAGGGAGGGGGAGGGGGAGTGGGTGAGGGGGGATCCGAGGTCGGTGCTCATCAGAAGTATCCGTTCTTCTTGCGGTCCTCCATGGCGGCCTCGCTGATCCGGTCGTCGGCGCGGGTGGCGCCGCGCTCGGTGAGCGTGGAGCGGGCGACCTCGGCGACCACCTGGTCGACGGTCGCCGCGTCGGACTCGACGGCGCCGGTGCAGCTCGCATCCCCCACCGTGCGGTAGCGGACCACGCGACGTTCGACCTGTTCGCCCTCGCGCGGCTGGGCGTGCTCGTTCACGGCCCACCACATGCCGTCGCGGCGGAACACCTCGCGCTCGTGCGCCAGGTACAGCGGCGGCAGCGCGATCCGCTCCCGGGCGATGTAGCGCCAGACGTCGAGCTCGGTCCAGTTCGAGATCGGGAACGCGCGGACGTGCTTGCCCGGCGTGTGCCGGCCGTTGTACAGGCTCCACAGCTCCGGGCGCTGGTTGCGCGGATCCCACTGCCCGAACTCGTCGCGCAGCGAGATGATGCGCTCCTTGGCGCGCGCCTTGTCCTCGTCGCGGCGGGCGCCGCCGAACACGGCGTCGTGCTTGCCCGCGGCGATCGCGTCGAGCAGCGGTTGGGTCTGCAGCACGTTGCGGGTGCCGTCGGGGCGCTCGGCGAGGCGGCCGTCGTCGAGGTAGTCCTGCACGCGGGCGACCTGGAGCGTCAGGCCCAGGCGCTCCACGGTCTCGTCGCGGAACCGGATGACCTCGTCGAAGTTGTGCCCGGTATCCACGTGCAGCACGGGGAAGGGGATCTGGCCCGGCGCGAAGGCACGGGCGGCGAGATGCAGCACGAGCACGGAATCCTTGCCGCCGGAGAACAGCAGCACGGGGCGCTCGAACTCCGCCACGACCTCGCGGATGATGTGGATCGCCTCGGCCTCGAGCAGGTCGAGCCCGGTGAGCCCTTCGTCTCGTCGCTGCGCTCCTCGCTCAGGGACCGATTCGATGGTGGGGTCGAGGGTGTCGATGATGCTCATACGTGGAGTCCGCATTCGGTCTTGGCGAGTCCGGCCCAGCGGCCGGAGCGGGGGTTTTCGCCCGCGGCGACGGGCTTGGTGCACGGCGCGCAGCCGATCGAGGGGTAGCCGTTCGCGATGAGCGGGTTCACCACGACCTCGTGCGCGCTGGCGTAGGCGAGGAGGTCGTCGAACGACCACGCCGCGACGGGGTTCACCTTGATGAGGCCGTTGCGCTCGTCGAACGTGATCAGGGGCGTGTTCGCCCGCGTGGGCGCCTCCTCGCGGCGGACGCCCGTGAACCACACCTCGTAGGCGCCGAGGGCCTGGTGCAGGGGTGCGACCTTGCGCATCTCGCAGCACAGCGCCGGATCCCGGGAGAACAGGTCCTTGCCGAACTCGGCGTCTTGCTCGCGCACGGTCTGCGCGGGCTTCACGTCCACGATGCGGACGTCGAGCGTGCGGGCGACCTCGTCGCGCGTGAACGTCGTCTCCAGGAAGTGGTAGCCGGTGTCCAGGAACAGCACGTCGATACCAGGGATCGCCTCGGCGACCAGGTGCGGCAGCGCGGCGTCGGCCATCGAGCAGGCGACGGCGGCGAGGCGCGGTGAGACGTTCTGCGCGACCCAGGCGACCGCCTCTGCGGGCGAGGCCTCGTCGGGGGATCCGCTGCGCAGCTCCGCGGCGCCGCGCTCGGCGAGCGCGCGCAGCTCGTCGAGTGGACGCTTCACGGGGACGTTGAGCGAGGACGGCGCAGCCGACCGAGACGAAACGCCGTCTTCGGAAGGGCGCCGCGTTTCGTCTCGCGCAGACCCGCCCTGAGCGAGCGGCAGCGAGTCGAAGGGTCGCTCAACGACCGGTTCGGACGTGCTCACTGCAGTGCCTCCTCGTCGGCGCGGTGCGCCCAGACCGCGAAGGTCTCGTCGGCCTCCCGGTCGGCGAGGAACCGGCGCACGACCCGTTCTGTGTAGTCGGCGATGCCGTCGGCGGTGACCTTCAGGCCGCGCACCGTGCGGCCGAGCCCGGCCTCCTCCCGCAGCGGGGATGCGAGTCCGCCGCCGAGGTGCACCTGATAGCCGGGCACCTGCTCGCCGTCGATCGTGACGAGCTGGCCCTTCAAGCCGATGTCGGCGGTCTGGATGCGGGCGCACGAGTTGGGGCAGCCGTTGACGTGGAGCGAGATCGGGTGCGGCAGGTCGATGCCGGCCAGGCGGTCCTCGAGCTGCTCGACGGCGGCGGCCGCGTTCACCTTGGTCTCCACGATCGCGAGCTTGCAGAACTCGATGCCCGTGCACGCGATCGTGCTGCGCCGGAACAGGTCGGGACGCGAGGACAGCCCGAGCGCATCGAGCCCGGCGACGAGGGAGGGGACGCGGTCCTCCGGGATGTCCAGGATGACCAGCTTCTGGTGCGGGGTCGTGCGCAGCCGCGCCGAGCCGTGCTCTTCGACGAGGTCGGCCAGCTTCGCCAGCGACGGGCCGGAGATCCGCCCGACGAGCGGGGTGACTCCGATGTAGAACCGGCCGTCCTTCTGCCGGTGGATGCCCACGTGGTCGCCCGGGCTGGTCGGCTGGGGAGCCGCGGGGCCGTCGGGGAGCGGTGCGCCCAGGTACTCGGTCTCGAGGATCCGGCGGAACTTCTCGGTGCCCCACTCCGCCAGCAGGAACTTCAGGCGGGCCTTGTTCCGCAGCCGGCGGTAGCCGTAGTCGCGGAAGATCCTGGTCACCCCGTGCCACACCTCGGCGACGAGCTCTGGAGCGACGAACACGCCGAGGCGCTCGCCGAGGCGGGGGGTGGTCGACAGCGCGCCGCCCACCCAGAGGTCGTAGCCCACCCCGAGGTCGGGGTGCACGACGCCGACGAACGCGACGTCGTTGATCTCGTGCACGACGTCCTGGCTGGGGTGTCCTGTGATGGCCGTCTTGAACTTGCGGGGCAGGTTCGCGAGTTCCGGGTCGCCGATGAACCGCTCGGTGATCTCGTCGATCTGCGCGGTCGGGTCGATGATCTCGTCCGCGGCGATCCCCGCGACGGGCGAGCCGAGCACGACGCGCGGCACGTCGCCGCAGGCCTCGGTGGTCTGCAGGCCGACCGCCTCCAGGCGCCGCCAGATCTCCGGCACGTCCTCGACGCGCACCCAGTGCAGCTGGATGTTCTGCCGATCGGTGACATCGGCCGTGTCGCGCGCGAAATCGACGGAGATCCCTGCGATGACGCGCAGCTGCTCGGTGGTCAGCTGTCCGCCGTCGATGCGCACGCGCATCATGAAGTACTTGTCCTCGAGCTCCTCCGGCGTGAGCGTCGCGGTGCGGCCGCCGTCGATGCCCGGCTTGCGCTGCGTGTACAGACCCCACACACGGAAGCGGCCGTGCAGGTCGGTCGGGTCGATGCTCGCGAAGCCGCCCTTCGAGTACACCTGCTCGATGCGCTCGCGCACGCTCAGGCCGTTGTCGACCTGCTTCCACTCCTCGTTGCCGTTGAGCGGCGCGGTGCCGTCGATCTTCCACTGACCGTTGGGCTTGGACGACGGGCGCGGCGGGCGAGCGCGATCGGTCGTCGGTCGTGCGCCGCGCACGGCAGCGGTCGGTTCGGGAGACATGCGGACACGCTACGTGCGGATCCGCGCGGACGCCCGTGTATGTCACGCCCTCCGACACGGGGCGTCATTGTTCGACATGGTGCAGATTCTTCACGGGCGGATGCGGTTGGATGGAGGGCCCGCCGTGCGGTTCATCGGCCCCGCCGTCGCGCCTCATCGGCTCCGCGGATCCGTCGCCCGTCGAAGATGGATCTCGCCGTTCTGGGCGGGTTCGGGGCAGCGAAATCCATCTCGCCCCCGAGGTCGCCGGACGCTCAAGAGGGAAAAGGTCGCCCGCACCGCCGTGCGAGCGACGCTTTCCCTCTCATGGCGTCGGCGGTGCGCCTCTGCCTTCCGCGAATCAGTGCGCGACGTACGGGACGCGCTCCCAGCTCAGCACCTGCGCGGCGCCCGGGCGGTTGATCGTGACACTCAGCCAGTCCTTGTTGTTCGAGGACCCGTCGACCGTCAGGCGCGTGAGGTTGTCGGCCGAGCCGGTCACGCCGTACGTGTTCAGCCAGGCGGAGTCCGCCGCGAGCGGCTTGTCGTCGTTGTAGACGTGGCTGTCCCCGTTGACCAGGTACACCTCGCCGTCGAACGCGCTCGACTCGTCGACGAGCGTCTGCACGAGGCCCTGGAACGCCGAGATGTCGCTCCACGCGGGCGCGTAGGTCGGGTCGAACATGTCGGCCTGGAGCAGCACCATGACGGCGCGGTCGTGCTTCTGCCTCGCGGTCGCGAAGGTGCTCTTCACGAGCGAGATCGCGTTCGCCATGCGCGCCTGCTCCGCGGCGAGCTGTTCGGGTCGCGGGCTGGTGTCGCCGAGCCCCGTCCACGGCTGGACGCCGTCGTTGCTGCCCACCACGTGGATCACGGCGAAGTCGACGCCCTGGCGGCGCAGCGACACGTTCTCCGGGAAGCCGGCCGCGGTCTGCGCGTCGACCTTCGCCGGGTTCTGCCCGAGGGAGACCCCCGGGTTCGAGAAGAACACGGAGCGGTCGTAGGCGAGGCGCTCGAGGGGGTTGTACGCACCGTTGTTCGCACGGTGGCAGTCGGTCCACTCGTTGTCGCCCGGGGTGTAGATCAGGGGGTTGGTGAAGGTGTCGAAGTCGCCCTTGACCTGCTGATAGAGGGCGTCGTCGCAGCGCGTCGATCCGTTCTTGATGTCGCCGACGTGGAAGGTCATCGCAGGATCCGCGGCGTTGATCTCCTGGATCCACTGCGGGAACAGCGCCTGCTGCGCGGCGCCGTAGGGGACGTCGCCGATGACGGCGAACGAGTAGTGGCCGGGCTTGTCCTGTCCCGGGGCATCTGCGGCCCCGGCAGCGAACGCGGGACTCGCGCTGGCCGCGACGGCGGCCAGCGCGGCGGCAAGGGAAAGAAGTGCTCGAGAGGCGCGCATGCGTAGCTCCTTCGGTAGGCTGCGGCGCTCCGGGAAGAGCGTCGCAAGCCACACTGCTCCGCTCGGGCGATGCCGAGGTTGCGCCCGGGTGAACGGGTCGGGAAGAAGTTCCGCGCTCAGGCCGGTGCGAGGCCTCGGCGTCGAGGAGTGTCCGCGCTCACTGACCGGATCCGGGCGGATCGGCGAGCCGCGCAGCGCCTGCGAGATAGCGGTCGATCACGAGGTCCACGAGCGGAGCGGGCGGTTCGCCCGCATCGAGCAGCGGCTCCGCGAGGGCGGATCCGGCCGCGCGCTCCGCGACGTCGAAGAAGTAGCCGTGCGCGAGCAGGTAGGTCGACACGGGGGCGCCGGGATGCGCGGCGAGGGCGTCGGCGAGGCTCGGTTCCCGCGCGGCGAGGTAGGCGGGCACGACCGGGCGGTCGAGGCGCTCGCCCAGCTGCGCCGCCATCGCCTCGGCGTCGGGCAGGGAGCGCGGATCCCGGGATCCCGCGACGGCGAGCACGATCGGACCATCCGCATCCGCATCTGCGCCGGGATCGCGGTCGGGAGCGGGGGCCTCCGCCAGCCGGAGCGCGAGCACCTCCGCGAGTCGCGGGTCGGGTCCGAGCGGATCCGTCACGACCGCATCGTCGCGTGTCCGGGCGGCGCCGCCCAGATCCACCTGCACGTGGAAGCCCTGCGACAGCAGCAGCGGCACGACGACCACCGGCCCCTCGACCGAGGCCAGGGCCGTCGGTGCATCCGGCTCCTGCACGTCGACGAATCCGGCGTGCACGGCGACATCGGGGAGGCGCTCGGCGACGCGGCGCACGAGCAGCGCGATCGCGGCGGCGCCGGCGGCATCCGAGGTGCCGTGCGACACGGCGAGCAGTGCGGGGCGGGGCATGGTCGGAGTGTATGCGGATGCCGTGGATAGTGCTCGGAAGTTCTTCACACACCGAAATCGGCCCCGCCGGGGGAATCGCTACGCTCGGTTGCCATGATCGACGGACTCGCCTCGCCCCGGCCGACGGTTTCGGTCTACGTCGACGGGTTCAATCTCTATCGACGCCTCCTTGAAGGGCAGCCGCAGGACAAATGGCTTGATCTGGAGGCCTTGGCGCGTGCGCTGCTCCCGGAGTATGAGCGGGTGAGGGTCCGCTACTTCACCGCGATCGTGAAGGCCCTTCCCGGCGCGGACCGTGATTCGCCACAACGGCAGCAGGCCTATCTTCGGGCGTTGGCCACTGTTCGTCGTGCTCAGCAATGATTCCGATCTCGTGACGCCGATGCGTTCGGTCTGCGAAGAGCTGGGGAAACGGATCGGACTGCTTTCGCCTATGGAACGGAAGCGGGCGAGTAACGAACTCAAGCAGACGGGGATTTCGATTCACCGGCAGGTGACGATCGAGAGCCTGGCTGTATCGCAGTTGCCGGAGGAAATATCGGACGCCCACGGCACTGTGCGCAGGCCGTTGAAATGGCGGCGGGCACCGTAAGCCAGTGCAGAAATTCCGAAGGCCCCGCCGGAGCGGGGCCTTCTAACCAGTAGCCGAAGCATCTGGGGGTGTACGTCCAGGTTAGCTGATCCGCGATGGCGTCGCATGTGTCCAAGAACGATGTTGCGCGCGCTCAACGATCGACCTCACCCGAACGACTCCGCGACCAGCTCGCCGAAGAGCTCTTCGGCGTCGACGTCGAGGCGCTGTCGGGCGAACCAGTCGCACACGTTGACGCAGTCGCGGTGCAGCAGATCCAGACCCTGCGGGTTCGCGACCGTGTCCACGATCTGCGGCAGGTCGATCACGATCACACGGCCGTCCTGGACGAGCAGGTTGTACGGGGACAGGTCGCCGTGCGCGACCCCGGCCCTGGCGAAGGTTCGCATGAGTGCGGTGACCTGCGCGAACAGATCGGGGAGCATCTCCGGATCGTGCCGCACCTGCGCGAGCCGGGGTGCCGCGGCGCCGTCGGCGGATCCGATGAACTCCATGAGCACCTCGGTGCCGCTCACCTGCACCGGATAGGGCACGGGGGCGCCGAGCTCCCACATCCGGCGCAGGGCCTCGAATTCGGCCAGCGACCACTGCGCGGCGGCGACCCCGCGGCCGTGCTCCGACTTCTTCGCGAGCGCGCGGGCGTCGCGGGAGTTCCGCGTGCGCCGGCCCTCGGTGTACACGGCGGAGCGGTGGAACGAGCGGTGCTCCGTGCCGCGGTAGCGCTTGGCGGCGAGGAGCGTGCGCTGGCCGGGATCGCCCGGCACAGCGCGCTCGAGGAGGAAGACATCGGCCTCCTTGCCGGTCTTGAGGATGCCGAGCTCGGTGTCGACCGCGCCGGCTGAGGTCACGACCCAGTCGGGGCGTGGTTGCGGGCCGCGTTCGGTCGGCGTCGCGGCGGGCCAGGTGGTCCAGCGCTGGCCTTCGCCGAGTTCGACATCGGCGAAGGAAAGGCCGAGGTCGTCGTCATCGGCGGCGGAGAGGAACAGGGAATCAGAAGCATCCGAGGATGCGGAGGAAGGGATCACGAGAAGCTCCGGGTCGGGGCCGCTCGCGAAGGGATCGGGCGGGCGGCCTCAGGGAAGAAGGTCGGCGAAGGGCGCGACAACAGAGACGTTCATCGTCAGCTCCTTCCCTCGGATCCCGGGGCGTTCCCGGTGCCCGCCGAGTCTACGGGGCCGTGGCGCTCGCGCGGAAGCCCTCGCGGAGAATCCCGAAGACCCATCGAAAGGTGGAGGCCGGCGGGAGGCGACGGGCGGTTCCCGATCCCTACGCTGGAGGGGACCCGACCCGAGGAGAGACGTGTTCACCACTCCCGCCCGCCTTTTCCGCGTGCTCGCGATCGCGGAGGCCATCACCTGGACCCTGCTGATCGGCGCACTGATCGGCCGCGCCACGGGTCTGCCGCCGGTGCTCGTGACGATCGCAGGATCCATCCACGGCTTCGTCTTCCTCTCCTACGGCGCTACGGCGGTGCTGCTCGCGTTCCACCAGCGCTGGGGCGTCGGCGTCGCGATCCTCGCGATCGCGAGCGCGATCGTGCCCTACGCCACGATCCCCGCCGAGATCTGGCTGCACCGCAGCGGCCGCCTCGCCGGCGACTGGCGTCTGGAGCAGACCGAGGACCCGCGCGACGCCGCCTGGTACGACCGCGCGATGCGCTGGTTCCTGCACCGTCCGTGGGTGCTCGCGCTGCTCATCGTCGCCGCGGTCGCCGCGCTCTTCGCGGTGCTGCTGCTGATCGGCCCTCCCGGCGGGGGCCACTGACCGCAGTCCGACCGTGGAGGAGTCTGGATCGCGCGCGGAAGAGTCTGGATCGGGCACGGGGTGCCGTGCGAGGATGGCGGTCATCCGCGCCCGCCGTCCTCTTCCGGAGTCGTCATGACCGTGCTCGAGATCCGCTCCTACGTCCTGCATCCCGGTGCCCGTGAGGGCTTCCACGACCTCTTCCGCACGAAGGTCATGCCGATGCTCGCCGATCAGGGGATCCGCGTGGTGCGCTACGGCGCGAGCGAGCATGACGACGTGTCGTACGTCCTCATGCGTGCGTTCGACTCGACCGTCCATCGGGACGAGCAGGAGGACCGCTTCTACGGCAGCGCGCTCTGGCGGGAGGGTTACCGCGAGGAGGTGCTGGCGATGATCGCCTCCTATCAGGAGGTCGTCCTCACGCTGGACGACGCGACGGTCGACGCGCTCGGATCCTGAGTTCCGAGAGGATCCGAGCCCCATCACCAAACTTGAGCCGACTGGTATCAAGTTTGTTGACAACTCTTGACGTCGAGCGTACCCTTGAGTCATCGCGACTCAGGTTTCGCAGGGATCTTCTCCGGTGGAACAGGGGATCGCGCAGACTTTCCCAGAAACTTCCGACTGAAGGAGAAAACAAATGGCACGTGCTGTCGGTATCGACCTCGGTACGACGAACTCCGTCGTCAGCGTCCTCGAGGGCGGCGAGCCCAAGGTCATCGCCAACGCCGAAGGCTTCCGGACCACCCCCTCGGTGGTCGCCTTCACCAAGGACGGGGAGGTGCTCGTCGGCGAGACCGCGAAGCGCCAGGCCGTCACCAACGTGGACCGCACGATCGCATCGGTCAAGCGCCACATGGGCACCGACTGGTCGTTCGACGTGGACGGCAAGAAGTGGACGCCGCAGGAGATCTCCGCGCGCATCCTGCAGAAGCTCAAGCGTGACGCCGAGGCGTACCTGGGCGACACCGTGACCGACGCGGTCATCACCGTCCCGGCGTACTTCAACGACGCCGAGCGTCAGGCCACCAAGGAGGCCGGCGAGATCTCGGGCCTCAACGTCCTGCGCATCATCAACGAGCCGACCGCCGCGGCCCTCGCCTACGGCCTCGACAAGGGCAAGGAGGACGAGCTCATCCTCGTCTTCGACCTCGGTGGCGGCACGTTCGACGTCTCGTTGCTCGAGGTGGGCAAGGACGACGACTTCTCCACCATCCAGGTGCGCTCCACCGCCGGTGACAACCGCCTCGGCGGCGACGACTGGGACCAGCGTCTCGTCGACTACCTGATCAAGCAGTTCAAGGACTCGACCGGCGTCGACGTCTCGGGCGACAAGATCGCGCTGCAGCGCCTCAAGGAGGCCGCGGAGCAGGCGAAGAAGGAGCTCAGCTCCTCGACGTCGACCAGCGTCAACCTGCCGTACCTGTCGCTCACCGAGAACGGCCCCGTGTCGCTGAGCGAGACGATCACCCGCGCGAAGTTCGAGGACCTCACCAAGGACCTGCTCGACCGCACCAAGAAGCCCTTCGAGGACGTCATCCGCGAGGCCGGCATCAAGGTCGGTGACATCGCGCACGTCGTGCTCGTCGGCGGTTCCACCCGCATGCCCGCCGTGGCCGAGCTCGTCAAGCGCGAGACCGGCAAGGAGGCCAACAAGGGCGTGAACCCGGACGAGGTCGTCGCCGTCGGCGCCGCCCTGCAGGCCGGTGTCCTCAAGGGCGAGCGCAAAGACGTCCTCCTCATCGACGTCACCCCGCTGAGCCTCGGCATCGAGACCAAGGGCGGCATGATGACCAAGCTCATCGAGCGCAACACCGCCATCCCGACCAAGCGCAGCGAGACCTTCACGACCGCCGACGACAACCAGCCGTCGGTCGCGATCCAGGTCTTCCAGGGTGAGCGCGAGTTCACCCGCGACAACAAGCCGCTGGGCACGTTCGAGCTGACCGGCATCGCGCCGGCTCCGCGCGGCATCCCGCAGGTCGAGGTCACCTTCGACATCGATGCGAACGGCATCGTGCACGTGTCCGCCAAGGACAAGGGCACGGGCAAGGAGCAGTCGATGACCATCACGGGCGGCTCGTCGCTCTCGAAGGACGACATCGACCGCATGGTGCGCGAGGCCGAGGAGCACGCCGCCGAGGACAAGAAGCGCCGCGAGTCGGCCGAGGTCCGCAACCAGGCCGAGACGCTGTCGTACTCGATCGAGAAGCTCATCTCGGAGAACGAGGACAAGCTCCCCGAGGACGTCAAGACCGAGGTCAAGGCCGACGTCGACGCGCTCAAGACCGCACTGGCCGGCGAGGACGACGAGGCCGTGAAGACCGCGTTCGACAAGCTGAACCAGTCGCAGACGAAGCTCGGCGAGGCGATCTACGCGCAGTCCCAGGCCGACGCGGCCCCCGGAGCCTCCGAGGGCGCGCCCGCCGGCGAGAGCGCGGCGTCCGATGAGGACGTCGTGGACGCCGAGGTCGTGGACGACGAGGACGAGAAGAAGTAATGACGGATCCCAAGGACTTCGAAGAGCCCGAAGAGGGCCGTGAGGTCGGCGGTCAGGGGTCGGACGCGAACGCGTCCGGCCCCGGGCCGGTCCCTGAGCCCGTCGAAGGATCCGATGACACGCAGGACGCCGAAGAGCTCACGGTCGACGACATCCTGAACATCGCGCAGAACGACGACGCGCTCGCCGAGGACGCGGTGGAGGACGCAGCCCTCCACGACGCCGAGCACACGCTGCTCGTCGACCTCAAGCGCCTTCAGGCCGAGTACGCGAACTACCGCCGCCGCACCGAGGAGCAGCGCGGCATCGAGATCCAGCGCGCGAAGGGCGAGGCCGCCAAGGGCCTGCTCCCCGTGCTCGACGACCTCGACCGCGCCGCCACGCACGGCGATCTGGTGGAGGGGACCCCCTTCGCCGCGATCGCCGACAAGGTCCGTTCGGTCGTCGAGCGCCTCGGCGTGATCTCCTACGGCGAGAAGGGCGACGAGTTCGACCCGCAGCAGCACGAGGCGATCTTCCAGCAGCCCACTCCGGGAGTTGCGAAGGCCGTCGTGCTCGAGGTCGTCGAGGTGGGCTACCGCCTGGGCGACGTCGAACTGCGTCCCGCCAAGGTCGTCGTCGCCGTTCCCGCAGACCCTTCGGCAGGCTCAGGGACCGCTTAGCATATGGCTAGCCAGGACTGGTTCGACAAGGACTTCTACAAGACCCTCGGCGTCTCGAAGGACGTCTCCGAGGCGGATCTGAAGAAGACCTACCGCAAGCTCGCGCGCAAGCACCACCCCGACTCCAACCCCGGCGACGCCGCGGCGGAGGCGAAGTTCAAGGAGATCAGCGAGGCGTACTCGGTGCTCTCCGACACGGAGCAGCGCGCCGAGTACGACCAGATCCGCGCGATGGGCGCCGGCGGTGCGCGCTTCACGGCTCCGGGGAGCGCCGGCAACGGCGGCTTCGAGGACGTGTTCAGCGCGTTCGGCCGGGGCCGTGGCGGCCAGCAGGGCGACTTCGACGACATCTTCGCGATGTTCAACCAGGGTGGCGGATCCTTCGGATCCGGGCGCTTCGGTCAGCCGTCCGGCGGCTACCGGGGCTTCGGCGGCCCGCAGAAGGGCGCCGACGTCACGGCCCGCACGACGCTGTCGTTCGCGACCGCGGTGCAGGGCGAGACCGTCACGCTGCAGGGCGAGGACGGTCGGCCGCTCAAGGTGAAGATCCCCGCCGGCGTGAAGGACGGGCAGAAGATCCGTCTCCGCGGACGCGGGCGGCCTTCGCCCGACGGCGGGGAGAACGGCGACATCGTGGTGCAGGTCGCTGTGAAGCCGCATCCGGTGTTCACCCGCGACGGGCTCAACCTGCGCGTCACCGTGCCGATCACCTTCACCGAGGCGGCACTCGGCGCCACGATCGAGGTGCCGACGCTCGGTGGCGATCCGGTCAAGCTCAAGGTCGCGCCGGGTACGCCGTCCGGTCGCGTGCTGCGGGTCAAGGGCCGAGGCGTCACGACGTCCAAGGGCACCGGCGACCTGCTCGCTGAGGTCCAGGTGGCCGTGCCGTCGCACCTCGACGACGCCGCGCGCGAGGCGCTGGAGCGCTTCCGCGCCGCCGAGCCTGCGGAGAACCCGCGCGCCGAGCTGCTGGCGAAGGCGCGGGCGTGATGAGCCTCTCGGCCGTTGAGCGTCCTTCGTCTCGTCGCTGCGCTCCTCGCTCAGGAACCGGTTCGTCGGTCCCTGAGCGCCTCGCTTCAGGAACCGGTTCGTCGGTCCCTGAGCGAGCCGCTTCAGGAACCGGTTCGTCGGTCCCTGAGCGAGCGCAGCGAGACGAAGGGCGCCCGACCGGAACGGCAGTGCCGGAGGTGCGTCATGCCCGATGAGCGCATGAGCGCCGACACCCCGGTCTTCGCGATCGCCGTCGCGGCCGAGCTCGCGGGGATGCACCCGCAGACCCTGCGCCAGTACGACCGGATCGGGCTCGTCGTGCCCGGACGCACCCGCGGCGGATCCCGCCGCTATTCGATGCGCGACATCGAACAGCTGCGCGAGGTCGCCCAGCTGTCCAGCGAGGGCATGAGCCTGCCCGCGATCGCGCGCCTGCTCGACCTCGAGGACGAGGTGCGCACACTGCATCGCCGTGTGGTCGAGCTCGAGCTCGCACTGCGCGAGGAGCGTGCCAACCGCCCCGGCGTGCGCGTCTTCGCCGCGGGCACGACCGGATCCGTCATGGCCGTCCCGTCCGGACGCCGGATCCGCCGCTCCACCGAGGTCGTGCTGTGGCGGCCGTGGGGGAGTGCTCAGGATCACCCCGACGACCTCGCCGACGATCCGGACGACAGCGCGCGCTGAGCGCCGCAGGCGGGCGCCGTCCGCGCGCCCGCGATCAGTCCGCCGGGTCTTTCTCGGACGTTCGTCCCAGTGCGCATCTCCCGCCGCGGGGAGGGCGAGCGTGCCTGAAATCGATTTCCTGCACGGCGATCCCAGGAGTTGCAGCGAGGGTCACGAAGCGCAACCCGGAGTTCCGCAGGGAGCGAGAGCGGCAACCGGTCGCACGGATTTCCTGAATCAACGAAGATCGTCTTGTGTCTGAAATCGATTTCGCCTAATCTGAGTGCAGCCCGGTCGATGCCGACTCAGCGCGACCGCGGACCCGGCCCCCTGTGCCGGACCCAGCACCGAATCGACGAGGAAGTCGTGTTCCCGAGGAGGAACCCATGAAGACGGACACACAGCGCACGCGCCGGGTGGTGATGGCCGCACTGGGCGGCATCACGGCGGTTGGACTGCTCGCAGGCTGCGGCTCGAGCACTCCTGGCCAGTCTGCCGGAGGCGGAGGGGACTCGAGTGGCAAGACCACGATCGAGTTCTGGCACCGCACGTTCACCCCGCCGGAGAACGCCTGGTACAAGGACATCGTCAAGAAGTTCAACGCCTCGCAGGACAAGATCGTCGTCAAGGACACCGAGATCCCCGCCGACGCCTGGGACCAGAAGATGAAGGCCGCCCAGGCCGCGGGTAAGGCCCCCGACATCTACACGCACTCCGGCAGCATCCAGGACGCCGTGAACGCGGGGCAGCTGTACGACCTCGGTAAGGTCGTCGACAAATCCAAGCTCGGCGAGATCATCGACTCCGCGAAGTCGGTGTCCGAGATCGGCGGAACCTACTACGCGTATCCGCTCCTGCAGGAGGCCCAGACGGTGCTGTTCTGGAACAAGGACATGCTCTCCAAAGCGGGCGTGGACACCGACAAGGCTCCGGCCACGTGGGACGACCTGCTCGCCGACTGCGCGAAGATCCAGCCGACGCTCGCCCAGGGCCAGTACTGCATCTCGCCCGCATCCGACGCCATCACCTTCGCCTGGTCGACCGTCGGCCAGCAGTACAACTTCGCCGGGCACACCGCGCTGACGGACGACTGGAAGTCGCCGGACATCGACAACGCCGGGTACCGCGACCTGATGTCGAAGTACAAGGAGCTGTGGGACAAGGGCTACATGCCCAAGCAGGCGCTCGCCGCCTACGTCGAGGGCAAGGACTTCGGCCAGAAGAAGGTCGCCTTCAAGGTCTCCGGCTCGTGGATGATGTCCGAGATCGGATCCGACTACCCCGACCTGCTCGCCAAGACCGGGATCGGCGCCTTC
Source organism: Microbacterium sp. NPDC056052 (assembly GCF_042266785.1). NCBI lineage: Bacteria > Bacillati > Actinomycetota > Actinomycetes > Micrococcales > Microbacteriaceae > Microbacterium > Microbacterium sp. NPDC056052. Next base: position 59,218 of record NZ_JBHJWV010000002.1, read on the forward strand.
CCGAACGCCTCGAACGCCGACGGTCGCACCGCCACCACGCTCGGCAACTTCAAATGGGTCATCGACGCGAAGACCAAGAACGCCGAGGACGCGGGGAAGTTCCTGGAGTGGTCGCTCGCCGGCGATCCGCAGAACCTCGTGCCCTTCTTCGTGAACACGCAGTTCACCAAGGTTCCGGTGCGCAAGACGGTGCAGGACGCCGTCGCCAAGGACGAGGCCGCGGCCAAGGCGCCGTGGTCGAGCGTCATCACGAACGACATCGCACCGGACGCGATCTCCGAGCCCACCTACCCGTGGGACGTCTCGCTCGCGGTCGGCACCGCGATGGAGTCGGTGATGAAGGGCGCAGCCTCGCCGGATGACGCGATCAACACGGCGAATGCCGCGATCCAGAAGGTCATCCAGTCGCAGGACCTGCCCGGCAAGGCTCCCAAGAAGTGAGCACGGCGCGGTCGGGGACCGCTGCGCGGCCGTCCCCGACCGCGCAGCCCGCGCCCAGCACCTCAGAACGACGGGGAGAGACGATGGCCACCGAAGCGATCGACGACAGGCACACGGCCAAGAGCCGGCACGCCAAGTACCGGAGTCGCGACACGAAGCTCGCCTACCTGATGCTCGCGCCCGTGGTGATCCTGCTCGGCGTCTTCGTCGCGTGGCCGGCGGTGTACGCGGGGTTCCTGTCGTTCCAGGACTGGAGCTTCTACAAGGATCCACAGTTCGTCGGCGGGAAGAACTACGCCGACGTCCTGACGGACCCGCTGTTCGTCGCCACGATCGGCCGCGGCTTCCTGTTCGTCCTGCTGACGGTGCCCCCGATGCTCGTGCTCGCGTTCCTGTTCGCGAGCCTCGTGGTGACCCTGTCCCGCCGGCTGGCGACCATCCTCAAGGTCAGCATCTACATCCCCACGATCATCTCCGGCGTCATCGCCTCCATCATCTTCGTGGTGATCTACGCGTACGACGGCGGGATCCTGAACGCCGTGCTCGCCGCCTTCCACATCGACCCGGTGTCCTGGATCGGGGATCCGGCCTGGGCGCTGCTCTCCGTCGCCGTGCCGGCGGTCTGGCTCGGCATGGGCCTGACCTCGCTCATCATGGTCGCCGCGATGGTCGACATCCCGACGGAGTACTACGAGGCGGCCGCGATGGAGGGCGCGGGATGGTGGCAGAAGACCTTCTACATCACGATGCCGCAGATGAAGAACGTGTTCCTGTACCTGCTCATCACGGGCTTCGTGGCCGCCATCCAGCAGTTCGAGCTGCCCCTCGTGATGACCCAGGGCGGTCCGCTGGACTCGACCACCCTGCCGAACCTGTTCATCTTCAACCACTTCCGCAACGACGTGAACGTGGGCTACTCGATCGCCGCGGCGCTGCTGCTGTTCGTGGTGCTGGGATCCGTGTCGGCCCTCGTGTTCAAGTTCATCAACTCCGAGAGGCTGGTCGACTGATGAGCGCGACGCGCCAGAGCACCGTGCCCGAGACCACCCGGATCGTCCTGGACGGCAAGGATCACCGTCGGCTCGCGATGCCGCACGGCCTCGGCGGCTGGGCCGCGCTCGTCGGCAAGGGCGTGGTGGGCCTGATCTTCCTGCTCGCCGCACTGTTCCCGCTCGCGTGGATGGTGATCGCCGGCTTCAAGGCGAAGACCGAGGTGCTGAGCACGCCCTTCCAGTTCTTCCCCGAGGTGTGGCACTGGGAGAACTACGGGCAGATCCTGGGCGACGAGACGTTCCTGCGCACGCTCGGCTGGACCTTCCTCGGGGCGATCCTGTTCACGGTGCTCAGCCTCACCGTGAACTCGTTCGCCGCATATGCGTTCGCCCGGCTCGAGTTCCGGTTCCAGCGGACGCTCTGGGTCGCCGTCATCACGACCATGTTCATCCCGGGGATGACGATCCTGCTCACGAGCTTCATCGTGGTGACGAAGCTCGCGATGCTCGACACGCTCGCGGTGCTCGTGCTCCCGGGCGCCGCCAGTGCTGCCTCGGTGTTCTTCATCCGGCAGTTCTACCTGAACATCCCGGCGAGCCTCGAGGAGGCCGCGATGCTCGACGGCTGCGGACGGTTCGGGATCTTCGTGCGCATCTTCCTGCCGCTGTCCAAGCCGCCGTTCGTCGTGATGGGGATCACCGCGTTCCTCGCGTACTGGAACTCCTACGTGTGGCCGATCATGACGATCACGTCACCGGAGAAGTTCGTGCTGCAGCAGTATCTCGCCGAGTTCCGCACCGGGCGCGGCTCGAGCGAGCTCGGCCTGCTCATGGCCGGATCCGTGCTCGCCGCGGCGCCGGTCGTGATCCTGTTCCTGATCTTCCAGCGTCAGATCATCGGCAACATCAAGATGGCTGGGCTCAAGTAGCCGGCCGCGTTCTCGAAGGGGAGAAGGCCATGTCCGAAGAAGTGATCCGTCCCGCCCACGGGCTGACCCGCCGAGGTCTGCTGCAGGGAGCGCTCGCGGCAGGGGCCGCGCTCGGCGTCTCCGCGCTGGGTGCGAGCCCCGCGGCAGCCGCCGGGCTCACCGTCACCCGGATGAACGTGCTCGCCGGCACCCAGGCCGGTGTCCAGTACGGGATCGGCGCGACCGATCTCGGGATCCCCGCCCGCACCCCGGACGGGCGGCTGCTCTTCGTGTTCGGGGACACCTGGGCCGATGCGGTGGGCGGTACGAACTGGCGCTCCCCGGTCGCGCTGTACTCCTCGACGGCGAACCTCGTCTCCGGGATCGTGTTCGACGGGGCGGCGGGCGCGGGCGCGAACACGCAGGTCACGGCGCCGCAGCTCTGGTACTACCCGCACGACGCGTACTACGAGACCGTGATCCCCTCCGACGTCATCACGATCGGCTCACGGATGTACCTGCACGCGATCGTGAACGGGCCGACCTTCGGCGCGGTGCGCTGGACGGAGCTGTGGCAGTCCGACGACTCCGGGGCGAGCTGGCAGCACACGGGATTGAAATTCCCGGCCGACATGGCCGACGGGCGCTTCCAGTGCATCACCTGGGGGCAGGGCAACGACGGCTACGTCTACATCTACGGCACCGGCTTCCAGCGAGACAAGGGCATCGTGCTCTACCGGGTGCCGCAGAACAGCATGACCTCCCTGTCGGCGTACCAGCCCTGGGGCTTCGCGAACGGCGCCTGGGGCTGGGGGAACCCGGCCACGGAGGTGCTGCCGGGCAAGTTCGGCGAGATGTGCCTGCGGCCGCTCGGCGGCAAGTGGATCCTGACGTGGTTCAACGCCGACGCCTACCGGATCGACGCGATGATCGTGAACACGCCGACCGACAACCTCTACACGGCCGCCAAGACCACGTTGCTGTGGGGCGGTGACTGGGGTGCGGAGGACGCGACCCATGTCGCTCAGCTCTACGGCGGGTACATCCTGCCCGGTTCGACGCTGTCGGACCTGCACCTGAGTGTGAGCCAGTGGAACACGGGGAACAACAGCGTCTATCACGTCGAGCAGTTCCGGATCCAGGGTCTCGCCTGAATCGGTGATATCGATTTCGCACGAAAGCGGCTAGGGTGGCGACATGCGCCGTTGAGCAGAGCCTCCACGGATCCTCGTGATCCTCCCGACCGCCGTGCCGTGTGCACGCGGTCGATGACTCTGTTCCCGCTGCGAGAGGAGACGGGCGATGATCGCCCTTCCCGAGAAGTACGTTCCGCCGCCGGCCCGCGTGACCCCGGTGGGGTTCCTCGCCTGGCTCATCCGCATGCAGTGGACGACCGTGCTGCAGGGCGTCGTGTGCGATGTGATCTGGCTGCTCGGTCTCGCCCTCACGCCCTGGGCGATCGGTCGGGCGGTCGACGAGGGGCTCGTCGCGGGGGACTACGGCGCCTTCCTGCGCTGGCTGGGTGTCGTGGTGTGGCTGCAGCTGCAGCACTCCCTGATCCAGGGACTCAGGGACAGGGCGGGATCCATCAACTTCGCCCGCGCCTATTCCCGGCTCGAGATGGTGCTCGCGCGATCGACCTCGCGCGTGACGATCGCCGCGGAGCAGGCGCTGGCCCCGGGCGCGGTCGTCACGATGGCGGCGGAGTCGTGGAGCGCCACGTTCCTTCCGATCAACGTGGGATCCATCACCTCCGCGCTTGTGGCGTTCGTCACGGTGTCGGTGCTGCTGCTGCGGGATTCCGTGATGCTGGGTCTCTTCGTGATCGTGGGCGTGCCGCTGTTCTCCGCTGCGTCGTTCCTGCTGGTGCGCACACTCAACGCTCGCAGCGAGATCGCGTGGGGTGCGCGAGAGGCGATGAACGCGGTCGCGCTGGACAGCGTGAAGGGCCTGCGCGTGCTCCGCGGTGTCGGCGGAGAGCAGCGCTTCCTCGGGCGCTACCGCGAGCGCTCCGCCGAACTCCGCGTCGCGGGGATCCGCCTCGCTCTGCCGCGAGCGGCGGCGGAAGCGCTGAACCTGCTCATCCCCGGACTCTTCGTCGCGGGGCTGACCTGGGTCGGAGCGGTCCTCGTGAGCCAGGGGCAGCTGCAGGTGGGCGCGCTCGTCGCCTTCTACGGCTACGCGGGCTTCCTGGTGCTGCCGGTCGCCCTCATCAACCAGGCGATGACGGTCGCGGTCGACGCTCGGGTGGCTGCGAGACGCATCGTCGGACTGCTCGCTCTGCAGCCGCTCTGGACGGACGGAACGGGATCGGGGAGTGCACCCGAGCCGGCGGCGGAAGGATGCGATCTGCTGCGCGACGACGTCACAGGGCTCGTCGTGCGCGAGGGGGAGCTCTTGGGCGTTGTGGTCTCCGAGGGCGGCAGCGCGCGGGCACTGGTCGACCGCGTCGGCCGTCTCCTTCCGGATGACGGGGAGGCATCCGTCCTGCTGCGCGGTCGTCGCCTTGAGGACTGGGACATCGCCGCGGTGCGGGAGCGGATCGTCGTGTCGGACCCTGTGCCGTTCCTCTTCAGCGGCACGCTGCGCGAGGTGCTCGATCCCTGGGGCCGCCATGGCGACGACGCCGTCCTCGCCGCCGTCGCAGCGGTGGACGCCTCCGACATCGTGAAGTCGGTCCCCGGTGGCCTCGACGTGCTGGTCGGCGAACGGGGCGTCGAGTTCTCGGGCGGTCAGCGCCAGCGACTCGGCGCGGCGCGCGCCCTTCTCGCCGAGCCCGAGCTGCTGGTGATGCACGATCCCACCTCGTCGGTGGACGCTCCGACGGAGGAGCGGATGTCATCGGGGATCCGTTCGCATCGTCGAGGGCGCAGCACGATGATCGTGACGACGAGCCCGCTCGTGCTCGCCCTCGCCGCGCGCGTCGTGCTCATCGTCGGCGACCGCATCGTCGCGGACGGCACGCACTCGGGTCTGCTCGAGAGCCACCCGGAGTACCGCGCACTCGTGATGCGCGCCGAGGGGGTGGAACGATGAGCGGCTCCGCTCTGCCGACGGCCGGACGCCGGCACGTGTACGCCGCGTTGCGCGCCATCTGGCGCGGGCGGCGGGCGGCGTTCATCGCGGTGATCGCCCTGTTCGCCGTGGCGGCGGTGGCCGGGCTCGCCCCGCCGCGGCTGATGGGACTGCTCATCGATCGTCTGACGGCGGGCGCAGACGCGGGTGAGCTGGCGCTCTACTGCGGCGGGATGCTGGGCTGCGCGCTCGCGCAGGGCATCCTCGTGCTGAGCGCGAGCAGGCTGGCCTACGTCGCGGGCGAGCATGTCTTCGCTCAGCTGCGGGAGGAGTTCCTGGCGAACGCGCTCGCCCTGCCGATCGGCGTGCTCGAGAGGGGCGGCACCGGGGACCTCGTCGCGCGCACGACGCAGGACATCTCCGCGGTGTCGGACACCGTTCGTCGCGCGCTTCCGGAGTCGCTGATCGCGGGGATCACGGTGATCCTCACGCTGGCCGCCGCCGTGCTGACCTCTCCGATGATCGCCCCGGTCTACCTGCTCAGCGTGCCGATCCTCGTGCCGGTCATGCGCTGGTTCATCCGCCGGGCCGGCGGTGTCTACGAGAGACTTGGCGCGAGCTGGGGTCCGATCTTCGCCTCGATCAATGAGACGGCGACGGGAGCGCGGACGGTGGAGGCTCTGGGGATCGCCGAGGCGCGGGACCGTTCGATGCAGGTGGCGCTCGCGGACATCGGCATCGCCTGGTACGCGCGGATCCGGCTGCGTCAGGTGATGCTGCCCTGGACGAACCTCGCCTTCGCGATCCCGGTCTTCGCGTCACTGGCCTGGGGCGGCTGGCTCGCTTCACAGGGCCAGGTCTCCATCGGCACGGTCGTGAGCGTCACCCTCTTCGCGTCCGCGCTGGTCGCGCCGCTCGAGGCGCTGATCGGCTGGACCGATGAGCTGCAGAAGGGCTTCGTCTCGTTCGCGCGGATCCTCGGAGTCGGTGAGGCCGGTGCCGAGCTCACGGATTCCTCGGCCGTGCCGTCGACGAAGGACGTCGAGCTGCGCGACGTGCGCTTCGCCTATCGCGAAGGGCACGACGTCGTGCACGGCGTGACGCTGCAGGTGATCCCGGGAGAGCGACTCACCCTCGTGGGTCCCTCCGGAGCGGGGAAGTCGACCCTCGCACGTCTCTTCGCGGGGATCGACGCGCCGACCGGCGGACGTGTGCTCATCGGGGGCGTGGATGCGGGCACGATCGGGCTGGATCGCCGGCGTCGCGAGATCATGCTGGTGTCGCAGGAGAGTCACATCTTCGCCACGACGATCCTGGAGAACGTGCGGCTCGCGCGGGGCGGCGCCGACGAGGGCGAGGTCCGCGATGCGCTCCGCACCATGGGGGCGCTCGAGTGGGTCGACGCCCTCGATGACGGCTGGGACACCCCGGTCGGCTCCGGTGGACATCCGCTCACCGGCGCGCAGGAGCAGCAGCTGGCGCTCGCGCGCGTGCTGCTCGCGGATCCGCACACGATCATCCTGGACGAGGCGACGAGCGCGATGGATCCGACCGCGGCGCGCGATCTCGAGGCCGCGCTGGCGGCGACCATGCAGGGGCGCACGGTGATCGCGATCGCGCACCGCCTGTACACGGCGTACGACGCCGACCGGATCGCAGTCGTGGACGACGGGCGGATCGTGGAACTCGGATCCCACGACGAACTGGTCGAAGCGGGCGGGGTCTACGCGCGTCTCTGGGCGCTCTGGCGCAATGACGGCGCCCGCTCCGACAGTCGCTGACGTGTCGGTGGGACACCAGGCTCGCGAGCCGGCAGCGGATGGTGAGTCGAACGGCGCGGATACGGCCCGTGTGCCGAATATCCGCCTCGCGTTCAGAAACATGACAGGCGCGGCTCCGTAGCGTGGAAGACCGGGGCGGACGCCCCGAGCCGCGCTCGCCGCGGTGTCCTGCCACGAAGGAGCTGTCCGGAATGACGAACACCACGAAGCCCGCCGCCTCTCTCGGACTCCTGGTCCTGCGCCTCGTGCTGGGCGGCGTCTTCGCCGCGCACGGCGCGCAGAAGGTCTTCGAGTTCACCCTGCCCGGCACCGTGCAGGCTTTCGCGGGCATGGGCGCCCCGCTGCCGGAGATCGCCGGACCCGTGATCGCGTTCCTCGAACTCGTCGGCGGGATCCTGCTCATCGCCGGCCTGTTCACGCGTCCGGTCGGCGTGCTGCTGGCCGCGGACATGGTGGGCGCCATCGTGCTCGTGCACCTGGGCAACGGCATCTGGGTCGGCGACGGCGGCTGGGAGTTCGCGGCCGTGCTCGGCGCCGGCGCGCTGGCCCTCGCCTTCACTGGCGCCGGCCGGTACGGGCTGGACCGGGCCGTGCTGCGCGGACCCGTGCGCGCTCTGGCCTGAGCCCGGGTCAGCCTCCGCGACGGATGCACGATCGCGACACGGATGCACGACGGATTCGGTGATCGCGTCGTGCATCCGTGCCCGCGTCGTGCGTGTGAACCGCTGAAGTGCGCGCCCTCAGGGCACTCGCACGAGAGCGACGTCGTCCATCTGCATCCAGATGTCGCCGCTGTTCGTCCATACTCCGCCGTAGAGCTGCACCTGATCGCGGTCCCCGGAGTCGAACGTCACCGTGAAGCGCGTCCACGCGCCCACCGAGACGAAGTGCGCCTCCGAGATCACGGCGCCGTCGACCGTGCGCGCGCCGAAGTAGCCGTTGTCGCTGTTCACCGAGGTGCGGAGGAATCCGGTCAGCTGATATCTCGTGTGCGGCTGCACCGCCACGTCCTGCCAGATGTCGCGCCATCCGTCGTTGTCACGGACGAAGACGCGGTGATCACCCGTGAAGCCTGCGGCGGGGGCGTCGTCGATGCCGGAGTTCGGCTTCGCCGCCCAGGTGCCGTTCGTGCCGTCGCCCAGCGCCGTCGCGCGCTCGAAGCTCGGATCCGACACGAGGTTGGGATCGACGATCGTGCCGCTGCGGTCGATGCGCAGGTGCATCAGATAGACGTTGTACGGGTTCCACTGCGACATCGTGAAGTAGATCTCGCCGTTCTTGCTCCACGGGTGGAAGTAGCCGCCGTACAGCGCGGGGTAGTCCGTCGAGCTCGCCACGGTCTGCGCGGGGGACCAGGGGCCCTCGGGGCTGGTCGCGGTGCGCAGGATGATGTCCTCGCCCGAGAGCGTCATCATCAGGAACCGCTTGCTGTAGTCGTCCCACTGCACAGACATCTCGCTCATCGGCGCGTCGAGCACGGGCTTCGCGGCGGACTCGTCCTTGCTCCACGACGAGCCGTCCCAGTACCGGTACGAGCCCTTGTCGAGCAGCTTCTGCGCGGGCACCTTCGCGACCGAGGCCGGGCCGTTGCGCCCGTTCTGCGTGCCGAAGACGTAGATCGTGCCGCCCTTCTGCGCGTAGGCCTGCATCTGGAACGGGTCGCGGCCGTCGGGGTTGTCCCAGCGCGTGTCGGAGACGGTCCAGGTCTCGCCGTCGTCGTCGGAGTAGGCGATGCCGGCGTGATTCGTGTCCCACATGCCGGGCGGTCCCCACTGGCGCACCGACATGAAGCCGAGGTACTGGCGACCGCCGACCGAGATGCCGCTTGTGGGGATCACCGTGATCTCGTCGCCGTTGATCTTCTTCGAGGGGATGATCTGCTTCGCGATGCCCTGCGGATCCTGTGCGGCGTGATCGAAGAGCATGCCGTCGGCGAGGTCCGCGTCGCTCGAGCGCAGCAGCACGTTGCTGCGCCAGTCGCCGTTCGGCGGCGCGCCGCCGCCCGGCCCTGTCCATGAGTTGCCGAACGTGTCGCCGAACGCGGTGAGGACGTGACCGGATCCGTCGTCCCACATGATCCCGAGGTCGGTGGCCTTCACGTCCCAGCGGCCCCAGGTGTTGTTCGGCGCATCCGGTCCGGTGAGCTTCTCGACCACGGTGGCCGGCGTCGTCGCGGTCGTGGCGACGGCCGGCGGAGGCGCAGCCGCGGCCGCGAAGGCGACGACGGCGAGGGAGGCGATCGCGGCGCCGGCCGTGATCTTCGTCAGGGGCTTCATCGCCCTCTCCTTTCATGGCGTCGCCGGGCGACCATCGCCCACGACGGCTTTCAATCGCGCGGTGCGCGCGGCGGAGTGGATCCCAGGTCCGGCACCGGGGCCGTTCCTAGGTGCACCTCCATGTCGTCGGCGCTGGGCGCCTTCGGGCGGCGGGCCGTCGGCCGGTCCAGGTAGAACATCGCGGTGGAGGCGATGTCGTCGCGGAGCGGAAGGTAGCGCCAGCCGCTGCGCCACCCGAGCGCCTGGATGTCGACCTTCGGGATCCCGGTCGAGAAGTGGATCGGGTCCGCGAGGTGCCAGCGGTACATGCCGAAGCGCTGCTGCGAGACGTAGAGTCCGTCGGGACGGATCACCTGGGGCATGCCCAGATACGGCGTCGAGAACGCGGTGTAGCCCTGGCCAGGGATGTCGAAGTTCCAGGCGCCGCCGAAGTAGTCCTCTGTCCCGGTGCCGCAGATCGTCGGGTAGTCGGTGTCGTCGTCGAGGTAGAACTTGATCTCGCCCTCGCCCCACCATCCGTTGGAGTTCACGCCCCACGCGATGTAGGTCCCGACGTACTGGCCCTGTCCCTCGATCCCCTCCAGGATCGTGTGCGGCACGAGCTCTTCGAGCGGGTCGGAGCGGCGCCACTGCGCGTGGAAGTAGCCGTCGCGGGAGTAGTCGCCGCCCACCTCGTAGGTCACCTGGTAATAGACCCGCACATCGAGGGCCGAGGTGTTCTCGATCGTCAGGCGGGCGCCGTCGCGGAACGGCATGGGCCAGTAGGAGTTGAAACCGCCGTGCGGGTTCGCGGCGATCACCTGCGAGTCCACCTGCGCGAAGACGCCCCAGCCGTTGCAGAAGAAGTCGCCGTAGGGCACCTCGACCGCGGGCTCCGACGCGCCGTCCCAGTATGCGCGGAGGATGAGCGTGCGCCAGTTGTCGGTGTGCGTGGTGATCCAGATGTGGGTGATCTTGCCGGCGCCCTCGATCGCGGCGAGATCGAAGGTCTCGCCGGCCTTGATGTCGACGCTCGGCGAGATCTTCCAGCCGGGCCCGAGGTCGCGTGCGCAGTCCGCACCGGTCCCCTCCGTCGCCCGTCCGCCGCCGCCGACGGCGCCGTCGAAGTTCTCCGGTGAGATGGACCGGGTCTGCACGGTCCGCAGGGCGGACAGGGACGACAGGTCGGGAAGAGTCATGGCGGGTGCACATCCTCGTGTCTGTGGGGCGGATCCGCGCGCGGGTCGTGGCAGCGCGTGCGGCCACCCTACCGATTCCCCTCGACTGTTGCAATCGATTTCATCGCGGTAGTGTGTCCTGACGGACAACGGAGGGGGCGAGATGGCGACCATCTATGACGTGGCGCGGCTCGCGGGGGTGTCCCCGGCGACGGTGTCGCGCGTGTTCAACGGCGCCGGCGTCTCGGACGAGAAGGTCACGGCCGTGCGACAGGCAGCCGCGCAGCTGAAGTTCTTCCCGAACCGCACGGCCCGCACCCTGCGCAGGCAGAGCTCCGAGGTGATCGCCCTGGTGATCCCCGACATCGAGAACCCCTATTTCACCGAGATGGCGCGCGGCGTCGAGGACGTCGCCTCCGAGGCCGGCTTCTCCGTGGTGCTGTGCAACTCCGACGCGCAGGTCGAGAAGGAGCAGACCTACCTGCGGATCGCGATCGCCGAGCACATGTCCGGCGTGATCCTCGCGGCGGCGTCCGACCGCACCAGCCTCGACGAGATCATGGCGGCGGGACGCCCCGTCGTCGCCGTCGACCGCGGCACCGGCTACGACATCGACGGCGTCGTGATGGCGAACCGCGACGCGGGGCGCAGCGCGACCGAGCAGCTGATCGAGGCGGGATACACCCGCATCGCGCACATCGCGGGGCCCGAGCATATCGAGACCGCGGTCGAACGCGCGGACGGATGGCGGATGGCCCTTGCGGCGCACGGTCTTCCGGTGGATCCCGGCCTCCTGCGGTTCTCCTCCTTCCGGGTGGACGGCGGCCGCGAGGCCATGGAGGAGCTGCTCGCCCTGCCCGAACCCCCGGACGCCGTGGTCGCGGGCAACAACCTCATCGGCGTCGGGGCGATCCAGGTGCTCACCGAGCACGGCCTGACTCCGCCGGCCATGGGTGTCGCGGTCGTGGGCTCGCTGCCCTTCACGACCCTGTCGCCGAGCGTGGTCACCGTGGTGCGCCTTCCCGCGCGCCACATGGGTGTGACCGCGGCGCGCATGCTGCTGGACCGGATCGGCGGCGACGACCAGCCCGCGCGCACGATCGTGCTCCGCAACGAGATCCAGGCCGCGACCGTCTCGCGCTGAGCGCGGATTCAGGAGCGCCAGAAGCGTTCGGCGAGTGCCGCCACATCCTTGTCGAGGGCGGAGACCTTGACGTCCATGGCGTCGAAGCGGGCGTTCATCTCGTTTCGAAGCCCCGCGATCCTGCCTTCCATGGCTTCGAACTTGCCGTCGAACCTGCCCTCGAGGCGCCCGATCTCGGACCGGATCACGCGGGTGAGCATCGTCGTCGTGAGCATCATTCCGCCGAGCATGATCGCCGCGAAGACCCCGATCAGGGTCCACACCTGCGGTTCGGTCATGTCCATGCCTCCATTCTCTTCGGTTCCGCCGAACCTGTCATCCCCGCGTGGCGAATGGATCGGTTTCACGGAATCGGTGGAAAGTCGCTGGTGAACTCGATCTGTGCGGAGTGATTGCAAGCCGATTGCGCTTGAAATCGATTTCGCGTAGTGTGATCGCCGTCCGGACAGGGCGAGCGATCGAGGAGGATGCGCGTGCGGTGCACCATCGGTGTCGACATCGGCACCTCCAGCAGCAAGGGCGTCCTCGTCGACGCCCACGGCGCGATCCTCGCCCAGGCGACGCGGGCGCATGACGTGAGCCGTCCGCGCACCGGCTGGGTCGAGATGGACGGCGAGATCTGGTGGGACGAGTTCGTCGCGCTGTCCCGCGAGCTGCTCGACGCGGCGCCGGATGCCGAGGTCGCCGCGGTCGGGGTGAGCGGCATGGGGCCGTGCATCCTCTTGGCGGAGGAGGACGGCGCGCCCGTGCGTCCCGCCATCCTCTACGGCATCGACACCCGCGCGGGCGCGCAGATCGAGCGGATGACGGCGGAGCTCGGCGTCGAGGCGATCACGCGGGTGGGCGGATCCGAGCTCACCTCCCAGGCCGGCGGCCCGAAGATCCTCTGGATCCACGAGGAGGAACCGGCGGCGTGGGGTCGCGCCCGACGGCTCTTCATGCCCGCCTCCTGGCTCGCGCACCGGCTCACCGGCGCCTACGTGCTGGACCATCAGTCCGCGAGCCAGGTCTCGCCCTTCTATGACATCGATCGGGAGCAGTGGCACGACGAGTGGTGGCAGCGGTACGCGGCGCCCCTCGAACAGCCCGCCCTGCTCTGGGCCGGCGACGTGGCTGGCACCGTGACGGCCGCGGCCGCGGCGCTCACCGGGATCCCCGCGGGTGCGCCCGTGATCGCCGGCACGATCGACGCCTGGACCGAGGCCGTCAGCGTCGGCGCGCATGGCGCGGGCGATCTCATGCTGATGTACGGGACCACGATGTTCATGGTCTTCACCCGCGGCGTGGCGACCGGGGAGGGGGCCCTCCGCACGCCCTCGATGTGGACCACGGCCGGTGCCTTCGCCGGCATGCGCAACCTCGCCGGCGGGCTGTCGACGTCCGGCGCCCTCACCGCCTGGCTGAAGGACCTCACCGGATCCGACTATCCCGCGCTGCTCGCCGAGGCCGAGGCGTCGGGGGCGGGCGCGCGCGGCCTCGTGCTGCTGCCGTACTTCGCGGGAGAGCGCACGCCGATCCAGGATCCGGACGCGCGCGGCGTGATCGCGGGCCTCACGCTCGCGCACGGCCGTGGCGACCTGTACCGGGCCGCTCTCGAGGCGACGGCACTCGGGGTGCGGCACAACGTGCAGACCATGCGCGACGCGGGCGCCGACATCCGGCGGATCGTCGCGGTGGGCGGCGGCACGCAGGGGCGGCTCTGGCTGCAGATCGTGTCCGACGTCACCGGCCTCGTGCAGGAGGTGCCGCGGGTGACGGTCGGCGCGAGCTACGGCGCGGCCTTCCTCGCGGCAGGCGCCGACTCCGCCCCTGCCCCCTCGATCGCGGACTGGAACCCGGTGGTGGAGACGATCGCCCCCGATCCCGCCCTCGCCCCCGTCTACGACGCGCTGTTCGACCGCTACCTGCGGCTCTATGCGGGCACGGCCGAGATCGTGCACGAGCTCGCCGCGCAGCAGAGGGCCGACGACGAGAAGGAGACGCCCGCATGACGCGCCGCGCCCGCCCCATCCCGCACACCGCCGAACGTGCGGCGTTCCTCCTCGGCGGCATCGGCACCGGGAACGTGTCGCTCGGGGCCCGCGGGGAGCTGCGCGACTGGGAGCTGGAGAACCATCCCGACAAGGACCGCCGCAATCCGCGCACCTTCTTCGCGATCCACGCGGCGCCGGAGGGGGCGGATCCGGTCACCCGGGTGCTCGAGGCGCGGGTGACCGGCCGGCGCGACCTCGACGCCGGGTTCTCCTTCGACGACCTCGCGGGTCTCCCGCGACTCGACGCCGCCACGATGCACGGCGAATACCCGGTCGTCGACATCGACTTCACCGACCGCGCTCTTCCGGTCGAGGTGACGCTGCACGCGTTCACCCCGCTCGTGCCGCTCGACGCCGACGACTCGGGCATCCCCGCGGCGGTGCTGCGCTACCGGGTCACGAACCCCGGCGACGAGCCGGTCGCGGTCACGGTCGTCGGCAGCGTCTCGCACACGGCCGGCCGCGGCGAACCGGGGCCGGACGCGCCGTGGGGGATGCGCGGCACGCAGACCGTGCGCTGGCGCGACGACGGGGGCGTGCGCGGCCTCGACTTCGGCATCGATCTGCCCGAGGACGATCCGGGCTACGGCACGCTCAGCCTGACCACGACCGACCCGTCCACGACGGTCAAGCCGCAGTGGGTCACCAGCTACTGGCCCGACGGCGCCCGCATGTTCTGGAGCGACCTCACGGACGACGGGCTCCTCGAGCCCGAGCCGCGCCTCACGCTCGAGGACCGGCCCCGGGGCCTGTTCGCGGAGCCGGACGCGGATCCGGATGCGCGCCCGCTCACCGAGGAGGAGATGCTCGCGAAGCTTCCGCGGCTGCGCACCGGATCCCTCGGGATCGTGCACACGCTCGCGCCTGGCGAGGTCCGCGACTTCGAGTTCGTGCTGAGCTGGTCGTTCCCGAACCGGCGGCGCGGCTGGCACGGGCACATCGTCCTGGACGACGAGCCGGCGGATCCGGCGCTCCCGCCGATCGTGCGCAACCACTACGCGACCCTCTGGCCCGATGCCTGGGCCGCCGCGGCCCACCTGCATCGCGGGCTGCCCGCGCTCGAGGCCGCGACCGACGCCTTCGTCGAGGCCTTGTACGGCGGCACCGTGGATCCCGTGATCGCCGAAGCCGCCGGGGCGAACATCGCAGCGGTGCGCTCCACCACCTGCTTCGTCCTGGAGTCGCCGAACCCGGCCATGGGGGAGGGGCCGATGTTCGCCGCGTGGGAGGGCTCCTTCGACCACGGCGGCTCCTGCGAGGGCACCTGCACGCACGTCTGGTCGTACGCGCAGACGGTCGCCTGGCTGTTCCCGGCGCTCGAACGCAGCGCCCGCCGCCCGGAGTTCCTGCTGGAGACCGATGCAGACGGTGCGCAGAAGTTCCGCGGCAACCGGATCTTCGGATCCTCGTCCTGGTTCATGGGCCCGGCGGTCGACGGGCAGCTCGGCACGTTCCTGCGGCTGCATCGCGAATGGCGGTTCTCGGGCGACGACGCGTTCCTGCGTGAACTCTGGCCGGTCGCAGCGCGCACGCTCGAGCATGCCGCCCGCGAATGGGACCGCGACGGCGACGGCCTGCTGGACGGCGAGCTGCACAACACCTACGACATCGAGTTCCACGGGATCGATCCGCTCGCCAACGGGATCTACCTCGCCGCCCTCCGCGCCGGATCCCGGATGGCCGGCCACCTCGGCGAGGCGGAGCGCGCCCGCGACTGGTCGGCACGTGCCGACCACGTCGCCGCCGCGATGGACGACGTGCTGTTCAACGGCGAGTACTACCGGCAGGTGATCGACGACGTCGACGCGCACCGCTACCAGTACGGGGAGGGTGTGCTGTCGGATCAGCTGCTCGGACAGTTCCACGCCTTCGTGAACGGTCTGGGCCCGCTGCTGCCACCGGCTCATCTCGACAGCGCCCTCGCCGCGATCGTCGCGCACAACCACCGTGCCGACCTGTCCGCCCACGAGAGCACGCAGCGCGTGTACGCGCTGAACGACGAGGGCGGGCTGCTGCTCGCGTCGTGGCCGCGCGGCGGCAGACCGGCGATCCCGTTCGTGTACTCCGACGAGGTGTGGACCGGGATCGAGCACCAGGTCGCGGCCACCCTGCTCTACGCGGGGAGGGCCGACGACGCCCTGCTCGTCGAGCGCACTCTGCGCGCCCGTTACGACGGCGTGTACCGCAATCCGTGGAACGAGATCGAGTGCGGCAACCACTATGCGCGCTCGCTCGCGTCCTGGGCGCTCTTGCTCGCGGCGAGCGGCGCGCAATGGGACGCCCCCGCCCGCGAGCTGTCCTTCGCTCCCGCCGCCGGCGCGTTCGAGGGCGGCGGGGCGCAGCGCTTCCTGTTCACCACCGGCACGGGCTGGGGGCGCGTCGAGATCGACGCCGAGAAGCTCCTGCTCCACCTCGACGGGGGCGTGCTCGACCTCGCCGCACTGCGCCTGCACGACGCCGTCCTCGCGCGCGACCTGCGCCTCGACGCCGGCGAGACCCGTTCCTTCGCCATCCCGGTCCCCGAACGTTCCTTCACCGTCCCGGTCCCTGAGCTCGTCGCAGGGCCATCCACCCGCAACCGGAGAATCTCATGACCTACGCCATCCCCGCGCCCATCGAGCGCCCCGCCTCCGCGCCGAAGACCGCCTATCTGATCACCTCCGGCGACCTCCGCGAATCGGCGAACGTCGCGGGGTGGCCGGTGCAGGCCGCGACCGAGGCGGCCGTCACCGCGGCCTTCGAGGACCTGGGGTGGACGGTCGTCCGGCCCTTCGGCGTGGATCCGGCCACCGGCCACGGGTACATCTCGAGCCAGCGCATGGGCATGGAGGTGTTCACGAGGATCCCCGAGGACGCGCCGCTCATCGTCGCGACCGCGAACTGGCAGTACTCCCACCATGTGCTCGCGGGTCTGCGCACGCACCGCGGTCCGATCCTCACCACGGCCAACTTCGCGCCGGACTGGCCCGGCCTCGTGGGCCTCCTCGGCCTGAACGCCGGACTCACGAAGATGGGGAAGCCCTATTCGACGATCTGGTCCGTCGACTTCACCGACGACTGGTTCCGGCAGGGACTCAGGGAGTGGGTCGAGACCGGCGGCATCACGCACGATGCCTCGCACGTGCGGGCGCTGCCGGAGCTGCCGGAGGGGCCGGAGCGCGAGCTCGGCGAGGCGCTCGCCGCCCAGCTGCTCGCGGACAAGGCGATCATCGGCGTCTTCGACGAGGGCTGCATGGGGATGTACAACGCGATCTTCGACGACGAGCTGCTCAACGCGACCGGCATCTACAAGGAGCGTCTGTCGCAGTCGGCGCTGTACGCGGAGATGCTCGAGGTCGCCGAAGCCGACGCCGACGCCGCCTACGACTGGCTCGTCGCGCACGGCATGACCTTCGTGTACGGCGAGGACGCCGCCACCGAGCTCACCCGCGACCAGGTGCAGTGGCAGCTGAAGATGTACATCGCCGCACTCCGCATCGCCGACGACTTCGGCCTCGACGCGGTCGGGATCCAGTATCAGCAGGGACTCAAGGACCTGGTCCCCGCATCGGATCTCGCAGAGGGGATCCTGAACTCCACCGAGCGCCCGCCGGTGGCCTCGCGCGACGGATCCCGGATCCTGCACGAGGGGCGCGCATTCCCGCACTTCAACGAGGCCGACGAGGGCGTCGCGGTCGACGCGCTCGTGACCGACCGGGTGTGGCGGGCGATGGGGCTCGTGCCCGACAACACGCTGCACGACGTGCGCTGGGGCGAGGACTACGACGGCGAGTTCGTGTGGGTGTACGAGATCTCCGGATCCGTCCCCGCGTCGCACCTCGGCGGCTGGGACAGGGCGGAGGGCTGGCGGCAGGGGCACGTGTTCTTCCCCGCCGGCGGCGCCACGATCAACGGGGTCTCGAAGCCCGGCGAGGTCGTGCTCTCGCGCATCTTCATCGCGGACGGCGTGCTGCAGGCCGACGTGTTCCGCGGCACGGTCGTGGAGCTGCCCGCCGAGGAGACGCAGCGCCGCAAGGACGCCACGAACCCGGAGTGGCCGATCGCGCACGTCGTGCTGCACGGGCAGAGTCGCGACCAGTTCATGGCCCGGCACAAGGCCAACCACGCCCAGCTCGTCTACGCCCCCGACGCCGAGACTGCGGACAAGGCGCTCATCGCCAAGGCCGCGATGCTCGACGGCATGGGCATCAAGGTCAACCTCGTGGGGGACGTGAACGTCTGACGCCCGGTTCCGTGCGCTCGCCGCAGTTGAGGCAGGAGCGCGGGCGGGGGAGGATCGGATCCATGGCGACGATCGACGACGTCCGTGCTCTGGCCCTCGCGCTGCCCGGCGTCGAGGAGAAGGTCGGCGGGCACACCGGCGAGGCCGCCTGGCGCTGCAACGGCGGCCAGATCGCGTGGATGCGCGGGCCGTCCCAGACGGATCTGCGCCAGCTCGCCGAGCTCGACCGGTCCTGGTCCGATGGACCGGTGCTCGCGGTGCGCACCGAGACGGTCGCCCTCGCCGGAGAGCTCGTGGTCGCGGATCCGGAGGTCTTCTTCACCATCCCGCACTTCGCGGGCTACCCCGCCGTGCTGCTGCGACTCGACGCGATCGCGCGCGACCACCTCGGCGAGCTCCTCGCCGACGCGTGGCTGCTGCGCGCACCGAAGGCGGTCGCGCGGGCCTGGCTCGACGAACGCGGGCTCGCCTGATCCGCGCCTGATCCGCGAGAAACCACTTCCTACACGAGACATCCCGGCAGCGCTGATGTTTCGGGCTGGATCCGGTTTCTCGCCGACGGTGGACGCCGAGGCGGGCGGGTTCAGCCGAGGGCGTCGGATCGGACGCGGTTGTCCATGATCTCGTCCTGATGCTGCGTGACCCACCCGACGAGGTGGTCGACGGCGGAGGCGAGGGATCGGCCGAGGTCGGTGAGCTCGTACTCGACGCGAGGCGGGACCTCGGGGTAGGCGGTGCGGGTCGCGAGGCCGTCGCGGGTGAGCGCGCCGAGGGTGTGGCCGAGCATGCGCTGGGAGATGCCCGTCACCTGTCCATGCAGAGCGGTGAAGCGCATCGGTCCGTCCTTGAGCGCGCTGACGATGAGCATCGTCCACTTGTCGCCGACGCGGGCGAGCACCTCGCGGACGACCACGATCGTCTCGACGCAGTCGGGTGCGATCCCTCGCTCGACCAGTTCGGTCCGGAGATCAGCGTTCACCGTTTCCTCCTTCCGGGTGCGTTGCTGACGTTGAAGTGCGTATGGCGCGGGCGGAATCATCGCCGCCGGCGCACGTTTCCTACGGATAGTAACTGTTTGGATCTGCTGACCGATGGAGATGACATGCCAGCCCATCCCGAGACCCGCGGCGATGCCGTGACGCGGCCGACGACCAGCGCGCTCGACGTGCGTCACGACGCCTTCACCATCGAGCGCCATGTCGATGCGGCGCCCGAGGCGGTGTTCGCCGCGTTCGCCGACGACACGACCCGGCGGCGCTGGTTCCGCCTGCCCGGTGCGCGGGCGTCCGATCATCACGAGTTCCGCGTCGGCGGCGGCGCGGATGCCACCAGCACGTTCGTGCTCCCCGGGATCGCACCGGAGCGCCTCGCCTATCACTCCCACTACCTCGACATCGTTCCTGATCGCCGGATCGTGTTCTCCTACACCTCGACGGTGGACGACGTGCCGCGGTGGGCCTCGCTGGTCACCGTCCTGTTCGCCGACGACGAGACCGGCTGCCTGCTGACCTGGACCGAGCAGGTCGCGTTCCTGACCCGCACCGGAGACGGCCGCGACGACTTCCCGCACCTGCGCGGCGGCACGACCCTGCGCCTGAACGGCCTCGCCGCGGCTCTCCGCGCCGACCGCTGACGGCTCGGCGTGAGGGCGCGCGCGGGCCGGATCCGCGAGAAACCACTTCTTGCACGAGACACCACGGCAGCGAAGGTGTCTCGTGCTGGATATGGTTTCTCGCCGCGGAGTCGGGCGCCGGGCCAGCTGCGGGGGCCGCGCAGGTCAGGCCGGCGGCAGCCGCAGCACGGGGCCCGCCTCGCCGACCGCGAGGTCGTCGGCGGTGCGCAGCGTGCGCGCGATCTCGTCGACGGCGGAGATCACGGTGCCGAACCGCTCCCGGTCGCCGCACACGGCCTGCAGCGTGATGAGGTGGGTGCCGGTGTCCCAGGTGTAGGTCGCGAACGGCGGCGCCGCCTGCCCCGAGGGACCGGGCTGCGGCAGCGGCACCACGAGCTTCTCGCCCGCACCGAGGTAGGGGTTGCGGAACTCCTCGGTGTCGTCGTACTCCATCGGCATCATCGCGCGCGCGGTGCGCACCTGCGGAGTCAGCTCCTGCGCGCTCGCCATGGCCACGATGAGCTCTGGTTCGGCCTTCCAGGTCCACACCAGCACGCGTCCGTCGGCCTTGCGCATGAGGAAGGGGGCGGCCTGGCTGAGCGCCCAGGCGCCGAAGCCGGATCCCGGGCGGGACTCGGCGCCGACGGCGGCGCCGGCCTGGCCGAGCAGCATCCTGATCGCCGCTTTACGATGCCGGCGGCCGCGCAGGCCCAGGGATCCGGTCACGGGGATCCAGCGTGCGGGGTCGGCGTCGGCGAGCAGGCGCATGCTCAGAGCGTAGGGGGCGAAAGTGGGGGTCAGCCGTGCGTCCGCCACGCGATGAAATATGTACACCGCCTCTACTATTCGGATGGGAAAGCGCATACCATGGTGCGCGAATCCTTCCCCCGAACGACCCGGAGGCCGATGATGTCCCCCCTCGAAATGAACCGCCGTGCTCTGCTCGGACTGCTCGGAGCCGGCGCTCTCGTCGCCGTCGCCGGCGAATCCGCGAGCGCCCGCACGCTGCCTGGCGTCCGGACGGCGGCCGACGATCCGCTCGCGGTGCTCATCCAGCGCCGCGCGGTCATGCTCGCCGGCGACGGCAGCGCGGCGTCCGTCCCCGAGCTCGCCGGCGTGCTGAGCGGGATGAGCGACGCGGCGGCCGCGTCGTGGAACACGATGGTGCGCCCCGCGGCGTCCCCCGGAATCTGGAGCGACCTGCCGCTCTCTGGCGTGAGCGGCACCGTGCTGTCCGGGAACATGGGCGTCACCTTCAACCGCATCTTCGATCTCGCACTGGCGTACGCCACCGCGGGGTGCGCGCAGCATGGCGATGCGGCGCTCGCCGCCGATCTCGTGGACGCCCTGGCCTGGCTCAGCGCGAACGTCTACACGGCAGGCAAGTCCGCGGTCGGCAACTGGTGGTTCTGGGAGATCGGCGTGCCGCGCAAGGCGGCCGACATCTGCATCCTGCTGCACGACGTGGTCCCGGCCGACGTGCGCACCGCGCTCATGGCCGCCGCACGCTCCTTCACGCCCGATCCGAACTGGCGAGGCCGCGGCACGAGCCTCGCCGAGACCGGCGCCAACCGCACCGACAAGGCGCTGTCCTGCGCCCTGCGCGGAATACTCGACGGGCGTCCCGACGAGATCGCGCTCGCCCGCGACGCCCTCAGCGACACGGTGCGCGCCGGGAAGAACAGCGTGTTCGGCTACGTCACGAGCGGCGACGGCTTCTACGTCGACGGATCCTTCGTGCAGCACACCTACCTGCCCTACGTCGGCACCTACGGCGTGGTCACGCTGGGCGGCATCGCCGAGATCCTGGGCCTCCTCGGCGGGAGCGACTGGGAGGTGACGGATCCGAAGAAGTCGGTCGTCCTCGACGCGGTCGAGGCCTCCTACGCCCCGTTCATCTGGAACGGCCGCATGATGGAGGCCGTCCGCGGGCGCGCCGTGTCACGGCAGGCCTCGCCCGACTACGTCGACGGCGCCGCCGCGCTCACCGCGATCCTGCTGCTCGCCCAGGGGGCGGGCGAGCCGTACCGCGCCCGCTACCTCTCGCTCGTGAAGGGCTGGCTGCAGCGCTGCACCGACGAGAAGCTCTACGGCCTGCCCCGGCAGACCGTCGCGAAGTCGCTGCTCGTCACCTCGGTCCTCGGCGACGACGCGATCGCGCCGGCCGACGCCCCGGTCTACACGCGGGCGTTCGGCGACCAGGACCGCCTCGTGCACCACCGCCCCGGCTTCAGTGCGGTGGTGAACCTCTCCTCGAAGCGGATCGGCCGCTACGAATGGGGCAACCGCGAGAACAACCTCGGCTGGTACCAGGGCGACGGGCTGACCTTCTTCTACAGCGCTGCGGATCCGGCGCAGTACAGTGCCGACTTCTGGCCCACGATCGACCCGTACCGGCTGCCGGGGACGACGGTCACGGCGGCGCCCCGGGCGAACGGCGCGACCGACGGCACGGGCATCCCGCGCGCGTTCCAGGCGTTCGGCGGCGGCCTCGCGCTCGACGATCGCTGGGGGATCCAGGGCATGGACCACCTGAACTTCGACAAGTCGCTCAGTGCGCGCAAGTCGTGGTTCTTCCTCGACGACAAGGTCGTGTGCCTGGGATCCGCGATCGCGTCGGGGTCGGGATTCGACGTGTTCACCACGATCGACAACCGCTCGTTCGCGCCGGGAACCGTGCCGAACGTGCGCACCGACAACCGCAACCGCGTCCTCACCGCGGCCGACGGCGCAGTGACCGTCACGCGCAACGTGCATATCATGGGCCACGGCGGATACGTCTTCCTCCCGGGCGAGAACGTCTCCGGCTCGATCGACGTGCAGGTCGTGCCCCGGTCCGGCGACTGGCAGACGATCAACTCCGGAACGGACACGGGCGGCACGACCGAGGTCAAGAGCCGCGACTACGTCACGGTGACCCATCACCACGGCACGAACCCGTCCGGCGGGGGCTACGCCTACATGGTGCTGCCGAACGTCGCGCACTCGGTCACCTTCACGGAGTCGGATGCGCCGACCGTCGAGGTGCTCGCGAACAACGCGCAAGCGCAGGCGATCCGCGTGGCGGGGCAGGGGCTCGTCCTCGCGAACTTCTTCCAGGCGACGCCGTCGGGTGCGGCGCCCGCGTATGGCGTGACGGTCGGCGGGCCGTGCTCCGTCGCCGTGCGCACCGACGCGGGACGCACCACGGTCGCCCTGTCGGATCCGAGCCGCACGCAGACGACCGCGCGGGTCGTGCTCTCCGGCGTCACGGAGTCCTCGGTGGTCGAGGGCGATGACGGAGTGCGGGTCGTCGGGACGTCGCCGCTCACTCTCGAATTCGACCTCGACGGGCACGGGCACGCCAAGAGGGTCGTGCTCGGCGTCTGACCGCTGCGGAGGGCCGGTCCTGCGAGGGGGGCGAACCGGCCCTCCGCCGCGCGGCGAGACCATACCGGATCCGCCTCCCTCGGATCCCAGGCCCCTCCGGTAGAGTGGCCAGCGCCCGATCCAGGCCATCTCCGCGGGGTTCGAGCGGCCGATGAGGTGCTCGCCGGCACCGCGGCCCAGCAAAAGGCAGCAATCACGTGACTTCCCCCGGCGACCATCGCCCGCAGGCCACCCCCGACACCGCCGCGTCCACCCCGGCCGAGCCCGCGGCGGCGACGCGCCCGTTGCGGATCCTCATCGGCGCCGACACCTTCGCTCCCGACGTGAACGGCGCCGCCCGGTTCACGGAGCGTCTCGCCGCCGGCCTCGTGCAGCGAGGACACGACGTGCACGTCGTCGCCCCCAACCAGGCGTACCGCACGGCCAAGCCCCGCATCGAGGTGATCGAGGGCGAGGCGATGACCCTGCACCGGCTGCCGTCGGTGCGCTGGGCGCCGCACGACTGGCTACGCTTCGTCTGGCCGTGGCGCTCGAAGCACTACGCCCGCACGGTGCTCGACGAAGTGCAGCCCGACGTGGTGCACATCCAGTCGCACATCGTGATCGGACGCGGCCTGTCGCGGATCGCGCACCAGCGCGGCATCCCGGTGATCGCCACGAACCACGTCATGGCCGAGAACATCCTCGACCACACCACGATGCCCAAGTTCATCGACGACATCGTGCTGCGCCTCGCCTGGGCCGACGCCGGTCGCACGTTCGCGCTCACCCGCGCCGTCACGACGCCGACCCGCCGCGCGGCGGACTTCCTCGAGCGCACGATCGACGTCGAGGGCGTGATCCCGATCAGCTGCGGGATCGACCGCACGCAGTACACGCCGGTCATCGGTCCGCGGGAGAAGAACCGCATCGTGTTCGTCGGCCGCCTGACCGCCGAGAAGCAGGTCGAGGTCATCCTCAAGGCGATGACCAAACTGGATCCCGCTCTCGACGTGACGTTCGACATCGTCGGCGGCGGAGACCAGCGCAAGCAGCTCGAGTCGCTCACCCAGCAGCTGGGCCTGCAGGATCGCGTGACCTTCCACGGCCGCACGACCGATGCCGAGCTGCGTGCAGTCCTCAGTCGCGCTTCGCTGTTCGTGATCGCCTCGATCGCCGAGCTGCAGTCGATCGCGACCATGGAGGCGATGGCTTCGGCGCTGCCGATCGTCGCGGCCGACGCGGTCGCGCTTCCGCACCTCGTGCACGACGGCGAGAACGGCTACCTCTTCGAGCCCGGCAACGTGAACGAGCTGGCCGCACGGCTGACCGACGTGCTCACCGCGGATCCGGCCGAGTACGAGCGCATGCAGCGCGCCTCGCTCGACGGTGTGGCCGTGCACGACATCAACCGCACGCTGGACACCTTCGAGGCGCTGTACCGCGACGAGCCGCTGCCGGAGTAGCCCGGATGCACATCGTCTTCTTCGGCGACCAGCACGCCGAGTCGCTGGGCGGGGCGCAGGTCTCGATGCGGCTGCAGCGGAAGTACCTCGAGCGGGCGGGGCACACGGTCACGATCGTCGCGCCGCGGATGCACGCCGAGCGGGCGAGGCTCGCCGGCGCTGAGGATGACGCGGGGTACGTCGACCTCCCGTCGATCCCGATCACGGCCGACCGCGAGTACTCACTGACCTGGCCGGGACGGCGCACCGACCGCTTCCTCGACCGCGCGCTGACCCGCCGTCCGCCGGTCGACCTCGTGCACGTGCAGGCCGATTTCTGGGGCGCCTACATCGGGCACCGCTTCGCGCACCGGCACGGCATCCCCGCCGTGCACACGATGCACAACCGCGTGGACGTCGGCATCGCCGCGGTGACCCCGCTGCACAAGCCCGTGCTCGGAGCGCTGAACCTGTGGCGGCGCACGGCGCTGCGCGGGATCGGAGTACAGTCGCACGCTGCGGACGGCTGGGCGTACCTCGCTGGGATCGCCGCGGAGTCGCGTGCCGTGACCGCGCCCTCGGGGCACTTCGCTCGACGACTCGAGCAGCACGGGGTCTTCGGATCCGTGGACGTGATCTGGAACGGCATCGACGACGAGGTGCGCGAGCAGGTGCTCGCCGCGGCGCCGGCGGAGCGCGTCGCCGGGAGGCCACGGTTCATCTGGCTCGGCCGGATGAGCCCGGAGAAGCGGCTGCTGCCGTTCCTGGAGGCGGTCGTCGCGAGCGACGTGGATGCGGACATCGAGATCGTCGGCGGCGGGGGAGAGCGGCGCGCGGCCGAACGCATCGCCGCACGTGCGGGCCGCCCGGGGATCCGCTTCGCGGGACGGATCGGCTATGCCGACGTGCTCGCCCGGATCGCTGCGGCCGACGCCGTGGTGCAGACCTCGATCGGCTTCGAGACCCAGGGGATGACGCCGTTCGAGGCCGCGACCCTCGGCACCCCGACGGTCGTGAGCGACCCCGACATCGCTGCCGAGCTGCGGGGCGGGCTGTGGGCGGTGCCCGACGCCGGGGCGGACGAGCCTGCGCGGGTGGCTGCGCTCGCCGAGACGCTGCGCCTCGCCGCGTCCGAGATCGCAGCCGGCCGCGCGCCCGAGCCGGATCCGCAGGTCGCCGCCGACTTCCGGCAGTCGTCGAGGACCGCGGCGATGCTCGAGGTCTACGGGCGGGCGATCGGCGGCTGAGTCGGGCGGAGCACGGATCCGTCCCCATGCGGATCCGTCAGATCGCCGAGGCGATCAGGCTCGACAGGACGGCGAACGCGATGCCGACGACGCCCGCTCCGCCGACGCCGATCGCGATGCCCGCCTGCAGCGTGCGACTGCTGCGCGCGCCGAGGATCCCGAGGATCAGCGTGACGCCGTAGGCGAGGAAAAGGACGACCTCGCCGACGATGTTGTACATGCCGATGGCGCTCGCGCCCAGGTGCATGTCGTAGGAGAGTCGGATGATCACGAAGCGGAAGAGCACGGTGGAGAGCAGGCTCAGGGCGACGCTCACGATCGCCAGCGCGAACGCGGCGCGGGCGAGGTCGCCGGAGTCGCGGGCGGCCGGCGCTCCCGGGTAGCCGGTCTGCGCGGTGCGGTACGGCGGCGCGGGGGTTGGCGGAGCCGGCGCGGACGGCGCGCCCGGCGCCGGCGGGAACTGCTGCGGATCGCTCATGCCGCCGACGCTACCTGCGCCGCCGCGATCCCGGAATGGGGAGCGCTGCCCATGGGGCGGAACGGACACGAAGCGGCAACCGCGGCCGTGGCTCCGGCTGCGGCGCGACTCGGGCCGGTGTCCGCGGCTCAGCCCCAGTGCGCCGGCGCGGGCAGCGCGTGGTCGCGCACCTCGACGCCGTCGGGGCCGACCGACGCCGTGCAGTAGAGGAGCGACTGCGTCGGGTAGCCGTGCGGCCGGTTGTCCCGGATGATCGCGCGGTCATCGGCGGGATCCAGCTCCGTCGTCGTGGCGAGCAGCCGGATCCAGGACTCCGGCCACTCCTCGTCGCGGGTCGGATGCGTGCGGAACTCCGGCAGCCAGCGTGCGATGCGGGCGGTGTCGGGGTCGTCGAGATCGGAGTGGGCGATCATGTGGATGCCAGGGGGCACCGGGGTCTCGCGGAGCTCCGTGCCGTCCCAGGACAGCACGCGCGCGCCGTCGGGGGAGACCTCGAGGAGGTTGAAGCCGTGCATGCGCTCCGAGCCCGTGGGCGAGGTGCCGGTGACCGACGCCGGTGCCAGCGTGCCGCGCGAGACGGCCTGATCGTCGGGAAGGTCGAGCACGTCGGCGCGATTCAGCAGCACCGCGAGCCGGTGCGACGCCGGGTCGACCGCGAGCCACGCTCCGCCCGCACGGCGGTCGCGGATCCCGATGACCCCTGGACGGTCGGGCCACCACTCGCCGAGCGCGTCCCACTCGCGCAGCGGATCCTCATCCCGCACGGCCAGCAGCCGCACCACCGGTCCCTGACCCTCTTGGAGGGCGCCGACCTCGATCACGACGGTGCACACGCGCCTCAGTCTAGGCACGTCGACGCCCCCTCGCGGCGTCGAGGCCCCCTCGTGCGAACGTACCTGCGAGGGGGCGCCGATCGTAGGAGGGGGCGTCGACGGGGATGGGGTACGCACGGACCCGGCGCCGCGCAAGCGCTCGCGCGGCGCGCCCGGGCGTGGGCGCGACCGCGTGCCCCGCTCCCAGCCCGCGTCTTCGGTATCTCGGGCAGAATCGAGGGATGGACATCGTGGTGGGGGTCTCCGGCGGCATCGCGGCCTACAAGTCGGTGCAGCTCGTGCGGCTCCTCGTGAAGGCGGGACACGGGGTCACCGTGGTCCCCACGGAGGATGCGCTGCGCTTCGTGGGCGCGCCGACGTGGGAGGCCATCAGCCGCAACCCGGTCACCACGAGCGTGCACGACGATGTGGCGAAGGTGCGCCACGTCGCCCTGGGGCAGGGCGCCGACCTGGTCGTGGTCGCGCCCGCCACTGCCAACACGATCGCGCGCATGGCGGCCGGTATCGCCGACAACCTGCTCGGCACCACGCTCCTGGCGACGACGGCTCCCGTGCTCATCGCCCCCGCGATGCACGCCGAGATGTGGGCCCACCCCGCGACGCAGGCCAACATCCGCACGCTGGTCGAGCGCGGCGTGCACCTGATCGGTCCGGACGACGGCGAACTGGCGGGCGGCGACAGCGGACCCGGCCGGATGAGCGAGCCCGAGGCGATCGCCGAGGCCGCGCTGCGCCTGCTCGCGCCGCAGGACCTCGCCGGCCTGAGGGTCGTGGTCTCCGCGGGCGGCACGCGCGAGCCGATCGACCCCGTGCGCTACCTCGGCAACCGGTCCAGCGGACGGCAGGGCGCGGCGCTCGCCATCGAAGCTGCGACCCGGGGCGCCGAGGTCGAGCTCGTCGCGGCCAACCTCGCGGGGGACGTCCTCGCCGAGGCGGGACATCCGCGGATCAGGATCCGCCCCGTCGCGACGGCCGCGGAGCTCGCGACCGCGATGAAGGAGGCCGCGGGCCACGCGGACGCCGTGGTGATGGCCGCCGCCGTCGCCGACTACCGGCCCGCGCAGGCCGCCGCGCACAAGCTCACCAAGGAGGACGGGATCCTCGAGCGGATCGAGCTCGTGGAGAACGAGGACGTGCTGGCGGGCCTCGGCGCGGCCCGCCTCGCCGGGTCGGCGCCCGAGGGCCAGGTCATCGTCGGCTTCGCCGCGGAGACCTCGACGGATCCCGAAGCCCGACGCGAACGCGCGCGCCGCAAGCGTGAGCGCAAGGGGGCCGACCTGCTCGCAGTGAACCTCGCCGACGCCGAGCACGGGTTCGAGAGGCACGAGAACGCGGTGGAGGTCATCGGTCCGGACGGGACCGTGGTCGCCGCTGCCTCCGGCTCCAAGCGCGCGGTCGCCGCGGTGCTGTGGGATGCCGTGGTCGCGCTGCGCGGCTGATGCCGGGCCCTGCGCTCAGGGCTGGCGCCCGCGGGAGAGCGGGAGTAATCTTTTCATATCGCAAAAGTCAAGTTTCGTAGAATGGAATGCAATGAACGCTCCTCTGCCCACCACCGGCCCGCGCGAGATCGCGCCGGAGTTGGCGCGCTCGTGGCTCCTGGTCGCGGCGACGAGGCCGGAGACGTTCGACGACGCGGCGCGCTCGCACGCCGACGCCGTCGTGCTCGACGTGGAGGATGCGGTCGACGCGAGCCACAAGGACTCCGCCCGCGATGACGTCGTCCGCTGGCTGCACGGCGCGGACGCGGACGGCAACGCCAACCGCGCGTGGGTGCGCATCAACGACGCGACCAGCGAGCACTGGTCCCCGGATCTGGACGGGCTGCGCGACGCCCCCGGTCTGCAGGGTGTGATGCTCGCCAAGACCGAGTTCGGCGGCCAAGTGATGGACACGTTCAACCGTCTCGGCGCGAGGGTGCCCGTGGTCGCACTCGTCGAGTCCGCGGTCGGAATCGAGAACGCGACCGAGATCGCCCGGGCCAAGGGCGTGTTCCGGCTCGCGTTCGGCAGCGGCGACTTCCGCCGCGACACGGGCATGTCGGCCGACCGCGAGGCGATGGCCTACCCGCGGGCGCGCCTCGTCATCTCGAGCCGTGCCGGCGGCCTGCCCGGCCCCATCGACGGCCCGACCGTCGGATCCAGTCATCCGATCCTGCGCGAGCAGTCGGCCATCACCGTGTCGATGGGGATGACCGGCAAGCTCTGCCTGCAGGCCGATCAGGCGCCGGTCGTGAACGAGGTCATCAGCCCCACCCGCACCGACGTGGAGTGGGCCTACGAGTTCCTCGAGGACTTCGAGGCCCGCGGCTGCATCGTCCGCGATGGCAGCGACCTGCCCCGTCTCGGCCGCGCCCGCAAGATCATGCAGCTCGCCGAGGCCTTCGGCGTGCTGCCCGCCGTACGCTGACCCCGGTCGCTGAGCCCGTCGAAGCGTCCACCTCCGAATCCGCCGAACCCCATCCGAACGGAGAGATCATGACCACTCGCCTCGCCCCCGGCGACACCGCTCCCGCCTTCGCCCTCGAGGACGCCGACGGCGTCCGCACCGCGCTCGAGGACTACCGCGGCCGCAACGTCGTCGTGTACTTCTACCCCAAGGCCGCGACCCCCGGTTGCACCACCGAGGCCTGCGACTTCCGTGACAGCCTTTCGTCGCTCGCCGCCGCGGGGTACTCCGTGATCGGCGTCTCGCCCGACGAGGTCGCCGACATCCGCGCCTTCTCGGACGCGGAGGGCCTGACCTTCCCGCTGCTCGCCGACACCGACGCCGCCGTGGCGCGCGCCTGGGGCGTGTGGGGCAAGAAGACCGTGGGCGACCGCACGTTCGACGGCGTGATCCGCTCCACGTTCGTGCTGGACGGCGACGGCGTGGTGCAGCGCGCCGAGTACGGCGTCGACGCCTCGGGCCACGTGGCCCGCCTGCGCGCCGAGCTCGGGGTCTGACCCCGGCGCACCCTTCCATCACCCCGAGTCGTCCCCCTCAGCGGAGCCCAGAGCGTCCGCTGAGGGGGACGACGCGCAATGGGGGTTGACAGGGCGGACTTCCGTCCGCAGAATAGTTACACATGCTGAAATAACAGTTCCGGACTACGGAAACTATCCTCGCGATAGCACCGGATCCTCCGATAGGATCCGGCCGTAAGCACCACACGCCGGATGCCAGCAAGTCTTGAGGATCGAAGATGTTGCTCGAGGAGTTCAACTCCGCAGACCGTGACGACGCCACGGCCGCGGTGAAGCCCGCACTGGACATCCCCCGCTGGATCGCCGCGATCGTCGACGGCCGTCCCTACGCCTCGGTCGACGCGCTCTCCGCCGCCGCTCTCGAGGTCGCGGCCCCGCTCGCCGAGGCCGAACTCGACGGAGCGCTCGCGCACCACCCGCGCATCGGCGCCAAGGTCGACGGCACGAGCGCCGAGGCCGCGCACTCGCGCCGCGAGCAGCCGAGCGTCGACGACGCCACCGCGGCTGCCCTCGCCGAGGGCAACCGCGCCTACGAGGAGCGGTTCGACCGCGTGTTCCTCGTGCGCGCCGCCGGCCGCACCGCAGAGGACATCCTCGCCCTGCTGCACGAGCGGCTCGGCAACACCGACGATCAGGAGCTCGCCGTCGTCGACCAGCAGCTGCGCGAGATCGCGGCACTGCGGCTCGCGGCGGCCATCGAGACCGAAGGAGCGAGCGCATGAGCGTCTCCCACGTGACCACCCACATCCTGGACACATCGATCGGGCGCCCCGCGTCCGGCGTCGCCGTCGCACTCGAAGCCCGCGACGGCGAGGGATGGGTCGGGATCGGTACGGGCTTCACCGATGCTGACGGGCGGGTGAAAGAGCTGGGCCCGGAGCGGCTGGAGAGCGGTGCATACCGCCTCCGGTTCGACACCGCGGCCTACTTCGCCGGCATCGAAACGGACACCTTCTTCCCGGAGGTGGTGCTGACCTTCCTGGTCGACGCCGAGCAGGCGCACTATCACGTGCCGCTGCTGCTCAGTCCGTTCGCCTATTCCACCTACCGAGGAAGCTAAGAGGAATCCCCCATGACCACCATCACCCTGGGCAAGAACCAGTACGGCAAGGCGGAGAACCGCGTCGTCCGCATCACGCGCGACACCGCCCGCCACGAGATCGAGGACCTCAACGTCACCTCGCAGCTGCGCGGCGACTTCGAGGCCGCCCATTTCGAGGGCGACAACGGCCACGTCGTCGCCACCGACACCCAGAAGAACACGATCTACGCCTTCGCCAAGGACGGCATCGGCAGCCCCGAGGAGTTCCTGCTCCGCCTCGGCCGGCACTTCACCGACGGATTCGACTGGGTGACCGGCGGGCGCTGGGCCGCCGAGCAGTACACCTGGCTGCGCATCGAGGGCGACGACGGCGAGCACGACCACTCGTTCGTGCGCGGCGGCACCGAGACCCGCACCGCGGTGGTGCAGATCGACGGCGACGACACCACGATCATCGCGGGGCTGCAGGACCTGACGGTCCTCAAGTCCACCGCGAGCGGCTTCGTCGGCTACCCGAAGGACCCCTACACGACCCTCCCCGAGACCGAGGACCGCATCCTCGCCACCTCGGTCACGGCCAAGTGGCGCTACAACCGCAACGACCTCGACTTCAACGAGGTCTACGCGGACGTCCGTCGCCTCCTCCTCGCCGGCTTCTCGCGCAACTACTCCTACGCGCTGCAGCACACGCTCAAGGAGATGGCGGAGGCGGTGCTCGAGGCGCATCCGGAGATCGACGAGATCCGCTTCTCGACCCCGAACAAGCACCACTTCGTCGTGGATCTGTCGCCGTTCGGTCTGGAGAACCCGAACGAGGTGTTCTTCGCCGCCGACCGCCCCTACGGCCTCATCGAGGCGTCGTTCCTGCGCGACGGCGCGGACGCCGACCACTGGTCGTGGGGCGGCATCGCCGGCTTCTGCTGAGCGCGCCGCACCGAAGCGCCGCACGGACGCGCCGCACCGAGATGAGGGGATGGATCTGCCTGATGGGATCCGTCCCCTCATCCGTCGCCTCAGCCGCGCCCGCCGAACGGCATCCCGCTCGCCGTGACCGTGAGCGCGCCGATGTTCGCCTCGGCGGGCAGATCCGCCATGAACAGTACGGTGCGGGCCGCCGCCTCGACGTCGAAGGTGGGCTCGACCCTGCGGCTGCCGTCCGCCTGGAGCGCCCCGGAGCCGACGCCGAGCTCGTCCATGATCTCGGTGCGGGTGTTGCCGATGTCGATCTGGCCGCAGGAGATGCGGTACGGCCGGCCATCCAGGTCGATCGAGCGCGTGAGTCCGGTGAGCGCGTGCTTGCTCACGGCATAGGCGACCGAGAGCGGTCGGGGCGCCTGCGCGGAGATGGATCCGTTGTTGATGATCCGACCGCCCTGC
Source organism: Microbacterium sp. NPDC056052 (assembly GCF_042266785.1). Taxonomy (NCBI): domain Bacteria; kingdom Bacillati; phylum Actinomycetota; class Actinomycetes; order Micrococcales; family Microbacteriaceae; genus Microbacterium; species Microbacterium sp. NPDC056052. Next base: position 91,532 of record NZ_JBHJWV010000002.1, read on the forward strand.
GGATCCTGCGCGCGCATGACGCGCATCGCGCCGCGCGCGCACAGCAGCGCGCCCGTGACGTTGACCGCGAGCGTCCGCTCCCAGTCGTCCAGGCAGATGTCGGCGGCCGACACCGCAGGGCCGAACGCGCCGGCGTTGTTGAACAGCACGTCCACCCGGCCCCACTCCTGCACGACTCGGTCGAAGAGGGCGTCCACCTCGGCCTCGACCGTGACGTCGGTCGGCACCACCAGAGCGCGCGACGGGATGGCTCCGTTCCAGGGAGCATCCGGACGCCCGGCCGCCGTCTCGGCCAGCGCGGCCTCGCGCCGCCCGGCCAGTGCCACCCGGTAGCCGGCCTCCAGCATCGTGCGCGCGACGGCGCGTCCGATCCCCGATCCTGCACCCGTCACCACGGCGATGCGTCCGCTCATCGTCACTCCTCGAACCTCAGACCCGCTGCCCGATCGGCAGCCCCCTACATGTAGCAGATCAGCCCCGCCGCCCGACCGGCGGCAACCCACACATCTCGCAGAAAGGCCGACCATGCACGAACAGAGCAGCTCCGCCGCCCCCGGATCCGAGACCCTGGATCACGACCCCGAAGAGACCGCCGAATGGCTCGAGTCGCTCGACGCGCTCGTGGCGCAGCGCGGCGCCGAGCGCGGCGAGCACATCGTGCGCTCACTCGCCGCCCGCGCCGGCTACGCGCCCGAGCCCACCGCGACGACGGACTACGTCAACACGATCCCGGTGGCGGATGAGCCCGCCTACCCCGGTGACGAGGAGCTCGAGCGCCGCTACCGCGCCTGGATGCGCTGGAACGCCGCGATCCTGGTGCACCGGGCGCAGCGCCCCGGCATCGGCGTCGGCGGCCACATCTCCACCTACGCGGGCGCCGCGACCCTGTACGAGGTCGGCTTCAACCACTTCTTCCGCGGCAAGGATCACCCCGGCGGCGGCGACCAGGTGTACTTCCAGGGCCACGCGTCGCCCGGGATGTACGCGCGCGCCTTCCTGGAGGGCCGCCTCAGCGAGGAGGACCTCGACGGCTTCCGCCAGGAGAAGTCCCGCGAGGGCCACGCCCTGAGCTCCTACCCGCACCCGCGGCTCATGCCCGAGTTCTGGGAGTTCCCGACCGTGTCGATGGGCATCGGCCCGATGAACGCGATCTACCAGGCCCAGTCCAACCGGTACCTGCAGGGCCGCGGCCTCAAGGACACGAGCGACCAGCACGTCTGGGCCTTCCTCGGCGACGGCGAGATGGACGAGCCGGAGAGCCGCGGCCTGCTGCAGCTCGCGGCCAACGACGGCCTCGACAACCTGACGTTCGTGGTCAACTGCAATCTGCAGCGCCTCGACGGCCCGGTCCGCGGCAACGGCAAGATCATCCAGGAGCTCGAGGGCTTCTTCCGCGGCGCCGGCTGGAACGTCATCAAGGTCGTCTGGGGCCGCGAGTGGGACGACCTGCTCGCCCGCGACACCGACGGCGCGCTGCTCGACATCATGAACACGACCCGCGACGGCGACTACCAGACCTACAAGGCCGAGTCGGGCGGGTTCATCCGGGAGCACTTCTTCGGCAAGGATCCGCGCGCGCTCGCGCTCGTGGAGAACCTCACCGACGAGCAGATCTGGGGGCTCAAGCGCGGCGGGCACGACTACCAGAAGGTGTTCGCGGCGTACCAGGAGTCGCTCTCGCGCAACGGCAAGCCCACGGTCATCCTGGTCAAGACGGTCAAGGGCTACGGCCTCGGCCCCCGCTTCGAGGCGCGCAACGCCACGCATCAGATGAAGAAGCTCACGCTGCAGGATCTCAAGGACTTCCGCGACCACCTGCGCGTGCCGATCACGGACGCCCAGCTCGAGGCCGACCCGTACCGGCCTCCGTACTACCACCCCGGCGCCGACGCCCCCGAGATCCGGTACCTGCAGGAGCGCCGCCGGGCGCTGGGCGGCTACCTGCCGGAGCGTCGCCCGAACGCATCCGGGGAGATCGCCCTGCCCGACGCGAAGGCGTACGAGGTGGCCGCGCGCGGATCCGGCAAGCAGCAGGCCGCGACGACCATGGCCTTCGTGCGGGTGCTCAAGGACCTCATGCGCGACCCCGGGTTCGGCCAGCGGATCGTCCCGATCATCCCCGACGAGGCGCGCACCTTCGGCATGGACGCGTTCTTCCCGACCGCGAAGATCTACAACCCGAACGGGCAGAACTACCTCGCTGTCGACCGCGACATCGTGCTCTCGTACAAGGAGTCGACGGCTGGGCAGATCCTGCACGTCGGCATCAACGAGGCCGGATCCATCGCCGCCTTCACCGCCGCCGGTACCGCGTACGCGACGCACGGCGTGCCGCTCGTGCCGGTGTACGTGTTCTACTCGATGTTCGGCTTCCAGCGCACCGGAGACTCGCTCTGGGCGGCCGCCGACCAGATGACGCGCGGCTTCCTCATCTCGGCGACCGCGGGCCGCACCACGCTGACCGGCGAGGGCCTGCAGCACGCCGACGGGCACTCGCCGCTGCTCGCCGCGACGAACCCGGCTGTGGTCACCTACGACCCGGCCTTCGGCTACGAGATCGGCCACATCGTGCGCGCGGGGATCGAGCGCATGTACGGGGCCGACTCGACCGACCGCAACCACATCTACAACCTCATGGTCTACAACGAGCCGATCGTGCAGCCGGCCGAGCCCGGGGGTGTCGACGTGGCGGGGATCCTGGGCGGGATCCACCGGATCGCACCGGCCGAGGCTCCGAAGGCCCACCTGCTCGCGTCGGGCATCGGCGTGACCTGGGTGCAGGAGGCGCAGCAGCTCCTCCGCGACGACTGGGGCGTGGAGTCGGACGTGTGGTCGGTGACCAGCTGGACCGAGCTGCGTCGCGACGCGGTCGCGGCGGAGGAAGACGAGTTCCTCGGGCGCGGTGTGCGGGTGCCCTTCGTGCAGCAGCAGCTCGCGGACGCGCACGGCCCGATCGTCGCGGTCAGCGATTATGCCAAGGACCTGCCGGACCAGATCCGCCACTTCGTGCCGAACGACTGGGCGAGCCTCGGCGCCGACGGCTTCGGCTTCTCCGACACGCGCGCCGCGGCCCGCCGGTTCTTCAAGATCGACGGACCGAGCGTGGTGGTGCGCACGCTGCAGCTGCTCGCCGCGCGCGGCGAGGTGGATGCGGCGATCCCCGCCCAGGCCGCCGAGAAGTACCGCCTGCTCGACGTCAACGCCGGCACGAGCGGCACCGACGCGGAGTAGGTCCGTCTCCGGGTCACGGGGCCGTGCGAACAAAGGACGGATGCAGCTCTGCAGGACGGGATCCGAGGATCCATCCTGCAGAACTGCATCCGTCCTTCAGAGTTGCGGGCGGGCGAGGGCGCCCTGTGGTCGCCAGGCCCCGGACTACGCTTCGAGGTCAGCGGCGATCGCGCCGGCGGCCTCGCGCAGCAGTGGCACGGCGCGCTGGCCGAACTCCTCGGTCACGCGCGCGATCGGACCGGACACCGAGACCGCGGTCGGCGTGGGTGCGCCCGGCACGGCCATCGCGTAGCAGCGCACGCCGATCTCCTGCTCCTGCTCGTCGATCGAGTAGCCGCGCTCGCGGATGACGTCGAGCTCGGCGAGCAGAGCGTCCACGGTGCCGATGCTGAACGAGGTCGGGGTGCTCATGCCGGTGCGGGCGACGATGCCGCGCACGGTGTCGTCGTCGAGCTGGGCGAGGATCGCCTTGCCGACGCCGGTGTCGTGCACGTTCGCGCGGCGGCCCACCTCGGTGAACATGCGCATGGAGTGCTGCGAGGGCACCTGGGCGACGTAGACCACCATGTCGCCGTCGAGCACGGCCATGTTGGCGCTCTCGCCGAGGGCGTCGACGAGGGTCTTCAGCTGCGGGCGCGCGAGCGCTCCGAACTGGCGGGACGCGCCTTCGCCGATGCGGATCAGCCGAGGGCCGAGCGCATAGCGGCGGTTCGGCAGCTGGCGCGCATAGCCCAGGGAGACGAGCGTGCGCAGCAGCCGGTGGATCGTCGGCAGTGGGAGGTCGGTCGACGCGGACAGCTCGCTGAGCGTGACGTCGCCGCCGGCGTCGGTCACGAGCTCGAGCAGCTCGAACACCCGCTCGACCGACTGCACGCCGGATCCCGCGGCCCTGCCGGGTTTCGGATCTGCGGCCTTCGTGCCTGTCGTGCTCGGATTCTCCGCCATGTCAGCTCCCGTCCTTGCGGTAATTCCATCATGCGAGAGTGCCGCGCCGGAAATCCGAGAGGATCCGGATCCCGCCTTGCGCAAGACTTCCACGATAGAGATAATAGTGTCCACTATACGAAAGTTCTGAAAGTTCATCACGGAACAAGCGCCCGCGGCCTCCGCCCGGGACGCCTCGATGAGGAGGAATCATGGCGAACCCGGGTCCCGGAAATTCGATCACGCTGCGCATCGACGCGCCGTCCAACTTCACCGTCACGAGCGAGCTCGCCGCGGCCGCTGCGGCCGCCGGCGCCGTCGTGACCGCCCTCGACGTCGTCGAGTCGCACCCGACGACGATCGTCGTCGACCTGACCTGCAACACCACGGACGAGGGGCACGCCGACGAGGTCCGTGCCGGCGTCGAGTCCCTCGAAGGCGTGGTCGTGCGCCAGGTCAGCGACCGCACCTTCCTCATGCATCTGGGTGGAAAGCTCGAGGTCGTGCCCAGCGTTCCGCTGCGCAACCGCGACGACCTGTCGCGTGCCTACACGCCCGGCGTCGCCCGCGTCTGCATGGCCATCGCCGAGGACAAGAGCAAGGCCCGCAACCTCACCGTGAAGCGCAATACGATCGCGGTCGTCACCGACGGCACCGCGGTGCTCGGCCTCGGCGACATCGGGCCCGAGGCCGCTCTCCCGGTCATGGAGGGCAAGGCCGCGCTGTTCAAGCAGTTCGCGAACGTCGACGCCTGGCCGGTCTGCCTGGACACTAAGGACACTGAGGAGATCATCAAGATCGTCAAGGCGATCGCCCCGGTCTACGGCGGCGTGAACCTCGAGGACATCGCGGCCCCGCGCTGCTTCGAGATCGAGGCGCGACTGCGCGAGGAGCTCGACATCCCGGTCTTCCACGACGACCAGCACGGCACCGCGATCGTCACGCTCGCCGCTCTGCGCAACGCGCTCAAGGTCGTCGGCAAGACGATCGGCGAGGTGCGGATCGTCGTCTCGGGTGTCGGCGCCGCCGGCAACGCGATCGTGCAGCTGCTGCTCGCCGAGGGCGCGGTGGACATCGTCGCCTGCGGCCGCAACGGCGCGATCCATCGCGGCGAGGAGTACACCGACGCGCACCGCACGGAGCTCGCCGCCACGACCAACCCGCGGGACTTCTCCGGCACTCTCAAGGAGGCCGTCGTCGGCGCCGACGTGTTCATCGGCGTGAGCGCCCCGCACGTGCTCGACGAGCACGACATCGCCGCCATGGCGGATGACGCGATCGTGTTCGCGATGGCGAACCCCACCCCCGAGGTCGACCCGATCGTCGCGTCCAAGCATGCGGCGGTCGTCGCCACGGGGCGCAGCGACTTCCCGAACCAGATCAACAACGTGCTCGCGTTCCCCGGCTTCTTCCGGGGCCTCCTCGACGCGGGCGTGTCGGACATCACTCCGCCTATGCTGGTCGCAGCCGCGCAGGCGATCGCGGAGCGCGTCGGCGATGACGAGCTCAACGCGAGCTTCATCATCCCGAGCGTGTTCGATCCGCTCGTGGCCGGCGCCGTCGCCGAGGCGATCGTGCGCGTCGTCGAGTCCTCGAAGGAGTGAGCCGAATGGCCGCAGGCACCCTGGGCGAGGCCGACCTCGCCGACATCGACGCCCGCCTCGCCGGCACCGACACGCTGCTGTCGACCGAGTACCCCGGCGACGACGGATCCCGCCAGCCCGTGCACACCCTGTACGTGCCCGCCGACCGATTCCGTCTCGACCTCCCTGCCCAGTCGGGGCAGGCGGCCGCCGCCGCTGTCGCGGAGTTCGGCGGAACCGTCGCGCTCGCCCAGGCGGTCGGCCTCGGCGCCCTCGCCGCAGAGCTCGCGCCCCTCGTGGACGCGAAGCTCGAACGCGAGCCCATCGAGGACCTGCGCCTGGACTTCGAGGACGGCTACGGCGCCCGGCCCGACGAGGAGGAGGACGCGGATGCGGTCCTCGCCGCCGAGCGGGTCGCCGCGGCCGTCGCCGCCGGCGTCGCGCCGCCCTTCATCGGGATCAGGTTCAAGTGCTTCGAGGCGCCCACGCGCCGTCGAGGGATCCGCACGCTCGACCTGTTCCTGTCGACCCTCGTCGCGAACGGCCCGCTGCCGGACGGCCTCGTGCTGACGCTGCCCAAGGTCACCACGGTCGAGCAGGTCGAGGCCATGGTCGCGCTCTGCGAGCGCTTCGAGGAGCGTCTCGGACTGCCCGCGGGCCGGCTGCGCTTCGAGGTGCAGATGGAGACGCCGCAGCTCATCGTCGCCGCCGACGGATCCGTCCCGGTCGCGGCCCTGCTGCACCGCGCCGACGGCCGGGTGTCCGCACTGCACTACGGCACCTACGACTACAGCGCCTCGCTGCAGATCGCGGCCGCGTACCAGTCCATGGAGCACCCCGCGGCCGACTTCGCCAAGCAGGTCATGCAGGTGGCGGTCGCCGAGACCGGTGTGCGGATCTCGGACGGATCCACCAACGTGATCCCCGTCGGGGATCCGGATCATGTCCTCGAGGCCTGGGCGCTGCACGCCCGCCTGGTGCGGCGCTCGCTCGAGCGCGGCTACTACCAGGGCTGGGATCTGCATGCGGCGCAGCTGCCCACCCGGTACCTCGCGACCTACGCGTTCTACCGCGAGGGCTTCGCCGCTGCAGCCCGGCGCCTGGACAACTACCTGCACGGCAGCGACGTCACGATCATGGACGAGCCGGCCACGGCCCGTGCCCTGGCGCGGTTCGTCGTCCGCGGCCTCGAGTGCGGCGCGCTCACAGCCGACGAGGTCCACTCCGCGACCGGATCCGAGCCCGCAGAGCTGATCCGCCTCGCACACCCGAAACTCGCAACCAAGGAGGCCGTCTCTTGAGCACCCGCACCTACTACACGCCCGCTGGCGGGCTGCCCCCGCAGACCGACCTGCTCACCGACCGCGCGGTCGTCAAGCTCGCCTACACCTTCATCCCGAAGGGCGTGCTGCGCGACATCGTCACCTCCAGCCTCCCCGGCTTCACGGACGCCCGCGCGTGGATCCTCGCCCGGCCGACGCCGAGCTCGGCGCAGACGTTCTCGCAGCTCATCGTCGAGATCGCGCCCGGCGGCGGCGCCGCGAGGCCCGAGGTCGAGGCGGGCGTCGAGAGCGTGCTCTTCGTCACCACCGGCGAGCTCACCCTCACGCTCGAGGGGGAGCGGCACGTGCTCGCCGCCGGCGGCTACGCGTTCATCACGCCGAACGCGCAATGGTCGCTCGAGAACGAGGGATCAGCGATCACCAGCTTCCACTGGATCCGCAAGGCCTACGAGTACCTCGAGGGCGTCGACGCTCCGGCGTCCTTCGTCACGAGCGACAACGACATCGAGCCCGTCTCGATGCCGGACACCGACGACGTCTGGGCCACCACCCGCTTCTCCGACGCGAGCGACATGGCGCACGACATGCAGGTGAACATCGTCACGTTCAAGCCGGGCGGATCCATCCCGTTCGCGGAGACCCACATCATGGAGCACGGCCTGTTCGTACTGCAGGGCAAGGCCGTCTACCGCCTCAACGACGACTGGGTCGAGTGCGAGGCCGGCGACTACATGCTGCTGCGCGCCTTCTGCCCGCAGGCCTGCTACGCGGGCGGTCCCGAGGACTTCCGCTACCTGCTCTACAAGGACATGAACCGCCAGATCAGGCTGACCTGACGTTTCTGCGCCTCGCGAAGGCCGCTCCCCGGTGGGGCGGCCTTCGTCGTTCTAAGCGGATGGGTCGTTGAGCGAGCGAAGCGAGACGAAACGCCGCGCCCTCGTGAGGGCACCGCGTTTCGTCTCGGTCGCCTGCGGCGTCCTCGCTCAACGACCCCGGGGGGATCCGGATCCCGCAACTCGACAGGACGTCTGCACCTCTGCAGGACAGTATTCGCGGATCCGTCCTGCGGAGTTGCGAACATCCTGCAGAGTTGCGGAGCTCCCGCGCCTCCGTGCGGATCCGGCCCGTTGACATCCACGGCCTCGCAGCCTAAACTTTCATCAATCAAGATTTTATTTCCATAATTCGGAAATAGCCCGAAATCCGAGACAGACATCAAGGACGATCTCATGAGCTACACCGTCAACGCCTCGATCCTGCTGACCGACCTCCCGATCCTGGAGCGCCCGGCCGCCGCGAAGGCAGCAGGCTTCGACGCGGTCGAGTACTGGTGGCCGTTCTCCGTCGCCGTGCCCGCGCAGGAGGAGGTCGACGCCTTCGTCGCCGCGATCCAGGACGCGGGCGTGCAGCTGACCGGCCTGAACTTCTTCGCCGGCGACATGCCGGGCGGCGACCGGGGCCTCGTGTCCTGGGTCGGCCGTGAGGACGAGTTCGCGGGCAACATCGACGTCGTCGTCGAGATCGGCCGCCGCCTCGGCACCACGGCGTTCAACGCGCTCTACGGCAACCGCCTCGAGGGCGTCGACGAGAAGGCGCAGGACGATCTGGCCGTGAAGAACCTCGCCGCGGCCGGACGCGCGGTCGCCGAGCTCGGCGGCGTCGTCCTGCTCGAGCCGGTCAGCGGCACCCCCGCCTACCCGCTGAAGACCGCCGCCGACGCGCTCGCGATCATCGCGCGCGTGAAGGACGAGGAGGGCGTCGACAACGTCAAGCTCCTCGCCGACTTCTACCACCTCGCCGTCAACGGCGACGACGTGCCTGCCGTGATCGCCGAGCACGCCGCGGAGTTCGGCCACATCCAGATCGCCGACGCCCCCGGCCGCGGCGAGCCCGGCACGGGCGAGCTGCCGCTCGAGCAGTGGATCTCCGACGCGCAGGCCGGCGGCTACACCGGGGTCATCGGCCTCGAGTACAAGGCCACCCAGGCGGATCCCTTCGCCTGGACCACCACCGCGGCCGCCCAGGCCTGACCTCAGCAGACTTTCCGCGAAGGAGCGAAGACATGACCCGCATCGCATTCATCGGCCTCGGCATCATGGGCCTGCCCATGGCGAAGAACCTCGTCGCCGCCGGCTACGACGTCGTCGGCTACAACCGCAGCCAGGAGGCGATCGACACGCTCGTCGCCGCCGGAGGCGCCGGCGCCACCGGGATCGCCGACGCCGTGAAGGACGCCGACGTCGTCATCACGATGGTTCCGGACTCCCCGGACGTCGCGGGCGTCGTGCAGGGCCCCGACGGGGTCTTCGCCCACGCCAAGGCCGGCGCGCTCTGGATCGACAACTCGTCGATCCGCCCCGACGTGGCCAAGGAGCTCGCCGAGGAGGCCGTCGCCGCAGGGCTGGGCGTCGTCGACGCCCCGGTCTCGGGCGGCGAGCAGGGTGCGATCGACGCGGCCCTCTCGATCATGGTCGGCGGATCCGCGGACGACTTCGTGAAGGCGGAGCCGATCCTGAACGCGATCGGCAAGACCATCGTGCACGTCGGGCCCGCGGGCGCCGGCCAGACGGTCAAAGCCGCCAACCAGCTCATCGTGGCTGTCAACATCCAGGCGCTCGCCGAGGCTGTCACGTTCCTCGAGGCGTTCGGCGTCGACACCGACGCCGCGCTGAAGGTCCTCGGCGGAGGACTCGCCGGATCCAAGGTCCTCGACCAGAAGGGCCAGAAGATGCTGAACCGCGACTTCGCGCCCGGCTTCCGCCTCGCCCTCCACAACAAGGATCTGGGCATCGTCACCTCGGCCGCCCGCTCGGTCGGGGTCACCGTCCCGCTCGGCTCGGCCGTCGCGCAGCTCGTGAACGCCCTCGTCGCCCGCGGCGACGGAGGCCTCGACCACTCCGGCCTGTTCAAGCTCACTACCGAGCTCTCCGGCCGCGACTGACCGCTCCCTTTTCGGGTCGCAGCGTCCTTCGTCTCGCTTCGCTCGCTCAGGAACCGATCCTTTTCCGGTCCCTGAGCGAGGAGCGAAGCGACGAGACGAAGGGCGCTCAACGACCCCCTCATCAGACCTAAGGAAACTCCCATGACCCGCATGCGTGCAGTCGACGCGATCGTCCAGATCCTGATCAAGGAAGGCGCGGATGAGGCGTTCGGCCTCCCCGGCGCCGCCATCAACCCGCTCTACTCCGCGATGCGCGCCAACGGCGGCATCCGGCACACCCTCGCCCGCCACGTCGAGGGCGCGAGCCACATGGCCGACGGCTACAGCCGCACCGGCGACGGCCGCATCGGCGTGTGCCTGGGCACCTCGGGTCCCGCAGGCACCGACATGATCACGGGCCTCTACGCCGCGATCGCCGACTCCATCCCGATGCTCTGCATCACCGGCCAGGCGCCGGTCGCGAAGCTCGACAAGGAGGACTTCCAGGCCGTCGACATCGCCTCGATCGCGAAGCCCGTCACGAAGTTCACCAAGACCGTCCTCGAAGGTGCGCAGGTGCCCGGCGCCTTCCAGACCGCGTTCCAGATCATGCGCTCGGGCCGTCCGGGCCCGGTGCTCATCGATCTGCCCTTCGACGTGCAGATGACCGAGATCGAGTTCGACATCGACACCTACGAGCCGCTGCCCGTGGCGAAGCCGGTCGCGACCCGCGCGCAGGCCGAGAAGGTGCTCGACCTGCTCATCGCCTCGAAGCACCCCGCGATCATCGCTGGCGGCGGCATCGTGAACTCCGGCGCCTCGGCCAAGCTCGTCGAGCTCGCCGAGACCCTGGGCGTGCCCGTGTTCCCGACCCTGATGGGCTGGGGCGTGCTCCCCGACGACCACCCGCTGGCCGCCGGCCTGGTCGGGATCCAGACTTCGCAGCGCTACGGCAACGCGAGCTTCCTGGAGAGCGATTTCGTGCTGGGCATCGGCAACCGCTGGGCCAACCGCCACACCGGCGGACTGGACACGTACCGCAAGGGCCGCACGTTCGTGCACGTCGACATCGAGCCCACCCAGATCGGCCGCGTGTTCGCGCCCGACTACGGCGTGGTCTCGGATGCGGGCGCGTTCATCGACGCCCTGCTCCAGGCGGCGCGCGACCGCGTCGCAGAACTGCCCGACTACCACGGCTGGGCCGAGGAGTGCCGCGACCGGAAGGCCCGTCTGCAGCGCAAGACGAACTTCGACGACGTGCCGATGAAGCCGCACCGGGTGTACCAGGAGATGCTGTCGGCGTTCGACCGCGACACCACCTTCGTCACCACGATCGGTCTGTCGCAGATCGCCGGCGCGCAGCTGCTGCATGTGTACGGTCCGCGCAAGTGGATCAACGCCGGCCAGGCAGGACCACTGGGCTGGACCGGTCCCGCCGCCCTCGGCGTGGTGCGCGGCAAGCCGGGCGAGCAGGTCGTCGCGCTCTCGGGCGACTACGACTTCCAGTTCATGATCGAGGAGCTCGCGGTGGGCGCGCAGCACAAGCTGCCGTACATCCACGTCGTGGTCAACAACAGCTACCTGGGGCTGATCCGTCAGTCGCAGCGCGGGTTCGAGATGGACTACGAGGTGTCGCTCGCGTTCGACAACGTGAACACCCCGCAGGACTCGTCCAGCATCGCGACGGGCTACGGCGTGGACCACGTCAAGGTCGCCGAGGGTCTGGGCTGCAAGGCGCTGCGCGTCGAGCGTCCGGAGGATCTGGCCGCGGGCTTCGCCGAGGCGCAGCGTCTGCGCGACGAGTTCCAGGTGCCCGTGGTGGTGGAGGTCATCCTCGAGCGCGTCACGAACATCGCGATGGGAGCCGACCTCGACACCATGAACGAGTTCGAGGACCTCGCGACATCGCCGGCCGACGCCCCCGAGGCGATCTACGCGCTGCTCGACTGAGCCGCGTCCCTCCGGCCCGTAGCATTCACACCATGCGCATCCTGATCGCCTCGGACAAGTTCAAGGGCTCCGCCACGGGGCCCGCGGTCGCCGCCGCTCTCGCGGAGGGGATCTCCCAGGCCGCGCCGGGGACCGTCATCGATGCGGTCCCCGTCGCGGACGGAGGGGAGGGCACGGTCGACGCCGCCCTCGCCGCCGGGTTCGAGGCGGTCACCGCGACGGTGACGGGGCCCACGGGCCTGCCGGTCGAGGCGCGCTTCGGCGTGCGAGGCGGGCAGGCCATCATCGAGATGGCCGCGGCGAGCGGGCTCGACCTGCTCCCCGGTGGTGTCAAGGACGCGCTCGGTGCCACGAGCCGCGGGACCGGCGAGCTCATCGCCGCGGCCCTCGACCGCGGCGCGACCAGCATCGTGCTCGGCATCGGCGGCAGCGCCAACACCGACGGCGGCGCGGGCATGCTGCAGGCGCTCGGCGTCTCGCTGCGCGACGCCGACGGACAGGAGCTGCCGGGCGGCGGCGGGGCGCTCGCGCGCATCGCCGCGGTGGACGTGTCGGATCTGGATCCCCGACTCGCGGCCACCGAGATCGTGCTCGCGAGCGACGTCGACAACCCGCTCCTCGGAGAGAGGGGAGCGCCCGCCGTGTTCGGGCCGCAGAAGGGTGCGAGCCCGGAGGACGTGGCCGCGCTCGACGCGGCCCTGGCAAGCTACGCCGCACTGCTCGAGCAGCAGCCGGGCATCCGCGCGGCCACCGACCTGCCGGGAGCGGGCGGCGCCGGTGGCGTGGGCTACGCCGCGCTCGCCGCGCTCGGCGCCCGGCGGGAACCAGGCGTCGAGGTGGTGCAGCGCCTCACCGGGCTCGCCGAGGCCCTCGGCACCGGCGCCGCCAAGGCCGATCTCGTCATCACCGGCGAGGGCAGCCTCGACGACCAGAGTCTCGGCGGCAAGACCCCGCTCGGTGTCGCCGCGGCCGCGCGCGCGGCGGGCATCCCCGTCATCGCCGTGTGCGGACGCTCCACGCTGAGCCCCGAGGCGGCGCGGGCGGCCGGGTTCGCCCGCGTCTACGCGCTCAGCGAGCTGGAGCCGGATGCGGCCCGCAGCATGGCCGAGGCCGTCCCCCTGCTCACCGAGGTGGGCCGTCGCATCGGCGCCGAAGCGGGCGAGCTCGTGCCGCAGGGCTGAGCCCATGGCCGTTGAGCGAGGACGCCCGGAGGGCGACCGAGACGAAACGTCGCGCTCTCTCAAGGACTCCGCGCTTCGTCTCGCTCGCTCGACGACCTCCGGCTCCGGAACCGGAGCCCAATGAACTCCAACCACGCATGACCGGCGCTCGCCGGAGGAAAGGATCCGCACGACATGTCGCAGGATCAGCACGACCCCGCAGGTTCGCACTACGACCTGGTGATCCGCGGCGAGCGGGTGCTCACCAGCTCGGGGATCCGTCCCCGTGAGGTCGGCGTGCGCGATGGCGTCATCATCGCGATGGAGCCGCTCGGCAACGGCCTCCAAGCGGACGAGATCATCGAGCTCGCCGACGACGAGACCCTGATCCCCGGGCTCGTCGACACGCACGTGCACGTCAACGAGCCGGGCCGTACCGAGTGGGAGGGCTTCTCCTCGGCCACCAAGGCCGCCGCGGCCGGCGGCGTGACCACGATCCTGGACATGCCGCTGAACAGCATCCCGCCGACGATCGACGTGGAGGCGCTCGACATCAAGCGCGACGTCGCCCGCGACCAGGTGCACGTCGACGTGGGCTTCTGGGGCGGTGCCGTTCCGGGCAACGTCGACAAGCTGCGCGGGCTGCACGACGCCGGCGCCTTCGGGTTCAAGTGCTTCCTGCTGCACAGCGGCGTCGACGAGTTCCCGCCGCTGGATCCCGACGAGCTCGAAGCCGACATGCGCGAGCTCGCGACCTTCGACTCGGTCATGATCGTGCACGCCGAGGACTCCCGTGCGATCGACCGTGCCCCCAAGCCCGACGGCGACGACTACGCCAAGTTCCTCGCCTCGCGACCCCGCGGCGCGGAGAACCTCGCGATCGCCGAGGTCATCGAGCGCGCCCGCTGGACCGGCGCCCGCGCGCACATCCTGCACCTGTCCTCCTCGGACGCGCTGCCGATGCTGCGCTCCGCCAAGCACGACGGCATCCGGCTCACGGTCGAGACCTGCCCGCACTACCTCACGCTCACTGCGGAGGAGATCCCGCTCGGTGCGACCGCGTTCAAGTGCTGCCCGCCGATCCGCGAGGCCGGCAACCGCGAACTGCTCTGGCAGGGTCTGGAGGACGGCACGATCGACTTCATCGTCTCGGACCACTCGCCCTCGACCCTCGACCTCAAGGATCTCGAGAACGGCGACTTCGCGGTGGCCTGGGGCGGCGTCGCGTCGCTGCAGCTCGGCCTCTCGCTGATCTGGACCGAGGCACGTCAGCGCGGCCTGTCCCTGGAGACCGTGGTGTCCTGGATGAGCGAGAAGCCGGCGCAGTTCGCCGGCCTCACCGGCAAGGGCCGGATCGCCCCGGGCTACGACGCGGACTTCTCGGTCTTCGCGGCCGACGACGCCTACATCGTGGACGTGACGAAGCTGCATCACAAGAACCCGCTCACGCCGTACAACGGCAAGGCGCTCGCGGGCCGGGTGCGCAAGACCTACCTGCACGGCGCGGAGATCGACTTCACGACCCCCCGCGGCCGCCTGCTGCGCCGGGGCATGGCCGAGGTCGGCTGACCCCTCTCCTTCCTTACCCCCCTCCACTTCCGAGTCGTCCCCACCACCGGAGCCCAGAGCGTCCGCTGAGGGGGACGACTCGGAAGTGGAGGCTCCCAAAGCTCGTCGGCGGTGTGTGACAACGGAGTCGCCATCGTCGACGTCTTCGTCGGGCGCCGTGTGCCGGGCGTCGTGCGTCGTGCGTCGTGTGCCGTGTGCCGTGTGCCGGGCGTCGTGCGCCGTGTGCCGGGCGCTGTGCGCCAGGCGCCGAGCGCGTTCTCGCCGTCGCGGTCGGATCGCGCCTGCTCTTGTCTCCGAGGGCCGAGTCCGGTAAACTTGAGTCCAATCAACTCAACTTTGAGGATCCGGAGCGGTTCCGGCTCTTCCGCCACAGACGCAAGGAGAACCCAGGAGGACGAATGGCCACCCCTCAGACGGCACAGCAGGACGAGCAGCAGTCGGCGCTCGAGCAGTTCGGCATCAACCTCACCGATCGTGCCCGACAGGGCAAGCTCGATCCGGTGATCGGTCGCGACGCGGAGATCCGCCGCGTGAGTCAGGTGCTCACTCGGCGCACCAAGAACAACCCGGTGCTGATCGGCGAACCCGGCGTCGGCAAGACCGCCGTCGTCGAGGGACTCGCGCAGCGCATCGTCGCCGGAGACGTGGCCGAGTCGCTCAAGGACAAGGAGCTCGTGTCACTGGACATCTCCGCCCTCGTCGCCGGTGCGATGTACCGCGGCCAGTTCGAGGAGCGCCTGAAGAGCGTGCTCAAGGAGATCACCGAGTCCGACGGCCGCGTCATCACCTTCATCGACGAGCTGCACGTGCTCATGGGTGCGGGCGGGGGAGAGGGGTCCGTCGCCGCGTCCAACATGCTCAAGCCCATGCTCGCCCGCGGCGAACTGCGTCTGATCGGCGCCACCACGCTCAACGAGTACCGCGAGTTCATCGAGAAGGACGCGGCGCTCGAGCGCCGGTTCCAGCAGGTCTACGTCGGCGAGCCCTCGGTCGAGGACACGATCGCGATCCTGCGCGGACTCAAGGGGCGCTATGAGGCGCACCACGGCGTGACCATCAGCGACTCCGCGCTGGTCGCGGCCGCGTCGCTCTCGAACCGCTACCTGCCGAGCCGCCAGCTGCCGGACAAGGCGATCGACCTCATCGACGAGGCCATGAGCCGGCTCAAGATGGAGATCGACTCCAGCCCGGTCGAGATCGACCAGCTGAAGAGGTCCGTCGACCGGATGCGTCTCGAGGAGCTCGCGCTGAAGAAGGAGAAGGACGCGGCCTCGAAGGAGCGTCTCGCGAAGCTCCGCGAGCAGATGGGCGAGGCCGAGGCCGAGCTCACCGACCTCGAGGCCCGCTGGGAGCGCGAGCGCAGCGGACTGAACCGCGTCGGCGACCTGAAGAAGCGCCTCGACGAGGCGATCACCGAGCGCGACCGCGCCCTGCGCGACGCCGACTACACGAAGGCCTCGAAGCTCGAGTACGAGACCATCAAGCAACTGCAGGCGCAGCTCGCCGACGCCGAGCGGCAGGCGGATGCGCAGAGCGACGAGCCCCGCATGGTGAACGAGCAGGTGACCGACGAGGACATCGCGGCCGTGATCGCGGCCTGGACCGGGATCCCCGTGGGGCGGCTGCTGCAGGGCGAGAGCGAGAAGCTCCTGCACCTGGAGCGCGAGCTGGGCCGGCGCCTGATCGGGCAGAAGGAGGCGGTCGCGGCCGTCTCCGATGCGGTGCGCCGCTCGCGCGCGGGCATCAGCGACCCCGGCAGGCCGACCGGATCCTTCCTCTTCGTCGGGCCCACCGGTGTCGGCAAGACCGAGCTCGCCAAGGCGCTCGCCGAGTTCCTCTTCGACGACGAGCACGCCATGGTGCGCATCGACATGTCGGAGTACGGCGAGAAGCACTCGGTCTCGCGTCTGGTCGGCGCCCCTCCCGGCTATGTCGGCTACGAGCAGGGCGGGCAGCTCACCGAGGCCGTGCGGCGGCGCCCCTACAGCGTCGTCCTGCTGGACGAGGTCGAGAAGGCCCATCCCGAGGTGTTCGACGTGCTGCTCCAGGTGATGGACGACGGCCGCCTCACCGACGGTCAGGGGCGGACGGTCGACTTCTCGAACGTCATCCTGATCCTCACGAGCAACATCGGATCGCCGATCCTGATCGACCCGACCCTCTCGCCCGACGAGAAGCGCGACGCCGTGATGGCCCTCGTGCGGCAGGCGTTCAAGCCCGAGTTCATCAACCGGCTCGACGACATCGTGATGTTCCAGGCCCTCACCGAGGACGACCTGGCGCAGATCGTGGAGCTCACGATCGATCAGCTGCAGC
Organism: Microbacterium sp. NPDC056052; assembly: GCF_042266785.1. Taxonomy (NCBI): domain Bacteria; kingdom Bacillati; phylum Actinomycetota; class Actinomycetes; order Micrococcales; family Microbacteriaceae; genus Microbacterium; species Microbacterium sp. NPDC056052. The sequence goes on from NZ_JBHJWV010000002.1 coordinate 108,468, forward strand.
GGCGTCTCGCCGACCGCCGGCTGACGCTCGCCGTGACGCCCGATGCGCGCGCCTGGCTCTCCGAGCGCGGCTACGACCCGGTGTTCGGCGCCAGGCCGCTGCGTCGCCTCATCCAGAACGAGGTGCAGAACCGGCTCGCGTCGGCGCTGCTCTCGGGTCGCGTGCACGACGGCGACATCGTGCGCGTGGACATCGCGGCGGACGGATCCTCCCTCGTGCTCACGAGCGAGGGACCGGCCGTCCCGACGCCTCCCCGGGCCGACCCGGACGACGTGATCGAGGCCGAGCTGCTCGACGAGTGACGGCGCGGCATGTCAGGAAAGGCCCCGAATCTCCCTGATCCGGGGCCTTTTCCGTGCGCAGACGGCGAGAGCGGCTTCTCCATTGATATCCACATCATGGAAACAGCACTCCGAGATTCGGAAAAAGACCTTGACTCGGGATGTGCCCGTGGTTAGCCTGAGGGGGTCTCCAGAGCTGGAGACGCACCAGGACTAACAGCACCTCCGCCCCGCCTGCGAGGCGGAACGCGCGACTCGCCGTCGAACCGCCCGCACCGGCGTTGCGGACGGCCGCCGCCTCGCTCACCTGGTGCGCTGCCCCCGACGAAGAGGTCGAATTGACTACCAAGCAGAAGAAGGAGTTCGTCCGCCCCGAGGACGAGCGCCTGCCGATCGGTGCGACCATCGGCTACGGCATCCAGCACGTGCTCACGATGTACGGCGGCATCATCGCTCCGCCGCTCATCATCGGGCAGATGGCGGGGCTGAAGCCCGGCGAGATCGGCGTGCTCATCGCCGCGTGCCTGTTCATGGGCGGTCTCGCCACGATCCTGCAGACCGTCGGGGTCCCGTTCTTCGGATCCCAGCTGCCGCTCGTGCAGGGGGTGTCGTTCTCCGGCGTCGCGACCATGGGTGCGATCGTCACCAGCGGAGGCGGACTCCCGGCGGTCTTCGGATCGGTGATCGCCGCCTCGGTGATCGGCCTGCTGATCGCCCCGGTGTTCGCGACCGTGATCCGGTTCTTCCCGCCGGTCGTGACCGGAACCGTGATCACCACGATCGGTCTGAGTCTCCTCCCGGTCGCGGCCGGCTGGATCATGGGCACCGGGGAGAACACGGGAGGCGCGAAGGGCGGAGCCCCCGAGAACCTGATGCTCGCCGGCATCACCCTGGTGATCGTCCTGATCCTCAGCAAGATCCCGGTGGGCGCGATCTCCCGCCTCGCGATCCTGCTCTCGATCGTGCTCGGCACGATCGTCGCGATCTTCCTCGGCAAGGCCGACTTCAGCAAGGTCGGCGAGGGCGAGATCTTCGCCCTTCCGAGGGTCTTCGAGTTCGGAATGCCGACCTTCGAGATCGCGAGCATCATCTCGATGCTCATCGTGATCCTGGTGACCCTGACGGAGACCACTGCCGACATCCTCGCCGTGAGCGAGATCGTGGGCACCAAGGTCGACTCCAAGCGCATCGCCGCGGGCCTTCGCGCCGACATGCTCTCCAGCGCCGTCTCGCCGATCTTCGGCACGTTCACGCAGTCCGCGTTCGCGCAGAACGTCGGCCTGGTCGCCATCACCGGCGTGAAGAGCCGCTTCGTGGTCACCGCGGGCGGTGGCGTGCTGGTCGTCCTTGGCCTGCTGCCTGTCCTGGGGCGCGTCGTCGGGGCGATCCCGACGCCTGTGCTCGGCGGCGCCGGCCTCGTGCTCTTCGGCTCGGTCGCGGCGTCGGGCATCCGCACGCTCGCCAAGGTCGAGTACCGCGACAACATGAACCTCGTGATCGTGGCCACCTCGATCGCGGTGGGCATGCTCCCGATCGCTGTCCCGACGATCTATGCGCAGATGCCGGCCTGGTTCGTGACGATCTTCCACTCCGGCATCAGCTCCGCCGCAGTCGTCGCGATCCTGCTGAACCTGCTCTTCAACCACCTCGGCAGCGCCAAGCGCAAGAACGCGTTCGTGTCGGCGCCGACACGCAGCATCCCGGTCGCGTATCTGGACGCCTTCGAGGACGGCGACTCGATCGTCGACGGCAAGATCGTCGACCGCGACGGCAACGAGGTCACGGTCGAGCGCCCGGCGCACTGATCCGAAACGGGTTCTTCGCCCTTCGTCTCGTCGCTGCGCTCCTCGCTCAGGGACCGGCCTCTACCGGTTCCTGAGCGAGCGCAGCGAGACGAAGGGCGTGCGCTCCTCGCTCAGGGACCGGCCTCTACCGGTTCCTGAGCGAGCGCAGTGAGACGAAGGGCGTGCGCTCCTCGCTCAGGGGCCGGCCTCTACCGGTTCCTGAGCGAGCGCAGCGAGACGAAGGGCGTCGTCCGTATCGCGGAACTGTGGATCCGATATTCGGAAGAATCGTTGACCGGCATCGCGGGCCCGTGATAGATCTGAAAGGCCTCCTCGGACGGAGGCGCACCTGGATCAGCAGACAGGTCAACACTGAGCTGGCCCCCGCGGGGCCACGTTCCGGCTCCGCTCATCGAATGAGGGAGTCTGCTCGATGTCCGAATCCACCCGCACCGTCTGGCTGAAGAACCCGCTCGGGATCCACACCGGCGACGCCGCCGACGCCCGCGGCGGCCTCGTCATCGCCGGATCCACGATCCGCGAGGCCGTGCCCGCCGGAGGAGCCCCGTCCGCGCCGGTCGACGAGGTCTACGACGCCTCGCGGCACGTGATCATCCCCGGCCTGATCAACACGCACCACCACTTCTATCAGACCCTCACCCGGGCGTGGACGCCCGTGGTCAGCGCCGAGCTGTTCCCCTGGCTCAAGGGCCTGTACGGCGTCTGGGCGGGGCTCACCCCGCGCGATCTCGAGCTCGCCACGACCGCCGCCCTCGCCGAACTGCTGCTGAGTGGCTGCACCACCGCCGCCGACCACCACTATCTGTTCCCGAACGGGCTGGAGGACGGCATCGACGTGCAGGTCGACGTCGTCAAGCGCCTGGGCATGCGCGCGACGCTGACCCGCGGATCCATGTCGCTCGGCGAGAAGGACGGCGGACTGCCCCCGCAGAGCACGGTGCAGGACGCGGATGTGATCCTCGCCGACAGCGAGCGCCTCGTCGGTGCGTACCACGAGCGCGGCGAGGGCGCGTTCGTGCAGATCGGCCTCGCGCCGTGCTCGCCGTTCTCCGTCACCACCGAGGTCATGCGCGACACGGCGACCCTCGCCGAACGCCTCGACGTGCGGCTGCACACGCACCTCGCCGAGACCATCGACGAGGAGGACTTCTGCCGGGAGCGGTTCGGGTTGCGCACCGTGGACTACCTCGACAGCGTCGGCTGGCTCGGCGACCGCACCTGGCTCGCGCACGGGATCCACTTCGACGATGACGAGATCGCCCGCCTGGGCAAGGCCGGCACCGCGGTCTCGCACTGCGCCACCTCGAACATGCGCCTCGCAAGCGGCATCGCGCGTGCGGTCGAGCTCGAGGCCGCGGGCGTGCCGGTCGGCCTGGGCGTGGACGGATCCGCGTCGAACGACGGATCCAACATGATGATGGAGGTGCGTCAGGCCCTGTACCTGCAGCGCCTGCGCTACGGCGCCGCCGCCGTCAACCCCGAGCGGGCGCTCGACTGGGCGACCCAGGGATCCGCCCGCGCACTCGGCCGCACCGACATCGGCGTGCTGAGCCCGGGCAAGCAGGCCGACCTCGCGATGTTCACCCTCGACGAGCTGCGCTTCTCCGGCAGCCATGACCCGCTCGCGGCGCTGCTGCTGTGCGGCGCCGAACGCGCGGACCGGGTCATGGTCGGCGGCGCCTGGCGCGTGCTCGACGGCCGGATCGTCGGCCTGGACGTGCCGCAGCTCATCGCGCAGCACAGCGAGGCCGCCCGCCGCCTGCTCGCCCGCCACGGCTGACGGCGGGGCCGGGCCGTTCGTTCCCGGCCCGGCGTGCTCAGCGCCGCGAGGTCGCCCACTCCTCAGGACCGGTGGATCCGGCCGGGTACTCCTGCATCGGCACCGCGCCGGAGCGCCAGGCGTCGAGCGCCGGCTGGATGATCCGCCAGCACTGCTCCGCCGCGTCGCCGCGGACCGACAGGGCGACGTCACCGTCGAGGATTTCGCTGAGCACCTCGGTGTAGGCCAGCAGGGTGCCCTTGCCCAGGCCCGTGGACAGGACGTCGCGGCGCAGGGCGAACGGATCGTCGCCGCCGTTCACGTTCAGCTCGAGCTCGATCCGGTCGGGGCCGAGGGAGAAGCGCAGCACACCGCCGTCCGTCGGCGTCCCGGTGAGCCCGCCGGGGATGTGCCGCACGGGCCGGAACGTGACGACGATCTCCGCGCAGCGCTCGCCCAGGGCCTTGCCGCTGCGCAGCGTGAAGGGCACGCCCGCCCAGCGCGCGGTGTCGACCTCGCAGGTGATCTCGGCGAGGGTCTCGGTGCTGCGGGCCGGATCCACGCCCTCCTCGTCCGCATAGGACGGCACGGGGCGGTCGTCGCTCGTGCCGGCCGTGTACCGGGCGCGGCGGGTCGAGGCGACCGGGTCGTCGCCGAGGATGCGGGTCGCGCGGAGGGCGGCGGCCATCGCATCGCGCAGGTCGATCTCGTCCAGATCCGCCGGCTGCTCCATCGCGAGGATCGCGAGCACCTGCAGCAGGTGGCTCTGGATCATGTCGACGAGCGCGCCGGCCTTGTCGTAGTAGCGCGCACGGTTCTCCAGCGCGAGCGACTCGTCGTAGCGCACCAGGACCGACTGCACGTGGTCGGCGGACCAGACCGGCTCGACCAGGCGGTTCGCGAAGCGCACGCCCATGATGTTGAGGATCGTGGATCGCCCGAGGAAGTGGTCGACCCGGAAGACCTGGGTCTCCGGCACGATCCGGGTGACCAGCGCGTTGAGGTCGGCCGCGCTCCGCTCGTCGTTGCCGAAAGGCTTCTCCAGCGCCAGCACGGTGCCCTCGGGCAGCGGGATGTCGACGAGCTCCTCGCACGCGGCGACCGCGACCGCAGGCGGAAGGGCGAAATAGATCACGAGGGATCCGTCGACGCCGGCGATGAGCCCGGCCAGCGCATCGCGATCGGTGACATCGGCCTTGACGTAGGTGGTTCCGGCGATCCGCGGGAGCTGGTCCGTGGCGTCGACCGTCGCGAACGCGGTGCGCACCGCCTCCTGCCAGCGCTCGTCGGACCAGTCATCGGATCCTGCGCCGCGCAGCACCAGGGTGCGATCGGGCTGGCGCTTCAGCAGTTGCGCGATCGCGGGCAGGAGGAGGCGGGAGGTGAGGTCGCCGGAAGCGCCGAGGATGAGCAGCGTCGTCGGGGTGGTCATGCGCCCACGATACGGTCCGCGTCCCTGATCTGTCTCTGTGACGGGCGCGGATCGCCTCGATGCGCCGGATCCGGATCCGGATCCTCCTGGGCGGGCGTTGCCCTCCGTTGCGCGCCGAGGCCCGTGCCAGACTGCGGAGGATGGAGACTGCTCCGATCGAGGACTACGCGCTGCTCAGCGGCGGGCGCACCGCCGCGCTCGTGTCGCGGGCCGGCAGCATCGACTGGTTCTGCGCGCCGCGGCTGGATTCCCCATCGCTGTTCGGCGCCCTGCTCGGCGGCGTCGAGCAGGGGCACTGGAGCCTGCGGCCCGCGGATCCCGAGGCGACCGCGACCCGGCGCTACGACGGCGACACGTTCTGTCTCGTGACCCGGTGGGAGAGCGCCGACGGCGTCGCCGAGGTGCGCGAGTGGATGCCGGTCCTGCTCGCGAAGGAGCCGGGATCGCTCGAGGGCGCGCAGGCGGCGCTGGGCGCCGACCGCACGGACATCGTCCGCCGCGTCGTGGGGATCAGCGGGCGGATGCCGTTCGCGCAGGAGCTGAGACTCCGATTCGACTACGCCAGGGCGCTGCCGTGGGTGCGCCAGACCGGCAGCGCCGGATCGCCCGAGCTCACCGCGACCGCCGGCCCCGACGCGGTCGTGGTGCGCGGCGCAGAGCTGCAGCCGCACGGCCACAGCCACGTCGGCACGGTCGAGGTGGCCGCGGGAGAGAGCAGGGATCTGGCGCTCACCTGGTTCCCGTCCTATCGCGCGGCGCCCGCGGCGCTCGATGTGGAGGCCGCGGAGCGGGCGACCTCGGCCTGGTGGCGCGACTGGGCCGACGGCATCGCGCACGAGGGGCCGCACGAGGACGACGTGCGGCGCTCCCTGCTGCTCCTGCGCGCGCTCACCAACCGCGAGACCGGCGGGATCGCGGCCGCCGCGACGACCTCGCTGCCCGAGGAGTTCGGCGGCGCGCGCAACTGGGACTACCGCTACGTCTGGCTGCGCGACGCCGCGCTCACGCTCGAGGCGCTGCTCGCGCACGGGCTCGCCGATGAGGCGCGGGCGTGGCGGGACTGGCTGCTGCGGGCGGTGGCCGGGGATCCTGCCGACCTGCAGATCATGTACGGGCTGGCGGGGGAGCGGGATCTGGTCGAGCGGGAGATGCGATCCCTGCCGGGCTACGCCGGATCCGCCCCGGTGCGGGTGGGCAACGCCGCGGCCGAGCAGTTCCAGGCCGATGTCTTCGGCGAGGTGATGGTGACGCTCGCCGCCGCCCGCAGGGCGGGCCTCGGCGAGTTCGCGCGGTCCTGGTCGCTGCAGCGGGTGCTGCTGCGGCGGGCCGAGAAGCAGCTGGACCATCCGGACAACGGCATGTGGGAGATCCGCGGGGATCCGCAGTTCTTCACGCACTCCCGGGTGATGCTGTGGGCGGCGTTCGACCGCGGGGTGCGCGCGGTCGAGGAGGACGGCGCTCATGGCCCTGTGGAGCGCTGGCGGGGCGTGCGCGACCGGCTGCGCGCGGAGATCGACGAGCACGGGGTCCACGACGGGCACTTCGTGCAGCACCGCGGCACGGACGAGGTCGATGCCGCGCTGCTGCTCATCCCGCGCACCGGATACTGCGCGCCCGACGACCCGCGCATGCTCGCGACCGTGGCGCGGATCGAGCAGACGCTGATCCACGGCGGACTCGTGAACCGGTATCGCACCGGCACCGGCGTGGACGGCCTGCCCGGAGGCGAGAACACGTTCCTCGCCTGCTCGTTCTGGCTCGTGGAGCAGTACGCGGTCACCGGCCGCATGGCCGAGGCGCGCGCGCTCATGGACCGGCTGTGCGCGCTGCGGAACGACGTCGGCATGCTGAGCGAGGAGTACGACCCCGTGGGACACCGCCACGCCGGGAACACCCCGCAGGCGTTCTCGCATCTGTCGCTCGTGCGCGCCGCGGACGCGCTCGCCGCCGGCCGGCACCGCAATCGCTGACCCCGGGGGCGCCGAACCCCAGGTTCGCTCGCCCCGGGCGGCGCCCACCGTGGCATCCGCGCCCCGCCTGGAGCCCCTCCACATACGAGTCGTCCCCGTCAGCGGAGCCTATGGCGTGCGCTGGCGGGGACGACCCGGAGGTAGGGGAGGGTCAGGCGTTGATCAGGAGGGTGTCGGCGATGGGGCGGCGCTCGCGCGGGGCGTTCTCGCGCTGCTGCAGCTCCTCGGGAGCGGTGCGGATGTCGCCCAGCTCGCCGACGGCCATGACCGAGATCGGGGTGAAGTCGGCGCTCAGGTCGAACGCCGCGGAGATCGCGTCGCGATCGAAGCCGCCCATCTGGTGGGTGGAGAGGCCGTTGGCGTGCGCCTGCACGGTGAAGTGCGCGGCCGCCTGGCCGGTGTCGTAGAGGGCCCAGGTCATGGGCTGGCCGTCGCGTGTGGTCTCGGCCACGAACACCACGAGTAGGGCGGCGTCGCCGGCCCAGGCGCTGTTGAAGCCGGCGAGGGTGCCGAGAACCTTGGCGTGCTCCTCGGATCCGCGGCGGGCCACGATCACGCGCCACGGCTGCGTGTTGGCGGCGGTCGGTGCCCAGCGGGCGGCTTCGAGTGCGCTGGCCAGAGCCTCCTCGTCGATGGTCGAGGCGGCGTCGAAGATGCGGGTGCTCCAGCGCTCGGCGAGGATGTCGAGGATCGGGGCGTCGGTGACAGCGGTGCGGTCGGAGGCGGGGGTGCTCATGGCGATGAGGCCTTTCGGGTCGGTGGATCTGCTGCCGGACCCCATCGTCCGCACCCTGAGGCTAACAATGCATGCGCATGAATATTCCTGCAGCCCGGATCCGGATCCGGATCCGGATCCGCCCCCTCCCTGACCGCGAGACTCCAACTGGGCGACGAGACTGCACTCCTGAACTGCAGTCTCGTCGCCCAGTTGGAGTCTCGCGGTCAGTGCTCGCGGTCAGTGGGTGACTCAGTGTCCGGAGAGAGCCTCGGACAGCTTCACGCGCGCGCCCATGCGCAGCAGGGAGTTCTCGTAGATCTTCGCCGCCACGAGGATCGCGGCCACGCAGGCGGCGAGCAGGATCACCAGCGACGCGAGCGGCTCCCACCACTGCGCCTCGCCGACGAACAGCCGCACGGGCATCGCGACCGGGGCCGAGAACGGGATGTACGACAGGATCGTCATCACCAGCGGGTTGTCGTTGAAGATGATCACCAGGATGTACGGGGCCATCACGAGCATCGTGATCGGCATGGTCGTGGATCCGATGTCCTCCTGGCGCGACACGAGGGATGCGGCCGCGGCGAACAGCGAGGCCAGCAGCACGAATCCGAACAGGAAGAACACCGCGAACCACACCAGCGGGGATCCGAGTCCCTGCAGCACACCGTTCTGCCCGGTCACGATGAGCCCGACCACGGCGATCGCCGCGAGCAGCAGGATCTGCGCCATCGCGAGCACCGTGTTGCCGATGACCTTGCCGGCCAGCAGCACGCGGGCCGGGATCGCGGCCAGCAGCAGCTCGACCACGCGTGTGGACTTCTCCTCGACGACGCTCTGCGCCATGGTCGCGCCGAACGTCGAAGCGGCCATCAGGAAGACGACGCCGAAGCCGATCGCGACGAGGTAGCGCAGCAGCGGATTGGTCGTGTCCGGTTCGAGGATCGTGACCTTCGGCGTCTTGGCCAGCAGGCTCTGCAGGCTGTTCGGCGCGCTCTTCAGCGCCACGATCTCGTAGCCGAATGCGCTGTCGCCGGACGCAGGGATCAGCGCCGCCTCGACCGTGCCGTCGCGGACCAGCTTCTCCGCGGCGGTCGCGTCGGCGACCTCGGTCGGCGCGAGTCCCGGCAGGCCGTGGACCGCCCGGGCGGTCTCCGACGTCACGGCGATCTTCGTCTCGGACGAGTTGGTGCTCATGAACCCGCCGATCAGCACCGCGGCGAGGGCGATGAGCAGCAGGATGCCGGTCGAGATCAGGAACGCCTTGCTGCGCAGCTTGGATCCGATCTCGCGTTCGGCGACGAGGAAGATCCCGCTCGACGCGGAGAGCGCGCCGTTCTTAGTGGTCGCAGTGCTCACTGGATGACCTCCTTGAAGATCTGGGCGAGGGACGGATGCTGCGGGGTGAAGGCGTGCACGACGCCGTGGCCGAGGGCGGTGCGCAGCACCCGCTGCGCGTCCTCCGGGGTGGCCGCGTCGAAGACCGCGGTGCCGCGCTCGAAGTCGACGACCGTGATGCCCGGCTCGGAGCGGATCCATCCGGCATCGGCGTCGGAGATCAGCTCGTACCGCGGTGCGGAATGCTGCGCGCGCAGCTGCTCGCGGGATCCGGAGGCGCGGATGGTGCCGCCCGCGATGATGACGAGGTCGTCGCAGAGCCGCTCGACGACGTCGAGCTGGTGCGAGGAGAACAGGATCGCAGCCCCCTGCGCGGCGCGCGCCTGCAGCACTCCGGCGACGACGTCGACCGCGAGCGGATCCAGTCCGGAGAACGGCTCGTCCAGGATGAGCACCTCGGGGTCGTGCACGAGCGCGGCGGCGATCTGCGCGCGCTGCTGGTTGCCGAGCGAGAGCGACTCGATGGAGTCGTGCAGCCGCTCGCCGAGTCCGAGTTCGGACAGCAGCGCCTCGCCGCGGGCCGTCGCCTCGGACTTGCCGAATCCGTGCAGCCGCGCGAGGTACGCGACCTGCTCGAGCACCTTCATCTTGGGGTACAGGCCGCGCTCCTCCGGCATGTATCCGAAGTGGCGCCGGTCGGTGGCCGCGACGTCGTGCCCGCCGAGGCGCACGGTGCCGCCGTCGGCGCCGAGCACACCCAGCACGATCCGCATCGTGGTGGTCTTGCCGGCGCCGTTGCCGCCGACGAAGCCCGTGAGCCGCCCGGGCTCGACGCGGAACGAGACGTCGTCGAGCACGCGCCGTGCGCCGTAGCTCTTGGTGAGGCCCTCGAGTTCGAGCAGCCCCGTGGTCGTGGTGCGGGTGAGCACTGTGGTCATGGCTCCACGGTATGCAGCCCCGCCGCCCCGGGCATCCCCCCTGCGGCGGATCCGGTGGCGTCGTTCGTGCGATGGATCGAAGGCAGTGGTCTTCGCATGCCTGACGATGTGCGCCGCGCGGACTCGGGGCCGGGCGGGCCAACTGAGACACTCAGCCCCGTCCGAGGTCGCATGCTCCGCCCCGCGGGGGAGCGGGCCGGAGTCAGCCCTCGAGCAGACGCCATCCGAGACGCTGTGCCGCGCGGCGGTCGAAGGTCACGGTCTCCGTGACGCCGAACTGCGCCATAGTGCTGTCGATCAGCGCGTCGGCGAAGTCGGCGCCGTCGCCGGCGGCTTCGAGCGCCCGCACGACCTCCTCGCCGTCGTCGAACTCCAGAACGTCGGATTCGACGAGGCCGCGGATGAGGGCAAGCGCGGTGTCCTTGCTGAAGCCCTCCCGTCTGCGGACGATCCAGAAGACCTCGGCGAGGGTGACCATCGTCACGAAACCCGGCGCCGCGCGCGTCAGAGTCTCGAGCAGCTCTTGCGCGAGGCGGGACTGCACCGGGTCGTCATCGAGGGCGGCGCGCAGGATGACGTTGGTATCGATGCCGGTCATCGCATGCGGAACCAGCATTGTCAGGTGCTCCGGGTCCGCGCGTCATCCTCGGCGACCGCCTCCGCGACCGCGTCGTCCATCTGCTCGATCGTCAGAACCGGTGCATCTTCGCGATGCAGCATCCCGAAGATGGCGGAGATGCTCCCTGTCTTCGGCACCACGGAGTACTGTCCGGTGGGCAGCCGTACGAACATGACCTTGGATCCGGCCACGAGCTTCAGCTCGTCGCGCATCTCCTTGGGCAGAGTGATCTGGCCCTTGCTCGTCATCGTGGCGATCGGCATGATTCCTCCTCGGACGCGTCCTCCTTTCCAGGATCCGCCTGAAAGGAGATAGTCGCAAGAGTAAGGTTCCACCCTTCGGGTCGTCCCTCTCAGCGGAGGCTATGGCGTGCGCTCACGGGGACGACTCGGAAGTAGGAAAGTGGGTCAGCGGCGTCCGAGGTGCAGGACGGCGCGGACGAGCAGGCCGGCGAGGAGCGCCCAGAACGCGGCGCTGACACCCCAGAACGCCATGCCGGAGGCAGCGACGAGGAACGTCACCACGGCCGGGGTGCGCTCGCCCGGGTCGTCGATCGCCTGCTGCACGGCGGATCCGAACGCGCCGAACAGCGCGAGACCGGCGACGGCCGGGATCACCGCGATAGGGGCGAGCACCACGAGCGCGGCGAACGCGGCCGAGAACGCGCCCAGCACCAGGTACGACGCCCCCGTCGAGACGCCGGCGATCCAGCGGCGCTTCGGATCCGGCTCCGCGTCGGGTGCGGCGGCGAGGGCGGCACTGATCGCGGCGAGGTTGATCGCGTGCCCGCCTGCCGTGGCGCCGAGGGCGCTGCCGATGCCGGTCGCCAGCATGGCCGGACGCCACGGCACCTCATAGCCGAAGCTGCGCATCACGGCCACGCCTGGCACGTTCTGCGACGCCATGGTCACGATGAACAGCGGCAGGGCGATGCCGACGAGCGCCCCGACGGTGAACGTCGGCATCGTGAGCTCGAGATGCGGCAGGAGCGATGCCGGATCCACCAAGGCTCCGGAGCCCGTCGCAGTGCCGCCGGTCACGATCCCGATCACGATGACGACCGTCGCGGTGAGGAACGCCAGCGGCACCGCCCAGCGGGGCGCGAGCCGGGCGAACAGCAGCCAGGTCAGCACCACGGGGATCACCGCCCACGGGTTCTTGCCGAGCCCGGTGATCGGAGCGAGGCACAGCGGCAGCAGCACGCCGGCGAGCATGGCCTGCGCGATCGACGGCGGGATCGCGGCGATGAGGGATCCGAGTTGCGGCACGAGCGCCGTGAACAGGATGAGTCCCGCGACGATCAGGAAGGCGCCCACCGCGGCGGGCCAGCCTCCCTCGATCGAGCCGGAGGCCGCGAGCAGCGCCGCGCCCGGCGTCGACCAGGCGGACGTGATGGGCATGCGGTAGCGCCAGGCCAGCAGGAGGCCGGCGACACCCATCGTGAGGCAGAGCGCGAGTAGTCCGCTCGCGGCCTGGGCGTGGGTCGCGCCGACAGCGGCGAGGCCGGTGAGCACGACCGCGAACGAGCTCGTGAACCCGACCAGCGCCGTGACGACCCCGGCCATGATCGGGCGGGACGGCGACGTACGAGGGTGGGGCGCCGGAGGGCTCGCGGTTTCTGGCATGGGGAGAGGCTAGCGGGGCGCCGACCCGCGCCGACGCTGCGGAGCGCCGATATCGCGCCGTGCCGGTCGACTCTGCAGGACGTCCGCAACTCCGCAGGATGGAGACAGCAGGATCGACCTGCAGAGTTGCAGACGTCCTGCGAACGTGGGCGGGGAACCGCGGCGCGCGACTACGCCAGGCCCAACCGGTGCGCCAGCACCACGGCCTGCACGCGATCGCGGGCGCCGAGCTTCTGCAGGATGCGCGACACATGCGTCTTCACGGTCGCCTCGCCGATGAACAGCTCCGCCGCGATCTCGGCGTTGCTCCAAGCCTCGGCGACCAGCCGCAGCACCTCGGCCTCCCGGTCGGTGAGCGGCTCGGGAAGCGCCGCGCTGGGCAGAGCGGCGGACGCGAAGGCCTGACCGGCCCCGAAAGCCGGACCCGACCCGCCCGCCGGATCAGACCCGCCCGCGAGACCGGATCCCCCCGCGAGACCGGATCCCCCCGCAGCGTGCGCACTCGGAGCGCCCGCCCCCGCCGTCCGGGCCGCGAACCGCTGCAGCACCCGGCGGGTCACCTCGGGCGCGAGCATGCCGTCGCCGGCGGCCAGCGCGCGCACGGCGGCGACGAGCTCCTCCGGGCCGGCGTTCTTCAGCAGGAAGCCGCTCGCGCCGGCGTCCAGCGCGTCGAACAGGTAGTCGTCGCGGTCGAAGGTCGTCACGATCGCGATCGACGCGCGGATCCGCCCCTCCGCCCTGATCCGCCGGGTCGCTTCCAGCCCGTCCATGTCGGGCATCTGCACGTCCATCGTGATCACGTCGGGCAGCAGGGATCCGGCGAGGTCCACCGCCTCGGATCCGGTGCCGGCCTCGCCGACGACCTCGATGTCGGGCTGCAGGTCGAGGATCGTGCGGAACCCCGCCCGGAGCATGGCGTGGTCGTCGACGATCAGCACGCGGGTCGGGGCGCTCACCTGGTCTCCCCGCGGTCGCTCAGGGCACCGGATGCGGACTCCGCCACGGCGGCGCCGGAGGCCGCCGCGGGCACGGGCAGTGTCGCCCGCACCCGGAATCCGCCGGCCGGCCGTGCGACGAGCTCGATCGATCCGCCGGACGCGGTCGCCCGCTCGCGCATGCCGAGCTGACCGAGGCCGGGCCGGAGGCCCGTGACCACCCGCCCCGTGTTCACGACCTCGACCTCGACGGATCCCTGCTCGTAGCGGATCCTCACGTCCGCAACGGCGTCGGGGCCGGCATGACGGCGGGCGTTCGTGAGCGACTCCTGGGCGATCCGGTAGAGGTTGACCGCGGTCACGCGCGGCACCGGCACGGCCTCGCCGATCACCTGCAGCCGCGTGGGCAGGCCCGCCGCCGTCGAAGCCGCGGCGAGCTCGGCGATGTCGTCGATCCCGACGGTCGAGGCCGCATCATCGCTGTCGCCCGGATCCCGCAGCGTATCGAGCAGCTGATGGAAGTCGCGGATGGCATCGCGGGCCGCGGTCTCGATGCCGGCGACGATCGCCGTGGCGGCCTGCGGATCCTGCGGGATCATCATGCGCGCGGCGCCCGCCTGCACGCCCATGACCGAGACGTGGTGCGCGACCACGTCGTGCAGCTCGCGGGCGATGCGCACGCGGTCCAGGGCGACGGCCTGGGCGGCGCTGAGCGCGCGTTCGCGTTCGAGCTCGGCGGTGCGCTGCTCGAGCGCGGCCCTCTGCCGGGCGGCGCTCCAGCTGCGCTCGCCGAAGTAGTAGGCGCCGCCGAAGTACAGCACGTTCAGCAGCACCTGCAGCATGAGGAACGCCACGAGGGGGGAGAACATCCCCGCCACCACATCCGCCTTGTGCGCCTGGTCGATCGCCTGCCGGTACATCTCGATGATGAGCCAGACGGCCATCACGACGATGATCCCCGCGCGCACCAGGAATGCGGTGCGACGCGAGTCCATCCAGGCGCCCACCGTGTAGAGGGCGATGAACATCGCGATGTTGCCGGCGTAGATCTCCGGGGCGTGCAGCGAGGTCGCCACCACGAACGCGACCGAAACCACGACGGCGACCGCGGCCGGCCATCTTCGCCGCACCGCGAGCGCCGCGGAGACGACGACGACGTACGGGATCGCCGTCCACAGCTCGGCCTGCGCCGTGCCGTAGACCTTGGCGATCGACGACAGGGCGGCGCTCAGTATCCCGCCCACCAGCATGACGCCGGCCAGGAGCACGTCCTGCCGCAGTTCGCGCGCGGTCGGGGTGCGGGTGAACGGCGGCATCCCTCCACCGTAGGGCGGGCGTCGCCGGAGGGCATCCCCCGCACGGCGGATGGGACAGGATGGGACACTGGAGCGGTGACCTCGCCTTCGCCGGCGCCGCCGCGGCCGCGTCTCGCACCGCTGTATCTCGCTGGCTTCACGACCGCCTTCGGCGCACACGGCATCGCCGCCGCCCTCGGCGCGGAGACCGAGGACATCGGCTGGACCCTGCTGGCGTTCGGCTTCACCCTCGCGCTGTACGACCTCGCCGAGGTGCTGCTGAAGCCCGTGTTCGGTGCGCTCAGCGACCGGATCGGCGTGCGCCCGGTCATCGTCGCAGGGCTCCTCGCCTTCGCCGCGTTCTCCGTGCTCGGCGCGCTCGTGCCCGGCACCGTGGGGCTGATCGTGGCGCGCTTCGGCCAGGGCGCGGCGGCCTCGGCGTTCTCCCCGGCTTCGTCCGCCGCGGTCGCGCGGCTCGCGGACGATGCGTCCCGCGGCCGCTACTTCGGACGCTACGGATCGTGGAAGGGTCTCGGCTACGCGCTGGGCCCGCTGCTCGGCGCCGGGCTCGTCGTCTGGGCCGGCCTGCCCGCCCTGTTCTGGGCGCTCGCCGCGGTGGCGCTGGTCGCCGCCGCCTGGGTGCGATTCGGCGTGCCGGCGGTGCCGGTGCTGCCGCGCAAGCGCGTGACCGTCGCCGATCTCGCGCGCGAGCTCACCGCCCCCGGATTCCTCGTGCCGACCCTCGTGCTCGCCGCGACGACCGGTGGCCTCGCGGTCGCGGTCGGCTTCCTCCCGTTGCTCGGCCGGGAAAGCGGGATCGGCACGATCGGCAGCATGGCGCTCGTCACGGTGCTGGCGGTCGTCAGCAGCATCGTGCAGCCCTTCGCCGGATCTCTGCACGACCGCGGCCGCCTTCCCGTGCGGCTCGGAGCGGTCGGCGGATTGGCGCTGCTGGCGGGCGGGATCCTGGTCGCCGGGCTGTGGCCCGAGCTGCCGACGCTGCTGATCGCCGCCGTGCTCATCGGCGGAGGAGTGGGACTCGCCGCTCCGGTCGCGTTCTCGCACCTGGCCGCGTCCACGCCGCCGGAGCGGATGGGACGCACGATGGGTTCCGCGGAGCTGGGGCGGGAGCTCGGGGACGCCGGAGGACCTCTCGTCGCCGGTGCCGTGGCGACCGCGACGCTCCCCGGCGTGGGGCTCGTCGTCGTGGCGGGGCTCACCGCCGGTGCCGGGGCGCTTGCGGTCTGGGGGCTGCGGGCGCCTCGACAGCGTTGAGCGGAGATCCCGTCACTTGCTATTGACAACCTTACTTGTAAAAAGCAAGCTTGTCTCAACGGGCCCGACGGAGGACCCACCGACAGAGGAGTCAGCATGACGAACGTCTTCATCAGCTTGCCCGTCACCGACCTCGAGCGCACCAAGGCCTTCTACACGGCGCTCGGCTGCGCGATCAACCCGGAGATGTCCGACGAGAACGGGGTCTGCGTCGTCTGGGACGACAACGTCTACTTCATGATGATCACGCGCGGGTTCTTCGCGACCTTCACCGAGAAGCCGATCGTGGATCCGAAGGTCTCGCTGCAGACGTCCGCGTCGTTCGCCCTCGACTCGCGGGAAGAGGTCGACGCCGCGATCGCCAAGGGGCTCGCGGCGGGCGGCACCGAGCCCCAGCCCGCGCAGGACTACGGGTTCATGTACTCGCGCGACCTCGACGACCCCGACGGCAACTCGCTCGGCTTCCTCTACATGGTCCCGGCGGGAGAGCAGGGTGTTGACGTGCCGGTGTCTGCGGCGAGCGACGCGACCTCCTGATGGGCGGGCTGCGCTGAGATGGCCGCACGCAGCTACGGCCAGTATTGCGGCGTCACCACCGCCGTCGAGCTGATCGGCGAACGCTGGGCGCTGCTCATCGTGCGCGATCTGCTCGTCGGACCGCGGCGCTACACGGATCTCAAGCAGGGGCTGCCGCGCATCCCGACGAACATCCTCTCCACGCGGCTCAAGGAGCTGCAGGAGGGCGGGATCGTGCGCCGGGTGCCGCTGCACGGCTGCGGACTCGTCTACGAGCTCACGCCGTACGGCCGCGCGCTCGAGCCGGTGATGCTCGCGCTCGGGCGCTGGGGCTTCCAGGCCATGGGCGACCCGGACGAGGGCGATGTCATCACGCCCGACTCGCTCACGATGGCGCTGCGCACCGCGTTCCGCGCCGAGCACGCGCAGGACCTCGACGTCGAGCTGCACGTCGGCGACGTCGCGCTGCGGGCGATCGTCCACGACGGCGCGCTGACGGTCGCGCAGCTCGCCCCGCCGGCCCCGCCCGTTGGGGGCGTTCTTCCGCCGGGCGATCCCGAGGCCGTGCTCGTCGCGGGCCCGGGCATCCGGCGCGTCATCGGGGGCGAGGTCTCGCCGGCCGAGGCGATCGCGCAGGACCTCGTCGCCGTGGTGCGCGGCGAGGAACGGATCCTGGGCGCGTTCGCACAGACCTTCCATATCCCCCGACTCGCGGCGTAGCGTCGCCGAGGGGCGGGAAACGCAGCCGTCGCCCCCTGAGCCTGTCCCCGGGCCCGACCACGAAGGAGCACATCATGACCGGACGCATCATCATCGACCTGTTCACGACGCTCGACGGCGTCGCCCAGGCGCCGGGTGGACCGGAGGAGGACACGAGCGACGGTTTCCGCTTCGGCGGCTGGCAGGCGACGCTTCCCAGCGAGGCCGTCATGCGCAGCGTGACCGAGGGCATGGAGACCCTCGACGCGCTGCTGCTGGGACGGCGCACGTACGACATCTTCGCCGGCTACTGGCCCGAGCACACCACCGGACCGGAGGGCTTCATCGGACAGCTCTTCAACCGCGTGCCGAAGTACGTGGCGTCCCGCAACGCCGGGATCGAGCTCGACTGGCAGGGCAGCACCCGGGTCGGAGCGGATCTGGCCG
Source organism: Microbacterium sp. NPDC056052 (assembly GCF_042266785.1). Lineage (NCBI taxonomy): Bacteria > Bacillati > Actinomycetota > Actinomycetes > Micrococcales > Microbacteriaceae > Microbacterium > Microbacterium sp. NPDC056052. Next base: position 126,120 of record NZ_JBHJWV010000002.1, read on the forward strand.
CGGAGATCGCGGACATGCGCGAGAACCACCGGGACGTGCACGTGATCGGCAGCGTCGACCTCGTGCAGACCCTGCTGGACGGGCAGCTCTACGACGAGCTGCAGCTGTGGGTGTATCCGATCGTGCTCGGCCAGGGCAAGAAGGTCTTCCCCGACGGCGCGACACCGCACAACATGCGCCTCGTGCACGCCGAGTCCGGCGACGGCGGCACGCTGCTGCTGCGCTACGCCCCGCTGCCCGGGGAACCCACCACCGGCACGATGTGAGGACGAGTGTCGGCGTGTTGCCCGAGCGGCGCCGTGTCGGATTCGTGACCGGAATATCGCGGATCCGTCTAGCTGGCAGGGTGCCGCGAAACTACAGTCATCGATAACGCGTGGGGACGTTGACCCGAACACCCGCACTCTGGGGGGTGCGGGTGTTCCCATGTCCGGATCCGACCTACTGGAATTTGCCTCTTTCCTGAGAGAACCCTGTGACGATAGATTGCATCGACGCCTGGTTCTTCAGGCGCCGGTCCGACCCTATGGCGGGCGGCCGTTGACCCGATGGGGGGACCAGGATGTCTTCAGGCGTGTCCGGACGTCGCGGCTGGAAGGGCGCGCTCACCGCGCTGCTCGCCGCGGCACTGATGTTCGCAGGGGTCGGGGCGGCCCATGCCGACCCGACGCCGGGGACCGGAGGCTCGATCTCTGGTGTCGTCACGAGCGACGTGGACGGCTCCCCGATCGCAGGCCTCTACGTCCAGGCGCAGAACGACGACGGGTCGTCCATGTCTTCGGGGATGACCGGGGCTGACGGCGCGTACCGCATCGACGGCCTGCTCGCGGGTCCTCACCGTGTGCATTTCCTGACTTTGGGCACGCCGTACATCTCCGAGTACTGGGACAACTCGACCGGCTACTTCGGTGCCACGACCGTGGATGTGCAGGATGGCGCGGTCACGACCGGGATCGATGCCGGCCTTGCCGAGGGCGCGACGATCAGCGGGGTCGTCACTCGCGAAGACGGATCACCCGCCACGCACGCCTTCATCGCCGCGAACGGCACGAACGGCGGGTTCGGCAACGCGGTGACGGATTCCGACGGCGCCTACACGCTGCAAGGCCTCGTCGCCGACTCCTACACGGTGCAGTTCTCGGCGAGCGCGGACGGCCTCATCAGCGAGTACTGGGATGACGCGTCCGACCGCTCGACGGCGACGAAGGTCGCCGTGGCATCCGGTGGCGCGGTCACCGGCATCGACGCCGTGCTCTCGGCGGGCGGATCGATCCAGGGGGTCGTCACGCTGGCCTCCGACGGCTCCGCCGTCGCCAATGGCGGGGTCGCCGTGCTGGACGCAAGCGGTAATTCCGTCGCAAACGGATGGCTCGCCTCCGACGGCTCGTACCGGATCGATGGCATTCGTCCCGGCGACTACAAGATCAAGTTCGCCTCGTACGATCCGAAGCTGCTGACCCAGTACTGGGCCGGGGCCGCCACCGCGGCCGACGCGACCCCTGTCACGATCGTCGCGGGACAGACCGTAAGCGGTATCGACGCAGCGCTGCGGGCCATCTCGTCGCAGATCAGCGGCACCGTGACGCGCGCGGCTGACGGCCTCCCCGCGGCGGGCATCTCCGTGAGCGTGCAGGGCAGTAGCGGTTACTACTCCGCGACGACCGACGACACCGGTGCCTACCGGATCCCCGTCGTGCCGGGTACGTACACGGTCTCGTTCCGGGATCCGTCCGCGAAGCTCGCCACGCAGTGGTGGAGCGGCGCGGCGAACTCGAAGGACGCGACGCCGGTCACCGTCGTCGACGGCGCGGACAGCACGGGCATCGATGCGCAGCTCGCCGCGAACGTCACCATCAAGGGCTCGGTGCTCATCGACGGCTCGACGGACCTGCGTGGGAACTCGTCGAAGATCGCGGTGGTCGCCGCGGTCGGCAATGAGTACGTGGGCATGTCCTACGTCCGCCCGGACGGGACCTACAGCATCACGGTGGCTCCCGGCACGTACACGGTCAAGGTCGAGCTCACGGAAGGCCTGGGCTACGCGATCGCGCCGCAGTACTACTCGCACGCGAGCTCCGCAGCCGATGCGACGCCGGTTGTCGTTTCGAGTACGGGCGACACGACGGGCATCGATTTCGATCTGTCATCGCTCACCGCGAAGGTCGAACTCTCAGCGGGCACCGTCCAGCCGGGCGCTGCGGTGCACGTGACCGGATCCGGCTTCATGCCGGGAGAATCCGTCGCTATCGAGCTGCATTCCGACCCGATCTCCCTCGGTACCCTCACCGCAGGTTCCGACGGCGTGGTCGACACCACCGTCACGATTCCGGCGGACGCGCCCGCCGGCGCGCACCGGATCGTGCTCACGGGGCAGAGGTCGACGCTGACCGGCGGTTCGGCGCTGACCATCGCCGGTGTGACCACTCCCGGCGGATCCGACGGATCCGGAACCGGTGGTGGCTCCACGCCGGCGTCCGGCTCCGGCACCGCCTCCGGCTCCGCGCAGCTCGCCGCGACCGGTGCGGAGCTCCCGGACGGGATGCTGCTGCTCGGTGCGCTGATGCTGCTCATCGGCGTCGCCGTGATCCGCATCCGTCGCAGGGCCTGACTCCGGGCCACGGGCGGCAGGGCGGCCGCGCGGCTGCGCTGCCCGCCCGAGGGCCGGACGGGCCCGTGCTGTCGGCGTCGGGCCCGTCGACGTCCGCCGTGCGATGGGGAGCTCTCCCCATCGCACGGCGTCGTCGCGTTCGGTAGGTTCGATCCCGACAGAGACGCAGGGGGGCTGCATGACTGCGGACAAGGTCGTCATCGACTACGACATGCTGGACGGTGTGCGCACGTCGATCACCACGATCATCGCCGAGCTGAAAGACGCGCCGGAGCGCAGCCATGACGCGGCCGGCGCGATCGACCAGCCGTTCGAGCAGGCGCAGCTCCAGGCGCTCGCGGCAGAGTTCCGCGGATCCTGGGAGCCGAGACGCGAGGACCTGATCGCGTCGCTCGAGGACGTCTCGCGACGCATCGGGGACGTCATCGACTCGTACCTCGGACTGGACAGGTGGTTCTGATGGGGGGAAAGGTCGAGCCGGGGACCGCGGGCGTCGCGCTCGGCACCGGGCAGCAGATCCGGTCGATGGCGGGTGAGCCCGATGTCGTGCACAAGGCGGGGCAGAAGATGGCCGACTACGGGCATCTGATGGCGCAGGTCGGCGGGCAACTGCTCGCCATCGAGGCGGCCGAGATGTCGCAGTGGCGATTCGCCGGCGAGGCAGCGGACACGCTGCGCGCGAACGTCTCCGATGTCGCCCAGATGCTCGCCATCGCCAGTGCCCTGTATGCGCCGGTCGGGCAGGCGCTGTCCGACTACGGGTCGGGGACGAGCGCGGATCAGACGGAGCTCGACAAGCTGGCGCAGATCTGCCAGGAGCAGTGGGCGGCGCACGAGCAACTTGTCGCCGCGTACAAGGCACTCCCTGCCCCGTCGCCCGGCGATCCGGGCCACGAGCAGAAGCAGCAGGAGCGCACCGACGCGGAGAACGCCGCGATGGACGCGGGGAGCTCGTGGTCCCGCAGCTCGGCGCAGTGGAACAACGCGTATGTCGAGTGGTTCGGGCGCTACACCGCCGCGGTGGCGAGCCTCTCCGATCCTCAGCTGGAGACGATCCGCAAGGGAGAGCTGCCGCCGGTCGCCGCTCTCACACTCTTCCCGAGCGGCGAGCCCGAGCCGACCGACGTCGATCAGGGCGGCGCCGGCGACTGCTATCTGCTGTCGGTGCTGGCGGGCATCGCGAAGGGCGACCCGGACCGGATCAAGGATCTGATCACCGCGAACCCGGACGGCACATATACGGTCCATTTCAAGGACGGCGACATCACGGTGCGCGGCGATCAGCTGCCGGACGATGGTCAGGCGGACTGGGTGCGCGTGATCGAAGGCGCGTACCAGGTCCACGAGGGAAGCTTCGAGGAGTTCGACAACGGCGGCGACCCCGCGGCCGTGATGAAGGCCATCTACGGCGGGGACGTCGATTACAAGGACAACAAGGGCGGCCCGTTCGACTGGCTGACCGGCGGCAACGACATCGACGACAGCGGTGACCAGATCAAGAACGCCCTCTCGCACGGGCGCCCTGTGGTGGCGATCGCCTCGGACGGTGCGCTCGGCTTCGAGGGAGGCGGTCACGCCCTCACCGTGACGCGGGCCTACGACAAGGACGGTGTGGCGATGGTGCAGATCCGCAATCCGTGGGGCAACAACAGTCAGCACGAGGGCGTCATCCGTGACGCCGGCGGCACTCTGCACGACCCGGACGACGGCTATTTCACGATGACGTTCGCGGACTTCGCGAAGGCATTCACCGCCGTGGAGATCCAGAGATGACGCGCGGGCACGTCGTGCGCGCCGGCGTGGTCGTCATCGTCGCGAGCCTTCTGCTCACCGCGTGCAGCGCACATCCCGAGGAGGAAACCATGCCCACTTCGTCCACTCCCTCGCCGTCCGCCGCGAGGGCGGCGGATCCGAACCCGCAGGAGCCGGTCGCGGAGCTGCTCGCGGAAGCCGATCTCGTCGTCGTCGGGAAGGTCGACTCCGTGGACGTCGCCATCGACGCGGATCAACCGCGTCCGCGCCAGGCGCAGACCGCCACCGTGACGGTGGATCAGGTGCTGAAGGGCGAAGCCGCCACGACGATCACGGTGACGAAGCCGGCCGGCACCTGGTATTTCCTCGCCGACGCGAGGCAGAAGTCGTACGACGCCAAATGGGCGGGGGTGTTCACGCTGCGCAAGAGCGGCACGGGTTACGAGCTGTTCGGGAATACCGGTGTGCAGGACGACGCCGGGGCGCTGCCGGCGTTCCAGCGCGTGCTCGCGGGGCGACCCGAGCGGGCCCCCGCGGCGACCGAGGCGCAGCTGAAGGACTGGACTGCCCGGGCCGACATCATCGTGTTCGCGACCGCCCGCGGCGCATCCGATCACGTGACGCTGCGCACGCCGCGAACCGACTTCTCGACATCGGCCACCCTCACCCCGATCGAGGTGCTGAAGGGGACGATGACGGCGCCGATGCAGGTCGTGCAGGGGCCGCAGCCCGAGACGGTCGGCGGCACGTGGGCGTTCCCGGTGACCGAGTCGGGCGAGGACGGGATCTACTTCATCGACACCTCCAGCGGCACCCCGACGGTGCTCAACACGACCAGGCCCAGCCAGATCAACGAGAACCGGATCCCGCGGGGCTGACGGCGTCAGTCCGCGAGCACCCGCTCCAGCACGATCGCGACGCCGTCCCCGGTGTTCGATTCCGCATGCGGTGTCGGGCGTGCAGACCGTGACGGGTTCGCAGGTGACGACGGCGTCGTACGGGTATGACGCGTCCGGGTCGACCACGACCTATGCGGGGACGACGGTCTCGTACGACGAGTCCGGCCGTTTGAAGCAGGTCGGCACCGGGACCACCGCGGAGAAGAGCATCTATACCGCGGACGGGCAGTTGTTGCTGCGGTACGGGGGTGCCGATGGGGCGTCGCTGTTCCTGGGCGACACGATCCTGCGGTCGAAGGCCGGCGTGACAACCGGGGTCCGGTCGTATGTGGTTGCGGGGATCGGGTTCGCGGAGCGCGTGTCCGGGGCTGGCGGCGGGTTGTGGTGGTCGTCGCCGGACATGGTGGGCACGGTCGGGATGGAGGTCAACACCGCCGGGGCCGGGACGGTCACTCGTCGGTGGACGGATCCGTTCGGGCAGGCGCGTGGAGTTGGAGCGAACATGCTGAAAGACGGATCTAAGACTGTTGAGGGCGCCTTGCAGGCTTCCAACCAGGCAGGACTTATGAGTATGGCGGGCTTCGGCGCTGGCTTAGCCGTACCTGCCGTGGCCAACATCGCAGTCCAAGCTCTGGAGAAGGCTGCGGCCACCGCGGCCACCAAGGCCGCGGCCGCAACGGAAAGCGCGGCGATCTCAGCAGCAGACGCAAGCGCAACCAGCGCCACGGATGCCATGGTCAGTGGGACTAACACGGGTGGCATGGTCAATTCGCGGGACTCGTTCCGGGTGGGGGACGAGCGTCAGCCGAAGCGAAGTCCTTGACAACTACAATCAAGGGGTGAGCTTGGAATGCCCCGTCTGCAATCGACTTGGTGGGAATAACGATGCGCGATTCGGACAGTGACGCAGCAGGCATTGTCGAGCACTTCGAGAAGGCCCTTGGGCCGATCACGCTCGGCTGGGCACTCGATTCGGACGGAACAAAGATGCCGTTCCAGATCGTACGATTTGCGCGAGGTTCGGACGACAACTCGGTAGGCTTCGCAACAATCGGCCTAAGTCGATACGCGTTGTCGTCGCCAGTGTCCGGGCGGGAGATTCGCCAGGAGCTCTTCATGCTGGCGCCCAAGTCGCAAGCGCCCGACACGGTCGTTTCGTTGCTGCTTCAAGTTGGAAGCGCAGCGCTGGGCCGTGGAAGGCCGTTGCTGCGCGGTGACGTCATCGGTCCGGCGGGGAGCATCGCCCCGGGGTCTGAGCTGACTGCGCTTTATGTGACTATGCCGGTGTACTTTCCTGACGAGTTCGCCACATTTACTGGATCCGAGGGAAGCGTCGTCGTAGCCTGGTTGGTCCCCATTAGCACTCCTGAAGCAGATTTTGTTGCGCTCCGAGGCTGGGACGCATTCGAGGCGGATCTTGCGCAAAAGGATCCCGACCTTGTGGACTTCTATCGGGAGAGCGTGACATCGTAGCGACCGCAGCGGCTCGCGGCGCAACCAAGAGGCACACGGAGCAATGAGGCGAAGTTGCAAGTGACCAATTTTGATCCCCAGCAGAACGTGACTTTCACGGACGTGTTGTTTCGAGGCGGGTGGAGAGGGAAAGAAAAGAAGCTCATCCTCACCCTCGCACTTGGTGCGGTCGTCAGTATCGGGGTGGCTATCGGGACGCCGATGCTGTTGACCTACGCGGATCAGTCGGTGTCTGCGGCTCAGGGGTACGAGTACTCGGGTGGCAATTACCGGGTGCTGTTCCCGGGGGAGCCGACGGTGAGTTCACGATCCGTGCCGGGGGCTTCGGTGATGGCGGAGCTAGCGCTTTGGAGCAACAAGCAGAAGGTGTATCAAGTGATCGATCTGCCACAGGTCGGCGAGACGGGAACGGTGCAGTCGATGTTGCAGGGGACCGTGATCTCGAGCGGGGCGACCGTTGTGGAGTCGCATCCGGTGAAGATCTCGGGCGGCACCGCGCTGGCCGCTCACTTGACGGCGGATTCGTCGGACATGTGGATGCTGGCGGTGATCGCCGATGACCGCAGTCACGCCCTGTCGGTCTTGCAGAGCGGTGACCAGCGGGACGATGCGTTTTTCGATTCGCTGGCACTGAAGTAGCAGCAGCGGCGTGATCGGACGCCATGGTCTAGGAGGGGGATCGGGACATGGAACGTGGGGACGAACTCGGCAGTGATGGACGGCCCGGGGCTCAGGACGGAGTCATCGTCGATGAAGACACCCAAGAGCGCGTGATCGCAGACCTGCGGAACAAGCTGACCGAGGATGCGATGCCGACAATGGTCCTGTTCGGTCTGGTGGGCTTCCTGTCATTACTCATGCTGGTCGGCTTCTATCGGGATTTCGCCACGACGGGAGTGATCTGGGTGGTGGCTGTGCCGGTCGTCCTCGGCCTGCTCATTCCGATCCGGATCATCGTCCAGCTTCGGACAGCGCCGCGAAAGGTGGTGTCGACGTCCTATCCGATCGCGTCCTGGGTGGTTGCGGGGACTGACGACGGCTATCTGTGGCACTCAGCGGCGCTCGGAAGTGCCAGGACGATCCTCAGCGTCTATGGCAAGCTGCGGCTGACGGCCGACAGCGTGATGCTGAAGCACGCCTCAGCGCCGACCACGATCGTCTTGCCGCGGAAGGCGTTCACCGAGGAGGACATCCGCACGCTGGAGGCGCACTTCGCGCCGAGAAGCGGGAGCTGAAGCCGTGTCCCTGCCTCGAGGCGGTGGGAGCGAGCTCTCCGCGCAGGACGGTGTTCTGGCATCCGAGCCGAGACGCGGGATGACCCGCTGGCTGAGCGTCGCCGCCGCGATGATCGGGTGGGTCGCCGTGCAGGAGCTCACCCCGTCGCTGTCCGCGTTCGATCCGCGGGTGATGGAGTCGCAGGCGCTGCTGCTGCAGGGGTGCGTTGCGACAGCGGTGGCCCTCGTTCTCACGCTGGTCTATCCCGATGATGCGCGCGCCATGTTCGCGTACTCGAAGGCGACCTGGCTCTATGCGCTTGTGCCCGTCGCTGTCGTGGTGCTCGTCGTCCGCACGGGGGCGGGACCTGATCTTCTCGCGGTGCTGTGGTGGGTTGCGGTCGCCGTCGTCTGGCGATGGTTCCTGTTCGGCATGCTGCAGCGCCGGCTGAGCGAATGGCTCCCGCCGAGCACCGTGCTGCTGACGAGTGCGGCCCTGCTGGCTTCCTGGCTGCTCTTCGGCGTGGTGGCGAGCGCGGCCGAGGCTCTCCGGTTCCCGCTCGGCGTGCTCATCGCCCTGCTGCTGAGCACGCTGCTCGCGATCATCCCCTCGGCGATCATGCTGGCTCAGAAGAACGTGCACGTGCTCGTGGTGATGAATCTCGTCGCGGCGACGCTCGTCGTGTGACGCCATCGGGCGCCGGTGACCTGTTCGCCCCCGGATGTCGCGGTCCCGTCAGCCTGCGAGGATCCGCTCTAGCACGACCGCGACGCCGTCCTCGCTGTTCGAGGGGGCGACCTCGTCCGCGGCGGCGAGGGTTTCGGGCTCGGCGTCCGCCATCGCGACGCCCCGGCCGGCCCAGCGCAGCATCTCGACGTCGTTGAGGGCGTCGCCGAACGCGAGGACCTCGCTGCGGTCGATGCCGAGCCGGTCGCACAGGTGCGCGAGCCCAGTGGCCTTGGTGACGCCCTCGGCCATGACCTCGACGAACGGCGCGCCGGACAGGGTGGCCTCGAAGCCGCTCTGGTCCAGGGGGCGCAACGCGGCGAAGATCTCCGCGGGCGGCATCGAGCGGTGACGGATCACGAGCTTCAGGCTCGGCGCGGCCAGCACCTCGGCGAGCGGGACCGCGCCCATCGACGCCGGATCGCGTTTGTGGTCGCCGTGCGCCGCGACCTCGGCATAGCCCTCCTGGGCGACGAAGACCTCACCGGCCTCGCGCACGCTCGCGAACAGCAGCCCGTTGATCCGCGCGCCCAGCTCGCGCGCGATCCGCTGCTGCACCGGCACGGCGATCTCCGTGGCGAACAGTTGCTCGTGCGTGTCGAGGCGGATGCCGTACGCCCCGTTGCCGCACAGGGCCCAGTCATCGAAGCCTGCTTCCGTGGCGATCGCGCGCAGGCCGATCGGCTGTCGCGCGGTCACCGGCACGACGACGATCCCAGCGGCGCGGGCGGCGTCGAGGGCGACGCGGGTGCGTGCGCTCACGCGTCCCGCCGGATCGAGCAGGGTGCCGTCGAGATCCGTCGCGATCAGGCGGATCCGGGATCCGCCGGTGAACTCGCGAGCGTGCGGCGTTTCGTCTCGGTCGCCTTCGGCGTCCTCGCTCAACGACCCCGGGGAGGGGACGCCTTCGGCCGGTCTCTGAGCCTGTCGAACGGCGCTCACCGACCCTGCGGATGCCGCGTCGTCCGAGACGTCCGTGCTCATCAGGCGAAGATCATCGGCATGTCGCCGTCGTCCTCGGCGCCACCGAGCTCGAGGTCGACGACCACCGGCACGTGGTCGCTGGGCTGCTCGCCCTTGCGTTCCTCGCGATGGATCGAGGCGCCCTTGACGGCGTCGGCGAGGGCCGAGGATCCGAGCACGAAGTCGATCCGGATGCCCTCGTTGCGCGGGAACTTGAGACGCTGGTAGTCCCAGTACGTGTAGCCCTCGGGAAGCAGCGGTCGCACGACGTCCTGCACGCCCGCCGACTCCAGCGCGAAGAACGCCGCGCGCTCCTCGGGGGAGACGTGCGTGGACCTTCCGACGACGATGTCCGGATCCCCGTTGTCGTGGTCGAAGGGGATGATGTTGAAGTCCCCGACGAGTGCGAGGGGCAGGCCGGGGGCGGCGGCGAGCTCGGCCGCGGTCGAGGTGCGCAGCGCGTCGAGCCAGTGCAGCTTGTACGCGAGGTGCGGGTCATCGAGCGAGCGGCCGTTGGGCACGTACAGGCTCCAGACGCGCACGCCGTTCACGATCGCGCCGAGCGCCCTGGCCTCGAGCGGCGCATCAGGGCCCTCGTGGCCCTTGGCGAAGCCGGGCATGTCGTCGAAGGACGTGCGCACGTCGGTCATCGGCTCGCGGCTGGCGATCGCGACGCCGTTCCACTGGTTCAGGCCGTGCACCTCGACGTGATAGCCGGCCTCCTCGAACGGCGCGTACGGGAACTGCTCCGGCTTGCACTTGATCTCCTGCATCGCGAGCACGTCGATGTCCTCGCGCACGGCGAACTCGACGGTGCGGGCGACGCGGGTGCGGATGGAGTTGACGTTCCAGGTGGCCAGGCGCATGGATCCAGCCTACGGGCGGGCGACGACATCGCCGGTCGCGGGTCGAAGTCGGCCGCATGCTCGTCCTGGCGCGCACCCGTACGAGAAGCGCAGGGATCCCGGCCGCGCCCGTTTGCGTTCCGTAGGGACAGGATCCGCGTTGCGGACGGCGGCGCAGGGTGGATCCATGGTCATGGAACAGCGGTTCACGCCCTCGGAGCACCGGCATCCGGCGGCGGTCGCACGCCGGCCCCGCCCGCACTGGGGCCACCTGTCGCGGTCGGTCAGTCGGTATGGCGTGGTCTCGAGCGAGCTCGTCATCTACTCGCCGGACGCCGCGGAGCAGGACCGGCGCTGGGCGGAGCTGTCCCGCGTGTTCGGCACGGTCGTCGCCGGAGGCGCGCTGCTCGCCTGGATCGGGTTCGCGGCCGCGGGCGTCTCCCCGCTGATCGCGCTCCTGGCGATCGCGGCGGTCGCGATCCCGGCCGGCGTCGTCCTGGCGCGGAGCACGCGGGCCGTGCGGCATGGCGCGGCCAGGGTCGCGTCCTGCACCTCGGGGCTCCAGCCCGACACCGCGGATCGCGAGGCCCAGCGCCGCCTCGACGCCCTCGCCGATGCCATGCAGCAGGCGAGCGAGGAGTACCGCTCCGGCGAGATGGATCCGGAGCGTTTCCTGCAGGTCTGGCGCGCGACCTACGTCCACGCTCAAGCCTGACGCCGCGCTTCAGTGCGCCCCCATCACCGAGTCGTCCCCATGAGCGCACCCCATGGGGTCCGCTCATGGGGACGACTCGGAAGTGGAGGAGGGCAGACGCGGAGGAGGGCAGACGCGGGGGAGGGTCAGGCGCGGGCGAGCTGCTCGACCTTCTTCTCGCGGCGCAGGCCGTGCAGGAGGGGCTCCGTGTAGCCGCTCGGCTGCGCGGCGCCCTCGGTGATCAGGCGGCGGGCGGCGGTGAAGGCGATGCCGGGGGCGGATCCCTCCGCGAACGCGAGCGGCTCGTAGTTCTCGTCACCCGCGTTCTGCGCGTCGACGACCACTGCCAGGCGGCGGAGGCTGTCGTCGATCTGCGCCTCGGTGATCACGCCGTGCTGCAGCCAGTTCGCCAGCAGCTGGCTCGAGATGCGCAGCGTGGCGCGGTCCTCCATCAGGCCGACGTCGTGGATGTCCGGCACCTTCGAGACGCCGATGCCCTGGTCGATCCAGCGCACCACGTAGCCGAGGATCGACTGCACGTTGTTGTCCACCTCGGTCGCGACGATCTCGGGCGTCAGCGAGCCCTCGGGCGCGAGCGGCGGCACCAGCAGGCGGTCCAGCGCCTCGTCGGAGATCGCGGGCAGCGCGGCCCGCGCGGCGAACGCGTCGACCTGGTGGTAGTGCAGGGCGTGCAGGGTCGCGGCGGTGGGCGACGGCACCCAGGCGGTCGAGGCGCCGGCACGCGGGTGCGCGATCTTCTTCTCGAGCATGTCGTGCATGAGGTCGGGCTCCGCCCACATGCCCTTGCCGATCTGGGCGCGTCCGCTGAGGCCGCTCGCGACGCCGATCGCGACGTTGCGATCCTCGTACGCCTGCATGAACGGCTGCGCCTTGATCCCGGCCTTCGGCAGGAACGGGCCGGCGTGCAGCGAGGTGTGGATCTCGTCGCCGGTGCGGTCGAGGAATCCGGTGTTGATGAAGACCACGCGGTCGCTCGCGGCGGCGATCGAGGCGGCGAGGTTCGCCGACGTGCGGCGCTCCTCGTCCATGATGCCGATCTTCATGGTGCCGGCGGGAAGGCCCAGCAGCTCCTCCACGCGGCCGAACAGCTCGGCGGCGAAGGCGACCTCCTCGGGGCCGTGCATCTTCGGCTTCACGATGTACATGGATCCGGTGCGGGAGTTGGTGCCCTTGTTCGCGCCCTCGAGCTCGGGCATGGATCCGAGAGCGGTCATGATCGCGTCGAGGATCCCCTCGTACACCTCGTCGCCGTCGCGATCGAGCACGGCGGGGGTGCGCATGAGATGTCCGACGTTGCGGACGAACAGCACGGCGCGTCCGGGGAGGGTGGCCTCGCCGCCGTCGGCCGTGCGGTAGACGCGGTCCGCGGCGAGCGAGCGGGTGAACGTCTTGCCGCCTTTGGTGACGGACTCGGTGAGGGTGCCGTCCATGAAGCCGCGCCAGTTGCGGTAGCCGAGCGCCTTGTCGTCTCCGTCGACGGCGGCGACCGAGTCCTCCAGGTCGAGGATCGCGGTCAGCGCGGACTCGAGGACGATGTCCTGCACGCCCGCCGCGTCGGTGCGGCCGATGGCTCCGGTGCGGTCCACCAGGATCTCGGCGTGCAGGCCGTTGTGCACGAGCAGTACGGTCGCGGGCGCGCCGGCGTCGCCCGTATAGCCGACGAAGCGCGCCGGATCCGCGAGACGACGCTCGCCGGACGCGGTCGTCACGACAAGGCCGGCGGCGTCGACGCGGTATCCCGTGGCGTCGCGGTGCGAGCCCTCGGCCAGAGGCGCGATCTCGTCGAGCAGCTCGCGCCCGAAGGACACCACGGCGGCGGCGCGGGCCGGATTGAACGCGGTGCCGGGGGCGAGCTCGCCCGTGCGCTCGATCGCGTCGGTGCCGTAGAGCGCGTCGTACAGGGATCCCCACCGGGCGTTCGCGGCGTTCAGGGCGAAGCGGGCGTTCAACAGAGGCACGACGAGCTGGGGGCCTGCCATCGTGGCGATCTCGGGGTCGACGTTCTCGGTGGTCACGGAGACCTGCTCCGGAACCGGGACCAGATAGCCGATCTCGGTGAGGAAGGCGCGGTAGGCGGCTGGATCCGGCTGTCCCGGGTTCTGGCGGTGGAACTCGTCGATCTGCTGCTGCAGCTCCTCGCGCCGGGCGAGCAGCGCGGCGTTGCGCGGCACCAGGTCGTGCACGATCTCGCTCACACCCGCCCAGAACGCCGTGGCGTCGCGACCGGAATCGGCAAGCGACGCTTCAGCGAACTCGACGATCGGCGCGGCGACCGACAGGTCTGCGCGGGAGAGGTACGAGGTCATAGTTCCATTCCTTCTGTGCGGGCGCCGAGGCGCTTGAGGGTCTCCAGGGCGATCTCCGCGTCGAGCGCGGGAGGGCCGCCGGCGATGCCGAGGCCGCCGACGTGGTGCTCGCCGAAGAAGATCGGCACGCCCCCGTCGATCGTGGTCATGGCGCCGCCCGTGCCGAGGGGCAGGGTCGCGGAGAGCGCCTCGGCGATCTGTCCGGTGCGGCGGCGGATCGACGCGCTGCTCTTGGCCTTGCGCTGAGACGTGTCGGCGCTGTGCGGGGTCGAGCCGTCGGCCATGCCGTAGGCGATGAGCGTCATCGACGGATCCGCGACGGAGGCCACGGTGGGCAGGCCGCGCTCTGCGCCGATCTCGAGGGCGAGGGCCACGGCACGGGCGGCCGTCTCGTACGTGATCGTGACGGTCTGTCGGTGCGTGGACATCGGTGTCCTCCCTCGGCGTGATTTATCTCGATATCGAGATGACCTTCGCGAGGAGATTATCATAATGCGAAGCTTAAGTTCCACATGTCGAAAGAAAGCGACGAGAATCGGTGTCCCATCCGGTCCGCTCAGTGCTCCGAGGGATCCGCCGTCCCGACCAGGATCCCGCGCGCGAGCACGTGGAAGTGCCGGTTGAAGCCGAGGTAGGCGGGCGTCTCGCCGCCGTCCAGGTCGATCTCCTCGATGTCGAGCGCGTCGACTGTGATGACGTAGCGGTGCACGCCGGTGCCGGCGGGCGGAGCGGCGCCGATGTAGCGCGGCACCCGGGCTTCGTTCGGCAGCGTGATCGCCTGGGCGGGGAGGGATCCGGGTTCGCCGTCGCCCGCGCCCGCGGGCAGCGAGCGCACGTCGGCGGGGATGTTCGCGACGGCCCAGTGCCAGAAGCCGGATCCGGTCGGGGCGTCCGGATCGTAGATCGAGAGGGCGAAGCTCTTCGTACCGGCCGGCGGCTCGCCCCAGATCAGCGCGGGGGAGCGGTCGTCCCCGCCGCGGGACTCCGACCAGGCCCAGACCGGCAGCGGCCCGTTCGCGTCGAAGTCGGGGCTGGAGAGCTCCAGTGGGGGCACCGGCTTCAGCCGGGCGAGGGCGGCGTAGGTGTCGACATCGAGCATGCAGGACCTCCTCGTGAGCGCGGATACGGCCACTCTAGGCCGCGCATCCGCGGCTGTCGCCTGTCATGCGGCCGACCGTCTCCGCTCAGGCCGGGAGGGCGCGCCCTAGACTTGAGCCGTGACGCTCAGCACCCCCGAACTCGAAGCCGACCGCCAGGCCCTCATCGCCCTGATCAAGGACGAGGCGGTGTTCCACGGACACTTCACTCTGGCCAGCGGCAAGCAGGCGACCTACTACGTCGACATGCGCCGGCTCACGCTCGACCACAGGGCCGCGCCGGCGATCGGCCGCATCGTGCTCGACCTCATGCAGGGCCTCGACGGCATCGCCGCCGTCGGCGGTCTCACCCTGGGGGCGGACCCGATCGCGAACGCCGTCATGCACGAGTCCGTGCGCGCCGGATCCCCGGTCGACGCCTTCGTGGTGCGCAAGGAGCCCAAGGATCACGGTCGCGGACGCCAGATCGAGGGTGCCGACGTCACGGGCAAGCGCGTGGTCGTCGTCGAGGACACCTCGACCACGGGCGGATCCCCGCTCAAGGCCGTCGAGGTGCTGCGCGCCGCCGGCGCCGAGCCGGTCGCCGTGATCTCGATCGTCGACCGCAAGACCGGTGCGCAGGCCGCGATCGAGGCCGCGGGCCTGCTGTGGCTCGCCGCGATCGATCTCGAAGACCTCGGGCTCGACCCGCAGTGACCGCCGCGACGACCGGCGCTGCGGCCGGCGAGAGCACCGCAACCGAGGACCGCCGGGTCGCGCTCGCGGTCGACGTGGGCGGGACCAAGCTCGAGGCCGCCCTGGTGCGCGCCGACGGGACCGTCGTCGACGGCACGCGCAGCCGCCGCCCGACCGGACCCGACGCGACCTTCGACTCGCTGCGCACGGCGATCGGCGAGGTCGTCGCCTTCGCGCTCGCCGGACGCGCGTCGGAGGACGAGCTGGTCGGCGCCGGAATCGGCAGCGCCGGTCCGGTGGACCGCGAGCAGGGCGCGATCGTCCCGGTGAACATGCCCGCCGCGCGCGGCTTCGGGCTGCGCGACGCCGTGCGGTCCGCCGCCGAGGCCGCGCACGGGGCTCCCGTCGAGACGGTGCTCGCGCACGACGGCGGCTGCCTCGCGCTCGCCGAGGCCCGGTACGGGGCGACGCGCGGCGCCGCGGCGTCGCTCTCGATCGTGGTGTCGACCGGGGTCGGCGGCGGTTTCGTCGTGGACGGCCACTACCTGCCCGGATCCTCGGGCAACGCCGGCCATCTCGGCCAGGTGCACGCGACGCCGGAGCTCACGGTCGAACAGGTCGCCTCCGGTCCCGCGAGCGTGGCCTGGGCGCGCACGCAGGGATGGACCGGGCAGCAGGGCGAGGACCTGGCTCGCGACGCGAAGGCGGGCGACACGGTCGCGCGCGCCGCGATCGAGCGCTCCGCCCGCACGGTGGGCGCGGCGCTCGCCGATGCTTCGACCCTCGTGGATCTGGAGGTCGTCGCGATCGGCGGCGGATTCTCCCGCGTCGCCGAGGACTACATCGACCTCGTGCAGGCGGCGCTCGCCGAGAGCGCGCAGCACGACTACTCCCGTCGCACGCGCGTCGTGCGCTCCGGGCTCGGCGACGAGGGCCCGCTCATCGGGGCCGCGGCGCTCGTGCTGCAGTGACGATGCGCGTCCTCGGTCTGCAGTCCGGCACGTCCCACGACGGGATCGACGCCGCCGTCGTGGAATTCCGCATCGACGAGCAGCCGCACGGCGTGGCCCCGCACAGCGCGGCCCCGCACGGCGTCGCGCTGCGGGGGACCGTGCTGCACACGGCCGAGACCCCGTATGCGCCGGAGCTGCGCGCCCGTCTCGTCGCCGCGCTGCCTCCCGCCGCGACGACGCTCGCCGAGGTGTGCGAGCTCGACACCCTGATCGGCCAGGCGTTCGCCGAGGCCGCGGCCGCGGCGGCGGACGCGGTGGGCGGCGTGGACGCCGTGTGCTCGCACGGGCAGACCGTCTTCCATTGGATCGAGGAGGGCCGCGCGCGCGGCACGCTGCAGATCGGCCAGCCCGCGTGGATCGCCGAGCGCACGGGCGCTCCGGTCGTCTCCGACATGCGGATCCGCGACATCGCCGCGGGAGGCCAGGGCGCGCCGCTCGTCTCGCTCCTCGACGACCTCCTGCTGCGGAACGCCCTGTCCGAGGGCGGCGTGGCGGCCGCGCTGAACCTGGGCGGCATCGCCAACGTGACCGTGGTCGGATCCGGGCCGGTGCTCGGCTACGACATCGGCCCGGCGAACGCGCTCATCGACGCAGTGATCCAGGACCGAGGGCTCGACGAGCGCGGCTACGACGCCGACGGACGGATCGCCGCGGCCGGCCGGGTCGACGAGCACCTCCTCGCCGCGCTCCTGGACGATCCGTACTATGCGCTGCCGGCGCCGAAGAGCACGGGCAAGGAGCACTTCCACCTCGCGTACGTGCGGGACCACGTCGCTGCGCAGGGCCGCGGCATCGCCGACGCCGACCTCGTGCGCACGCTCACCGAGCTCACGGTGCGGACGGTCGCGCGCGACATCGCCGCACGGGGCGTGGCCTTTCTCGCTGTGTCCGGCGGCGGGGCGCACAACCCGGTCGTCATGGACGGTCTGCGTGCGGCGCTCGACGGCGTCGAGGTCGTGCCGGCCGATGCGCTGGGCGCGCCCGCCGATGCCAAGGAGGCGATCCTGTTCGCGCTCATCGGCTGGTGCACCCTGAACGGCGTCCCCGCCGTCCTGCCCGGCGCGACCGGCGCGAGCGCGCCGCGGATCCTCGGCACGATCACGCCCGGATCCGGCCCGCTCCGGCTGCCGGAGCCCGTCGCCGGGATCGCGTCGCTCACGCTGGACTGAGGGTCAGCGGTCCCGGCGCCCGAGGGGCGACGGTCGCTTCCGGCCGTGGATCAGCGGTCCCGCTCGTCCTCGTCCCAGGGGCCTTCCCACCACGGGCCACGGCCGTCCTCGCGGCGGCGCCGGCTGAGCACGATCTGCACGATCCACGCGGCCAGCGTGCCGAGCGCGATGACGGCGGCGACCCAGATGATCGGATTCGAGGTCATGGGCGCTTCCCCTCCGCCGCATCGGCGACGATCTTCGCGATCCGCGCGGCCCTGGTCTCGGCCCGCTTCGCCATCGCGATCTGCGTCAGGCCGACCTTCTTCGCCGACGGCGGGAAGGCGTCCCACCCCGCGCGGCCGGCGGGGGATTCCGCGAGCGCGGCCGTGAGGTCGTCGGGCTCTATCCCGGCCTCGGGGCCGTCGAGCACGGTCCACGCGCCGTTGGCCTTGGCGATCTCGATCGCGCGGATGCCCGCGGGCTCGAGCAGCCCCGCGTCCTCGAGCAGCGCGATCCTGGCCTTGTTCGTCGCGGCCCAGCCGCTGGACGCACGACGGGGCGCGAACCACAGGCCGCCGACGCGCTCGTCGAAGCTGCGCACCGGCCCGTCGATCCAGCCGAAGCACAGTGCTTGCAGGATCGCCTCCTCGTAGCCGACGTGCACGTCGTCGTTGCCGGGACGAGGCCGCACCAGCCAGGCGCCGGTCACGGTCGCGTGGTTCTCGATCAGCCAGGCGCGCCAGGTCGCCGCGTCGGCGGCCGTGATCCGCACGCCCTCGTCGAGTGCGCCCATCGGTCAGTCCTTCGTCGCCTTCGGCGCCTTCTGCGGGATCGTCCTGATCGTGTCGGTGATGCGGGGGAGCAGGTCGGCGACCGACTGCACGACCTCATCCGGCCGGAACGGATACTTCTCGATCTCGGCGGTGTCGCTGATGCCGGTGAGCACGAGGATCGTGTGCAGACCCGCCTCGATACCCGCGATCACATCGGTGTCCATGCGATCGCCGATCATGCCGGTGCGCTTGGAGTGCGCGCCGATCTTGTTGAGCGCCGACCGGAACATCATCGGGTTCGGCTTTCCGACCACATACGGATCCTTGCCGGTCGCCTTCGTGATGAGGGCGGCGATCGCGCCGGTCGCGGGCAGCGGACCGTCGGCGCTGGGCCCCGTGGCATCGGGGTTGGTGACGATGAACCGCGCACCGTCGTTGATCAGGCGGATCGCCTTGGTGATCGCCTCGAAGGAGTAGTTGCGGGTCTCGCCGACGACGACGAAGTCGGGGTTCGTCTCGGTCATGATGAACCCGGCCTCGTGCAGCGCGGTGAGGATCCCGGCCTCCCCGATCACGAACGCGGATCCGCCCGGCAGCTGCTGCTTCAGGAAGTCGGCGGTCGCGAGCGCGGAGGTCCAGATCCGATCCTCCGGCACGTTCAGGCCGCTCGCGCGCAGGCGAGCGGACAGATCGCGTGCGGTGAAGATCGAGTTGTTCGTGAGTACGAGGTAGGGGATCCCGCTGCTCTCCCAGCCGCCGAGCAGCTCGGACGCTCCGGGGATGGCATCGTTCTCATGGACCAGGACACCGTCCATGTCGGTCAGCCAGCATTCGATGTCATCGCGTTGTGCCATGCGCTCAGCCTAGGACCGTCGGGTTACGGGCGGATGACGACGGGTCACGGTACCCCGTTCAGGTCGGATTCGCGCCAGAACCCCGAATCCGGCCATGTTCACGCCATCATGTGAGATCCGTCCTGAGAACGGTCCGCGTCGGCTAGCTGCCGCCGACCGGTGACGGCGTCAGGCCGACAGCCAGACCACCTCGGCCGCGGCATCGGGGAGCGCGACGTCGGTGCGATCGATCCGCAGACCGCCCGGGATCACGACGACGTCGCCGCCGATCGCCAGTCCCGCGGACTCCAGGGTGCGCAGCAGCTCGGGATCCCGGTCGTCCACACGCAGGACGCGGCCCGCGTGCCCGGCCACGGCGTCGGCGAGCACCACGAAGGGCTCGCGATCGATGCGTCCGGCGGGGTCGGGGATCGCGTCACCGTGCGGGTCGAAGCGGGGGCGGCCCAGTCGGGCGTCGATGCCCTCGAGCAGGCGGTCGCTGATGGTGTGCTCGAGCACCTCGGCCTCGTCGTGCACCTCGTCCCACGCGTAGTCGAACTCGCGTACGAGCCAGGTCTCGATGAGGCGGTGCCGGCGGATGATCGCGAGCGCGCGCTGCTCGCCGTCATCGGTCAGGCGGACGGCGCCGTAGGGCACGTGCGAGACGAGGCCTGCCGCGGCGAGCTTCTTCACCATCTCGGTGACGCTGGACGGGGCGATGCCGAGCTTCGCGGCGAGCTGCGACGGCGTGATCGGCGTCGGCTGCCATTCGGTGTGCGCGAACACCGTCTTCAGGTAGTCGTCGGCCGCAGGGGATGCCACCCGTCCACCCTAACCGCCGCCGCCCCCTTCCCACCTTCGCGTCGTCCCGATGAGCGCACGCTATGGAGTCCGCTCACGGGGACGACGCGGAAGATAGGGGGCGGCGGAGTCAGGATGCGACGGCCGAGAGCACCGCGAATGCGGCCTGGCCGGCGAAGAACATGATCCCGAAACCGGCGAGAGCGCCGATCAGGGAGAGTCGGCCGTCGAAGCCCTCGACGCCGCGCATGCCGATCGCGCGGGCTCGGAACGACAGGATCAGGGTCAGTGCGCCGAGCGCGAGCTGCACCCACGGGCCGCCCGCCGGCAGCAGCCTCGGCAGGGCGAGGAGCAGGATCCCCAGGGCGGCGGTGACGAGCGAGGCCCACGTGCAGATGCGCACGGCCCGGCGCGCGGACGCCTGCGCTTCAGCCTTCTCTGCGGCGCGCTGCGCGGCGGACGGGCGGCGGGATCTGGCCATCCCCCGAGCCTACCCGCGGCGGCTGCGGCTCCCGTCAGACCGGGGTCATCCGTCCGATGGATCCCGCACCGGCCCCCGCACGTCGCGGCGCCAGCGAGTCGTCGGGGCGTCGACGGGCGACGCGGGAGACTGGATCAGGTCCGGCGATGGCGTCGGGCGCGGGGGAGCAGAGCATGCCGAGGGAGAAGGCGATGTCGATCGAGGATCTCAATACGTTCCTCAGGCAGCTGCCGGAGGGAAGCGCGCGACCGCTGCCCGACAGCACCTGGCACGAGCAGGCGAAGGAGCGGCTCACGCTCGGCGAGCGCTCCGCCGATCGCCTCCGCAACGGGATGGGCAGCTGGGCCTTCGTCGGCGTGTTCATGCTGTTCATGGCGGTCTGGTGGGTGCTCAATCTGACCAGAACCACGGCGTGGGATCCGTATCCGTTCATCCTGCTGAACCTGTTCCTCAGCATGCTTGCGGGGCTGCAGGGGGCGATCCTGCTCATCGCCGCGAAGCGTCAGGACGCGATCTCGGCGGCTCTCGCACAGCACGACTTCGATACCAACGTCGCGGCGAAGATCGACATCGAGGCGCTGCTGGAGATCAACCGGCGCCAGCTCGAGATGATCGCGGAGTTGCAGGGGGTCGCACGGGCCCTGGTTCCTGCCGCCGCCGACAGCACCGGTGCGCCGGGCGTCGACGCGCAGGATGTCGCGACGGAGGTCGCCGCCGCGAAGGACAGCGCACGGGCTGCCGACACGAGTGCCGAGTTCCGGGCCGAGGCACAAGACGGGAAGGCGGCCCCTTCGCCCGAGCGATAGCGGCGACCTGCCGACCGCGAGACTCCAACTGGGCGACGAGACTGCGGTCCTGGTGCGCAGTCTCGTCGCGGAGTTGCAGTCTCGCGGTCAGGCTCCGGTCAGGACGCGGTCAGGCTCCGGTCAGGAGCAGCCAGAGCAGCACGGCGTTGAGCGCGATCAGCAGCGCGGCGGCGGCGACGCCTGCGATCGTGGTCCACAGTCGGTTCGCGTGGCGCCCGAGCGTGCGCTGCTGAGCGGTGAGGGACACGAGAGGGATGAGGGCGAACGGGATCCCGAACGACAGCGCCACCTGACTGAGCACGAGGGCGAAGGTGGGATCCACGCCGAGCCCGAGGATGAGCAGCGCCGGGATCAGGGTGATCAGGCGCCGCACCGGCATCGCGATGCGCACGCGCAGCAGCCCGTGCATGATCTCCGCGCCCGCGTAGGCGCCGACTGCGGTCGACGCGAGGCCCGATGCCAGCAGGCCGACGGCGAAAAGCGTTCCGATGAGCGGACCGAGCTGTGCGCTGATCGCGGCGTGCGCGCCCTCGAGGGAGTCGGTGCCGTCCACGCCGGGCAGCGTCGCCGCGGCGAGCAGCAGCATGCCCAGGTTCACCGCACCGGCGACGACCATCGCGAGCGTGACGTCCCACCGGGTGGCGGTGAGCAGCCGTGCGATCGGTGTGCGCCTGGCGGGCTCGGGGTCCCCGCCGGGGTGCACCGGAGCGGATCCGAATCGGTCCCTGGCGAGAGCGGAGTGCGCGTAGATCGCGTGCGGCATGATCGTCGCGCCCAGGATCGAGGCCGCGAGCAGCACGGATCCGGAATCCGTGAACCGCGGCGTCAGCCCGCCGAGGGCGGCCGCCGGATCCGGCGGGGCGACGAGCAATCCGGCGAGGAACCCGACGGTGACGACGGCGAGCAGGCCGATCACGACGAACTCGAACGGCCGCGCGCCGCGACGCCCCTGCACCGCGAGCAGGACCATCGAGACCGCGCCCGTGATGAAGCCGCCGAGCAGCAGCGGGATCCCGAACAGCAGCTGCAGCGCGATCGCGCCGCCGATCACCTCGGCGATGTCGGTCGCCATCGCGACGAGCTCGGCCTGCAGCCAGTACGCACGGCGCGCGAACCGGTGCTTCAGCCGGTCGCCGAGCAGCTCGGGCAGACTGCGCCCCGTGACGACGCCGAGCTTCGCGGACAGGTACTGCACGAGCCACGCGATCACGTTGGCCACGACGACGACCCACACCAGCAGGTAGCCGTAGCCCGCGCCCGCGGTCATGTTGCTGGCGACGTTGCCCGGATCCACATACGCGACCCCGGCCACCAGCGCAGGCCCGAGCAGCGCGACGCCGCGAACCGGGCCCGGGGCGTCGGAGCGCGGAGGTGCGATGGTCACCGTAGTTTTAGGCACACCGAAAACCTACCCTATTTTTAGGGACACCGAAATATCTGATGTCAGGCGAGGGGCTGGGTGGACCGTCGGGGCGCGCTCCCGCGGCTACGCTGGCGGGATGCAGGATCCGGCGCCCGAGAGCGAATCAGCCACGACGGCGAAGGATCCGGCGGAGCCGGTCGAACACGGCGTCGGTCCGTGGCCGGGCGGCCCCGACGCGTGGCCCGCGGGGGAGCGCTTCGATCCCGACCTGCTCGCCCACGGCGACCGGCGCAACGTGATCGATGCGTACCGCTACTGGCGCATGGAGGCGATCGTCGCCGACCTCGACTCCCGGCGGCACGCGTTCCACGTGGCGATCGAGAACTGGCAGCACGATATGAACATCGGCTCGATCGTGCGCAGCGCCAACGCGTTCCTCGCCGACACCGTGCACATCATCGGGCGGCGGCGCTGGAACCGCCGTGGCGCGATGGTCACCGACCGCTACCAGCACGTCGTGCACCACGAGACGGTGCAGGAGTTCACCGCCTGGGCCGAGGCCGAGGGCATTCCGATCATCGCCGTGGACAACCTCGACGGCGCGGTCCCGGTGGATCGCGCGGAGCTGCCGGAGCGCTGCGTGCTGCTCTTCGGCGCCGAGGGTCCAGGCATGTCGGACGAGGCGCTCGCCGCGGCGTCCGGGCACGTCGAGATCACGCAGTACGGATCCACCCGCTCGATCAACGCCGGCGCCGCGGCGGCCGTGATCATGTACGAGTGGTGCCGGAGGCACGCCGGCTGACGCCGCAGCGCCGCGAGGCAGCGACGCCGTGACGCTGTGACGTCGGCTGACTCCGTGACGCCGGCGACCCGCGGTTCAGCACCCCTCGATCCAGAAGGCGCACACGGGTCACCCGCACGGGTGAGGACGCGCGCGCGACCGCATGCCAGCATGGGGACGTGCGGACAGGGAAGGCGCGGAGCGGCGTGCGCGGCGACAGTGCCTCGCTGATCGTGGCGCTGGCGGCCCTCGTCGTGCTGCTGCCGATCAGTCTCGCCTCGCTCGCGTGGTCGACCCCGCACCCCGCGCTGCCGGCCGTGGTCGGTCTCGCCCTCGGCTTCACGGCGCTGCACGGCGCCTCGTTGCTGTCGGTACGGCGCCCGGTCGCGGGCTTCCTCGTCGCGAGCGCGGTGATGCTGCTCCTGGTGCTGATCCCCGCGGCGCGCGAGGCCTCCGCGGTCATGCACCCGTCGGCGGTCGCGTATCTGCTGTGCCTCGCCCAGGTCGCCGCACGCGAGCGGGTGCAGCTCTCCGTCGTCGCCCTGGGCGTGGGGCTCGCGGGCGCCGGGTTGATCTCGCTCGCGGAGCCGACGTTCGGGTCCGCGGCGGGCATCGACGTCGCATTGCTGCGGCTCGGTGCCTTCCTCGGGCTCGCGGCCAGTGCGACCGCCGCGTGGGCGTGCGGTCTGCTAGTGCGCTTCGCGACGAGCCGCGCCGAGGAGCGCACCGCGGTGCACGTGCGGCAGGCGATCGCGGATGAGCGGATGCGCATCAGCGGCGAGCTGCACGATGTCGTCGCGCACGCGATGACGGTCATGATCGCGCAGTCCGAGGTGGCGCGGGCGCTCGTTCGAGAGCGTCCGGAGGTCAGCGAGCGCGCCCTCGGCGTGGTCGTGGACACGGGGCGCGACGCGCTGCGCGGCATGCGCGCGATCGTCGCCGCCGAGGGCGACGCCCCGAAGGAGCCGTTGCCGACGGCGGAGTCGCTGGCCGAGTTGGTCGCCTCGGTGCGCAGTCCCGCCTGCGCGACCCGGCTCGTGGAGACCGGAAGGCGTCGCGCACTGGCGTCCACATCGGCGCTCGCGCTGCACCGCGCGGTGCGCGAGGGGCTCACGAATGCCATGCGGCACACGCTGCCGCCCGTGCGCATCGAGGTGCGCCTCGCCTGGACCGAGGAGCGGGTGGTCGTCGAGGTCGAGGATGACGGCGGATCCGGGCACAGCGGATCCGACCTCGGTTCCGGGACCGGGCTGGTGAGCCTCGGCGAGCGGATCCGGCTGGCGGGCGGGTCGCTCGCGTCGGGAGCGGTGGGCACAGCGAACCCGGGATCGGCCTCGTTCGGGGCAGCGGGATCGCACGGCTGGCTGCTGCGGGCCGAGCTGCCGGTGCTGCCGATGCCGCCGGAGGAGACGGGCGCCGCGAGAGGCGAGGCTGCTCCTGGCGCGCGTTCGGCGGACGAGGGGGAGGGCGCATGACGATCCGGGTGCTGCTCGTGGACGATCAGGAGCTGTTCCGCGAGGCGGTCGCGATCATGCTCTCCCGGGATCCGCGCATCGCCGAGGTCGCCACCGCGGCCGATGCGCACGGAGGCATCGCGCACGTGCGCGGTCACGCCGTCGACGTCGTGCTGATGGACATCCGCATGCCGGGGATGGACGGCATCGCCGCCACCAGGGAGATCCTGCGGCTGAAGCCGGAGATCCGCATACTCATGCTCACGACGTTCGACCTCGACCAGTACGTCGTCGAGGCGATCCGCGAGGGGGCGAGCGGGTTCCTCACGAAGGACGCCACCCCGCAGGACCTCGCCGACGCGGTCGTCGCGGCTGCTGCGGGGGACGCGGCCATGTCGCCGCGCGCGACGGCGGCACTGCTCGGCTTCGTGCGGGAGGCCGGGCCCTCCGCCGATCCCGACGCGGCGCTCGCGCCGCTCAGCGGCCGGGAGCGCGAGGTCGCGCAGGCCCTCGCGAGCGGTGCGTCGAACGACGACATCGCGCGAGCCATGTTCCTCAGCGAGAACACCGTGAAGACGCACGTGAAGGCGATCCTCGCGAAGCTCGGACTCGCAGACCGCCTGCACGTCGTGATCTGGGCCTACGAGAACGGCGTCCGCCGCCCCGGTCGGTAGGGGCGCCTGCGTGCCGCGGATCATCCCTGCGGGTGATCCGGAACCGTCCTCGGGGGCGACGCGAAGAGCGGATCCGGATCCGTAGCGTTCGGGGCATGAGAAACAGAACGCGTGTCGTGCTGCTGATCGTCGGCCTTGCGCTCGGGGCGGTCGTCGCCCTTCTCGGCGCGATCGGACTCCTCGTGCCCGGCATCGTCCCCGCCGGAGCGGCCGCGAGTCTCGTGGCCACCATCGTCGGGGCGCCCATGGCCGCGGCGGTGGCGATCGCCGCGGGGCTCGCCGCGGTGGCCGTCGGGGTGCTCGGGCTGCGTGGACAGCGAGGCGGTGGTGTCGCCGGAGGCGTGGTCGGCGCCCCGTCGGGCGGGTTGCGCATCGCCGCGGTGATCGTGGCGCTGCTGGTGGCGGCACTGATCCCCGGAGGGATCATCCCGGTCGCCGGGTACTCGTTCGTGCTGGTGGTGGCGGGGCTGGTCGTCGTGGGACTGGTGCTGCTGACCGTGCGGCGGCCCGTGATCGGCGTCGTCGGGATCGCGCTCATCGCCGGCGTCGTCGTGATCGCGGCGCTCCGGCTGCCGTTGACGACGTTCGCGCCCCGCGTGCTGGAGGCGCTCGCTCCGCGGCTCGGCGAGCTCGCGGTCTCCTTCGCGCACCTCGTCGCCGCGGGTGCGCTCGCCGCGTGGGCGATCGGCGAGCCCGCGGTGCGGGGCCGGTTCGCCGCGGGCGTGCTGCGGCATCGGCGGGCGATCACCGTCGCGGCGGCGCTGTGCGCGCTGCCGTACGTGTTCTGCCGTCTCACGTGGCTGACACCCTGGCCGCTGTTCGCGCCGACGGGCGCTCTGGCGCCGGATATCCTCATGGTGGGACTGCTGCTCGGCGGGGCGATGCTCGCGGCGGGGCTGCTCACGCTCGCCCTGTGCCTGCCGTGGGCGGACCGCTTCCCGCAGTGGATGGGCGGCATCGGGGGGCGTCCGGTTCCCGTCGGGCTCACGGTGGTCGCGGCGTCGTTCGTGGCGGTGATGTTCACGGTGGGAGGTGTGGATCTGGTGCGCGTCGTCACGACGAGCGGCGGTGCGCTGGCCGTGGGCGTGCTGGAGCTGCTGCTCGTGCTGCCGTTCTGGCTGTGGGGGCCGCTTCTCGGGTTCGCCGCCTGGGGCTATGCGATGCATCGCGGACGCCCCGACGAGCGGCCCGCGGTGCCCCGTGCGATCGGCGACCGCGGGCTGTCCGACACCGTGCGGGCGCGGGCGACGGCGGAGCTCGACGCGATCGAGGAGCGCGAGGTGCATCGCAGCGGGCGCTGATCGCGGGCGAGGCCGGCCCGGACCGCCGTCGGTCTGCGCGGATCGCGAGTCTTCGCCGGTCCGTGCGGATCCGGTCCGGGTCGCTCGTCAGTCGCGGTCGATGCCGAAGGTGTGCTTCATCAGGGCGCTGACGTCGCGGTCGACGTTCCGGATCTCGGTGCGCAGCCCCGCGATCTCGCCCTTGAGGTCCGTGCGCAGCTCGGACAGCTCGCCCTTGAACTCGGTTCGAAGGCCGCTGATCTCGCTCCGGACGACACGCGTGAACATCGTCGTGACGATCGTGATCATGCCGAACATCCCGGCGGCGAACACCCCGATGAGCGTCCACACCTGCGGTTCGTTCATGGTCAGCACCCCTTCAGTGTCGCGTGGATCCGCCCAGATTGCCAGGTCCTGAGTCCTCTGGGCAGCTGATCACGGGATCGGTGCACAAGATCGCGGGGACCCTCACTGTGCGGACCGGATGCTCCGGATCGGGGCCCTCTCCACGATCAACCCGGGCCTGACGCGGGCCGTCTCAGACCTCGAGCGCGAGCCAGCGTCCGGTCCGCACCCGGAGACCCAGTGTGGCGAGCCTCGCGCACAGGTACACGCCGAAGAATGCGACGGCGAGCCAGACCAGGCCTGCGACGCCGTTCACCCCGGTCGCGGCGATGATCGCGAGCGCAGGCAGGAACGGCACGAGGTTCAGGCCGCCGGCGATCGCGAGGTAGCGCGCGTCGCCGGCGCCCATGAGCACTCCGTCGAGCACGAACACGATGCCCGCGATCGGCTGGGCGATGGCGAGCACGACGAGGGCGGGCTGGATCAGCGCTGCAAGGGCCGGGTCGCCGGTGAAGGCGAGTCCGATGACCGCCGACAGCGCGGCGATGAGCACGCCGACGATCACTCCGAACCAGGCGCCCCAGGCGACGGTGCGGGCGAGCACGTGCCGTGCCCCGTTCGGATCCTCCGCGCCCAGGCTCTTGCCGATGAGGGCCTGGGCGGCGATCGCGAGCGCGTCGAGCGCGAATGCCGCGGCGGAGAAGATCGTGAACACGACCTGCCAGCCGGCGAGCTCGCGCGTGCCGATGCCGGTCGCGATGCCCACGGTCGCGAGCAGTGCCACCCGCAGGCTCACGGTGCGCAGGAACAGCCAGCCCCCGGAGCGTGCGGATCCGCGGATTCCGCTCAACTCGGGTGCGACCGAGGCTTCGTGCCGGCGGGCCAGGCGCCCGATCACGAGCACGTAGGCGCCGACCATGCCCCACTGGGCGACGACCGTGCCGAAGGCGGATCCGGCGATGCCCCAGCCGAATCCGTAGATGAAGAGCCAGTTCAGCAGTGCGTTCGCCGCGAAGCCGATGCCCGCGATCCACAGCGGCGTGACGGTGTCCTGCATGCCCCGCAGCAGACCCGTCGCGGCGTAGACGACGAGCATCGCGGGCAGCCCCCACATGGAAGGCGCGAGGTAGGCGGCGGCCTGCGCCGCGACCTCCGGGCTGGCGCCGAACAGCGGGATCACCGCGGGCGTGAGCAGCGAACCGATCACCGCGAGCACCGCGCCGAGGCCGAGCGCGAGCCACATGCCGTCGATGCCGACCGACACGGCGTCGCCGTGCTCGCCCGCGCCGAACCGCCGCGCGACCGCAGGGGTGGTCGAGTAGGCGAGGAAGATCATCAGCCCGACGATGGTCTGCAGGATCGCCGACGCGATGCCGAGCCCCGCCAGCGGCGTGGTGCCGAGGTGCCCGACGAGGGCCGCGTCGACCATGAGGAACGCGGGCTCCGCCACCAGTGCGCCGAGGGCGGGCACGGCCAGGCGGATGATCTCGCGGTTCAGAGTCGGTGCCCCGCTCGGGCGCGATCTGTCACCCGGGCTCGGGTTCGGCGTCGGGGAGGGCACCGTACGAGCCTAGAGGCGGCAGGGGACACGGTGCGCCGCCGGTGCTCATCCCGGCGGGGCGAGGCCCGTGGCGAGGAGTCTTCGGATCGCACCGGGGGCGCCGCCACGGGTGCGAGGGCGGTGCCAGGTGCGGGTGCGATCCCACCAGGCGGGGCCGCGGATCTCTGGCACGCCGTGACGCATGCGGATCTGCCAGGCGGACACTCCGAGCGTGCGGTGGTGGTGCCAGCACAGGGCGACGCCGTTGCTGGTGTGCGTGGGCCCGCCCTCGGCGTGCTCGCGGACGTGATGGATCTCGCACCAGGTCGCGGGGGTGTGGCAGCCGGGGATCAGGCATTCCCGGTCGCGGAGCAGGATCGCGCGGCGTTGCGCCGCGTTGAAGATGCGGGCCGTGGTGCCGATCGACACGATCTGCCCCTGTTCGTCGAACAGCACCCGCTGCACCCCTCCCGCGCAGGCCGTGTGCTGAGCGACGCTGCGGGGCACGTCGACCCCAGAGCCTTCGATGAATGCCCGCCCGGTGCCGTTCGCGTAGTCTTCGGCCGCCACCGACACCACGAGTGTCGGGGCTGCACCGCCGAGGGCGGGCATGGCGGAATGCCCGGCCGCGATGTTCAGGATCGCCGCGAGGTTGTCGTGATTGCGCTGCGCGCGCGTGCGGGCGTCGATCGGGGCGCTCGGGCCACCGGCGAACACCGGCTCGAGAGGGTTCGTGTCGTCCTCGACGAATCGGACCGCTCCCTGTGCTTCTTGCGTCGCAGGTTCCCCGGATGCCAGGCCGTCGAGGACGTCACAGCCCGTCTCGCCGAGGCGCCGGGTGAGGCACGGCGCATCCGTCGCGGCAGGGTTGTTGAACGCGTCGAACAGACGCTCCAGTGCCCCCGCGACTTCGGGTAGCAGCCCGCCGTGCACCGGACGCACCCCGTCGCGGAGCCGGCCGATCGTGAACCCCCGGTTGCGCTCCGCCTTCCGGTCGTCGGGTTCGGCGCCGTCCGGGTCCAGCGCGAGCATGAGGGCCTGCGCATGATTCGCGAGCTCGTCCGTCGACGGCGCGGGGCCCGGCCTGCCGCACTCGTCGGGCAGATCGAGACCGCGCGCCATGGTCGCGAGGATCTCGTCGACGGCGCCTCGGGCGTCGGCGCTGATCCTGTCACCGGATCGCTCGACCGGCCCGATCGCGGCGAGCAGCCCGGCCGTCGAGATCTCCCCGTCGCGCAGCACCTGCCCCAGCGCCTCATACCGCGCAGCCCCATGATCGCCCGAGGAGTGCAGGAAGCCGCGTCCGACCGCGTCGGCGGCGCGCACGTACCGGCGGGCGGCGGCGGTATCCACGCGCAGCGCCCGACGCAGCAGTTCGGTCACGTCTGCGCACCCTGCCGAGGTGGTGAGCGTGGTCGACGCGGCTCCTGCGTCGCGGTGCACGGCATGCACGGTCGCGGTCGTGATCGTGCCGTCGAGCAGCCGCTGCATCCGCCCCAGGGCCTGCAGGATCCGGATCGCTTCGTCGTCGGAGACTCCGTCGAACTGGCCCGCCATCTCGCGCGACGCGCACACTTGCCGGAGCAGGTGCTCGACCTGCTCCAGAGTCTCGTGCGTGGTGGCTGCCATGCCTCCATTCAACAGGGGGCCACCGACATTCGAACCTCCAGATCAGGGGTAATTTCCGAGCTGTGCAGAACTTCCGCGGATCGGTCCCTGTGGAGGACGATGAGTCCCTCGTCCCGTGGTCGCGAGCGGCGTTCGTACTGCACTCGAAAGACCGACTCGCAACCCACGGACGAGGCAAGGGGCCGCTCGCGCCTGCGAAGGAACCGGCCGGATCCGCTCGTCCGAGGCGTGAGCGGCCGCATAGGCTGGCAGCACCCGAGGCGATCGACCGGAGGAGGCGTGATGAGGGATCCGGACCGCGTGCGCCGCGCGCATGATGCGGCACGGAGCGCTCATGGAGCCGCGGCGAGCTCGGGTCAGGAGCATCAGACCGCCCCGCCCGCCGCCCTGAACGCCGAGACGATGCCCGCGATCGTCGAGACCGCGATCCAGGTGGCCATCCGGCAGGGGCAGTTCGACGACCTTCCCGGAGCGGGCAAGCCGATCCCCGGTCTCGGCGATCATCACGACCCGGACTGGTGGATCCGTCGCAAGATCGAGCGCGAGAACCTCACCGGCCTCGGTCCGCCCGCGCTCATGCTGCGCGTGGAGGACCGCGAGCTCGACGCTCAGCTCGACGCCCTGCGGCGGGAGAGCGATGTGCGCGCGGTGCTGGAGGACTTCAACCGGCGCGTGATCGAGGCCCGGCGTCAGCTGCTCGGCGGCCCGCCCGTGGTGACGAAGCCCCGCGATGTGGACGCCGAGATCGAGGCGTGGCAGGGCCGCCGGGCGGCCACCGCTGCCGCGGAGCCACCGCTTCCGGAACCGAAGAAGCGCTGGTTCCGTCGGAGCTGACGAGGCCTCCCGCACGCGTCAATGCCCGCGCCGTCGCCCCCACCACCAGGCGACCCCGATGCGGCCCGACCCCGGCAGCGCCAGCACCAGCGCCGACAGCAGCACCATCGCCGGGTACTGCGCGATGAGCTGATCGGACGACCAGTACAGCATCAGGGTGGCGATGGATCCGAGCGCCGCGATCGTGGTCAGCACTCGACCCAGGCCGAGGACGAGCAGCACCCCCAGTGCGACCTCGAGCGCCGGGATCGCGATGCCGAACAGGTCCGGCGCCGCCTGCATGAGCGCTCCCAGAGGCCGGAAGAAGAATGGCACCCGGCTGTTGCCGGCGGTGCCCTGCGCGACGAGCAGGATGTCGGCGGATCCGAATCCCGCGCGGTATTTCAGGATCCCCTCGTTCAGCCACAGCGCGCCCACCGCGATCCGAGCCGCCGCGCCGAGTAGTGCGGAGGCGAGCGGCCAGGGCGCGGTGCGGGCAGGCTCCCCACGGCCGACCCGCACCGCGGTCGCGGTCATGAGAGGGAAGCGGCCCCGAACACCGCCTTGGCCTTGTCGCAGTGGATCACGACGTCGGTGTACTTCGAGAGGTCCACGCCGCTCAGCATGAACGTCTGCGACGCCTTGTCGAAGGCGATCGCGTCGATCTGCGTGCCCGCGGAGACGGCGGCCTCGTCGGTGCCGTTCGTCAGGTACACGTGCAGGTCGGGACCCTCGTCGGAGGAGAAGTCGCTGAGCATGAGCTCGGATCCGGAGACCGTCACGGTGCCGTCGACCTTCTTGCCGTTCAGGCCCATGAAGGTTCCGGTCTTGTGCATGTCGTCCATGGAGGCCATCGGGGACGAGCTCGGCTCCGACGAAGACGTCGACATCGTGTCGGACGACGGCGTGGATCCTCCCGGAGTCGAACTGCAGCCCGCGAGCGACAGGCCCAGGGCGAGGACGGCCACGCCGAGCGAGGCGGGGACGAAAGCGATCTTGCGCATGAGTGCTCCATTCCGTGGATGCGCCGGCGACGGACGTGCCGGCTGTCGGGGACGAAACCGACGGTAGATACGGCACGAGCGCCGCGGGGGAGTTCTTTCGGGGCCGTAAGGAACCCGGATCCGGCACGTGCACCGGGATTAGCCTCTGAACATGGAGACGTCAGCGATCGCGCTGCCCCGCGTGGTGGTCGTCGAAGACGACCCCACCGTGCGCGCGGCCGTCGAGCGCTACCTCGGCGCGAACGGCTACCTCGTGGAGGCGTTCGGGGACGGGATCTCGGCGCAGCGCGCGGTGCGAGCGGATCCGCCCGACGTGCTCATCGTCGATCGCATGCTGCCGGGCATCAGCGGCGACGAGCTCGCGCGCGATGCCCGGGCGCGCTCCGCCGTGCCGATCATCATGCTCACCGCGCTCGGCGAGGTCGAGCAGCGCATCGAGGGGCTGGAGACCGGCGCGGACGACTACCTCGTGAAGCCCTTCGCGCTGCGGGAGCTGCTGCTGCGGATCGGGGCGCTGCTGCGCCGTTCCAGGGCGGCGGCCGCGCCGACCCGTGAGATCGTGCGGGGCGACTTCCGGCTGGATCCGGCCCGCCGTCGGGTGCACGTGCGCGGGGAGGAGGTGCCGCTCGCCGCGCGCGAGTACGAGTTGCTGGCCCACCTCGTGCAGCACGACGGGGAGGTGCTGTCCCGCGACGACATCCTGCGCGAGGTCTGGGGCTGGTCGTTCGGCGAGGCCAGCACGGTGACCGTGCACGTGCGCCGGCTGCGGGAGAAGATCGAGCAGGATCCGCGTCGTCCGCTGCATCTGCTCACGGAATGGGGCGCCGGCTACCGGTTCTCGGCGGACGGGTCCGGCTCATGATGCCCCTCGGTGTCGCGGATGTGCTGCTCATCCTGCTCACCGCGCTCGTCTGCGCCGCCGTCGTCACGTATCTGGCCCTGCTGGTGCTGCGCCGGGCACGACGGGCCGGGCTGACGCTGCGACTGGTGGTCGTCGGGGTCGCTTCCGTGCTCGCACTGGCGACCGGCGTCCTGGCGATCTCGGCGGAGATGTACCTGTCGGCGCACGACTTCACGGTGCTGGTCTGGGTGCTCGGTGCGGCGCTGCTGTGCGCGCTCGCGACGGCGTGGATCACGGCCCGCGCGGCGCGGAGCTCGGTGCGAGGGCTGACGGCCGCGGTGCGCCGGGTCGGCGAGGGCGATGTCGTCGACGGCGGATCCAGCGGCTGGCGGGAGTTCGACGAGCTGTCCGCCGAACTCGCCGAGGTGTCCGCGAAGCTCAGCGAAGCCAGGGGCGATCTGGAGCGGCTGGACTCCGACCGCCGCCGCTTCCTCGCCTGGGTCTCGCACGATCTGCGCACCCCGCTCACCGCGATCCGCGCGCTCGCCGAGTCGGCCGAGGCGGGGCTCGCGGACCCGGATGCCTTCCCCGGCCAGGTCCGCGCCCAGGTCGAGACGATGGGGCGTATGGTCGACGACCTCTTCGAGCTGTCCCGCATCACCTCGGGCTCGCTGCGGTTGCGCGCCGAGCAGGTCGAGCTGCTCGACGTGGTCTCGGACGCGGTGGCCGACGTGCGCGCGGCGGCGGGGGAGCACCGCGTGCGCATCGTGCAGCAGGGCATCGACGGGCACGTGCTGTGGGCCGATCCGCACCAGCTCACGCGCGTGATCGTGAACCTGCTCACGAACGCCGTGCGGCACGCGCCGGAGGGATCCGAGATCCTCGTGTTCGCGGAGTCGCCATCGCCGCACCGTCTCGTGCTCGCCGTGCTCGATCACGGCAGCGGGGTGGCCGTCGAAGACCTGGATCGCATGTTCGAGGTCGGCTGGCGCTCGGATCCGTCCCGTACCGGCGGTGCCGCTCCGGATGCCGTGGCGTCGGGGGCGGGGCTGGGCCTCGCGATCGCCCGCGGGCTCGCCAGGGCGCACGGCGGAGACGTGTTCGCCGAGCACACCGACGACGGCTTCTGCCTGAAGGTGCTGCTGCCGGTGACGCCGGGATCCTGAGGCCCTCCGCGGGCCCGAGACGGCGCGGACTTCCGGTAGCCGGGATCTCGGACGACTGCG
This sequence comes from Microbacterium sp. NPDC056052, assembly GCF_042266785.1. NCBI lineage: Bacteria > Bacillati > Actinomycetota > Actinomycetes > Micrococcales > Microbacteriaceae > Microbacterium > Microbacterium sp. NPDC056052. The sequence goes on from NZ_JBHJWV010000002.1 coordinate 160,202, forward strand.
CTTGGTATCCCGAAATAGTGGTTTCGGCTTTCCTCTTGCGCTGACACGATGACAGGTCCATCCTTTTCCCAGGATGAGAGCTCTGGGACAGCTCGAGTCCGAATCTGGGGACCGGGACAACCCGGCATTGGTTGATGGGCGCAGGGACGCGTCGGTTCGCAGAGTGCGTTTTTACCCGAAACGACTCTCTGAAATGGGGACAAGCAATGCTCGCTATTCGTCGCGCCCTCGAGGCGAAGAAAGAAGCACGTGAGAACGGTGAAGAAGCCGGGTTCTCACTGATCGAGTTGATCATCGTGGTGGTGATCATCGGCATTCTCGTGGCCATCGCGCTGCCGCTGTTCGGATTCATCCAGAAGACCTCGGTGGACGGGGCGACGCAGTCGAACACCAAGAACGCGTCGACCACGGCCGTCGCTCAGGTCGCCTCCGGAGCCACCGTCGATGTGACGGCGCAGGCCGTCAATGGCACGGTCCTGGCAGTTTCGGGAACCACCGCATCGACGATCTGCGTCAGCGGATACAACCCGAACGGCCAGAACTACATCAGCGTGGCGACGGCGTTCAAGTCCGGGCCCGGCTGCTAACTGTCCGCGCACTGCGGCCGGGATCGACTCTCGGTCCCGGCCGGATCGGTCGAGGGGTGGTCAGAGTGTCCACGACGCGAACGGACGACGAGGGCTTCGGCCTCGTCGAACTCATCATCGCGATGTTCCTCCTCGCCCTCATCACGATCGCCCTGATCCCGGCGCTCTACAACGGGATCATCTATTCCTCGCAGCAGGCGACGACCGCGACCGCGACGCGTCAGTTGAACACCCTGGTCGAGCAGGCCCGGCAGACGCACACCTGCAACGCGTTGAGCTCGGCCGCGTCACTGCGGAACTTCGCCGACGGCGCTCAGCAGGGCTTCTCGACGTCGGGGACGTACGACTGCGGCACGAGCCCGGCACGGCTGTCGCTCACCGCCAAGGGCGCGAACAACTCGACGCTCGCCACGGTCGAAGCACTGGTGTACCTGCAATGAACATGCACAGCGACGTACGGGACGACGACGGGCTCTCGCTCGTCGAACTCGTCTTCTATGTCGTGATCCTCGGACTCATCACGACGGGCATCGCCGTCGTCTTCTTCCACACCTGGAAGGCCCAGGCCAGCGTCAGCGATCAGGTGGACGCGACGGAACGCGGTCAGCTCGTGTCCTCGCAGATCGAGAAGGCCCTGCGCAGCGCGGTCGCGTACGAGATTACGGATCCCTCGCTCACGGCATCGGGATCGACCGGATCCACTCTCGTGGTGGCGACCGCGATGACCGGCTCGAACGCCTGCATGGCGTTCGGCCTCGGCGGCGGGACCGCGCAACTCACCACGACCTCCGGCGGGGCCGTGACACCGGCGCCGTGGCCGACCTGGCAGACGGGGGTCACCGCGCACCGGACCTCCGCTGGCACACCGGTTCCGTTCTTCACGCAGATCGGCACGGACGTCAGCTACTCCTTCGACGTCACAAGCGCGAACGGCCCGGCCGTCCATTTCGAGGGCACCGCCTATCTGCGCAATCCCACGTGGGGCATCCGGCCGGGAGGGGGGAGCCAGACATGCTTCTGATCCACCACCTGTCGGTGCGATGGCGCAGAAGCCAGGCTGAGGACCAAGGCGTCGCCCTCGTCCTGGTCGTCTTCGTGATGCTGATCGGCCTCATCGCCACGGCGACCATCGCCGCAGCCATCTTCTTCGTCATCAACGGGAACGTCGGCAACAGGCGCAGCACGCAGTCCTTCATCGCGGCGGAGTCTGGCAGGGATTCGGTCGTGGCGGCGCTGACGGCGGCCATCGCGGCGAACAGCTGCGGCGCGTCGACGATGACGGCGAACAGCATGTCCCAGGGGTCCGGTCCCTACTTCGACACCGCGGCACAGGCGATTCAGGTCGCCGCCGGCGGCAGTGCCCCGACCTCCTGGAACAATGCCGTGTCGCCGGACTGCCCGACGAAGGACACGAGCTACGTCGTCATCCGGTCGACCGGTTACGGCACGAGCAGCGTCGCGGGCGAGAAGACGACGATCCTGTCGGTCTACCAATGGCAGGTCACGCAGCACACCTCGCAGAGCGGGACCATGGCGGGAACCAACGGCTCGTTCCACGGAGTCGGCGGAGGCTCTTCGAGCAATACCCTCACCGGCGACCTCGTCGTCCGTACCAGCGACTACACCTGCAGCGGCTCGAGCGTGATCGACGGCGACCTCTGGGTGCTCGGCGGATCGGACGGCACGAACGGAGGCAACGTCACGCTCACGGGCGGCTGCCACATCACCGGGAGCATCTTCGCGAACGGGTCGATCGGCACCAACGGTGCCAATCCGTCGAACCCGATCATCGTCGGGAAGAGCCTCCTGGCCGGCGGCGCGATCACGATGTCGTCCAATGGCACGACGATCGGCGGAGCGTGCGCGGCCGCGGACGGATCGTCCTGCGGGCAGGTCGCCTCCGGTGGCGCCGTACAGCTCAGCAAGACCGGCAGCGCAGGGACCATCAAGGGCGCCGTGACCGGCAGGACCGCGCCCGTGATCGACCCGCTGGGCTGGACCCATCCGGACGGTTCGGCGCTCGTCGGCGCCGTCGGCCCCGCGCCGACGTTCACCCCGCCGCTCAACTCCGCGCAGAACGGCGGCTCGACCGCCGGCACGGTCTACGCCATGACGACCTGGATCGAATTCGGTGCGGGGATCGCCTGGCAGGGCACGCCGGCGACGGCGACGACCTCCGTCTGCCCGGCCGATCCGAACGCCGTCCTCGCGGCGGCGACCGGCCCGGTGATCCTGGACTACTCCCGATCCGGGTGCTCGGCCACCTCGGGGAACACGACGACGATCGCCCTCACGGCGGGCAGCGTGCCGCAGGACGCGGTCTTCCTCGTCGCGCCGGGCAAGAGCATGAAGGTCCAGATCAACGGGAGCCTCACGGGTCCCTCCAGCCCGACCTCGCAGATCTTCTTCGTGCACCAGAGCCTGAACACCGGCAACGTCGCGACCGATTGCGGCCGGCCGTCCGGCGACAGCTTCACCTCCGGATCGGTGACGATCGCGCCGCGGATCATGGTCTACACGCCCTGCGGCATGGACGGGACCTGGACCGGAACGCTGACCGGACAGTTCTACGTCGGCGGATCGATGACCTACAACGGGGACTTCACCTGCCTTCCGATGTCGTGGATCCCGACCCCGTCGCCGATGCCGAACATGAACTGCAAGATCCTCGGTTCGGGCGGGGCGGCGGGCAGCACGACCTACACCCTGTCGCTCGGCAACCTCATCTCCCAGGCGGAGCAATGATGTCGTTCCTTGTGCTCGCCGTCGCAGGCCTCTACGGATTGATCATCGGATCCTTCCTCAACGTCGTCGCGTACCGCGTGCCCGCCGGGATCCCGCTGGTCCGCGAGAGCCGGTGCCCGAGCTGCGGTGAGCACATCCGCTGGTGGCAGAACGTCCCCGTGATCTCGTGGGTCGTGCTCCGCGGTCGGTGCGCGGCGTGCGCGGCCCGCATCAGCGGCCGCTATCCGATCGTGGAAGCCGCCACGGGGATCGCATTCGCCGGGGTCGCGTGGTGGGCGATGACGGCGGGCGCCGCCCGTTTCGTCGAGGGCGGCGCGGCGGCGCTGCCCTCGCGGGGACTCCTCGGAATCGCGGGGGTCGGCGACCCCGCCGTCACGTGGTCGAGCGGCCCCGAGGTCTGGATCGTGCTGGTCGCGTTCCTGGGCTTCGCCGCGGTGTCGATCGTGCTGACCCTCATCGATCTCGACACGCGGCGGTTGCCGAGCGCGATCGTCGTGCCGAGCATCGCGGGGGGAATCGTGCTGCTGGGCGCGGCCGCCGTCGTCGCCACGGCGACGGGATCCGCGGATGCCGGGTGGGGGGAGCTGCTGCGCGCGCTTGCCGGCGCCGTGATCCTCTACGCCTTCTACTTCACGCTGCGACGGATCAAGCCGCGCGGGATGGGCGGAGGAGACGTGAGGCTTGCGGCCCTGGTCGGGCTGTACCTCGGGTGGACGGGATGGGGTGCGCTCGCAGTGGGGGCTTTCGCGGCCTTCCTGTTCGCCGGGGTCTACGCCGGCGTGCTGATGCTGCTGAGGCGGGCCGGACGCAAGACGGCGATTCCTTTCGGCCCGTGGATGATCGCCGGCGCCTGGGCCGGGATCGCGCTCGGCGAGCCGGTGTGGCGCTGGTACCTCGGACTGCTGGGGATGCACTGAGCCGCAACGGCTCAGCGGGGGAAGGGGAACGGACATGGCGAAGACTCACGTGGGCGTCGAGATCACGGAGGAGAGCGTCCGCGCGGTGGAGGTGAGCGTCGAACGTCAGCCGCAGGTGCTGGCCTATGGCGAGGTCGTCCTGCCCCCGGACTCCGCGCACGACTCGGAGGTGCTCGATCAGGGGGCCGTGGCCGTGGCCATCCGGCAGCTCTGGAATATCGCGAAGATCGGATCCAAGTCGGCGACCCTGGGTATCGCGAGCCGTCGCGTGCTGGTGCGCGAGCACACCACGACGGCCCTGGCGCCGGAGCTGCTGCGCCAGGCACTGCCGTTCCAGGTGCAGGATCTGCTGCCCGTGCCGGTCGCGCAGGCCGTGCTCGACTACTACCCGACCTCGCAGCACGGCGACCAGTTGCACGGACTGCTCGTCGCCGCCGTCTCGGAGACGATCGAGTCGATGATCGCCTCCTTCGCCCGGGCGAAGATCCGCGTCGACGGCGTCGACCTCGGAGCGTTCGGCCTCGCCCGCGCCGCCGCTCGGGTCGTGCCGGCGGGCACCGCGGCCGTGGTCCACATCGGCGACCACACCACGCAGATCGTCATCCTGCGCGACGGGATCCCGGACTTCGTGCGCATCACCCCCGTCGACCTGGAGACGGTGGCGGTGCGCAGGCGCGCGGCCCAGATGGTCGCGCCCGACGGCGCGGGGGACGGGACGTTCGTCGCCGCCGGTGCTCTGGATCCGGCTCGCCTCGTCGTCGCCGACCTCGCGGGGGCCGCGGGCATCGTGCCGCATGGCGCGCTCCGCTCCGACACCGCGCTGCGCCCGGTCGCCGACGTGATCGGCCGGATACGGGGCACGCTCTCCTTCTATGCGAACAGGCCGGCCGCCCCGCCCGTCGAAGAGGTGCTGCTGTGCGGGGCCGGGGCCGCTGTCGACGGCGTTCTCAGCGGCTTGGTGGAGACCGTCGACGTGCCCGTCCGCACCCTCGGCATCGCCGATCTGCTGCCGCTGCGAGTCCCGGAACCGACCGGGGAGCTCGCTCTCAACCTCGTGAGCACGCTCGGGCTCGCCCTCGGAAAGGAACGCTGATGGCACGCATCGTGACCGCCGCGCCCGGCGGGGTGCCACGGGTCGACCTGCTGCCCCGGTCCGAGATCGAGCGCAGGGAGCGCGAAGCCCTCTCCGCCGTCTGGGTGCGGATCTGCCTGCTCGCCGTCCTGCTCGCGGCGGTGCTGATCGGCGGGGCGTTCGTCTGGAACCTCTTCGCGCAGCAGCGGCTCTCCGCGGAGCAGGACCGTTCGCAGCAGCTGATCGGTCAGATCGCCGAGCTCTCCGACGTGAGCAAGGCGCTGGCGACCGAGAGCGAATTGCAGGGCTTCCGCTCCGAGGCCATGGGATCCGACTTCGCGTGGAGCGGCATATTCGACAAGGTCCGGAACTCCCTGCCCTCCGGCACGTCTCTCATCGGCTTCGCCTTGACTCCGGGAGCTTCCCCCGCCGCGACGACGAGCGGCGTGGATGCGGCGAAGAAGGCGAGCGCGGCGAAGAAGGCGGTCGGGCTCACCGGGACGCTCACGATCGACAGTCCGACGGCGGTGGATCTGGGTTCGTACGTGCGCTCCCTGCGAGGGGTCGCCGGCATCCTGTCGGCCGATGCCAATGCGACCACGAGCGGCGCCTCCGCCGTGGGGCGGTTCACCTACAAGGTCGACATCACCTTCGACCAGACGGTCTACTCGGGCCGCTTCGCCGAGGAGGCGACGAGATGACGAAGTCCCTGATCACGCTCATCGGCGCGATCGTCTCGATCGCTATCGTGGCCCTCGCGGTCGTCTTCGGCGTGCTGCCGCTGGTCGGCCAGTCGTTCACGGCGCTCGGCGACACCGGACAGGCCGCGACGACCAATCGTGGGTACGAGAAGCAGATCAGCGACCTGCAGAAGCAGAAGGCGCGGAAGGACGAGATCGACGCCGCGGTCTCCGACTTGCGTGCGCAGATCGCCGCGGCACCCGACCTCGACCAGGCGTTCGACGTCATCTCGGGCTCCGCCCAGACCGCCGGCGTGGTCATCACCAGCATCGCCCGCGGCGACCTCGCGGCGTACATCGCGCGCACCTCGCCGATCCAGGCGGGCCCCGAGGCTGCCGCCGCCGCGAAGAAGACGCCGCCCGCCGCCCCGACGACCCCTCAGCCGACCGGTCCGTCGGATCCGGTGGCTGCGGCGAACAGCACGGCGGCGCAGGCGAGCAGCAGCGCGGCAGAGACATCGAAGGTCGCCGGAGCCGGTGCGTCCCCCGCGCCGGCTCCGGTGGGGGGAAGCCGCCAGCAGATCCCGATCACGGTCGTCGCGAACGCGGCGGACATGACCGCGGTGCAGGCGTTCCTGGACGGACTGCGCGGATCCGGCCGGCTGCTCGGGATCGACAAGGTCGAGGTCACGGGCAGTGACGGCAGCTTCGTCGTGAACCTGGATGTGCTCGCGTTCGTCAGCCCTGACGACCCGACCTCTGGAGCCTCGAAATGAGCGCCGCGGAGCTCACGCGCATCCTCGCGATCGGCGCCCGCGCCGGCGCGAGCGACGTGCATGTGACCGCGGGGGCCGCGCCGCTCATGCGCGTCGACGGCGACCTCGTGCCCGTGCCGCGGCATGAGCAGGCGCTGAGTGCCGGCTGGGTCGAGCAGGCGGCGTACGACCTCATGACCCCGGCGCAGCGGGAGGAGTTCGCCACCCACCACGAGGTCGACCTGGCCCATGCCGTGGACGAGATCGGGCGCTTCCGCGTGAACATCTTCCGCCAGCTCGGCGAGATCGCGATGGCGCTGCGCTTCATCCCCGGCCGGGTGTTCAGCCTCGAAGAGCTCGGCGCCCCGGCGATCGCGTACGATCTGGCCCTGCGCCCGCGGGGGCTCGTGCTGCTGACCGGTCCGACCGGATCCGGGAAGTCGACGACGCTCACGGCCATGGTCGACATCATCAACGCGACCCGTCCCGTGCACGTCGTGACGATCGAGGATCCGATCGAGTTCCACCACACCAGCCGGCGAGCCCTCATCCACCAGCGCGAGGTCGGATCCGACACCGCGTCCTTCGCCGAGGCGCTGCGACGCGTGCTGCGGCAGGACCCCGATGTGATCCTCGTCGGCGAGCTGCGCGATCCGGAGTCGATCTCGACCGCGCTGTCGGCGGCGGAGACCGGACATCTCGTGCTCTCCACGCTGCACACGCAGGGCGCGGCGAAGTCGGTCAACCGCATCGTCGACGTGTTCCCGGCCGATCAGCAGCACCAGATCCGCACCCAGCTCGGCGACACGCTGCAGGGCATCATCAGCCAGACGCTGCTCCCGCGCGCCCAGACGGTGGGGCGCACGATCGCGACCGAGGTGCTGATCAACACTCCGGCGGTCGCGAATCTGATCCGCGAGGGCCAGGTGTCTCAGCTGTACTCGACGATGCAGTCGAGCCAGTCCGTCGGCATGCACACGCTCGACCAGGATCTGCGCCGCCTCGTCGGAGACGGCGTGATCGCCGCGCACGTCGCGCGCACGTTCGCCGTGGATCCGAAGTCGATCGACGGCGTGCACGTGAAGCCCGCGGATCTGGACGCCGAGTCGTGGTCGACGTTCGCCGCCGGGCGGCAGCTCGAGGAATGGGGATCCTGATGGCCGGGGTGCAGGAGTACGAGTACCAGGCGCTCGACGCCGCCGGTGCGCAGACCGTCAAGGGCACGATGGATGCGGTGAGCGACAGCGCGGTCGTCGCCAAGCTCCGCGCGCAGGGCCTCACGCCGCTGCGCGTCGCGCCAGTCGCGAAGACGGGCCTGCATCGCGAGATCTCGCTGCCGTCGCTGCGCAAGGGGGTCTCGGCGAAGACGCTCGCGATCTTCTCCCGTCAGATGGCGGCGCTCATCAACGCCGGCCTTCCGCTGCTGCGCACCCTCACCGTGCTGGCGGAGCAGGCCGATGACAAGAAGCTGCAGCAGGCGCTCGTCATCGTGCAGACCGACGTGGAGTCCGGATCCTCCCTGTCCGCGTCGATGGGACGGCACCCGCAAGTGTTCCCGCCGCTCATGGTGTCGATCATCCGCGTCGGCGAGGCGGGCGGGTTCCTCGGCAAGGCGCTGACCTCGATCGCCGAGACGTATCAGAAGCAGGCAGACCTGCACGCGAAGATCCGCGCCGCCACGACCTACCCGCTGGTCGTGCTGATCATCGCGATCCTCGGCGTCACGGCGATGCTGATCTTCGTCGTCCCCGTGTTCAAGAGCATGTTCGCGGGACTCGGCACGAGCCTTCCGCTGCCGACCCAGATCCTCGTCACGGTCTCGGAGAACATGAGGTGGATCGCGCCGGCGGTCGCCGTGCTGGTAATCGCGCTGTGGATCTGGTGGGCGCGCAACCGCTACACGGACGCGTACCGCAAGGTGGTGGATCCGTTCCTGCTGAAGCTGCCGATCTTCGGCAAGCTGCTGACGAAGATGGCGGTCGCCCGCTTCACCCGGAACCTGTCGATGATGCTCGACGCCGGCGTGCCGATCATCCAGGCGCTCTCGATCGTCGGACAGGCGTCGAACAACTGGAAGATCGAGCAGACCGTGCGCGACATCCAGGAGTCGATCCGCGGCGGGCGCTCGTTCGCCGCGCCGCTCGCCGCGGCCGAGGTGTTCCCGGCGATGGTGTCCCAGATGGTCGCCGTCGGCGAGGAGTCCGGCACGCTCGCAGAGATGCTCGGCAGCATCGCCGACTTCTACGAGGACGAGGTCGAGACCGCCACGGAACAGCTGTCGTCGCTCATCGAGCCGGTCCTGATCGTCGGGCTCGGCGTGGTCATCGGCGGCATGGTGATCTCCCTCTACCTGCCGATCTTCACGCTGTACGGCGACCTCGCGAAGCAGCACTAGACCGAGACCCGCAGCACCTCTTCGATCGTCGTGATGCCCTGCGCCACCTTGGCCCAGCCGTCGTCGCGCAGCGGGATCATGCCCTGCTCCAGGGCGATCTCACGCAGCTCACCGCCGGTCGCACGGCCCACCAGCGCCTGCTCGATGCGGTCGGTGACCTCCATCGCCTCGTGTAGTGCGACCCGGCCGCGGTAGCCGGTGCTGGAGCACGCCGTGCACCCCACCGCCTGGAACACGGTGGCGCCGTCGACGAGGTCGAGCGGCATGCCGACGGCCTCGAGCATCGCCCGGTCGCCGTCGATCGGCTGGCGGCATTTGGTGCACAGCCGGCGCGCGAGTCGCTGGGCGATCACCGCGCTCAGCGCCGTCGCCACGAGGAACGGCTCGGTGCCGATCTCCACCAGCCGGGTGAGCGCGCTCGGGGCGTCGTTGGTATGCAGCGTCGAGAGCACGAGGTGGCCGGTCAGCGCCGCCTCGATCGAGATCGCCGCGGTCTCCCGGTCGCGGATCTCGCCGACCAGCACGACATCCGGATCCGCCCGCAGGATCGATCGCAGCGCGGTCGCGAACGTGAGGCCGGCCCGCGGGTTGACCTGGATCTGGTTGATGTCGGGGATCCGGTACTCGACGGGATCCTCGACCGTGATCACGTTCACGCGCGGGTTCGCGACGGCCCGCAGCGCCGTGTAGAGCGTCGTGGACTTGCCGGATCCGGTCGGACCCGTCACCAGCACCATGCCGTGCGGGCGGGAGATCGCCTGCGTGAAGCGCTCCGCATTGCGCTCGGAGAACAGCAGATCCGACATCAGCATGACCTGCCCGCTGTTGTCGAGGATGCGCATCACGATCTTCTCGCCCCACACCGTCGGCAGGGTCGCCACGCGCAGGTCGACGCTGCGCCCCTCGTGCAGCACCGAGATGCGCCCGTCCTGCGGCACTCTCTTCTCGGCGATGTCGATCGACGACATGATCTTCAGCCGCGAGATGACGCCGTCCTGGATGCTGCGGTCCGCGCGCTGCATCTCATGCAGCACGCCGTCGATGCGGAACCGCACCGTGAGCCGGTGCTCGCCCGGCTCGATGTGGATGTCGCTCGCACGGTCGTTGATCGCCTGCGTGATGAGCAGGTTCACGAACCGCACCACGGGCGCATCCGCGTCCTGATCGTCGAGCTGCTCGGTGAACACGATGTGGGCGGAGGTCGACGCCTCGCCGATCTGCTCGGACAGGTCGGTGAGCTCCTCATCCGAGCGCAGGAACCGTTCGAACGCCTGGTTCAGCGCCTCGCCGGTGACCACGACCGGGCTCACGCGCAGGTCCGTGATGCTGGCGACGTCGTCGAGGGCGATGATGTCGGTCGGATCCAGCATCGCCACCGTCAGCTGATCGCGGTACTGCCGCAGCGGCAGCAGGCGGTAGCGCCGGCACATCACGCCGGGCACGAGCGAGATGACCTCAGGATCCAGCGGGTACGCGGAGAGGTCGACGAACGGCGTACCGGTGTTCATCGACACCGCCTCGGCCAGCTGCGCCTCGCTGATCAGCCCCTTGCGCAGCAGATACGGCGACAGCGCGTCTCCGTCTCCGACCACGCCGATCGCTGCAGTGACGTCTTCGGCCCGCGCCGCGCCAGACAGCACGAGCATCTGCCCCATTCCGCGCATGGGATCCCCATCCCGCAGCGCCCCAGACGCCGCTCTCCTGCTCATAGTAGGACCGCGCGGGGCTGCATGGTGGATCGATATTCCGGTCGACATGGCGAAGACCCTCCCGGAGTCTTGACGCGGTCACCGGATCCAAGTCGCCGGGCACTTGCAGATGTGATCGTGATGAAGTCATCATGGAAAGATGACGATGATCCAGGTTCGCAACGTTCCCGAGGATCTGCACCGCCTGCTCAAGATCCGTGCGGCGCAGGAAGGGCTGACGCTCTCGGAGCTCGCGCTCAATGAGCTGCGCCGTGCGATGGAGGTGCCGTCGGCGGCGGAACTCAAAGAGCGCTTCCGCAATCGCCCGACTCGGCCCTACAACGGCGAGACCGCGGCGGAATCGACGCGTGCGGAGCGCGACGCCGCGTGATCGTGCTCGACACCTCTGCGCTGGTCGAACTGCTGCTCGCCCTCCCGCTCTCGAGACAGGTGGAGGAGCGGCTCGATCGAGCGGACTGGCAGGTCGCTGCTCCGCAGCTTCAGGCCGTCGAAGTGCTGCAGGTGCTTCGCCGCCGCGTGAGTGCCGGCATCACCACGCTCGCCGAAGCGGACCGAGCTCGCGAGCTTGTTCGCGATCTGGGGATCCGTCCGTTCGAACATGATCTGCTCGTCGAGCGGATCTGGCAGCTGTGCGAGAACCTCACGGCGTACGACGCGAGCTATGTCGCCCTCGCGGAATTGCTGGGTGTCGAGTTGGTGACGACGGACGCTCGTCTCGCCCATGCGCCCGGGAACGACGCGCGCGTGGTCCTGCTGAGCTGACGCGTTCGCCCGCGGCGTCGGCTGCCGCTCAGCGGTCGCGCAGTGCGGCTTCGGGATCTGGATTCCCGCAATCCGCGACCAGCGAACAACCGGGACGCGGATCCGCTCTCCTCTTGTCGGGGCGTCCGCATAGGCTGGGCCTCATGACCGACGTTCTTCCCTCCGGCCTCGCCATCGGCGACTTCGACCCCGCGATCCGCCCTCAGGACGACCTCTACCGGCACGTGAACCACACGTTCCTCTCCACGACCGAGATCCCCGCCGACAAGGCGCGCTGGGGATCCTTCCACCTCCTCGCCGATCAGTCCGAGAAGGACGTCCGCGCGATCATCGAGGAGGCGCAGGGCGCGGAGCCGGGCACGGAGGCGCGCAAGATCGGCGACCTCTTCACGAGCTTCATGGACACCGAGCGCATCGCCGCGCTCGGCACCGCTCCTCTGGCCGAGCCGCTCGCCGCGGTCGACGCGATCACGACGATCGATGAGTTCCTCGCGACGATCGGATCCTTCGACCGTCAGGGCATCGCCGCGCTCATCGGGGTGTTCGTCGAGCCCGACCCCGGCAACCCGGAGCGCTATGTGCCGTTCGTGGTGCAGGCCGGGATCTCCCTGCCCGACGAGAGCTACTACCGCCTCGACAGCTTCGAGGCCACGCGTGCCGCCTACCGGGCGCACCTCGAGCGGATCCTGACCCTGGCCGGCGTCGCGGACGCCGCAGGTCAGGCCGACCGCGCCTTCGCGCTCGAGCACGACATCGCGGGGCACCACTGGGACAACGTGGAGAGCCGCGACGCGGTCAAGACCTACAACCTGAAGAGCTGGGACGAGTTCCAGACGCTCGTCGGGGTCGACCTCGCCTCCTGGCGCGACGCGGTCGCCGGTCCCGCGGGAGCTGACGCCTTCGCCGAGGCCGTCGTCTACCAGCCGAGCTTCTTCGAGGGGCTCGGATCCCTGCTCACCGCGGGGCGCCTGGAGGACTGGAAGGCGTGGCTGCGCGCCAAGGTCGTGCACGGCCTCGCGGCCTACCTCACGGATGACATCGTGCAGGAGAACTTCTCCTTCTACGGCACGGAGCTCACCGGCGTCCCCACGATCCGCGAGCGCTGGAAGCGCGGCGTCTCGCTCGTCGAGGGCTCCCTCGGTGACGCGGTCGGCAAGGTCTACGTCGAGCGGCACTATCCGCCGGCCGCGGAGCAGGCGATGGGCGATCTCATCGGCAACCTGCTCGAGGCCTACCGGCAGTCGATCACCACCCTCGAGTGGATGAGCCCGGAGACCCGGGAGAAGGCGCTCGCCAAGCTCGACACGTTCACGCCCAAGATCGGGCACCCGAAGGTGTGGCGCGACTACTCGACCGTGACGGTCGACGCGGGCGACCTCATCGGCAACGCCGGTCGCGCGGCGCAGTTCGAACACGACCGCACGATCGGCAAGGTGGGCAAGCCCATCGACCGTGACGAGTGGTTCATGCCGCCGCAGATGGTGAACGCGTACTACAACCCGCTCATGAACGAGATCGTATTCCCTGCGGCGATCCTGCAGTACCCGTTCTTCGACGCCGGGCGCGATGCGGCGGCCAACTACGGCGGGATCGGATCCGTCATCGGTCACGAGATCGGGCACGGCTTCGACGACCAGGGCAGCCGCTACGACGGTGACGGCAAACTGCAGGACTGGTGGACGGACGATGACCGCGCCGCGTTCGAGGAGCGCACGAAGTCGCTCATCGCGCAGTACGACGCGCTCGTGCCGGAGGGCCTGAGTGCCGAGCACCACGTGAACGGCGCCCTCACGATCGGCGAGAACATCGGTGACCTCGGCGGCCTCGGCATCGCGCTGAAGGCGTACGAGATCGCGCTCGGCGGCGCAGAGGCCCCGGTCATCGACGGCCTGACCGGCGTACAGCGCCTGCTGCTGTCGTGGGCACAGGTGTGGCAGCAGAAGAGCCGCGAGGCCGAGACGATCCGCCTGCTCACGATCGACCCGCACTCGCCCAACGAGTTCCGCTGCAATCAGATCCTGCGCAACATCGACGCCTTCTACGAAGCTTTCGATGTGACCGAGTCGGACAAGCTGTGGCTCGCCCCCGAGGAGCGCGTCACGATCTGGTGACACTCCCTTCACGTGACGCCCGCCCTGGCCTGTGCCGGGGCGGGCGTTCGACGTTGCGGGCCCTTTTCGGGGTCGTTGAGCGAGCACGCCCGGAGGCCGAGCGAGACGAAACGCGGTTCCTGCGAAGGCACCGCGTTTCGTCACTTCGACTCGCTGCGCTCGCTCGGTTGCCGCCTTGGGCGTCCTCGCTCAACGACCGGGGCGGCGCGGGTAGGCTCGCCGGATGATTCCCGCAGACTGGACTCCGCATCGCCGCGAGGATGGCGAGCTCCTCGGCTGGATCCGCCCTGAAGGCGCCGACTGGCTCGCGGTCGACGTGCTCGGCCGCGAGCTCACCGGCGAGATCGACTGGCTCGACGCCGAGGCCGCGCTCGAGGAACACGGGATCCGGTGGCTCGCGGATCCGTGGGTCCTCGAAGGCGAGGCCGAAGGGCCGCTGCGGGTGCAGATCGTCGAGGTCGTGCCCGAGGGCGAAGGGCGGATCACGGTCAAGGTCGACGACTTCGGCGACATGCAGCGCCCGCCGACGCAGCGCTACACCCTGGCGTGGCCGCTCCCCGCACGCCTGCGTCCGCACGGTCCCGGCGACCCCGACGGGCGCACGATCACACGCTAGTCGCGGGGGATCCGGGAATATCCGAGCGGGTGCGGCGTTCGCGAAAGGCATGAAGGTTCTTCTCACCGGCGCGACCGGCTACATCGGCACTTCCGTCCTCGACCGGCTGCTCGCAGAAGGTCACACCGTGACCGCCCTCGTCCGCGATGCGGTGAAGGCGAGCGCCGTGGAGGCGGCCGGGGCGACCGCCCTCATCGGCGACGTCACGGATCCCGTGCTCGTGGCGGAGGCCGCGGCCGCCGCGGACGGCGTCATCCACACCGCCTCCACGCCCGAGGGCGATGCCGCATTCATCGACGCCGTGCTCGGTGCGCTCGAGGGCACGGGCAAGCCGTTCGTGCACACGGGCGGAATCTGGAGCTACGGCGCGGCGAGCGACATCACGGAGCAGACTCCGATCGACCGGCCGGCCCTCACCGCCTGGCGCGGCGCAGGGGAGGCGAAGGTGCTCGGCGCCTCCGGCGTCCGCGGCATGGTCGTCGCGCCCGCCGCGGTCTACGGACGCGGCGGCGGCCTGGTGCGGATCCTCACCGACGCGACCGACGGGGGTGTGCTCCTGATCGGCGACGGCAGCCAGCACTGGACCACGGTCGACGTCGACGACCTCGCCGCCTTGTACGTGCTCGCGCTCGAGAGCGGCCGCGCGGGGGAGACCTATATCGGTGCCTCCGGGGAGAACCCGACCGTCCGCGAGCTCGGCGAGGCGATCGCGTCCGGATCCGACGTGGCAGAGGGCGTCCGCGCCGAGAGCGTCGAGCAGACCCGCGCCCGACTCGGCGAGGCGTTCGCCGACGCGCTCCTCCTCGACGAGCAGGCCTCGGGCGCCAAGGCGCGCACCGAGCTCGGCTGGACCCCGACCGCGCGCCCGCTCCTGGAGCAGCTCGCGGCCGGCACCTACCTGGAGAGCGTCGCCGCGCGGGCCTGATCCCGAGACGCTCTCGCCGAACTGGGGGGCTGCCTCGAACAGAGAGGCAGACCCCCGGATCATGGCGCGGTCAGCGCACGCCCTTCATCAGCGCGAGCACGGGCTTGACCGACACCAGCAGGCCGATGCCCACGACGATCGCGATCGCGCCGAGGATCGAGAAGTACGGGACCTCGTTGTGCGGGTCGTAGAACTGCACGAGCCAGCCCGAGATCGCGGTGCCGAGCGAGACCGACAGGAAGAACAGCGCCACCATCTGCGTGTGGAACGCGGTCGGGGCCAGCTTGGTCGCCGCGGACAGTCCGATCGGCGACAGCAGCAGCTCGGCGACCGTGAACACGAACAGGATCCCGATGATCGCCAGCAGCGGCGTGGAATTCGCGGCGCCGCCGGCGAACGGCAGGAACAGCAGGAACGCCGCGCCCATGATGATCGCGCCGAGTGCGAACTTCACCGGCGTGGAGGGCTGGCGGGCGCCGAGCTTCGTCCAGATCGCGGCGAACACCCCGGACAGCACGATGATGAAGACCGGGTTGATCGACTGCACCCACGACACCGGCATCTCCCAGCCGAAGAGATCGCGGTTCAAGCGCTCGTCCGAGTACACGGTCAGCACGGTGAACTGCTGCTGGTACAGCGACCAGAACGCCACGCTCGTGATGAACAGCGGCAGGAAGCCCCACACCCGTGAGCGCTCGGTCGCGTCGATGCGGCGACTTGTGAGGATCACGGCGAAGTAGGCGATCGCGGCGACCGTGGCCGCGATGATCACGACCGTGGCGAGGTTGTCCGCCGTGATGACCCCGGTCAGCACGAGCGCGACGAGGACCAGGATCCCGGCGATCGCGATGACGACCGCCGTCGCGTAGCGGTTGCGCGGCAGCGGGTTCGCGATGCGGTGCGCCTCCGCGGGCAGCTTGCGGCGCCCGAACGAGTACTGCGCCAGGCCGGCGGCCATGCCGATCGCCGCGAGGCCGAAGCCGAAGTGGAAGCCCAGAGTCGACTGGAGCAGGCCAGTGAGGATCGGCCCGAAGAACCCGCCGAGGTTGATGCCCAGGTAGAACAGCGAGAACCCGGCGTCGCGCCGCGGGTCCTCGGCCGAGTAGAGGGTGCCGACCACGGAGGTCGCGTTGGCCTTGAGCCCGCCGGACCCGATCGCGACGAGCACCAGGCCGACGCCGACGCCGACGACGCCCGGCAGCAGCGCGAGGGCGATGTGTCCCGCCATGATCACGATCGCGCTGTAGAACAGGGTGCGCTCGGATCCGAGGAGCCGATCCGCGACCCACGCGCCGAGGATCGTCGCGAGGTAGACGGATCCGCCGTAGGCGCCGACGATGCCGCCCGCGACCCCCTTGTCGAGCCCGAGTCCGCCGTCGGTGACGGAGTAGTACAGGTAGATGAGCAGGATGCCCTGCATGCCGTAGAAGCTGAACCGCTCCCACATCTCGACGCCGAACAGGTGGGCGAGCGCCCACGGCTGCCCGAAGAATCGGGTGTCGCGTTCGCCGTGCGTGCGGGCTTCCTGTGCGGTGCTCATCATTCCAGGGTAAGCCGCGTCGCGGCGGGCCGGGGAGCGGGGCGGGGTCAGACCCTGGGCGCGAGCACGAACGCCCCGGTGTCGCCGGGGTTCATCGCGATCTCCCACCGGAACCCGTCGGGGTCGGCGAAGTAGCCCGAATAGCCGCCCCATTCGCGGTGCAGGGCGGGTGTGACGGGAGCGCCCAGCGCCGCCGCCTCGGCGAGCACCGCGTCGACCTCGGCGTCGGTCGCCACGTTGTGCGCCAGCGTGAGCGGGGCGATGCCGGGGGCGGGCGGTGCGCCGATCTCCGCGGTGAAACCCTCCACGCTCCAGAGCGACAGGATCATCCGGTCCGCGACGGGGAGCATCAGGACCTCGTCGGCTTCGAAGATCGGCTGCCATCCGAGACCGTCCACGTAGAAGGCTCTGCTGCGCGCGACGTCCGCGACGGCCAGGGTGATGAAGCTCACTCGCTGTTCCATGGGGGCCATGGTGCCACCGGCCTCTGACATCGGCCGCGGGCGGCGCCGGATGCGGAGAAGAGCGTCGAGGCGGTGTGATTCGATGAAGAGATGAGCGCAACGCAACACCCGGCGGAAAGCCCGTATCACGCACGTCTTCCGATCGGCGAGCGGCTCGACGCCACGCCCCTCACGGAGGGGTTGCCGTGGGCCTTCGAGCAGATCACGATGCGCCCGCTCGAGCCCATGCTGGTGCCGGAAGCACCGCGCGGCGGCGAGAGCGGTCCTGAGGACTGCGGACCCTGCGAGCCCAGCGCGCACACGATCTGGCGCGACGATCTCTGGCAGGTGCGCTCCGGGTGGGAGATCGGCGGTCTACCGTTCGTCGGCGCGATCTCGCCGCGTGAGCACTGGCTCCTCGAAGATGCGCCCGTCGACGTGCTCGCCGCCTTCGGCCCCCTGATGCAGCGCGTCTCCGCCGCGGTCAAGAGCATTCCCGGTGTCGCGCGCTGCCATTTCGCCCGGTGGAACGACGGATCCGCCCACCTGCATCTCTGGGCGCTGGCACGTCCGGCCGGGATGATGCAGGGCCGCGGCGCGGGTCTCGCATTCTGGGACGAGATCCTCCCGGCGATGCCGCCGGAGATGGCGGAGGCGAATCTGCGCAGGGTCGCCGAATCGCTTGCCTCTGGCGGTGGCGCGGCGTTCCCCGGACGCTGACTCGGTCGACCGCGGGTGGGGCACCGGCGCCGCCTCGGGTGCCCTCTCGCGCTCCGGAGGGCACCGATAGGATTGATCCGCGCCTCTTCGTGCGCATTCCCCGCATCATCGCGACCATTGGAGCCACCGTGGCCGAACAGTCCCGTCTTGACAAGGTCATCGCCCTCGCCCGCCACCGCGGGTTCGTGTTCCAAGCGGGTGAGATCTACGGCGGTTCCCGCTCGGCCTGGGACTACGGCCCCCTCGGCACCGAGCTCAAGGAGAACATCCGGCGGCAGTGGTGGCAGACCTTCGTGCGCGGACGCGGCGACATGGTGGGCCTGGACTCCTCCATCATCCTGCCCAAGCGCGTGTGGGAGGCGTCCGGTCACGTCGCGACCTTCACGGATCCGCTCGTCGAGTGCCTGCAGTGCCACAAGCGGTTCCGCGCCGACACCCTCATCGAGGACTTCGAGGCCCGCAAGGGCCGTCCCGCCGAGAACGGCCTGGCCGACGTGCCCTGCCCGAACTGCGGCACGAAGGGCCAGTACACCGAGCCGAAGGCTTTCTCGGGCCTCGTGAAGACCTACCTCGGCGTCGTCGACGACGAGTCGGGTGTGTACTTCCTGCGCCCCGAGACCGCGCAGGGCATCTTCGTGAACTTCTCGAACGTGCTCACCGCGAGCCGCAAGAAGCCGCCGTTCGGCATCGGCCAGGTCGGCAAGGCGTTCCGCAACGAGATCACGCCCGGCAACTTCATCTTCCGCACCCGCGAGTTCGAGCAGATGGAGATCGAGTACTTCGTGCCCCCCGCCGAGGCGCAGGAGTGGTTCGAGCACTGGGTGCAGGAGTGCTGGGACTGGTTCATCGATCTCGGGATCAACCCGGAGAACATGCGCCAGTTCGACGTGCCGGAGGACGACCGCGCGCACTACTCGGCCGGCACGATCGACGTCGAGTACCGCTTCGGCTTCGCGGGCAAGGAGTGGGGCGAGCTCATGGGCGTCGCCAACCGCACCGACTTCGACCTGTCCAATCACAGCGAGGCCTCCGGATCCTCCCTGACCTACTTCGACCAGGCTTCGGGTGAGAAGTACACCCCGTACGTGATCGAGCCGTCGTTCGGCCTCACCCGCTCGATGATGGCGTTCCTCGTGGACGCCTACGTCGAGGAGGAGGTGCCGAACGCCAAGGGCGGCACCGACGTGCGCACCGTGCTGAAGCTCGATCCGCGCCTCGCCCCGGTCAAGGTCGCGGTGCTGCCGCTCTCGCGCAACGAGCGCCTCTCCCCGCTCGCCCGCGAGGTCGCCGACAAGCTCCGCGGTCACTGGGCGATCGACTTCGACGACGCCGGCGCGATCGGGCGACGTTACCGTCGCCAGGATGAGATCGGCACCCCGTTCTGCGTCACGATCGACTTCGACTCGCTCGACGACGACGCCGTGACCGTGCGCGACCGCGACACCATGGCGCAGGAGCGCGTGCCGCTGGCCGAGCTCGACGCCTACCTCTCGGAGCGTCTGAAGGGCGCCTGAGCATGACGTCGGCGGCACCCCCACCGGAAGTCTCGGCAGGGGCGCCGTCTCGTGCGCACACCGTCGTCATCGTCCTCGCGGTCGGGATCGCGCTGGCACTCGGGTGCGCCGTCGTCGTGTTCGCGCTGCGCGGCGCGGAGGATCTGGAGTCCACGCGGCTGATGGTCCTCGGCGGGATCCCGTCGGCGTTGGTCGCGGCGATCGTCACCGCGCTCGCCCTGACCGGCTTCCCCGTCACAGCGCGTGCGGCGGCGTGGGGCGCCGGAGGTCTGGTGCTGGCCGCCGGCCTTCCGTGCGCCGTGGCGATCACGATGCAAGACGGATATGCCGAAGGGCTGGGCTCCGCGCTGCTGTTCGCACTGCTCCTCGTGCCGCTGGCCGAGCTGCTCGGCATCCTCGCGGGCATGATCGTGCTGTGGCCGGTGGCAGTCGTGCTGCACGCCCTGACGCGGCGACGCGGTCGCACGTCGCCGCGCGTCCTTCTCATCATGGTCCTGCTGCTCCTCGTCGCCGTCTCCGGCGTGACGGCCATGCTGGCCCTGGACACCCATGGATGGGCCCCGGGGCGCGGGTCGGGTCCCGCGATGCTGGGCGTCGTGTTCGGCCTCCCGATCGAGGACGTCACCGTGCGATCCGCGCCGATGCTGTGGGCGACCCGCGCCATCGTCGTGGTGATGGCGGGATGCGTCGTCGCACTGCTGGGCATCGAACGGTCCGAGGAGCGCGCTCGCCGCGAACCTCGGACGGGGCAGGGGCGGCGACCGCGCGGCAACCGATACCGCGGACCGGCCGAATAGTGCGACGGGTCAGCGGGCGAGCGGAGCCTCGGCCTCGAGCCCCGAGAGCTTCTTCGGATTGGCGACCGAGAACACCTGCGTGATGCGACCGTCCTCCACGGCGAAGCTCACCGCGGCGAGCAGTTCGCCCCCGACCTGGATCCCGGCGCCGAGCATGCCGTTGACGCGCAGGGGCACCACCGCAAAGGCCGTGTCGAGCTTCGCGATGCTGCCCTGCAGGAACGCCACGACGCGCTCTGCGCCGTGCAGCGGCCGCCGGGCCGCGTGCCGGACGAGTCCGCCGCTGTCGGTCACCGACACCACGTCGGGTGCGAGCACGTCCATGAGCGACTGCACGTCGCCCGAGTTCATGACCGCGATGAAGCGCTCCACGACGCGATCGTGCTCCGAGGCGTCCACCGCGACGCGCGGACGCCGGGCAGCGACGTGGTCGCGGGCGCGGTGCGCGATCTGCCGCACCGCCGCGGGCGTCTTGCCCACCGCCTCGGCGATCTCGTCGAACGGGACGTCGAACACCTCGCGCAGGACGAACACGGCGCGCTCGGTCGGCCCGAGCGTCTCGAGCACGGTCAGCATCGCGAGCGAGACGCTCTCCGCGAGCACCACATCGTCCGCGACGTCCGGTGTGGTGCGCAGGGGCTCCGGCAGCCAGGGGCCGACGTACTCCTCGCGCCGGCGTGAGGTCGTCCGCAGCTGATTGAGCGCCTGCCGCGTGACGATCCGCACCAGATAGGCGCGCGGGTCGAGCACGGCGCCGCGGTCCTCGGCGGACCAGCGCAGCCAGGATTCCTGCAGCACGTCCTCGGCGTCGGCCGCGGATCCGAGCATCTCGTACGCGACCGTGAACAACAGGCCGCGGTGCGTGACGAACGGATCCTCGGTCGCCGGCCGGCTCACGTCGCTCATGCCGGCGACGTTACGCGGGTCTCGCCCCGCGTCGCCAGCGGAGCGAGCCCGCAGGCGTCCGCGAAACCGTCGGAGTGGATCCCGAGCGCGATGTTGGATCGGGCCGTCGCGTTCAGGTAGCCGACCTTCGCGGCGAGCTCGAGGAGAGCCGGGGCGCCCAGCTCCGCGAGCAGTGCGTCGGAGAGCTCGTCGGTGACCGCGGGCGGCGTCAGGCTCATCGCCTCGGCGTACTCCATCACGAGACACTCCCGGTGCGTGAACCGGGTGGACTCGCGCCAGATCGGCACCTCGCGGGCCTTCTCCTCAGCGAGCCCGTGGTCGTGGGCCATGAAGTAGTGCAGGTCGAGGCAGAAGCTGCAGCCGACGGTCGCCGCCGCCGTCATGGCGGCCAGCGTCGACAAGCTCTTGTCGAGCTCGTGCCACTTCTCGGTCTTGCGGCCGAAGTTCATCATGTCGGTGAACACCGGCCGGTGGTGCCAGAGCACCCCGATCGAGTCGGGCACCCGGCCGAACATCTTCTTCGTGGCGAACTTCACCACGGCGCCGTACAGTCCGGTCACCTCGGTCGCGGGGATGCGGGCCTGAATCGTCATGATCTGCTCCTTCTGCGGCACGGTTCTCGTGCCTTCGAACATGGAGACACCGGCCGGCGCGGAAGTGTGACATCGGCGCAGACTCGCTTGCCGAGTGCACGGCATCGCGCCGAGGGCACCGGAAGTTCACGCGACCATGCCGCGCACTCGACGGCTTCCCGTGCACTCGGGCGCCCAATGCGTCCTACTCCGTCACTGCTGACCGGGCGGCGAGTCAGCCTGCCGCCTGCGGGGCCCGCCAGTAGGTCTGCACCCGCGCGCCGCCGGCGAGCTCCACCAGAGCGTGCGGGCGGTATCCGAGCCTCTCGTAGCGCACGTCGTTCGCCGGGTTCGACGACTCCAGGTAGGTGGGGATCCCCGCCTCGTCATAGCGGGCGAGCGCCGCCCGGAGCAACCCCATGCCGTACCCTCCGCCGCGTGCCTCGGGGGCTACGCCGAGCAGGGTCAGGTAGGCGTGCGGCTCGCTCGGCCGGGCCTCTGCGAACTGCTCGCCGGCCCGTTCCAATGCGGCGGCGGCCTCCGTGTCGAGCAGGTCGTCGACCAGGGCGTCGTAGGCGGGGTAGGCCTCCGCCGAGATCTCGTCCTCGCCCGGCGGGTACCAGACGGAGACCGCACGAAGAGTTCCGTGCTCGACGGCTTCTGCCGGGCCATCGAGCGCGAAGTCGAGCACCCGCGACTCGGAGAAGCGCAGCGCCTCCCCGACCATGAACCGCCAGTACGCACCGGCCACCTGCGGACGCGTCGCGCGGTCGGGGAACGAAGGGCCCCACACCGGATCGTCCAGGAAGGACGCGGTGAGGATTCGAGTCATCTCGTCTAGGTCGGCAGGCGTCGCCGGACGGGCTCCCCGCGGGAGTAGGGCGCTGCTCAAGAAGGTCCTCGTCTCACTCGTGCTCGTCGAGCGGTCAGCCTACAGATCCCCCGATGCGATCCGCGAAGGCCGCGGGCGCCGCGGCTCAGGCCACGACAGTACGGAGGGTGCGTGGGCTGATGCCGACCGTGACCCGCTGACCCCACCGGAGACTCAGGCGGTCGCTCTCGATCCCATCGCCGAACGCGACGAGCGTGTCCGACTCGACCCGCAGTGCGAGACGGTCGCCGTCCAGTCGTCCGGCGATGAGGTCGACCCCCGTAGTGGGGGAGGGCCATGGCTCGCGGACGAACCAAGCCAGCACCTGCTCGGTCGGCTCCGGCAGGAGGAGCTGCGGCGCCTGGATCCGTGCGATCGAGCGACACCATCCGGATGCGCCCGTGCCGGTGCCGACGATGATGCCCGAGGACGATTGCCGCTCGACGATGCCGCCGACCTCGAGCAGATACCGCGCCGACTGGTGCCCGGGCTGGCCGATCATGATCTCGTTGAGCGCGACGAGCGATTGGCTATCATCGCTGCGCGCCTCGACCATGGTGCGCTCGTGCACGGCCGCGATGCCCTGGCGGACGCGCGCGAGCAGCGCCGCGGTCGCGGCGGGCGCGTGCGGAACGAGCACTCCGGCGTTGCGCCCAGGTGCAGGGTCCACGCCGATCACGGGCTGGGCGTCGAGGTACTTCGCAACGTTGGCGACGAGTCCGTCCTGGCCGACGACGAGCACGACATCTTCGGGTTCGAACGCGAACCGGGAGAGCTCGGCGCGCTCAACCGTCGCACGTCGCCAGTCGGAAGGGATGCCGGCGGCAACCGTCGAGAGGGCCGCGTCGAGCTCGTCGTGCCGGGCCGAAACCTCGGCCGGCGACTGGTCGCGCTGCTGCAGGAAGAACGCGACCTGGCCGCGGGTACCGTGCCGGGCGAGCAGTTCGGTCCATTCGCTCGCCCGATGCACGACGACGACGCGGGGAGCGACCATTTCAGCGGCTCCCGCCCAGACGGCCGAGCAGGTCGTTCAGCAGATCGGGGGTGACGGTGAGGTGGTCGATCGCGGGCAGGTTGCCGGCGAGCTCCCGCATCGCGAGTGCGGTGAGCACCGTGGTGGGCACATCGCGCACGGCATCCATCCTGGCGCGTTCGGCGGCTGCCGCCGCCTCACCGGTCGCTCGCGCGGCATCGGCCTGCGCCTCCGCAGCTGTGCGGATCCGTCCGGCCTCGGCCTCGACGGCGATGGCGGACGCGGCCGCCGCCTGCTCCGCCTCGATCCGAGCGTTGCGTCCGCGGGTGGCCACCAGTTCCTCCTGGCGACGGGCGAGCTCCACCTGGTTGGCCAACTCGTTCTCGCCGATCGCTGCTTCGCGCTCGACGGCAAGCGCACGTCGCGCGAAGGTCGCCTTGTCGGCGTCCTGCTGGATCGCCTCGCGTGCCGGCGTCTGCATGGCCCGCTCCACATCGGGCTCGGCGCGCAGCAGCGCGAAGCGCACTCCGACGATCTCCACGCCCAGATCGACCAATCGGACATCTGCGGCGAGGATGCCCGTCGCTCGCGCGCCGAGTGTGGCGAGGTCGCTGAGGAGGGCCTGTTCCAGCGGCTGTGCGGCCAGCAGGTGCACGACCGCGGCGGTGGCTGCGCCATGGAGCGGAGCGGCGATGGCATCCAACGGCTGCTCGGCCCACAGCCCGGTGCGCAGGTCGATCGAGAAGTCGATGCGCTGCGCCGCGAGAGCGGGATCCACGATCCGATAGGTCACGGTGACCGGCGCCGACAGCTGCTGCAGGTCGGCGGTGCGCAGTGCGACGACGACCGACAGCTCCCGGTCGTCCATCGGGATCTCGCTGATCGCCGCGTCGAGCGGGCGGAACCAGAACGCCTGGCCCGCGCCCGCGTGCCGCAGAGCACCGCGGTGCAGATGCTGCACATGCATGGTCGGCGCCGCGCTGAGGTGGCGGATGAACGGGGCCGAGGTGATGGTGGCCATGATGCCCTCCAAGGGTGTTTATGTCACTATGACGATAACCATCCGCACACCTTCATGTCAACCTGACGATAAACCGGTAGGCTGGCGTCATGTCTCCGTTCTCCTCCGCGGTCGCGGTCGATCTCGTCGTGCTGACCATTCGCGACGATGTGCTGCAGCTCCTCCTGGTGGAACGCGGGATCGAGCCGTTCTCCGGGAGCTGGGCGCTGCCTGGCGGATTCGTCCTCGATGAGGAGGATCTCGAACGCGCCGCGTACCGCGAGCTCGAGGAGGAGACCGGCGTGACGCGGGGGGTGCACCTGGAACAGCTGCGCTCGTACGGTGCGCCAGGGCGCGATCCGCGCGGCCGGGTGATCAGTGTCGCCTGGCTCGCGCTGGCGCCGGGGCTTGGCGAGGCCCTCGCCGGATCCGATGCCAGGCAGGCGCGCTGGTGGCCGGTCTCGGAGATCGAGGGCGGCACGGTTGCGCTCGCCTTCGACCATGCGCAGATCTTCGCCGACGGAATCGAGAGGGCAAGGGCGAAGCTGGAGTACTCGGCGCTCGCGACCGCCTTCTGCCCGCCGGAGTTCACGATCGCGCAGTTGCGGGCGGTGTACGAGGCGGTGTGGGGCGTCGAGGTCGACCCGCGAAACTTCCATCGGAAGGTCACCGGATCGGCTGATTTCCTCGAGCTCACCGGCGGAGTCGCGCGCGACGGCGGCCGCCCGGCGCAGCTCTACCGGCCGGGTGCGATCGGCGTGCTCCAGCCGCCCTTCACCCGACCGTCCTGATCGTGGGACGGTGCGGCACCGCCCGCGGGGTTCTCGCGGAGGGCGGAGGAGGGCATCCGGCCCCATGGGACGATGGATCCGTGGAGACGACGACCTTCGCCGCGACCGACGGCTTCCCGCACACCGCCCTCGTCGGGGTCACAGGCCCCGATGCGCCCCTCGCGGTGCAGGGGGATCCGCAGGCGGTGCTTCCGTTGGCCTCCGTGACGAAGCCGCTGACCGCGTGGGGCGCCCTCGTCGCCGTTGAACGCGGGCTCGTGGATCTGGATGAGCCGGCGGGGCCCGCGGGCTCGACCGTGCTCAACCTGCTCGACCACACCAGCGGGCTGCCGATGGAGGGATCCGAACCGCAGAAGGCCCCGGGCGAGCGGCGCATCTACTCGAACGCCGGGTTCGACGCCCTCGCTGCCCACGTCGCCGACGCCGTCGGCATGGACTTCTCGGACTGGATGCTGCGCGAGGTGACGCTTCCCCTCGGCATGGAGCGCACCGATGTGACGGGCCGCCCGTCGGCCGGGGCGTCTTCCTCGATCGAGGATCTGCTGATCTTCGGCCGCGAGGTGCTGCGACCCACGCTGATCCCTGCCGCGCTGCGGGATCTCGCGCTCACCGTCTCGCACCAGGGGCTGCGCGGCCTCGTGCCCGGCTACGGCTCCTACCCGGACAACCAATGGGGCCTCGGTTTCGAACTCAAGGGCGTCAAGAGTCCGCACTGGCTGAGCGACGAGTTCCCGCCCGAGACCGCCGGCCACTTCGGCGCCCTCGGCAGCTTCCTGTTCATCGACCGATCGCGCGATATCGCGGCGGCGTTCCTCTCCGGGGTGCCGTTCGGCGAGGAGCACAAGCGGATCTGGCCTCCGCTCACCGAGGAGATCGTCGCTCGCTACGGGCGCTGACCGGACCCGACGCCGGATCCGGAGAGATGGAAAAGGCAGCTCGGAAGGCGCTCGCAGCGGCGTTTTCCATCTCCTGACCCTTCGCGCGCCGGAAGCTCAGGATCCGGATTCCGGTCCGGATCCCGACCCCGCGACGGCCCTGGCGTAGCGCTCGGACAGCAGACGCAGCCGGGGGATCAGCTCGGGCGGGCTCTCCACGGTGAAGTCCATCATCAGCATCCCGATGTAGGCGGCGACGGTGTCGAGGCTGTCCGCGCCGGTCACCAGCACGCAGTGGTCGGCGTCGAGCGGTTCGACCACGCCGACGGTGGGGTTGATGCGGTCGAGCACGCTCTGCGCGGGGGCGTCCACGCGCAGCCGCGCGTGCACCTTCCAGCCGCTCGCCGCGATCGTCCGCATCGCGAAGGCGGTGTAGTCGCCGCCTGCGAGCGGCTGCGGCGTGAACGGCCGTCGCGTCGGCATCCGCAGCGTCATCCAGTCCACCCGATAGGTGCCCCAGGATCCGTCCTGCGGGTCGCGGGCGACGAGGTGCCACCGTCGCTGCCAGCTCAACAGCCGGTACGGCTCGACCAGCACGGGGGAGTCGTCGTAGTCGAAGCGCAGCCATTCGGTGTCGCGGATCGCCGCGGCGACCGCTCGCAGCACGGCGGGATCGACCTCGGGGTCCGGCGCATCGGTGCCGACGTTCTCCTGTCCGCGGTCGACGGTGGATCCGAGAGCCTCCACGGTGGGCCGCAGATGGGCGGGGAGTACCTGCTCGATCTTGGCGAGCGCCCGTGCGCGGACGTCCTCGATGCCGGCGATGCCCGCGGCGGCCTGCAGGCCGACGGTCACCGCGACGGCCTCCTCGTCGTCGAGCAGCAGGGGCGGGAGGGATCCGCCGGCACCCAGGCGATAGCCGCCGACCGCGCCGCGCGTCGCGTCCACCGGATAGCCGAGCTCGCGCAGCCGTTCGATGTCGGCGCGCACGGTGCGACCGCTCACGCCGAGGCGCTCGGCGAGCTCCGTGCCGGTGCGCGCGGATCCGGTCTGCAGCAGCGAGAGCAGCGCGAGAAGCCGCGCGGACGGGGCGGTCACGGGATCTCCGATCGGCGTGATTCATTAGGAACGAATCCAGCCTAATGGGCTCATAGTGTCGGAGACATGAACAGCACCGCAGCCCTCGCCTTCCGCCCCTTCACCGTCTCCGTCACCGATGCCGAGGTCGCCGACCTGCAGGATCGCCTGGCGCGCACCCGCCTGCCGCAGCCGGCTCCCGCCGACGACTGGACCACCGGCACCCCGAACGACTACCTCCGCGAGGCGCTCGCCGCGTGGCGCGCCTTCGACTGGCGTGCCGTCGAGGCCCGCATCAACGCCTTCCCGCACTTCGTCGCCGAGATCGACGGCCAGGACATCCACTTCATCCACGTGCGCTCCGGGCACGAGGGCGCGACGCCGCTGCTGCTCGCGCACACCTACCCCGGATCCTCCGTCGACTACCTCGACGTGATCGACCGCCTCGTCGACCCGGTCGCGCACGGCGGCCGCGCGGAGGACGCCTTCGACGTCGTCATCCCCGACGCACCGGGCTACGGTTTTTCGCAGCCGGTGACCGCGTCGGGATGGACGATGGCGCGCGTGGCCAGGGCGTACGACGTGCTCATGCGCGGCCTCGGCTACGAGAGCTACGGCGTGCACGGATCCGACAACGGCGCGATGGTCGCGCGCGAGCTCGGACTGCTGGCGCCGGAGAGGTTCCTCGGCCTGCACGTGCTGCAGCTGTTCTCGTTCCCCTCGGGCGACCCGAAGGAGTTCGAGCGCCTCGAGCCGGCCGACTACGCGGGGCTCGAGCACATGCAGTGGTTCCAGTCGGTCGGCGGCTACAACACCATGAACGCCTCGCGCCCGCAGACGGTCGCTGTGGGGCTCAGCGACTCGCCGATCGCCCTGCTGGCGTACAGCGAGCTGTTCAACAGCTTCGGCAACGGCACCTCGCTCGTGCCGCTGGAGAAGATCCTGCTCGAGGTCAGCGTCAACTGGTTCGCGAACGCGGCCGCGGGCATGAGCCGCAGCTACTTCGAGAACGCGCAGGCGCAGGTCGAGCCGCAGGTGAACCACGCGCCCACCGGCGTCGCCGTCTTCAAGGACGACTTCCAGACCATCCGGGTCTTCGCCGAGCGCGACAACGACAACATCGTGCACTGGAGCCGCTTCGACGAGGGCGGCCACTTCGCCGCCCTGGAGCGCCCCGACGTGCTGGCCGGCGACGTCCGCGCGTTCTTCGCGGGGATCCGCACCCGCTGAGACGGTCCTCTGATTGCAGAGCCCGCGGTCTGGGACTCCGGGCGGCGGGCTCTGCTGTGGTCGGGAGTAGGGTCGGGGCATGGTCACCGTGGACCCCGCATCCGGATCCGATGCCGTGCAGCGTCGGCGCACCTGGGTGCTGGGCGGCGCGCTGCTGGCCGCGTCGGCGTTCGCCGTGCTCGCGACTCAGGGGCGGCTTTTCGTGCTGTCCTCGCTGATCGACCCGCTGTTCGCGCTCGGGGCTCTCGTGCTGGCGGTCGGGATCGGTCGGGCCGGGAGCGTGACCGCGCGCCGACCGCTCGGCACGGGGGCTGTGATCGGGCTGGTCGTCGTCATCATGTCGCAGCCGTTCGTCTACTCGGTGCTCGCACCTCCCCCGCAGCGGGAGCTGCCGCTGCGGAACTCTGCGTCTCCCCTCGAGCTCGTCTTCCCCGTGACTCAATCGGTGATGCTCCTGCTCGCCATCACCGCCGTCGTGCAGATAGGCCGGACCGGTGTCGTGCCCCGGCCATGGAACTGGGCGCCGCTCTGGGCGCTGGTCGCTGTCATCCTCGCCAGGGCGCTGCCGGTCGCGCCCTTCTGGTCGCCATTGCTGGCGTCCAGGGAGAACGTCGCCCCGCTTTTCTCGGTGTTCGACGTGCTCTCGCTGCTCAACCCGCTCGCGGTGGCCTTCCTCGGCATCGTCGCGATCGTGCTCGGTTCCCGCACGGAGCCGGGACCCGTTCCCGTCCATCCGTCCGCGACGCCGTGAGGGACCTGATCGCGCCGGTCCGTCATCGTGTTGCGGGCGGCGGCCCTCGGCACGGGTCCGCGGGGTAGCCTCGGATCCGGGCTGGATCCGGCCCGTCATCCATCCGTCACCCGAAGGAGATCCGCATGGCCGAGGTCGAGAGCTTCACCCTGGACCACACCGCCGTCAAGGCACCCTATGTGCGCCTGATCGGCGTCGAGCAGGGACCGCGCGGGGACGAGATCTCGAACTTCGACGTGCGCTTCGTGCAGCCGAACGAGGGCGAGATCCCCACCGCCGGCCTGCACACGATCGAGCACCTGCTGGCCTCCCTCCTGCGCGACCGCGTCGACGGCGTCATCGACATCTCTCCGTTCGGGTGCCGCACCGGGTTCCACCTCATCATGTGGGGACGTCACGAGGTTCCGGCGCTCGTGGACGCGATCACCGACAGCCTGCGCTTCATCGCCGAGAAGGCCCAGTGGAGCGACGTCCCCGGTGTGAGCGCCGTGGAGTGCGGCAACTACCGTGACCACAGCCTGCACAGCGCCCGCGAGTGGTCCGCGCGGATCCTGGAGCAGGGCATCAGCCGCGACGCGTTCACCCGCGTCCTGGGCTGAGCCGCGCCCTCGCGCCGCATCGCGAGCGCTCCGGAGCGCGCCCAGATACGCCGACGCCCCCTCTGCCTGCGCACCGACGCCCCCTCCGAGGTGCGTCAGCGGGAGGGGGCGCCGGTGCTGCGAGGGGGTCTCGGCGGGAGTGGGGCACGCTAGCCAGCGCGCGAGACCTGCGTGCGTCAGGCCCGGGCGATGCGGAGCGTGCGCACCTCGAAGGGGCGCAGCGACAGCGCCTCGCCGATTCGCGGCGCGTCCAGCTCGTCCTCGATGAGCGAGACCTCGCGGATCCCGCTGTGCGGGAAGCCGACCGTCAGGGATCCGGACGTGCGCCGGCCGAGCGACTCGTAGACGCGCACGATCACGTCGCCGGAGCGGTCGTCGGCGAGCTTCACGCTCGACACGACGATGCCCTCGCCGGACACGGCGACCAGCGGTTCGACCTCGTGCGCACCGCGGACGACGGTCGACGGTGCGTTCAGCGCGATGCCCTCCGCGGTCGCGATCGCGGCGTCCGCGCCGATCACGAGGCCCACCTGGATCTCGTGCCGCCCGTGATCCGTGTCGGGGTCGGGGAAACGAGGGGCGCGCAGCAGCGAGAGGCGCACGGTCGTGGTGACGTCGTCGCCGTCCACGTCGCGCGTGGTGTCGAAGCCGTAGATCGAGTCGTTCACGAGCGCCGCGCCGAATCCGCCGTCCTCCTGCACGAGCACGAAGCGGTGCATCGAGGTCTCGAACTTCGCCGCCTCCCAGCTCGTGTTCACGTGCGTGACCCGGCGCTGGAATCCGAACTGCGTCTCGGCGGCCGTCTCCCGGGCGAACACGTCGAGCGGGAACGCGATCTTGAGCAGCTTCTCCGTCTCGTGCCAGTCGATCTCGTTGCGGAGCAGAACCGTGCGGGATCCGGGGCGCAGCGTGATCGACTGCCGCAGGGAGGACTCGGAGAACGGGCGTTCCACGACGATCGTCGCGACGCCGTCCTCGACGGACGCGGAGATCGACGACACCGCGGTGAGGTCGTCCACGCGGTTGCGGTAGTACTTGTCGATGTCCCACGCATCCCACATGTTCGGGAAGTCCTGGTGGAGCTGGAACAGGTTCGCCGGCCTGCCCGCCGGGATCGTCTCCCGGCCCGATGCCTTGTCGATCGCCGAGGTGATCAGGCCCTCGTGGGAGACCGTGACGATCACCGACCCGTTCTCAAGACGGTAGCCGTCGGGCACCTCGGTGAGGGTGACGGGCAGGGGCACGTAGCGGATCTGGGCCGGTGCTTCGGCAACCGGCGTTTCGTCTCGGTCGGCTCCGCCGTCCTCGCTCGACGACCCCGGAGCGGATGTGAGGGCGGCGCCGAGCGCGCGAGCGCCGGGTCCGACACCGACCGACGTCGGCGTGAACACGAGCTCGCGGTCGCCCTCGCCTGCGAGCGCGGCGCGCGCGGCAGAGGAAAGTGCGCGGGCCCCGTCGAGCACCCCGGAGAGCACGGAGACCGCCTCGCGGTGCACCCACGCGATCGAGGTGCCGGGGAGTATGTCGTGGAACTCGTGCAGCAGCACGGTCTGCCACAGTCGGTCGAGCTCATCGTGCGGATACGCCGCGCCGAGGCGCACGGCCGCGGTCGAGGCCCACAGCTCGGCCTCGATCAGCGCCTGCTCCGCCCAGCGGTGCAGCGCCTTCGTGGCGTGCTGGCTCGTGAGCGTTCCGCGGTGCAGTTCGAGATACAGCTCGCCGACCCACACGGCCGGATCCGGAAGCTCCGCCTTGGCGGCGTCGAAGAACTCGTCGGGGTGGATCCACTCGACCTGGGCGGAACCCTCCAGCGAGGCGAGGCGGGAGGCCTTGCCGGTCATCTCGCGGGTCGTGCCGCCGCCGCCGTCGCCCCAGCCCACCGGGGCGATCGACCGCGTCGCGACGCGGTTCTCCTTGAACTGGCGCGAGGCCTTGGCGACCTCCATGCCGCTCAGCTGCGAGTTGTAGGTGTCCATCGGCGGGAAGTGCGTGAAGATCCGCGATCCGTCGATGCCCTCCCAGTCGAAGCTGTGATGCGGGAACACGTTGCGCTGGTTCCAGGAGATCTTCTGGGTGAAGAACCACTCGAAGCCGGCCCGGCGCATGAGCTGCGGCAGGGCGGGGGAGTAGCCGAAGCTGTCCGGCAGCCACACGCCCGTCGACCGGATCCCGAACTCGCGCTCGAAGAAGCGCTGCCCGTGCGAGAACTGCCGGACGAGCGACTCGCCGGTCGGCATGACGGTGTCGGACTCGACCCACATGCCGCCGAGCGGCAGGAACCGCCCCTCGGCGACTGCGGCCTTGATCCTGGCGTAGACCTCGGGGCGGTGCTCCTTCATCCAGGCGTACTGCTGCGCGCTGGACATGCCGTAGCGGAACTGCGGCTGCTCCTCGAGCAGCGTCGTCATCGACGAGGTGGTGCGGGCGACCTTGCGCACGGTCTCGCGCAGCGGCCACAGCCAAGCCGAGTCGATGTGCGCGTGCCCGATCGCGGCGATGCGGTGCGCGCTCGCGTCGGCGGGCGCGGCGAGCACCTCGGCCAGCTGCGCCCTGGCGTCGCCTGCGGTCTGCACGATGCGCTGCAGGTCGAGCACGTCGAGCGCATCGTCGAGCGCCTGGAGGATCCGCATGCGGCGCGGGCTGGTCTCGGGAAGCTCGGCCTGCAGCTCGAGCAGCACCTCGAGGTCGAGGGAGAGCTCGAACACCTCGGTCTCGAAGACCGCGAGGTCCATGTGCCGCACGCGGTAGAGCGGTTCCGGCGAGGAAGTGAGGATGTCGCCCTCCTGCGTCGGCAGGAAGGGGTGGTAGTCCAGCAGCACCGGGTTGGAGGCGCCCTCGAGGAACAGCTCGATCGCCTCCTCGCCCTCGGCCCGCTCCGTGACGGGCAGCCACTGGTTGCGCGGGTTGAGGCTCTTCACCGGGACCGGCTCGCCGCCGGCCCCGGCGCGATAGGCGAGGGCCTCGCACTGGAAGCCGGTCATGTTGATGTCGAAGCCGAGATCGACGAGGGCCTCGACGCGCTTGCCGGCCCACTCGGCCGGCACGGCGCCGCGGACGCGGAACCACGTGGTGCCCCAGGCCGGGCCCCACTGCTGACCGGCCGAGAACGGTGCATAGTCGAGCGCCATGCCCTCGGCGGCCGGGATCGGCTCGCCCGGCAGGACGTGGGCCGCGATCTCCAGGGGGATGCGGGCGGAGTGGACGGCGGGGCGCACGCGCTCGCCGAGCACGCGGGTGACGCGGCCGACGGTGAGCGAGGTCTCTTCGTGCACGGGGGTGCTCCTTCGCGGTGCGAGAATGTCAGAACGCCTGGGGAAATCCTCTCCCACAAGGCCAACTAAAACGATCTAGTACGGTGAGTCTATGTCACAGGCGAAGCGCACCACCATCGCCGATATCGCCCGGCTCGCCGGAGTGTCCCCCGGCGCGGTCTCCTTCGCGCTGAACGGGCGCCCCGGCGTCAGCGAGCAGACCCGTCAGCGCATCCTCGACATCGCCGAGGAGCACCAGTGGCAGCCGAGCTCGGCCGCCAGAGCCCTGGTCGGATCCCGCGCCGGCGTGGTCGGCTTCGCGGTGAACCGCCCTGCGCGCACCCTGGGTACGGAGGCGTTCTTCACCGACCTCATCGCGGGCGTGCAGTCGGCGCTGGCTCAGCACGGCGTCGCGCTGCAGCTGGTCGTGGTCTCCTCGATCGAGGAGGAGATGGCGACCTACCGGCGCTGGCGCAGCGCGAACCAGGTCGACGGCGTGATCGTGATCGACCCGCGCGACGACGATCCGCGTCTGACGCTGCTGCCCTCGCTGCCGCTGCCGGCCGTGGTGATCGGCAGCCGGGACACGGCGGGGGATCCTCCCGCGATCTGGCTCGATGACGAGGCTGCCGCCCACTCGCTGTTCGACTACCTCGCCGCGCTCGGGCACCGTGAGATCGCCTACGTCTCCGGGCCCGCGGAGTTCCAGCACACCCGTATCCGCGCCGACGTTCTCACCGCACTCGCGGCACGGGACGTCACGGGTGAGACCTTCGTCACAGACTTCTCCCCGGCGGCCGCCACCGCCGCCACCCGCACTCTGCTCAGCCGCGCGACGAGGCCGACGGCCGTCGTCTACGACAACGACGTGATGGCGATCGCGGGGCTCAGGGTCGCACAGGAGATGGGCGTCGGGGTGCCGCAGGCGCTGTCGGTGGCGTCGTTCGACGACTCCGTGGTGACCGGGCTCGTGCACCCGTCCATCACGTGTCTCACCCGCGACACCTTCGCCCTCGGCGAGCAGGCCGCGGCCTTCCTGCTGGAGCGGATCGGATCCGCGGACCCGCTGCCGTCCCGCCGCGGCACCGCCCCGGCCCTGACGATCCGCGAGAGCACCGCCGCGCCGGCACGCTGAAGCGCGGAGGCCCATGGCGCGTCCGCGCGGAGCGGCGTGTCGGGCATGCGTGGCCTTCGGAGCCGGGCGTGGAAGGAATGATCCGGCGGATTCGATAGAGTTCTGTGGGCCGACGAAAGGGGATTCGCATGGCGCCGGACACCGTGAAGAAGCACCAGGACTACAACCCGGGACCGCGCGTGGGGATCACCTTCTCCACCTTCGACCTGCTGCACGCCGGGCACATCATGATGCTCGCCGAGGCCAAGCGGCAGTGCGACTATCTCATCTGCGGCCTGCAGATGGATCCCACCCTGGACCGTCCGGAGAAGAACGCTCCCACCCAGACCGTGGTCGAGCGATACATCCAGCTGCGCGGCTGCGAGTACGTCGACGAGATCGTCCCGTACTCGACCGAACAGGATCTCGAGGACATCCTCCGCTCCTTCAAGCTCGACGTGCGCATCGTCGGCGACGAGTACGAGGACCGCGACTTCACCGGCCGCGCGTACTGCGAGGAGGCGGGCATCGAGCTGTACTTCAACAGCCGCGACCACCGGTTCTCCAGCTCAGGTCTGCGCAAGATCGTCGCGGCCAAGGAGGCCGAGCGCGAAGCGCGCGGCTGACCTCGACCCCTCCGGACCCGAGTCCGGCGGACCCCGATGCGGGGTGCGACCCTCGCTGCGGCGTGTCAGGCGGACACCGTCGGCGCGGGTGCGGTGTGGTCCACGACGGTGTTGTTGGAGGAGTAGGTCCCGGATCCGGTGCTCAGATCGGGACGGATCAGGTCGGTGATCCCGCGCGCGGCGAGGTCGGCCGGATCCGCCGCAGTGCGGGAGGTGACGAACGTCGCGTCGAGACCGCCCTCGCACACGTCGACCCACGCCTGGAAGATGGCGCCCCCTGGGCTCATCGCGGCACGGCTGGCCGGGATCTCCTGCGCGTCGACCTCGATCACGATCGCCGTCGTGCGGGCGGGAGCCTGCCGCCGCGCGCGCAGCTCGGGGATGATCTCCGCGAAGCGTCGCCCGATGGGCTTGGCCTCGCCCGTCTGGTCGATCAGTCCGAGAGAGTACTCGAGCTCGGGGTAGTCGGCGAGCTCGCGGCCCACGTCGTGCGAGCACCACCAGGTGACGCCCCAGAGGTTCTCCGTGCGCGTCGCGGCGCGCACGGTCGCCTCGAGGAAGTCGGGGGTCTGCTCGGGCGTCAGGCAGTTCGACGGTGCGCCGACCTCCTGCAGCCAGACCGGACGGCGCGGATCCGTAGCGAAGGCGCGGGACAGCTCGATCATGTACTCGGCGTGCCGGTCGCTTGCCGCGCTCCGCCCGCCGTAGCGCTGGGCGGTGCCGTTGAAGATCCACGAGTGCACCGTGGTCATCGCGCCGATCCTGCTGGCGTGCGTCGGCACGAAGCCGTGGCCGTCCATGTACCAGGCGGCGTCGTACTCGCTGTGCACATGGGGTAACCCCGGTGCGGAGCGCTCCGCCGCGTCCAACAGGGCGGTGAGCCAGCCGGCCGCCTCGTCGGGGGTGACAGGCCACGGGTGCGGGTGCACGGCCGCGGAGAACTGGTTGACCTCGTTGCCGAGCGTGAAGCCGAGGAAGTTCGGGGCGTCGCGCAGCGCGGCACCCAGGCGCTCCACGAGCGCGACCTGCCCGCTCAGCGCCTGCGGGTGCGTGAACATGTTCTTGTCGTGCCAGGTGAACAGCCACGACGGGATGAAGTCGAAGCTCGACAGGTGGCCCTGGATCACGTCGACGCTCGCGTCCATGCCGAACTCGGCGGCGACGTCGACCACGGCCCGCACGTCCGCGACCGCCTTCTCCCGGATGAGGGTCCGGTTGGGCTGGAGTACCGGCCAGAGGGGGAAGATCCGCACGTGGTCGAGCCCGAGCGCGGCGAGCCCGGCGAAGTCGCGGCGCACGACGTCGAGGTCGAGGTCGAGCCAGGAGTGCATCCACTCCTTCGACGGGGTGTAGTTCGCGCCGAACCGCAAGGGTGCGTCCGGGCGCAGCGGAACGGCGGAGGGTGCGGCGTCGGGGCCGAGGGTCATCGAGTACGTCCTTCCGGGACGGGTTGGCGCGGGTGAGGGGAATCGCCGAGGTCCTGCTGGAGATCCCACAGCTTCAGGGTCAGCTCACGCCGGATGCCGGCGTACGCGGGATCGAGATGCACGCTGGTGAGCTCGTACGGATCCTTCTCCAGATCGAAGAGCTCCCACTCCGGAGGATAGGACGTGTCGCCCGTGTTGGGCAGCCCCATTCCGTCGGCGTAGTAGTAGATCAGCTTGTAACGGTCGGTGCGCACGCCGTAGTGCGCCCAGACGTGGTGCATGTGATCGTCGTGCTCGTAGAACCGGTAGTAGTGGGCGTCGCGCACCGGAGCCGGATCCTCCGCGGTCAGGAGCTCCACGAGGCTACGGCCCTGCATGCCCTCGGGCGCCGCGACCCCGGCGAAGTCGAGCAGGGTCTGCGCGATGTCGACGTTCGAGACGAGCGCATCCGTGCTGCCGCCGGCTGCGACGCGGGCGGGATAACTGAGCACGAGCGGCATCCGCAGCGACTCCTCGTACATGAACCGCTTGTCGAACCAGCCGTGCTCGCCGAGGTAGAAGCCCTGGTCGGATGCGTAGATCGTGATCGTGTCGTCGAACCGGCCGCTCTCATGCAGGAAGCCGGTGAGCGCCTGCACGCCCTCGTCCACCGCGGCGACGCAGCGCAGGTAGTCCTGCATGTAGCGCTGGTACTTCCACACCGCGCGCTCGGCGTAGCCGAGCTCGGCGGGTGGATCCTCCTTGAGGTCGATGTCCGTGAGGTCGTCGGCGATGCGCATCGTGGCGTGGTGCGCGGGGGTGCCGCGGCCGTCGTAGTCGTCGTCGAAGGTGGGCGGCAGCGGGATCGGATCCGTGAACAGGTCCGTGTGCCGCGGGTGCGGAAGCCACGGGCGGTGCGGGGCCTTGTGCCACACCAGCACGCAGTAGGGCTCATCGCCCTGCGCCTCCATCCACGCCATCGCGTGGTCGGTGATGAGGTCGGTGACGTAGCCCTGGTGGCGCACCGGGCCGTCCGGCGTGAAGAACTCGGGATCGAAGTACTCGCCCTGATCCGGCAGCACCTCCCAGTGGTCGAAGCCCACGGGATCGTGCTCCGGGCCGTGGCCGAGGTGCCACTTGCCGAACATCGCGGTGCGGTACCCCGCCGTCTTGAGCGCCGTGATGAAGGTCTCGTGGTCGTTCGTCAGATGCGTGGCGAGCGTGGTGACGGCGCTCGTGTGGCTGTAGGTGCCGGTGAGGAACGCCGCCCGGCTCGGCGTGCACAGCGCGTTCTCCACCAGGGCGCGGTCGAAGCGCATCCCGGCCGCCGCGATCGCGTCGATGCCTGGCGTGGTGTTGACGACCGATCCGTAGCAGCCGATCGCATTCGAGGCGTGGTCGTCGGTCAGTACGAACACGATGTTCGGGCGACGGGGACTGCTCATCGCGTTCCTCCTTGAGTCGCTGAAGGGATTTGGTTCACCGCGTCGGCGGTGTGCGGTGCTGTTGGACGATACCGCGTCCTTGTGGCATGCTAGGCACACTATATCGTTTTAGTGATGGGATGCCAGCGCCGGCCGGCGATGCACCCGGGACACTTCGAAGGAGAACACGTCCATGAAGATCCGATCGACTATCGCCGTCGGCATCGCCGCGGTCGCGGCGCTCGCTCTCACCTCCTGCACCGGGGGAGGGGCGGCCTCCGGAGGAGGATCCGCCGACGGCGAGATCAAGGGCACGGTCACGTTCCAGACCTGGTCGCTGAAGAACGACAAGTTCACGCCGTACTTCGAGAACATCGCGAAGAGCTTCGAGAAGGAGCACCCCGGCGTCACGGTCAAGTGGATCGACCAGCCCGCCGACGGCTACGAGGACAAGATCCTGCAGCAGGCCGAGTCGAACGAGCTCCCCGACGTCGTGAACCTGCCGCCGGAGTTCGCGCAGGAGCTCGCCAAGGCCGGCCAGCTCGCCGATCTGAAGAAGGACTCGACCATCATCGGCGACTACGTCGACGGCGGCGTCGCGGCCTACACCTACGACGGGCTCGAGGGCACCTACGCCTTCCCCTGGTACCTCGGCACCGAGCTGAACTACTGGAACATGGACCTGCTCGGCAAGGCCGGCCTCACCGCCCCGCCGAAGACCTTCGACGAGACGCTGGAGGCCGCGTCGAAGCTCGGCAAGCTCGGCATCGCGACGCTGTCCGACGTGCCCAGCCCGAAGTCGCTGCAGATCGACATCAGCGACCAGGGCAAGACCTTCGACTTGGTCAAGGACGGCAAGTTCGTCTTCGACACCCCCGAGGCCGAGGCGATCGTCGAGCGCTACGCCGAGCTGTACAAGGAGGGCGCGGTCAGCCCCGAGGCGCTGCAGAACGCCGGCACCGCCAACGCCAACGTCGACAACTTCAACAAGGGCAGCGTCGCCTGGACGACCGCGGGCCCGAACTACATCGACAAGAACCTCGCGGTCAACTCGCCCGCGCTGCTCCCCTCGGTCAAGGTGACCGGCGGATTCGGCGAGCCGCCGCTGTTCGTGCAGGGCATCAGCGTCTCCAAGAACGCGAAGAGCCCGGCCGCCGCGGTCGCCTTCGCCGAGTACGTCACGAACGACGCGAACCAGGTCGAGTTCATGAAGCTCGCCGCCGGCTTCTTCCCCGGCACGAAGAAGGCCAACGAGGATCCGTCCGCCTTCGCCGGCACCGCGCAGAACGCGGAGCAGACCCAGGCGACGACCTTCGCGGCGGCGCAGATGGACAAGGC
Organism: Microbacterium sp. NPDC056052; assembly: GCF_042266785.1. NCBI lineage: Bacteria > Bacillati > Actinomycetota > Actinomycetes > Micrococcales > Microbacteriaceae > Microbacterium > Microbacterium sp. NPDC056052. Next base: position 199,294 of record NZ_JBHJWV010000002.1, read on the forward strand.
CCGCGTCCCCGGCGCACCCGGCAGCGGCTACGTCGACTCCATGGAGAACTACGCCAAGCAGCAGATCGCGCTCGCGATCAAGGGCGACATCACGGCGAAGGACGCGCTGAAGAAGGCGCAGGACTACGCCAACCAGAACGTCTCGAAGTGACCCGATGAGTGAGAGGAGGGGGTGAGCAGATGAGAAGACAGCGTTGGTACACGCCGTATCTGCTGGTGCTTCCCGGTGTGGTCTGGGTGCTCGTCTTCGCCCTGTGGCCGTTCCTGAACACGGTGGTGCTCGCCTTCACGGACGCCCGCCCCCTCCGTCCCGTCTCCTTCGTGGGGTTGGACAACTTCACCCGCCTCGCGAGCGATGAGCGGTTCGGCTACGCGCTCACCACGTCGCTCGTGTACGTGCTGGTGTGCGTGCCGCTGCTCACCTTCCTCCCGCTCCTGCTGGCGCTGCTGGTGCGCGCGAAGATCCCAGCGATCGGATTCTTCCGCACGACGTTCTACTTCCCGGTGATCGCTTCGGCCGTGGTCGTCGCGATCGTGTGGGAGTTCCTGTTCTCCAGCACCGGAACGATCAACTCGGCGCTGACGTTCTTCGGACTCGCGGACCGGCCGATCGAATTCCTCTCCGATCGCTGGCTGCTCATCTTCTGCGCGATCGGCCTGACCGTATGGAAGGGCCTCGGCTACTACATGGTCGTGTACCTCGCCGCCCTCGGGAACGTCGGGCGCGAGCTGCACGAGGCGGCCGCGATGGACGGCGCCGGCGCCTGGCGCCGGTTCTGGTCGGTGACCGTGCCCGGTGTGCGCGGACCGATGATGCTCGTCTCGGTGCTCATCTGCGTGGCCGCGGTGCGCGTCTTCACCGAGCTGTTCATCCTCTCCTCCGGATCCGGTGGACCGGGAGGGCGGTCGATGAGCATGGTGATGCTCATCCAGTCGATGGGCAAGGGCCTGAACGGGCAGATCGGCTACGCCTCGGCGATCTCGATCGTGCTGTTCCTGCTGACCCTCATCCCGCTGACCGTGGTCGGCATCGCCAACAATGGCGAGATGATCCGCGACGCCCTCGCGGGCCGTCGCACGCGCCGCGACCTGCGCGCGCAGCAGCGCGCCGAGCGCCGCGATGCCAAGGACCGCGCGGAGGTGGCGGCATGACTTCCTTCCAGACCCCGGGCAGCGCCGGCGTGATCGAGGAGCAGGCGACGGCCGCCCTCCACGCGGCTCAGGATCCGGCCGGCCGCGGGCACCGTACCCGTCCGCCGCGGCGTGAGAAGGCGTACCGCACGCGCGGATCCGCCGACATCATGAAGCCCTCCCTGGCCGGGCTGATCGGCAAGTACGTGCTGCTCGTCGTCGTCCTCGGGATCATGGTGTTCCCGTTCCTGTGGCAGCTCTCCACGTCGTTCAAGGGATCCGCCGAGAACATCTACGGCTTCCCGCCGAGCCTCATCCCGAGCGCTCCCACGCTCGACCACTATGCGGAGGTCTTCCGCACGATCCCGGTGCTCGACTACGCCCGCAACTCGCTGCTGGTCGGCGTCGGCACCGTGATCACCAATGTGATCTTCGCGACCCTCGGCGGCTACGCCCTGGGGTGCCTGAAGTTCCGCGGCAAGGGGATCGTGATGGCGATCTTCTTCTCCACCCTGCTCCTGCCGGGCGAGGTCACGCTGACGAGCCAGTACCTGACGGTCAAGTCGCTGGGGCTGGCGAACACCCTGTGGGGCGTGTTCCTGCCCGGTGCGATCGCCGCGATCAACGTGCTGCTCATGGCCGCAGCCTGCCGAATGATCCCGGCGGACACCCTGGACGCCGCGACGATCGACGGCGCCAACACGATGCAGCGCCTGCGCCACATCGTGTGGCCGAACATCCGCGGCATGGTCTCGGTGGTCGCGCTGTTCGCGTTCATCGGCGCCTGGGACGAGTTCCTCTGGCCGCTCGTGGTGCTCTCGGATCCGGCGAACTACACGCTCACGGTCGGCATGAACTACCTGAACTCGAACTTCGGATCCAATCCGCGCGTGATCGCGGCCGGCACGATGATCGCGCTCGTGCCGATCATCGTCCTCTTCGCCGTCCTGCAGAAGCAGTTCTTCAAGGGCGTCGAGGAGGGGAGCGTCAAGGGATGACGGATCCGGCCCGCTGGATGGCGATCCCGCAGCCCACGGCGTTCGAGCCGGCGGGTGGGAGGTGGCAGCAGGAGCGGGTGCGGGTGATCGCGGCGAGCCGGGGCCTGCGCCGGGAGGCCGAGCGCCTCGAGGCCGAGCTGCGGGCCTGTGGGATCGCGGCGGCCGCCGACGTCTCGGATCCGGTGATCCGACTGCGGCTGAGCCCGCTGGCGACCCGGGATCGCGCCGACGAGTCGTTCACGATCGATGTGGCGGACGACATCGTGGTGACCGCGGCCTCCGCGGCTGGGGTGTTCCGCGCCACCCGGCAGCTGCTGCACAATCTCCGTGCGCAGGGAGCTGTCCCGCGGGGCGCGGTGCAGTCCGCGCCGGCCGTCGCCGAGCGCGGCCTGCACCTCGACGCGGGCCGCAAACACTATCCGGCGGAGTGGATCCGCGCGCAGCTGCACGCCGGCGCGGACGTCGGCGTCAACGTCTTTCAGTGGCACTTCTCCGAGAACCCCGGATTCCGGCTCGAGTCGGAGGCGTTCCCCGAGATCGTCTCGGACGGGCGGATCGGCCGCGCCGAGGCAGCGGACATCGTCGCCACCGCACGCGACCTGCACATCGAGCTGATCCCGTCGCTCGACATGCCGGGCCACCTGCAGCATGTGCTGACGGCGCACCCCGAGCTGAGGCTGCCGGAAGCGCCGGGGCTCGAGACGGATCACGCCCTCGACATCACCCGCGAGGATCCTGTCCGCTTCGCCCTCGCCCTGATCGACGACATGATCCCGGTCTTCCCGCACAGCACCCGCTGGAACCTCGGCGGCGACGAGTTCGTGGACTTCGACCGGATGGCCGAGTTCCCCGCGCTCGCGATGGCCGCCGCGGAGCGCTACGGCGCGCAGGGCACAGGGTTCGACCTGCTCACCGCGTTCGTGAACCGGGTCGCCGTGCATCTGCGGGAGTGCGGCTTCGAGGCGCGCGCGTGGAACGACGGCCTGCTGCGCAGCGCGAGGGAGCGGCTGGATCCCGACGTCGTGCTGACCTGGTGGACGAACTGGAACGCCGGGATGCGCCCCGTCGCGGACGCCGTCGCCGCAGGCCACCGGCTGGTCAACGTCAACGACGCGATGTTCTACTACGTGCTCGGCGAGAACGCGGGCTATCGCTACCCGACCGCGGCGCGCATCTGGGACGCCGACTGGCATCCGGGGCTCTTCCCCGCCCTATGGGGACCCGAAGGGCAGGGCACCGTGCGGCAGGAGCTGGTGCACCCCTATCCCGCACTGCTGCTCGGGGCGTCGTTCGCCGTGTGGTCGGACCGGCCGGACGCGCAGACCCCGGCCGAGGTCGCCCGGGGGATCCGCGAACCGCTGCGCGCGATGGCGGAGCGGTCCTGGAACGCGGGATCCGCCCTGGAGCTTGCGGACTTCGCGGCGCTCGACGTCGCGATCGGGGAAGCCATCGCCTGAGGCCGCGCGTACCGCGCTCAGGACGAAGGCGTCGGATACGCGCTGAGGCAGCGATTCGACGCGCATCCGCCGAATCCCTCCTGAATTGCGGACGTCGGACGGGAGAGCCCGCCTACTCTGAGACTCTGTGACCACCATCTCCGCGCAGACCGCCGCTCTGCATCCCACGGCCGCCCAGCTGCAGTGGCAGCGGGACGGCGTCGGCGTCTTCCTGCACTTCGGGCTCAACACCTTCTACGGCGTGGAGTGGAGTGACGGCACCCTTCCCGCATCCGGATTCGACCCTGCACTTCTCGACGCACGGCAGTGGGTGGCCGCCGCGCGGACGGCGGGAGCCGCGTACGTGGTGCTCACCGCGAAGCACCACGACGGGTTCTGCCTGTGGCCGACCGTGACGACGGACTACTCGGTCGCGGCGAGCCCCTGGCGAGGCGGCCGCGGCGACGTCGTCCGCGAGCTCGCCGATGCCTGTGCCGAAGCGGGGATGGGGCTGGGGCTCTACCTCTCGCCGTGGGACCGGCACGATCCGCGCTACCCGGATCCGGCCGCCTACGACGAGGTCTACTGTGCACAGCTCGTGGAGCTCTGCACGCAGTACGGCGACCTCGTCGAGGTGTGGTTCGACGGCGCCGGATCCGCGGGCCGCGTCTACGACTGGGCGCGGATCACCGGCATCGTGCGGGAGCATCAGCCGGGCGCCGTGATCTTCAACATGGGCGACCCCGACATCCGGTGGATCGGCAACGAGGACGGCCTCGCGGCCGACCCCGTGGAGTACGTCGTCGACGTCACGCCGAACGACGTGCACACCGACGCGATGCTCGGGCTCGGCGGGGCGCGCTACCTGCCGCCGGAGTGTGACGTGTCGCTGAGGCACGGCTGGTTCTGGCAGCCCGGGGATGAGCCGAAGAGCCTCGAGCACCTGCTCGGGATCCACTACCGCTCGCTCGGCCTCGGCGCGAACCTGCTGCTCAATGTCCCGCCGAACCGAGACGGGCTCATCGACGTCGCGGATCTCGCGCGGCTCATGGAGTACGCAGCCGAGCTCGCGCGGCGGTTCGGCGCTCCGCTCGACGGCGAGCTCACGATGCTTGCCGATGGCCGGTGGCGCGTCGACTTCGGAGCGGACGTCGCGATCGACCACCTCGAACTCGAGGAGGGGCTCGCCGAGGGGCAGCGGATCGCGGGCTATCGGGTGCGCGACGGCGATGCCGAGGTCTGCGCCGGCGGGACCGTCGGGGCGCGCCGGCTGCACGCCTTCCCGACCCGCATGGTGCGGTCTCTGGAGATCGCGCTGGATGGGCCGTCGCCCGTGCTCGCCGCCGTGCGCGGCTTCCGCACGGGCGTCGAGTCGGCGCCGGTTGTGCCGTCGACCGAGGACTACCGTGCCGGCGACGCCGACATGATCATGATGTGAGCCACCGGTCCCTGAGCGAGCGCAGCGAGACGGAGGGAGGGCGGTCCCGGTGCCTGAGCGAGCGCAGCGAGACGAAGGGAGGGCGGTCCCGGTCCCTGAGCGAGCGCAGCGAGACGAAGGGCGCCCGGTCAGGCTTTGGCAGCAACCTTCATCGCGCGCTTGTGCTCCCTGACCTTGGTGAGCGACTCGGGCGAGACGATGTCGGCGACCGAACGGAAGGATCCGTCCTCGCCGTAGGGCGCCGAGGCCTCGCGCCAGCCGGCGCCCGAGAAGCCGTACTGCTTGCCGAGCAGGGCCAAGAAGATCTTCGCCTTCTGCTCGCCGAACCCGGGAAGGGTCTTCAGCCGGCGCAGCACCTCGGCGCCGTCCGGATCCCCCCGGGTCCAGAGGTTCGCGGCGTCGCCGTCCCAGTCCTCGACGAGCCTCTCGCACAGGGTCTGCACGCGGGCGGCCATGGAACCAGGGAAGCGATGCACCGAGGGCGACTGCTTGAACGCGGCGAGGAACTCGTCGGGATCGTAGGCGGCGATCGTGGCGGCGTCGACGGCGCCCGTGCGCTGCTCGATCTTGAGCGGGCCGGCGAAGGCGGTCTCCATCGCGACCTGCTGATCCAGCAGCATGCCCACGAGCAGGGCGAGCGGGTTGTCGCTGAGGAGGGTGTCGGCGGCGGTGTCTCCGGTGATGTGAAGGGCCATGGGACCAGTCTCGCATCCGAGCGAAACAGAATACGTGTGCATGCACTACGCATGTGAGATATGCTATTCGCATGACAACGATTCAGGTTCGCAACGTCTCCGACGAGACGAGCCGCGCGCTCAAGGCGAAGGCTGCGCTCGAGGGCCGCTCGCTCAGCGACTATCTGTTGCGCGAGCTCGACCGCCTCGCGACACGTCCGAGTCGTGCCGAGCTCCTGGAGCGGATCGCGAGTCGCGGCGTCGCCACGCTCGAACCGGCTGCGAAGGTCCTCGCCGAGCAGCGACCCGGACGATGACACTCGTCGTCGACGCATCAGCGGTCGCCGAGATCCTGTTCGGAACCGAGGCGGGGCGAAGGGCGGCAGCGCTGATCGATGGGCACGAGCTGCTGGCGCCGCAGCACCTCACGGCTGAAGTCGCCTCCGTCATCCGGGGATGGTCCCTCAGCCGACAGATCACCGATGAGCAGGCGCTGCGTGCGTTCAGCGAGTTCGACGCGCTCGGCGTCGAGCAGATGCCGATGATGTCGATGCTGCCGGCTGTCTACGCACTGCGGCACAACGTCAGCGCGTACGACGCGATGTACGTCGTGCTCGCACGCGCGGCGCAATGCTCGCTGCTGACTCTCGATGCTCGTCTCGCAGCATCCGCTCCGGATTGCGCATTGCTGCCGTAGTTCTTCGTGCGGTCAGAGGGCCCGCCACCCGGGCGTCACACCGTCCTCTTCAAAATGTCCCTTCCCGCCCCGCGCCTGCCCGCGCCGGCGCGGGGCGCCTCAGTTGATGATCTCGCCGCGCTCGTCGGCGAGGAGCGACGCCAGGCGGTCGCGCCAGTCCTGCAGCGCCTCCGGGGTCAACCGGGTCCAGTCGTCGACCTCGGCGACCACGCGGAGCGGATCCGCGCTGCGGTACGAGCGCGTCGGGTTGCCGGGGAACTTCTTGTCGGTGACGTTCGGATCGTCCTCGAAGGCGCCGGTCGGCTCGACGAGGTACACGCGCGGGGCGCCGTCGCCCGCCGCGAGCTCCGCGGCGAGGCCGGCCCCGTCGCGCAGCGCGGTGAAGTAGATGTGGTTCATCACGACCTCGGGCCGGTAGTTCGACCGGAATCCCGCCGTGAGGAGGTCCCCCGGCTGCAGATCAGCCTTGGTTCCGTGGAAGAAGGGACCCTCGTCTGTCACGTCGCTCACCGTCCCAGGCTCATCGTGAGGGCGTCCGTTCAGGCCGTGGCGGCGTCGTCCTGCCGCGCCTCGACCTCGGCGCTGAGGCCGTAGAGCGTCTCGACGGCGGCGATGAACTCGGATCCGCGTCCCTGCGCGGCGAGCTCGTGCGCACGGCTGGTCGGCGTGTGCAGCAGCACGCCCGCGAGGTGGCGCATCGCCTGCTCGACCTGTCCGCCGTCATCACCGCGCTTGCGGGCGCGGTCGATCTCGGCCTCGAGCAGACCGAAGATGTGCGCGCGGAGGGCGACGACCGCCGGGGTCACGCTCTCGCGGGCGCCGACCTCGTGGAATGTCGCGGCGGCGGCGCGCACGATCGAGCGGGCGGCGTCGGTCGCCTGCAGCTCCTCGAGCGGCGCGTGCAGGCGGATGGTCTCCAGGTCGAGCAGGGCGACGCCCTCGACCTGGGCGACGTCGGGCGTCACGTTGCGCGGCATGCCCAGGTCGACGATGAGCTGCGACGGCGTCGCGCCGACGGAGAAGCCGTGGCCCGGGATCGGGCAGTCGACGGCCGAGCCGTCCGGCGTCGGCAGCGCGGACAGCGCCGGCCCGCGGCCCTCGCGCAGGGTCGCGGCATCGAGCACGGGCTGCTCGGCGCTCGTGCAGGTGATCACGATCGAGGCGTGCGCGGCGGCGCGGGCGTACTCCGCCTTGGGCAGCGCGCGGATGCCGTGCTTCGCGGCGAATGCGGCGCCGCGTCCCGAGGGCGAGTGCACGCTGATGTCGTGGGCGCCGCGCTCGCGGAGCGTCGCCAGGGTCACCGCGGCATAGGCGCCGGTGCCGACGAGCAGCACGCGGGCGGCGCTCCAGTCGGCGATGCGGCTATCGGCCAGCTCGAGGGCGAGGCGCACGAGCGACCGCCCTGCGCGCCCCAGGGCGGTGTCGTTCTTGACCTTGCGCTGCGCCTCGCTCGCGCGCTGGAACAGGCGCTCGAGCTCGGGGGAGGTGGTGCCGTGCGAGCGGGCCGAGGTGAGCGCGCGCCGCACCTGGCCGGCGATCTCGCCTTCGCCCGAGACCACGGACTCGAGTCCGGACGCGACGGCGAAGAGGTGCTCCACGACCCGGGCGCCGGAGTGCACGGCAGAGGAGGCGTTGAGGGTGTCGGCGGGGATGCCGCTGCGCTCCGAGACGGTGCTCAGGATCCGGGCGACATCGCTCTCGTCGGCCGTGCCGTCGACGTCGACATAGGCCTCGAAGCGGTTGCAGGTCGCGAGCACGACGGCGCCCTTGGATCCTTCGGAAAGGGATCCGGCCAGGTCATCCGGGGTGCGACTGAGTCGTTCGAGGAGGTCGAAGGGGGCGGTCTTGTGATTCGCCGTGACGCAGAGCAGCACCCTGGGAGTTTACGCCTCGCGCCCTTTGCGGATCCTGGGTGCGGTCGCGGGGCGACACGGAACCGGCTGCCCGACGGATCCCCATTCGCTGCAAAGCAGAGGTCAGGGAGAATGGATCCATGCCCCTCAACGACGCCCCCCTGCTGCGCGCCCTCGCCGGAGACCGCCCCGACACCGCCCCCGTGTGGTTCATGCGCCAGGCCGGCCGCTCGCTGCCCGAGTACCGCGACCTGCGGGTCGGCACCCGGATGCTCGACGCATGCCTCACCCCCGACCTCGCCGCGGAGATCACTCTGCAGCCCGTGCGCCGGCACAAGGTCGACGCGGGCATCTTCTTCAGCGATATCGTCGTGCCCCTGCGCCTCGCCGGCGTCGAGGTCGAGATCGAGCCCGGTCGCGGCCCGGTCTTCGCCGAGCCCGTGTGCACAGCGGCCGACGTCGACCGGATCACGGCGATCGACCCGGCGTCCCTCGACACGACGCAGATCGCGGAGGCGGTGCGCCTCGTCGTCGCCGAGCTCGGCGACACCACCCCGCTGATCGGCTTCGCGGGGGCGCCGTTCACGCTCGCGGCCTATCTCGTCGAGGGCGGGCCCTCGAAGGAGCACCTGCGCGCCAGGGCGATGATGCACACGGATCCGGACTCGTGGAACCGGCTCGCGGGCTGGCTCGCGCAGATCTCCCGCACCTTCCTCGACGCGCAGCGCGCGGCCGGGGCGAGCGCCGTGCAGCTCTTCGACTCCTGGGCGGGTTCCCTCAGCCCGGCCGACTACCGGGCCTTCGTCGCCCCGCACTCGGCCGCCGCCGTCGATGGGATCGACGCCCCGGTCATCCACTTCGGCGTCGGCACGGGGCCGTTCCTCGCCGACATGCGCCTGGACGGACGCGCCGACGCGGTCGGCGTCGACTGGCGCCTGCCGCTCGACGAGGCCGTCGCCCTGCTCGGCGACGACGTGACCGTGCAGGGCAACATCGACCCCGCGCTGCTCACGGCGCCCTGGCCCGTGCTCGAGGCGCACGTCCGCGACGTGCTGCGCCGCGGCACCGCCGCCCGCGCGCACATCCTGAACCTCGGCCACGGCGTGCCGCCCGAGACCGACCCCTCTGTGCTCACCCGCATCGTCGAGCTCGTGCACGAGGTCCGCACGGAGCCCGCGGCCGCCGGAGCGGCGCGATGAGCATGTCGGATCCGGGGCGCCCCCAAGACCCGGCACCCGCCGCCGACCCGGCGCACACCCCGGAGCTCGCCGCGAAGGCGGCGCACCTGCGCGTCGCCGTGATCGGCGGCGGCGTCGCCGGGCTCGTGGCGGCGGAGTCGATCGCAGCGATCGGCGCGCACGCGACTGTGTTCGAGGCCCAGGAGCGGGCCGGTGGCGCGGTGCAGCAGGGCGAGGCCGACGGGATCGCCTTCGACGCCGGCGCCGAGAGCTTCGCCGTGCGCGGCGGACACGTGCGCGCGCTGCTGTCCGACCTCGGCCTCGACGAGCGGGTCGTCTCGCCCGAGCCGGGCGGCGCCTGGGTCGCGGGCATCCCCGGCGGCGCCGCCCCGCTGCCCCGGGGCGGCCTGCTCGGCATCCCGGCGAACCCCTTCGCCGAGGACGTGCGCCGCGTGATCGGCGGGAACGGCACCTGGCGCGCCTGGCTGGATCGCGTACTGCCCCCGCTCACGATCGGCCACGACCACAGCCTGGGCCGTCTCGTGCGCAAGCGCATGGGCGCCCGTGTGCTGGACCGCCTCGTGGCCCCGGTCAGCACGGGCGTCTACTCCGCGCACCCCGACGACATCGACGTCGACGTCGCCGCGCCGACCCTGAACGCGGCTCTGACCCGGACCGGATCCCTCTCCGGCGCGGTCGCCGAGATCACCGGCGGATCCGGGCGCGCTCCCGGTGCGGCCGTGCAGGGACTCGCCGGCGGCATGTCGAGCATGGTCGACGCGCTGATCGCCCGCATCGAGCTGCTCGGATCCGAGGTGCGCACCGGCGCTCCGGTCGAGGGGCTCGCGCGCGCCGACGACGGCTGGACCGTCCTGGTCGCGGATCCGGAACCGGCGACGGGGACGGAGTCCGAGGGGGTCGAGGGCGGCCGCGAGGACGCGGCCGCCGCCCGGCCCCGCTTCGACGCGGTGATCGTCGCCGCCGACGAGGCGACGGCGCGCCGGCTGCTCGCCCCGCACGTGCCGGAGCTCGCCGCGGTCGCAGCAGGATCCTCGCCGCGCATCGAGATCGTCACCCTCGTCCTGGACGCTCCCGAGCTCGACGCCGCTCCTCGCGGATCCGGCGTGCTCACGGTGCCCGGATCCCACACCGCGAAGGCCCTCACCCACAGCACGGCGAAGTGGGCTTGGCTGCGCGAGCGGGCGGGATCCCGGCACGTCGTGCGGGTGTCCTTCGGCTCGGCGGGGGAGGATCCGGCGACCGGTGCCCTCGACGACGAGGCGGCGGGGATGCTCGCGCTGGCCGAGGCCTCGGCGCTCCTCGGCGTCGCCCTTCGTCCCGCGCAGCTGCGCGGCAGCCACCGGGCGCGGTTCGTGCAGGCGCAGCCCTCCGCGGTGCTGGGCGCGGCCGAGCGGCGCACCGCGGCGTCGGCGGCGGTCGCGGCCGTGCCGGGTGTCGCAGCAACCGGGGCGTGGCTGAGCGGCACGGGCCTCGCGCAGGTCGTCCCGCACGCGAAGGCCGAGGCCGAGCGCATCCGGCACGCCCTGCTCTGGGACTGACGACTCGGACATCGCCGTCGTTACGCGGTCCTCCGGCCGATAGATGCCGAAATCGGCATACAGGGTTACGCTGGAGGTCCGCAGAGACCGCAATCGTGAGGAGACCCCATGAAGGGGAAGATCGGACTCGTCGTCGGACTCGGCGTCGGATACGTGCTGGGGACCCGTGCAGGGCGCGAGCGCTACGAACAGATCAAGAAGCAGTGGCTCAAGGTCTGGCACCTCGACCCGGTGCAGGCGCAGGTGCACAAGGTGCAGGACTTCGCGAAGACGCAGGCGGCCGCCGTGCCGCAGGCGCTGTGGACCGGCGCCGTGAAGATCGTCAAGGCCGTCACGTCCGACGGAACGCCCGGCGAGCGCGTGGACTCCACCATCGCGAGCGGCAAGACGGTCGCGGCCGAGGTCAAGCAGGCCGCGGAGGAGACCGTCGCGGCAGCCGAGGGCAAGACCAAGCCCCGCACGGCGTCCGGCGCGAAGAGCGCGCCGAAGAAGCCCACCGCGGGCGCCTGACATGGCCGGTGACTTCCGGGATCGCGCCGACGACAGCCTGCTGACGCTGCTCGGCGACCTGCCCGACCTCGTCAGCAACCTGGTCAAGGCCGAGATCGACGCCGCCAAGACCTGGATCTCGCGGACCGCGAAGGACGCCGGCATCGGCAGCGTCTGGTTCCTGGTCGCGCTGTTCTTCCTGTTCTGGACCGTGCCGGTCGTGCTCGTGTTCGCGATCGCCGGGCTCTCGTCGTGGTTCCCGGTCTGGCTCTCGGCGATCATCACGTTCGGGATCCTGCTGCTCGCCGTGCTCGTGTTCGCGCTGCTCGGGATCCTGAAGTTCCGCAAGGTCCTGCGCCGGGAGAACCCCGCGCAGGCCGTCGCGACCGACATCCGCATCGTGAAGGAGGCCGGCGATGGCCGTTGACCCGGTGAACGTCCCGCGCACCGCCGTGCCGAACGGGATCGTCGATCCCGTCGCGTCGGCCCGTGCCGAGCTGAAGGCGGCGCTGCTCGCGATCGAGGAGAAGGGCAACGTGCCCCGCCGCCTCGAGAAGGCGACCGTCGAGGGCAAGGTCAAGCTGCGCGCGTTCGCGCGGCACAACCCGGTCGGCGCTGTGGTGGCGGCCGTCGGCGTCGCCGCGGTCGTCGGCGGCATCGTCTGGGCAGTCGCCCGCAGCATCGCGCGCTGACCCGCACCTTCCCCCTGCCCCCGTTCCGCCCTCTTCTCTGACCGCGAGACTCCAACTGGGCGACGAGACTGCATGTCAGGTGCGCAGTCTCGTCGCCCAGTTGGAGTCTCGCGGTCTGCAGCTCATAGCTGGAGGGGGCAGACTGGATCCATGGCCGAAGCTGCAGAAACGCCCGTGCTCGCCGCCGACTCCGACGCCTCGCCCCAGGGTTTCACCCTGTGGGCCGTGTGGCGCCGCGACCCCTCCGCCCCCGTGGTCGAGTCCGACGCGACCGAGCTGGAGGACATCGTCCGTCTCATCGAGGACGGGGGGATCTCCGTCCGCGGGTTCTACGACGTCTCCGGGCTCAAGGCCGACGCCGACCTCATGGTGTGGCTGCACGGCCCCAGCCCCGAAGAGCTGCAGAAGGCCCTGCGGCGCCTCCGCCGCACCGAGCTCCTGCGCACCCTGCTGCCGACCTGGAATGTGATGGGCGTGCACCGCGATGCGGAGTTCAACCGCGCGCACGTGCCCGGCTTCCTGCGCGGCGTCGACGCGAAGGACTGGCTCTGCCTGTACCCGTTCGTGCGCACGCCGGAGTGGTATCTGATCGAGGAGGACGAGCGCCGCCGCATGCTCGCCGAGCACGGCCGCAAGGGCGCCGCCTTCCGCGGCGTCATCGCCAACACCGTCGCCGCCTTCGCGCTGGGCGACTACGAGTGGCTGCTGCCGCTCGAGGCGGACGACCCGACCGAGCTCGTGGACCTCATGCGCGACCTGCGCTACACCGATGCGCGCCGCTACGTGAAGGAGGAGGTGCCCTTCTACACCGGGCGCCGCCTGCGCTTCGAGGAGATCCCCGAGGTCCTGCAATGACCGCTGCCGGCGACGTCATCCGCCTCGGCACCCGCCGCAGCGCTCTGGCCCAGGCCCAGTCCGGCCACGTGGCGAAGGCGCTCGAGGCGGTCTCGGGACGCCGGGTCGAGCTGGTCCCGATCACGAGCGAAGGCGACACCAACCGCGCGTCACTCAGCGAGATCGGCGGGCAGGGCGTGTTCGCCACGGCCCTCCGCGATGCGCTGCGACGGGGCGAGTGCGACATCCTGGTGCACTCCCTGAAGGACCTGCCCACGCAGGTGCCGGACGACCTCGTCATCGCCGCGATCCCGGCGCGCGCCGATGCCCGCGACGTGGCCGTCACCCGCGACGGCACGCCGCTGCACGAACTGAAGGCCGGATCCGCGATCGGCACCGGATCCCCTCGCCGCATCGCGCAGGTGCACGTCCGCAACCCGCGCCTGCACACGGCGGATCTGCGCGGCAACGTCGACTCCCGGCTGCAGCGCGTCGCATCGGGCGAGCTCGACGCCGTGATCCTCGCCGCCGCCGGGCTCGACCGGCTCGACGGCGACCCGCTCGGAGGGCTGAAGGCCGAGCCGCTCGGGCTGGCCGAATGGCCGACCGCACCGGGGCAGGGCGCGCTCGCGGTGGAGACGACCGCCGACGCTCCGGCAGAGCTGCTCGCGGCGCTCGCCGCCCTCGACGACGAGGCCACCCGCATCGCCGTCACGGCCGAGCGGGCGGTGCTGGAGGGCCTCGACTCCGGCTGTCAGGCGCCGATGGCCGCGCACGCCGAGGTCATCGACGGGGACCTGCGCGTGCGGGCCGTGGTCTACGCCCCGCGCGACGGCTGGCGGATCGGGATCGACGTCACGGAGCCGCTGCATCCAGACTCCGTGAAGGTGGGGGCACCGGGCGAGGAGTATATTCATCCCAACGGCAGTGGCAACGGTGCGGACTCTGCCGATGGTGCAGACCCGATCAGCGCATCACGCGCGATCGGGTTGTCTGTTGCCCATCGGCTGCTCGAACGTGGGGCGGCTGACCTCCTTCCCCGCCCCTGAATCCGATGATGATGACTGAATCGAAGCAAGAGGCCAAACCGCTCACCGGGTGGCGCGTGCTCGTGCCGCGCGGAGGTCCCTGGGGCGACGGCGTGGCGGCCAGCCTCCGCGCGCAGGGAGCGGTGCCCGTCGTGGCCCCTCTCATCAACTTCGCGCCCACGAACGACCAGGCGGCCCTCGACGACGCCCTCGCGAAGCTCTCGGCCGGTGAGTTCGACTGGCTCACCATCACCAGTGCGACCACGGTCGATGTGCTCTTCGCGCACCGTGCGGAGATCCCCGCCACCACCAAGATCGCCGCAGTCGGGGAGACCACCGCAGCCGCGCTGGCCGCGGTCGGCTACCACGTCGATCTCGTCCCGGAGGACGACAACTCCGCAGAGGGGATGGCCGGGCAGCTCATCGCCCTCGAACCCGAGCCGAAGCGGATCCTGACCCTGCGCAGCGAGATCGCCAAGCCGCTGCTGACCAAGTCGCTGATCAAGGCAGGGCACGACGTGTCCAGCGTCGTCGCCTACCGCACGGTCGGCGTGCCGGTGACCGAGCGGATCATGCGCGACGTGCAGAACGGCCGGATCAACGCGATCCTCGTCACGAGCGGATCCGTCGCGGAGCAGGTGCGCGAGCAGTTCCCCGACATCCCCGACTCCACGCTGCTCGCGGCGATCGGCCCTCGCACCGCGAAGGACGCCAAGAGGGCGGGCCTGCCGATCACCGTGGTCGCCGACAAGCAGACGGTCGACGCGCTCATCGACGCGGTCTCGCAGTTCACCCTTCCGCACGCCGCCGACGAGTTCGCCCCGTGAGCGCTGGACTCGGCGCGTCGGCCGGCTTCCCCGACGTCCGCCCGCGGCGGCTGAGGCAGTCCGCGGCGGTGCGCTCCCTGGCGCGCGAGACGGACCTGCTTCCGCGCCATCTGGTGCTCCCGGCGTTCGTGCGCGAGGGGCTGACCGATCCGGTGCCGATCGGATCCATGCCCGGCGTCCTGCAGCACTCGCTCGACTCCCTCCGCCGCGCCGCCGTCGAGGCGGCGGAGGCGGGCGTCACCGGCATCATGCTCTTCGGAGTGCCCGCCGTGCGCGACGCCGTGGGATCCGGCGCCGACGACCCGGAGGGGATCCTCAACGTCGCGACCGCCGCACTGGCCGCGGAGGTCGGCGACGCTCTCGTCGTCCAGACCGACCTGTGCCTGGACGAGTTCACCGACCACGGCCATTGCGGCGTGCTCGCGGCGGACGGATCCGTCGACAACGACGCGACCCTGGAGCGGTACGTCGCGATGGCGCTCGCGCAGGCGCGCGCCGGGTCGCAGCTGCTGGGCCTGAGCGGAATGATGGACGGCCAGGTCGCCGCGGTGCGCCACGCGCTCGACGCGGAGGGCCTCCGGGACGTGCTGCTGCTCGGCTATGCGGCGAAGTACGCGAGCGCGTTCTACGGCCCGTTCCGCGAGGCCGTCGACTCGCAGCTGCAGGGCGACCGCCGCACCTACCAGCTCGACCCGGGCAACCGGCGCGAGGGCGTGCGCGAGGCGCTCCTGGACGAGGCAGAGGGCGCGGACGTCGTCATGGTGAAGCCCGCGATGGCGTTCCTCGACGTGATGCGCGAGGTGCGCGACGCCGTGCGGGTGCCCGTGTGGGCCTATCAGGTGTCGGGCGAGTACGCGATGATCGAGGCCGCCGCGCAGAACGGCTGGCTCGATCGCGAGCGCACGATCCTGGAGTCCCTGCTGTCGATCCGCCGCGCCGGTGCCGACGTCGTGCTGACCTACTGGGCGACCGAGGCCGCCCGCTGGCTCGCCCGCGGCTGAAGCCTTTCCTGGCCGGGATGACCAGCGCACGCATCATCGCAGCGGCGGCCACCAGCTCGCGTCCGCACCGCCGCCGGTGCTGCCGCTGTAGCCGACTCTGGCTCCGCCGTGCGCGCCGCACCATGCGTCCGACACCGGCTGATCCGCCGACTGCCACCAGGACCCGGCCGTCGCAGTGATCCGGAACGGCGCGTCGCCGTCCGTCGTGAACCTCAGCTCCGCGCCCTGCGGCCCGCTGGCTGAGATCTCCATCGGCGCCTCCTGATCCAGGGTGACCGTCCAGCCGGCATTCGTGAGCGCCTTCGTCAGCGCGTCGTGGTCGAGCTCCAGGCTTGCCGCATGGCGGAATGCGATGCGCAGCCGGTACGCGTCCCACCCGAGCCCGTCGTCGTTCAGAGACTCCGCGCACGCCTCTTGCGCTTCCCACTCCTGCGGTGCCACGGCGGCGCGCAGATCGGAGACCACCCGCTGCACCGCGTCGTAGCGCTGCTCCGCGAGCGCGATCTGCTTCTCGGCCGTGCGGGCCGTCGCCTGCGCGCGGACTTCGCCGGCGGCGTCCCCCTGCATCTGCCCGGTCGCGACACCGAGTCCTCCGACAGCCGCGAGCAGCAGCGGCGCCAATCCGAACCCGGCCCATCCGAGGCCCTCCCACCGCCGGGCATGCCCGATCGCCGCACGGCCGGATGCCGTCACGAGCAGCAGTACCCAGGCCGCGATCCCGCAGGCGATCGCCGCGACGAAGACCCAGGTCGTGAACACTCCGCCCGCGGGACCGCCGGCCAGCTGCTGCAGCAGCGACGGCACCGGCACCGAGTCGGAGGGGCCTGATGCGATCGTGCGATCCGGCATGGCGATCACGAATGCCACCCAGCTCCACCACAGCAGGATCAGCACCGGCACCTGCCGCGCCGGCGTCGCACTCGCGCCCGCTCGACGCTGAACGACGCGAGGCAGCGATCCCAGGCCGCCTGCCAGAGGGACGAACAGCGGCGAGGTCAGCACGATGATGAAGGACAGTTCGCCATGAGCGGTGCTCACACGCCACAGACAGAACAGCGCCACGCCGATCGGCAGGAGCCAGGCCAGCCACGGCCAGATCCGCCAGGTGGCCCGCCGCAGGGCGGACGTGCGGTGCCGGAGCTCCGGCGGATGCTGCTGCATCCCGTCACGCTAGCCGCGCACCCTGAACGATCGGCGTCAGCCCCTGAGCCGCTCCGGCCGATCTGCAGCACGCGAAACGCGTCGATGGCTCTCTGAGGGAGCCGTCTGCGGCCTTCGAAGCGATGAGGTTCGCTCGGGAGAGCGGCACAGGATCCTCCGGGAGAATGGATCCATGACCGACCGCAATGACGACCTGTTCGACGCCGCCCGTGCCGTGATCCCCGGCGGGGTGAACTCGCCCGTGCGCGCCTACGGATCGGTCGGCGGCACGCCGCGGTTCCTCGCGAGCGCTTCCGGCGCGACGGTCACCGATGCCGCAGGCACGACCTACCTCGACCTCGTCGCGTCCTGGGGCCCTGCGCTGCTCGGGCACGCACATCCCGAGGTCGTCGCGGCCGTGCAGGAATCGGCGACCCGTGGCCTGTCCTTCGGAGCTCCGACCGAGGGCGAGGTCGAGCTCGCCGCCCTCATCGCCGACCGGGTGCGGCACGGCGACGCCCGCCCCGTCGAGCGCGTGCGGCTGGTCTCCACGGGCACCGAGGCGACGATGACCGCGATCAGGCTCGCCCGCGGTGCGACCGGACGCGACCTTCTCGTGAAGTTCGCCGGACACTACCACGGTCACTCGGACGGCCTGCTGGCGGCGGCCGGCTCCGGTGTCGCGACCCTCGCCCTGCCCGGATCCGCGGGCGTCCCCGCTCCGATCGCGGCGCAGACGCTCGTCATCGACTACAACTCCCCGGAGGCGCTCGCGGCGGTGTTCGCCGAGCACGGCGACCGGATCGCGGCCGTGATCGTCGAAGCCTCCGCGGCGAACATGGGCGTGGTCGCACCGCAGCCCGGATTCAACCCCCTCATCGCCGAGACCGCGCATGCGCACGGCGCCCTCATGATCCTTGACGAGGTGCTCACCGGTTTCCGCGTGCACCCGGCCGGATTCTGGGGCCTGCAGCAGGCTGCGGGCGAGGAGTACCTGCCCGACATCATCACGTTCGGCAAGGTCGTGGGCGGCGGGATGCCGCTCGCCGCGCTCGGCGGCCGTGCCGAGGTCATGGACCAGCTGGCTCCGACCGGGCCGGTGTACCAGGCCGGCACGCTGAGCGGGAACCCGCTCTCGGTCGCCGCGGGCCTGGCGACCCTGCGCCTCGCGACGCCCGAGGTGTACGCCAGGATCGACGCTGCGGCGGAGCGTCTGTCCGGAGCGCTCGACCGCGCTCTGACCGATGCCGGCGTCGCGCACGCGGTGCCGCGCGCGGGCAACCTGTTCGGCGTGGCCTTCGCGTCGGAGGCCCCGCGCGACTACGCCGCGGCTCAGGCGCAGCAGGTGTTCCGGTACGCGCCGTTCTTCCACGCGATGCGCGAGCAGGGCGTGGCGCTGCCGCCGAGCGTGTTCGAGGCCTGGTTCCTCACGGCCGCCCACGGAGACGCGGAGCTCACGGCGATCGAGGCGGCG
The DNA here is from genome assembly GCF_042266785.1 of Microbacterium sp. NPDC056052. Lineage (NCBI taxonomy): Bacteria > Bacillati > Actinomycetota > Actinomycetes > Micrococcales > Microbacteriaceae > Microbacterium > Microbacterium sp. NPDC056052. The sequence continues at coordinate 217,743 of NZ_JBHJWV010000002.1, forward strand.
CTGCCCGCCGCCGCCGAGGCCGCAGCCCGCGCGACGGCCTGACGGCCGGTTTAGGGGCGCTCTCTCACGTTCTGGGGCGCAGCCTGCGGGGATTCCCGGGTGAGACGCGCCCCAAAACGGAGGGATGCGCCCCAAGTCCGCACTGGACCCACCGGCCAGATCTGGCCGGACCCGGGCCCAGCATGGTCGGATCCTGGCCCATCGTGGTCGGATCCCGGTCGTCCACGGGGTCGAAGCCGGTTCGGGGCGCTCTCTCACGTTTTGGGGCGCACCCTGCCGGGAATCCGGGCCGCGGCGCGCCCCAGAACGTGAGGACGCGCCCCAAAGTCTGCGTCCCCGGCACAGGCCGCCGCTCGTCGACGGGAACCCTACCTACGAGACCCCCCGACCAGGTTCGGGCCTACGAGACCCCGACCGGGGCCGGCCCCGTCCCGGCTCCCCCTTGCCTCGTTTGGGGCGCATTTCGATGTTTTGGGGCGTACCCCGCCAAGAGTCCGGGTCGTGACGCGCCCCAAAACGTGCGGACGCGCCGCAAACGGACCGCCAAACGGACCCCCGAACCGCCCCCCGAACCGACCCCCGAACGGACCGCCGATCCGACTCCGATCCGCACCCGAACCGACCCCGAACTGCACATCCGACGGCGCCCCCGCCGACCGTCGCACTTGTCGGACTTCGCCAGCGGGATCGTTGCCGTCCTGTGAGGTGCCTCGCGGGCGGATCCGGGGCTGCGCTGGCAGACTGGGGGGATGGTGACGCTGCTGCTGGATCGGACCCGCCTCGAGGTGGAGCTCTCTCCTCTCGAGCGCGCCGTCTCGTTCCGCCGCGACAACCTGCACATCGCCCGTGAGGCGATCGTCAAGGTGCAGCTCACGGATGACGCCTGGACGTGGCTGCGCGGAGTCGGCAGCCCTGGCACGCATGTGCCTCTCGTGCTCGCGGCCGGTACCTGGAAGTCGGCGAACGGCGACGACTTCGTGCTCATCCGACGGCACAAGCCCAGCGTCGTGATCGACCTCGAGGGCGCGGAGTTCCAGCGACTCGTCCTCACCACGCGGCACGGTCTGGCGCTCGCTCAGGCGCTGCGCCTCGATGCGAGCTCCGAGCTCGCCGAGGTGACCGACATCGCCGCGACCGGCGCGATCCCCGTCGCCGGGCCCTCCGGAACCCGCGGACGCAAGCGCAAGCCCTCGCCCCGTCCCGCCTGACGGCGCGGAGCAGCCGGGCTGAGCCCCGAGGGGATGTCCGCCCGCGTGCGCCGCGAAGCCGCGTCCGCCTCGACGACGCTCTGACGCCGAAGCGGCGACCGTCCTCGGACGATCGCCGCTTCGTGCGGATGCCCTCCCGGGTCAGTGCCCGTGGTGCTCCGCGTGGTTGTCGCCCTCGGGGTGCTCGTCGTCCTGACCCTGCTCGTGCGGAGCCTCCTCGCCATGCTGCTCCTCCGACGAGGCTGGCGCGTCCTGCCCGTCGGCGTTCTCGCCGCTGGGGCCGGGCGTGTAGGAGGGAGCGTCGTCCGTGAAGAACGCGCGTGCGGCCGCGGCGAGCGACGCGCTGACGGCGGCCGCGCGGGGGTCGTCGTCCTGGTGGATCTCGCCCTGCGTCACGTCCTCGAGGTCGTCGTCCTCATCGGGCGTCTCGTCGAGGATGACCTGGATCTCCTGGGTGCGTCCATCGGCGAGAGCCGCGAAGATCTCGATGCCGGCGATCTCGGTGGTCTCGGTGCTCGGCTCGGGGGTGGCGAACTCTCCGTCGGCGGTCGGCGCCGTGATGACCGTGGTCGCCGCCGTCGGGGCGTCGTCGATGTCGCCGTGCTCGGCGCTCTCGTCCTCCGCGTCGCCTCCGCTCTCCGCGTCGCCCTCGTTGGCGTCCTCCGGGGACTGAGCGGCCGACGGCACGCCGGTGATCAGATCGTCGAAAGACACCGGCGCCGCATCCGGGATGGTCAGGGCGGCGGTCTCGAAGGATCCGAGCGCGGCGCCGTCCGCGTCCGTCTCGCCATCGGCGGCGTGCGTGAGCGGGGCGTCCTGCTCGTCGGCGCCGGACCCGGTGTCGGTCCCGGCGGGATGCTCGGCGTCCTCCGCATCCTCGTGGTGCGCCTCGCCCGGCGTGTAGTCGGCGACGATGGGGGCGGTCAGCGCGACCCCCGCGGCGATCGCGCCCTCGTCGCGCGCATCCTCGGATGACCCCTCGGATTCGTCGGCCGAGTCCGTCGCGTCGGTGGCGGCGTTCTCGTCGTCGGCCGGCTCCGCGTCCCCGGGTGCCTCGGAGTCGGACGACTCGGACTCGGACTCGGACGATGTCGGCTCCGCGTCCTCCGCCGGGGCCTCTGCATCCGTGCCCTCGCCGAGGTCGGCGACCGGCCCCGCGGATCCGTCCTCGGCAGAGGCATCCTCGTCGGAGTCGGAGTCGGAGTCGGAGTCGGAGTCGGAGTCGGACGGCTCGGCGCTCTCGGCCCCGTCCTCGGCAGCCTCGCCCTCGGCACCCTCGTCGTCGGAAGCGTCCTCGTCGCCGGAAGCAACCCCGGAAGCGTCCTCGCCTTCAGCCTCGGCGCCTTCAGCCTCGGCGCCTTCACCCTCGGAACCCTCGGCGTCTTCCGCCGCGGCGTCGTCCGTGGCCCCGGATCCCTCGGCCGACGCGTCTTCCGCGCCTTCGTCCTCGCCCGTGGCCGACTGCGCGGCGGCGAACTCGGCGGCCTCGCGGCGGGTGGTCGGAATCGCGACCGTGCCCTCGGCCGGGGCGGCCTCGGCCGCGGCTCCGAAGAGACCGGCCACGCCGGCGCTCGCGGCGGCCATGACCGGGACAGCCGCTGCGGCCCCGAAGAGGCCTGCGGTGGGAACGTGCTCGGCGTCCGCCTGGCCGCCCTCGCCCGAAGCGTCCGCCGCCCCGGTCCCGTCTTCGGCCGGATCCGACGCCGCGCCGGATCCCGGCTCCTCGACGGCGGCGACCGCGGGAGCGCCCACGACCGGGATCGAACCCGTGAGCGGGTCGCGACGGCCGTGCACGAGGTCGAGGAAGACCTCCTCCAGGCTCGGTCCGCGCTGCAGCAGCGTGGTGAGCGCGAGGCCGGCGGAGGCGGCGACGGCGCCGACCGCCGCGGCGTCGGTGTTGTGCACCGTCAGGCCCGACCGCAGTACGTCGAAGGTCAGCCCGGCGTTCTGCAGGGCGGCTGCGAGCGCCGCGCGGTCATCGGCGTCGACGACGACCGATCCCGTGGTCGGATCCGAGAGCTTGCCGATGCTGTCCGCGTAGACCAGCCGGCCCTTGGAGAGCACGAGCACGTTGTCGGCGATCTGCTCGATCTCGCTCAGCACGTGCGAGGAGACCAGCACGGTGCGGCCCTCGTCGGCCAGGCGGCGCATGAGCAGGCGCATCCAGCGGATGCCTTCGGGGTCGAGGCCGTTCGCGGGTTCGTCGAGCACGAGCGCGCCCGGGTCGCCGAGCAGGGCGCCGGCGACGCTGAGGCGCTGCCGCATGCCGAGGGAGTATGCGCCGATGCGCGTCTCGGTCTCGTTCTGCAGGCCCACGAGGGAGAGCACCTCGTCCACCCGCGAGAGCGGGATCCCGTTCGCCTTCGCGGCGATGGAGAGCTGGCGCGGGGCCGTGCGGCGCGGCCGGTAGACGGCCTCCTCGAGGACGGATCCGACGGTGCGCAACGGGTGGCGCAGGTCGGCGTGCGGGACGCCGCCGATGGTCGCGGTGCCCGAGGTCGGGCGGATCTGGCCGAGCATCATCCGCAGCGACGTCGTCTTGCCGGCGCCGTTCGGCCCGAGGAATGCGGTCACCGCCCCCGGCTCGATCCGGGCGGAGAGGTCGTCGACGGCGGTGAGAACGCCGAAGCGCTTCGTCGCATGCGAGAACTCGAGCACTTGTCCGTCGGTCATCCGCGGCCTCTCATAGATACAGCAGTACCCCTCTATCTTGTCGGATGAGACATGAAAACGCTCGTTGATCCGGGGCATTCCGCGCAATGCGCGGGCCGTCACCCCCTCGGCGGGACCGTGGATGCGCGCTCCGTCCGTCCGGCCGCCGACGGCTCGGGCGGAGCACCCCGCGGGGTAACGTGGCATCCGTGAGCACCGTCGAAGACGCCCAGGGATCCGCCGCCGCAGACGCCGAGGTGCTCGTGCGCACCGAGGGAGCGCTGGGCTGGATCACCCTGAACCGCCCGCGGGCGCTCAACGCGCTGAACGTCGGGATGATCCGTGCGGTGCATGCGGCGCTCGACGCCTGGCGCGACGACAGCGACATCGAGATCGTCTACATCGACGGCGCGGGGGACCGCGGCCTGTGCGCGGGCGGCGACGTGCGCGAGCTGCACCGGCAGATCACCGCGGGACGGAGCGCCGACACGGTGGAGTTCTTCCGCGAGGAGTACGCCATGAACGCGGCGATCGCGGAGTATCCCAAGACGATCGTCGCGATCGCCGACGGCATCACGATGGGCGGCGGTATCGGCGTCGCGGGGCATGCCGCGATCCGCGTGGTCACGGAGCGCTCGCAGCTCGCGATGCCCGAGGTGAAGATCGGATTCACGCCCGACGTCGGCGGCACCTGGCTGCTCGGCCATGCGCCCGGTCGCCTGGGCGAGTTCCTCGCCCTCACGGCCGGGACGATGAACGGATCCGATGCGCTCTACGCCGGGTTCGCCGACTTCTCCGTCCCGTCCGAGCGCCTCGAGGCGCTGCGCGACGCCCTCGCCCACAGGGCGGATCCGACCGGTCCGAGCGAGATCGTCATGCTCTTCGACGAGACACCGGATCCTGCGCCGCTGTCCGCGCAGCAGGGGTGGATCGACGAGGCCTTCTCCGCCGGCACGGTGCCGGAGATCGTGGCCCGCCTGCGGGCGATGCCCGCCCCGGAGGCGCCAGACGGAGCCGGCCCCGGGCCCACGCCGGCGGACACCGCCGACCTGCTCGAGTCCCTCGCCCCGACGGCGCTCGTGGTCACGCTCGACGCCGTGCGCGAGGCCAGGGCGATGGACTCGGTGCGCGACGCCCTGGCGGGGGAGTACCGCCGGGTGCTCTGGTTCGTGCACAACCACCCCGATCTCGTCGAGGGGATCCGTGCGCAGCTCGTGGACAAGGACCGCGATCCGCACTGGGATCCGCAGACCCTCGCCGACCTCGCGCCGGACGCCTCCGCCGAGGCGCGCGACTACGTGCCGCCGGTTCCGCTCTGGGCGTAGCGAACGTTCCGCAGGGCGTCCCGGTTTCTTAACCGGATCCGTAAATCTCGGCACGAGCAGGGATTCGTTTCGCCCTCAGCGAAGATCTGAGTCGATCCTCCTCAAGGGGGATGTGAATGTCGGTGCTGCGTGGCAGGGTGATTCGTGGTCGTTTCTCGACTTCTTCCGCTTCCCCTCGGGAAGTCCGCTCCCACAAGGAAAGTCCGCCTGTGCTCGGAAAGATCCTCTTCCGCTATCTGAAGCGTTACAAGTGGCTGCTGCTCGGTGTGCTGGTGTTCCAGTTCGGCAGCGCCTTCGCCTCGCTGTACCTGCCGCGCCTCAACGCCGACATCATCGACAAGGGCGTCGCCAACGCCGACACCGCCTACATCTGGTCGCACGGCGGGCTCATGCTCGCCGTCTCGCTCGGCCAGATCATCGCCTCCGTCATCGCGACCTACTTCGCCGCGCGCGCGGCGATGAGTCTCGGCCGCGACATCCGCGCCGACGTGTTCGCCCGCGTGAGCGGCTTCTCCGAGCGCGAGGTCTCGCAGTTCGGCGCAGGATCGCTGATCACCCGCAACACGAACGACGTGCAGCAGGTGCAGATGCTGGCGATGATGGGCTCGACGATGTTCATCACCGCGCCGCTGCTCGCGATCGGCGGCATCATCATGGCGCTGCAGACCAATCTGGGGCTGAGCTGGCTGATCGCCGTCTCGGTGCCCGCGCTGCTCATCGTCGCCGGCATCATCATCGGCCGTATGGTCCCGCTGTTCCGCAGCTATCAGGGCAAGCTCGACAACGTCAACCGCATCATGCGCGAGCAGCTCACCGGTGTCCGCGTCGTGCGCGCGTTCGTGCGCGAGCGCATCGAGGAGGAGCGCTTCCGCGGCGCCAACACCGACATCATGGTCGTCGGCCGCAACGTCGGTTCGCTCTTCGTCCTGCTCTTCCCGCTGTTCATGCTGATCCTGAACGTCACCATCGTCGGTGTGATCTGGTTCGGCGGCATCGAGGTGAACAACGGCACGGTCGAGGTCGGCACGCTGTTCGCGTTCATGCAGTACATCGGTCAGATCATGATGGGCATCATCATGTCCAGCTTCATGGCCATGATGATCCCGCGCGCCGCGGTCTCCGCGGAGCGCGTCGGCGAGGTGCTGGACGCCGAGCAGAGCATGACCCGGCCGGAGAACGGCGTCAAGACCTTCCCGGTTCCGGGATCCGTGGCCTTCGACGACGTCTCCTTCACCTACCCGGGGGCCGAGTCGCCGGTGCTGCACGGGATCAGCTTCGCGGCGGAGCCCGGCGAGACCGTCGCGATCGTCGGATCCACCGGCGCGGGCAAGACCACGCTGATCTCGCTCATCCCGCGGCTGTTCGACGTCACGGGAGGCGCCGCCTTCGTCGGCGGCACGGATGTGCGCCAGGCCGATGTCGATGCGCTATGGAAGAGCATCGGTCTTGTGCCGCAGCGCCCGTTCCTGTTCAGCGGAACGATCGCCTCCAACCTGCGCTACGGGCGCGAGGACGCGACCGACGAGGAGCTGTGGGCTGCGCTCGACATCGCTCAGGCGCGGGACTTCGTCTCGGAGATGCCCGACGGCCTGGACTCGAACATCGCCCAGGGCGGTACGAACGTGTCCGGTGGCCAGCGCCAGCGGCTCGCGATCGCCCGCGCGATCATCCACCAGCCGGAGATCCTGGTCTTCGACGACTCCTTCTCGGCGCTCGACCTCACCACCGACGCCCGGCTGCGTCAGGCGCTGTGGCGGGAGCTGCCGCAGGTGACCAAGATCGTCGTCGCGCAGCGCGTCTCGACCATCACCGACGCGGACCGCATCGTCGTCCTCGAGGGCGGCACGATGGTGGCCGTCGGCACGCACGAGCAGCTGCTCGAGACCAGCGACACCTATAGAGAGATCGTCGAGTCGCAGCTGGGGGTGGACGCATGAGCGACAACGTGGACAAGAAAGCCGCGCGCGCAGAGCGCATGGAGGCCCGCCGGGCGAAGTACGCCGGCGCATCCGCCGCGACCGCGGAGATGACCGACGCCGAGAAGGAGGAGGCCGAGCAGGCCGAGAAGGCGCGCCAGCAGGGCGGCGGGATGTTCGACGGCCCCGCGCCCGGCAAGGCGAACCAGTTCGGTCCGAGCTTCAAGCGGATGATCGGGCTGCTCAAGCCCAGCGCCGTGTGGTTCGTGCTGGTCTCGATCTTCGGGGCGCTCGGTGTCGTCCTCGCGGTGGCCGCGCCGAAGGTGCTCGGCAACGCGACGAACATCATCTACGAGGGATTCACCTCGCTCGCGCTGGGCAAGGGACAGAACGGCTTCCCCGGGTTCCCGAAGGGAACGGATCAGGCGCAGGTCGTCGAGGCACTGCGCGCCGCGAAGCAGAACCAGTTCGCCGACATGGTCGCGGCGTTCGGCCCGTTCAAGGTCGGCGACGGGATCCAGTTCGAGCAGCTGCGCTGGGTGATCACCGCGGTGCTCGCGATCTACGTCGGATCCGCTCTGCTGAGCTGGATCCAGGGCTACGTCATCAACGTCATCATGGTGCGCACGATGTGGCGCCTTCGTGAGGACGTCGAGGCGAAGATCAACCGCCTGCCGCTGTCGTACTTCGACAAGGTGCAGCGCGGAGAGCTGATCTCCCGCGTCACGAACGACATCGACAACATCACGCAGACCATGCAGCAATCGCTGTCGGGCGCGCTCACCTCGGTGCTCACCGTGGTCGGCGTGCTGATCATGATGTTCTCGATCTCGTGGCAGCTGGCCCTCGTCGCGCTCGTGGCGCTGCCGCTCATGGCCGTGATCTTCGGCGTCATCGGGCCGCGTTCGCAGAAGGCGTTCGGGATCCAGTGGAAGAAGGTCGGCCGCCTGAACGCCCGTGTCGAGGAGGCCTTCTCCGGCCACGCGCTGGTCAAGGTCTTCGGTCGTGAGAAGGACGCGCTGGACAAGTTCCAGGTCGAGAACGAGGAGCTGTATCAGGCCGCGTTCAAGGCCCAGTTCCTGTCCGGGCTGATGATGCCGGCCATGACCTTCATCGGCAGCCTGACCTACGTCGGCCTCGCGGTGCTGGGCGGCCTGATGGTCGCGAGCGGTCAGCTCCGCCTCGGCGACGTGCAGGCGTTCATCCAGTACTCGCAGCAGTTCACCCAGCCGCTCAGCGAGCTGGGCGGCATGGCGGCGGTCGTGCAGTCCGGTACCGCCTCGGCGGAGCGCGTGTTCGAGCTGCTGGACGCGGAGGAGCAGGATCCCGATGCCGAGGACGCACCCACCGTCACCGACGGCAAGGGCGTCATCGAGTTCGAGCACGTCGCGTTCTCCTACACGGAGGACCGTCCGCTCATCACGGATCTGTCGTTCCGCGTGGAGCCGGGCCAGACGGTCGCGATCGTCGGCCCGACCGGTGCGGGCAAGACCACGCTGGTGAACCTCATCATGCGGTTCTACGAACTGAGCGGCGGGCGGATCCTTCTCGACGGGCAGGACATCGCCGAGATGGAGCGTTCCGACCTGCGCGCGCGCACGGGCATGGTGCTCCAGGATCCGTGGCTGTTCGCGGGCACGATCCGGGAGAACATCCGCTACGGCCGTTCGACCGCGACGGATGACGAGGTCATCGACGCCGCGAAGGCGACCTACGTCGACCGCTTCGTGCACGCGCTCCCCGAGGGCTACGAGACGAAGCTCGACGAGGACGCCTCGAACGTGTCGGCGGGTGAGCGCCAGCTGATCACGATCGCGCGCGCGTTCGTCGCCCAGCCGTCGATCCTCATCCTGGACGAGGCCACCTCGGCCGTCGACACCCGCACCGAGTTGCTGCTGCAGCACGCGATGGCGGCACTGCGGAACGGACGCACGTCGTTCGTGATCGCGCACCGCCTGTCCACGATCCGCGACGCCGACCTCATCCTCGTGATGGAGCACGGCGACATCGTGGAGAAGGGCACCCACGAGGAGCTCATCGCGGCGCAGGGCGCCTACTGGCGGCTGTACCAGTCGCAGTTCGAGCAGGCCGCGAGCGACACCGACGCCGACGAGGCGCTCGTCACCGGGACCATCACGGTTCCGGCGGACGGATCCGTCGCCTCCGAGGTCGAGGCCGGCGCCGCCGCCGTGATCGGTGCCGGGACCGCCCCGGTCGCCGTCGCGGAGCGCGTCGTCGAGTCGGCCGAGTCGCCGGAGCGCTCATCCTGGGAGATCGAGGACGACAGGGTCTGACCTCGGTTGACCTCGTCCGCACCGACGTGAACGCCGTCGTCCTGTTCGCAGGGCGGCGGCGCTTTCCTGTGGCGCGCCCCGGGGCCGGACGCCGTCGTTCAGGTCGCGATTTCGGCTCGTGCGGATCCGTTTTTGGAGCCGATAGTGCGACCTGAGCGCAGGTGGGTGGCCCGGATCCGGCGCCGGGCGCGGGCCGGCGCCGGGGCGCTACTTCGTCAGGCCGAACAGCTCGAGGGGGTGCGTGAGGCGCCACCAGAAGCTCGGTCCGTGCAGGGCGGTGCGCAGCTCCAGCGGCACCGAGGCGGAGTCCAGTGGACCCTTGAGGCTGAGCGTGCCCGCCTTCTCGCCGGCCTTCCAGTCGTCTCCGAGTGAGAACTTCGTGGTCGCCGACGCCGAGGCGCCGTTCCAGAGCACGACCCGGGCGCTCTCGGCGGCCACCACCTGGGTGGTCTCACCCCATGCGGTGTCGATCGTGCCGAGCGTCGCACCCTTGTCCACCGTCTGCGGCTGGTCCTTCAGCGCGGCCTCGAGGCCTGCGTAGAGAGCGCGCGAGGCGTCGACCCGGCCCGCGTCGCTGTCCTGCCCGAGGGCCGCGACGTAGATCCGCACGACGGCGTCGCCGTCCCTGACGTCCTTGGCCGAGAGCAGGTTGTAGCGGGTGTCCGCACCGTCGCCGATCGTGCCGGTCTTGATGCCCACGATGCCGGCGTCGTCGATGAGCCCGTTGGTGTTCTTCACGATGCCGGCGCCCGGCAGCTCGACGCTCTTCTGCTTCACGATCTCGGCGATCACCGGGTTCTTCTCGGCGATCTCCCCGAGCTGGATGAGCGCGCGCGGGGTCGAGACGTTGCCGAAGTCGAAGCCGGAAGGGGTCACGACCGTGATGTCGGTGAGGTCGTGCTGGCTCAGCCACTGGTTCGCGGCGGCCGCGTAGTTCTCCTCCGAGCCCCACACCTCGCGGGCGAGGCGGTCGGCGTAGTTGTTCGCCGAACCGAGCAGGATCCCCTCGTACAGCTGATACTGCGTGAGGGATCCGCCGACCGGGACGTCGAGCGCGGACTGATCCTGGCGGAGGTAGTCCCAGTAGTCGTCGCTGTCGGCCTGCGTGAACGCGAAGGACGGACCCTGCTCGCCGGCCTTGAGGGGCATCTTGTCGAGCGAGGCGAGCACCGTCACGAGCTTCGTGATGCTCGCCATCGGAGCGCGCTGTTCCGCCGAGGCGATCGTGCCGATGCCGGCGACGCCCACGGCGGCGCTGCCCGTCGCGGGCCAGGCCGCGGCGGCGGCAGGGGCGGCGGCGGGCTGGAATGCGACCGGCGCCGCGACGGGCTTCACGGAGTTGAGCGGCCAGAGTGCGGTCGTGGCGCCGTAGGCGATGATGACGGCCAGCACCCCGCCCAGCGGCAGCAGCACCCCCGGTCGGGCGATGCTGCGGTGCGGGGCGTCGTCCAGCAGCGCGCGGGACGGCGTCGCGGCGGCCGAGGCATTGCCTGCACCGACCCGAGCCACATCGACCCAGGCGAGCGCGGCGGTCGGCGGACGGTCGGGGCCGCGGACGAGCGATGCCGAGGGCAGCGGCTGCTTCGTAGGCGCGGTGGCGACAGGCGCGGCAGCAGGGGCTGTGGCCGGGTCGGAGGCGGTCGATGCGGCAGCGGCAGTGGCAGCGACCCCGGGGGCGGCTTCCGCGCTGTCTCCGAACAGCGGTGCGGAGGCGGGGGAGTCCGGCGCGGGGAACAGCGGTTCTGCCGCGGGGGTCTCACGCGGAGGGAACAGCGACGCGGGTTCGGCCTGCTCCGGCGGGGCAGGGAACAGCTCTGCCGGTTCCGGTGCGACCTCGTCGATGGCCGCGCGGGAGGCGTCGGCAGCGGGTGCGTCGGCGTCGGCGATCGTCGGATCGACCTGGGCGGCCCCCGGACCGTCGTCATTGTTCACCCCCCTACCGTATCTGGCGGCCCCGTCAACGGCCGGTATCGCGGGCGTACTCGGCTCACGCCGTGTGACGAGGCGGTCGCCGGTGCGCCCTGGCGGGGCTAAGATGGGCGGATCACCACGGGAGTCCGGCGAGCCGGGCTGAGAGGGAGCGAATCGCGCTTCGACCGTCGAACCTGATCCGGATCATGCCGGCGCAGGGAGGAGCATTTCTCATGCACGCATCTGCAACCGCACAGAACGCGAACAGCAGCGGGGCGGCCGCACGCCGCCTGAACTGGCGCGTCGTCGACATCGTCGTGGCCGCCGTGCTCGGCGTCGCGATCGGCCTGGTCTTCTGGGTCTGGAACACGATCGGCTACGCGTGGTTCACGGCGGCCGACGGTCTCACCCCCGGCCTCGGCGGCATCGCCGTCGGGATCTGGCTGCTCGGCGGCGTGGTCGGCGGGCTCGTGATCCGCAAGCCCGGAGCAGCGCTCGTCGTCGAGGTCGTCGCGGCGATCGTGTCGATGCTGATCGGCAACATCTGGGGCGTCTCCACAGTGCTCGAGGGCATCGCACAGGGCCTCGGGGCCGAGCTGATCTTCGCGATCTTCCTGTACCGCCGGTTCTCGCTCCCCGTCGCCGCCCTCGCCGGTGTCGCCGCCGCCGCGGGCGCCTGGCTGTTCGAGCTGTTCTACGGCAGCTCGCCGAACATCCTCAAGTCCGCCGAGTTCAACGCGATCTACCTCGGCACCCTGGTCGTCTCGGGCGCGCTGCTGGCCGGTGTCCTCGGCTGGCTGCTCGTGCGCGCTCTCGCCGCGACCGGTGCCCTGAGCCGCTTCGCCGCCGGACGCGAGCTCCGCCGCGAGGTCTGACATGACCGCGGGTGCCGCCCGCGTCGTCGCGGACGGGTGGGGCTGGCGTTACGCCGGCCGCCGCCTGCCCGCGGTCAGCGACGTGACGTTCACGATCGAGCCGGGGGAGCGGGTTCTCCTGCTCGGCGCGTCCGGTGCCGGCAAGTCGACCCTCCTGACCGGCATGGCGGGGCTGCTCGGCGACGCCGACGAGGGGGAGAGGCGCGGATCCCTGCAGGTCGACGGATCCGATCCGGAGACGCAGCGGGGCAGGATCGGTCTGGTCCTGCAGGATCCGGACGCCGGCGTCGTGCTGAGCAGGGTCGGCGACGACGTCGCCTTCGGCTGCGAGAACCTCGGCGTGCCTGCGGAGGACATCCCCGTACGCGTCGCCGAGGCGCTGGACGCGGTCGGTCTCGATGTGCCGCTGGACCGCCCCACCGCGGCGCTCTCGGGCGGCCAGAAGCAGCGGCTCGCGCTCGCCGGGGCCCTCGCCATGCGGCCGGGGCTTCTGCTGCTGGACGAGCCGACGGCCAACCTCGACCCCGACGGCGTGCAGGAGATCCGAGCGAGCGTCGAGCGCGTCGTGGCCGCGACCGGAGCCACGCTCGTGGTGATCGAGCACCGCACCGCGGTGTGGGCGGATCTGATGACCCGCGTGATCGTCATCGGCGCGGACGGCGGCCTCCTCGCGGACGGCACCCCGGACGAGGTGTTCCGGGTGCACGGCGACGCCCTCGCGGAGGCCGGCGTGTGGGTGCCGGGGCATCCGGTGGGCCTGCCGGTGCTGCCGGCGCGTCCGGCAGCGGACCCGGCCGAGGCGATCCTCGCGACCCGTGACCTCGCGGTCACCCGGGACCGCCGTCATGCCGTGCAGCGCGGACTCGACCTCGCAGTGCCGGGCGGCACGGCGACCGTGATCGTGGGTCCCAACGGCGCCGGCAAGTCCACGCTGGCGCTCACCCTCGCCGGACTCCTCGATGCCCTCGACGGCGCCGTCCAGGCGGCGGAGGGCCTCCGGGGGAGACGCGGGCTGGATCCCATCCGCTGGACGTCGCGCGAGCTGCTCACCCGCATCGGCATGGTGTTCCAGGATCCCGAGCACCAGTTCCTCACGCAGACCGTGCGCGACGAGCTCGCGGTCGGGCCGCGCGCGCTCGGCTGGGACGACGCTCGGATCGATGCCGTCGTCGACGCCCTGCTGGAGCGGCTCGGGCTGACCGCGCTCGCCGCCGCGAACCCCTTCACGCTGTCGGGCGGGCAGAAGCGCCGCCTCTCGGTCGCGACCGTGCTCGCCGCCGCGCCCGCGGTGATCGTGCTCGACGAGCCGACGTTCGGGCAGGACCGTCGCGGCTGGATCGGCATCGTGAGCCTGCTGCAGGAGGAGATCGCCCGCGGCACGACCGTCGTCGCCGTCACGCACGACGCCGACGTGATCCACCACCTCGGCGGCCACCGGATCGAGCTGGCCGCATGAGCACGGGTTTCGACGCGCGCAAGACGCTCGAGATGTCGGCCGAAAGCGGCCATTCGGGCGCTTCGAAAGCGGGCGCGGCCTGGATCGACGGGGTCAACCCGGTCACCCGGATCGTGCTGGCGCTGCTGCTTTCGGTGCCGCTGTTCGCGTCGATCGACGTCACGAGCGGACTCGTCGCGATCGGGCTGCAGCTGCTGTGCATCCCGCTCACCGGCCTGCGGCTCGGCACTGTGCTGCGCCGGCTCGCGCTGCTGCTCGTGCTCGCGCCGGTGGCCGGCGTGAGCATGCTGCTCTACGCCGCTCCGGGCGGGCAGGTGTTCTTCAGCTTCGGGTTCGCGCACATCAGCGAGGCATCGATCCAGCTCGCGATCGCCGTGTCGATCCGCGTCGTGGCGCTGGGGCTGCCCACGATCCTGCTTTTCGCCCGCACGGATCCGACCGACCTCGCCGACGCCCTCGCGCAGGTCGCGCATCTGCCCAGCCGCTTCGTGCTGGGCGTGCTCGCGGGTACCCGGATGCTCGGGCTGTTCCTGGACGACTGGCGCACCATGTCGCTCGCCCGCCGGGCGCGCGGGGTGGGGGACCGTGGCGCGCTGCGGCGCTTCTTCACGATGTCGTTCGTGCTGCTCGTGTTCGCGGTGCGCCGCGGCACCAAGCTCGCCCTCGCGATGGAGGCGCGCGGCTTCGGATCCGACATCCCGCGCACCTGGTCGCGCCCGTCCCGGCTGTCCGGGCGGGATGCGGTCGCTCTTGCCGGTGGCGCGGCGATCATGGCGCTGTCGATCGTTGCCGCGGTGCTGCTCGGAACGTTCCGGTTCGTCTGGAGCTGAGCGTCGTCCGACGGCCGGCGTGGATCATGAGACATCACTTCGAGCGTGAGAAACCACGCGAGGAGTGGGGTCTCATGCTGAAACGGGTGCCTCGCGAGCCGAGGTCGGCGCCGCATCGAGGGGCGCCACGAGCAGTTCCTCGATGCGGCGCCGCACGGTCTCGGCCATGTCGACCGAGGACGGATCCAGCAGCCACTGCAGCTGCAGCCCGTCCATGAGCGCGGTGAGCTCGGCGGCCGCACGGTCCTCGTCGACGTGCGGGGCGAGGTGGCCTGCGGCGCGCGCGTCGCGCAGGGCCTTCGCCGTGCCGGAGCGGATCCGCTGGTAGCGACGGACGAAGTAGTCGTGCGCGGGATGCGAGGGGTCGGCCGCTTCGGCGGACAGCACGGCGTACAGGGCGATGATGCCGCCCACCTCGGTGTTGTGGCGGGCGAGATCGACCATGCCGCGCAGGATCCCGATGCCGTCCTGACCCTGCGAGCCGTTGCGCCGGAACCGCTCGCGATCCTCGTGATCCCTGGTCTCCAGCACCGCCTCCATGAGCGATTCCTTCGTGGGGAAGTGGTGGGCGAGACCCGCCCGGGAGATCTCACAGACCTGTGCGATCTCGAGCATGGTGGCGCTGTTGAAGCCGACGCGTCCGAAGAGTGCGGTCGCAGCCGCGATGATCCGCTCCCGCCGGGCGCGGCCCGTCGTGTATCCGCGTTCGGTCGTCATCGGTGTCCCATCGTATGCGTCCTGCAGGCATCGGCGGGGTCGTGTCGATGCCGGATCCGGGGAAGGAGATGCCTGCGGAATAAAAACCTACACTTGTGCCGGTTTTCATGCTAGCTTTCCATCAACCGGATTCGAGGACGCCGCGTGCACCCTCCTCCGGCGACCCGATCCCACTGCCACGCAAGGACTGACAATGTCGTCGACTTCTTCTGACGCGCCTGAGCTGCGCCCGCCCATCACCGAGACCACGTTCGTGGCCACCGCCTCCGGCGAGGACGACCCGCCCGCGCCGATCAAGGGGGTGAGGCGGCTGCTCGGCTGGATCATCCCTGCGAATTTCGCGATCTTCGTGATCTGGGGTGCCGTGCCCGGGATCCTCCTGCAGGCGCAGATCATCGCGATGTTCCCCGATGAGAAGACCCAGGTCGCGAACATCGCGATCGTGTCGACGATCGGCGCCCTCGGCGCGATGATCGCCCAGCCGGCCGCCGGACAGCTCTCCGACCGCACCCGTTCGAGGTTCGGCCGTCGCGCACCCTGGATCATCGCAGGTGCGATCGTCGGGGGCATCGCACTCATCGCTCTCGGGTTCATGAACAACCTCGTGGGCATCATCGTCGCGTGGACGCTGATCCAGGTCGCCTACAACTTCGCGCAGGGCCCGCTCTCGGCGATCCTGCCGGACCGCGTTCCGGTCGCCCGCCGCGGCACGTTCGCGGCGCTGTCCGGCATCGGCCTCATGTTCGGCGCGCTCGGCGGTCAGATCATCGGATCCCAGCTCGCGCATTCGATCACGCTCGGCTACATCATCTTCGCCGTCTTCGCGGTGGTCGTGCTGCTCGGGTTCGTCGTCGCGAACCCCGACCACCCCAGCCTCAACTTCCAGAACGAGCCGTTCAGCTTCGGGGAGTTCCTGCGCACGTTCTGGGTCAGCCCGATCAAGCACCCCGACTTCTTCTGGGCGTTCACCGGCCGGCTGCTGCTCTACACCGGGTACTTCGCCGTCACCGGGTTCCAGCTGCTGATCCTGAAGAACTACCTCGGCGTCAAAGACCCGTTCGCGGTCATCCCGATCCTCGGCATGCTCAGTCTCGTGGGCATCCTCGTGGCGACGGCGGTGTCCGGTCCGCTCTCCGACAAGGTCGGCCGGCGCAAGCCGTTCGTCTTCGGATCCTCTCTGCTCATGGCGGTCGCGCTGGTGTTCCCGCTGGTCTCCCCGTCGTACACGTCGTGGATGATCATGACCGTGATCAGCGGCTTCGGATTCGGCATGTTCCAGGCCGTCGACACCGCTCTCATGAGCCAGGTCCTGCCGTCCGCCAAGAACTTCGCCAAGGACCTGGGCGTCGTGAACATCGCGGCCACTCTGCCGCAGACGTTCGCCCCCGGCGTCGCCGGTGCGATCGTGCTGGCCTTCGGATACGGAGCGCTCTTCCCGATCGCGATCGTGCTGAGCGTGCTCGGCGCGGTCAGCGTCTGGTTCATCAAGTCTGTCAAGTAGCTGAGGAGAACATGGATATGACGGACACCGTGCACGAGGCCGTGCTGCCGTACCGCGACGCCTCCCTGCCGATCGACGAGCGCGTCGAGGACCTGCTCGGCCGGATGGAGCTCGCCGACAAGGTCGGGATGCTGTTCCACACCATGGCGGCCTTCGCCGAGCTCGACGAGGGCAACCCGACCTTCGGTCTTCCCTCGATCTCCTCGATGGTGCGCAAGCGCCGGATGAGCCACTTCAACCTGCTCGGCGCCGCACCGGGCGGCCGCGAGTTCGCCGCCTGGCACAACGCCCTGCAGCGGATGGCGCTGGACACCCCGCTCGGCATCCCGATCACGCTCTCGACCGACCCGAGGCACTCGTTCAGCGACAACCCGCTCACCTCGCTCATGGCCGGGCCGTTCTCGCAGTGGCCGGAGACGCTCGGCTTCGCGGCCCTCGGATCCCCGGAGCGCCTCGAGCGCTTCGCCGACATCGCGCGGCAGGAGTACCTCGCCGTGGGCCTGCGGGTCGCGCTGCACCCGCAGATCGACCTCGCCACGGAGCCGCGCTGGTCGCGGATCGCGGGCACGTTCGGCGAGGACGCCGACCTCACCTCGCGCCTCGTGGTCGGCTACATCCGCGGCTTCCAGGGGGAGGAGCTCGGGCCGGACTCGGTCGCGACGATGGTCAAGCACTTCCCGGGCGGCGGCCCGCAGCTCGACGGCGAGGACCCGCACTTCGCCTGGGGCAAGGAGCAGGTCTACCCGGGTGATGCGCGCGACTACCACCTGCGTCCGTTCATCGCGGCGATCGGCGCCGGCGCCACCCAGATGATGCCGTACTACGGGCAGCCCGTCGGCACCGATTGGGAAGAGGTCGGGTTCGGCTTCAACAGGGGCGTGCTCACGGATCTGCTGCGCGACGAGCTGGGCTTCGAGGGCATCGTCTGCACCGACTGGGGCCTGCTCACCGACGTCGTCGTGTTCGGCGCGGACATGCCCGCCCGCGCCTGGGGCGTCGAGCACCTCACCCGGCCGCAGCGCATGGTCAAGGCCCTCGACGCGGGCATCGACCAGTTCGGCGGCGAGCTGTGCACCGAGGAGCTCCTCGGACTCGTCGAGCGCGGCGAGGTCTCGGAGGCTCGCCTCGACGTCTCGGTGCGGCGGCTGCTGCGCGAGAAGTTCCGGCTCGGGCTGTTCGAGAACCCGTTCGTCGACGAGGAGGCTGCGGACGCCATCGTGGGCCGGCCCGACTTCGTCGCCGAAGGCTTGGACGCGCAGAGCGACTCGCTCACCCTGCTCACGAACACCGCCGTCGACGGAGGAACCCCGATCCTGCCGCTCTCGAAGGGTGTGAAGGTGTACGCCGAGGGCGTGGCCGCCGACGCGCTCGCCGCGTACGCGACCGTCGTCGCGAGTCCCGAGGAGGCCGAGGTCGCGATCCTGCGCACCAAGGCCCCGTTCGAGGACCGGGATCGCGGCGGTTTCAGCGACCTGTTCCACTCCGGATCCCTGGAGTTCCCGGCCGAGGAGCACGCCCGTCTGACCGCGATCGCCGCGGCGGTGCCGACGGTGATCGACATCTACCTCGACCGTCCTGCTGTGCTCGGCGGCCTCGAAGAGGCAGCACACGCGGTGCTCGCGGACTACGGCGCCTCGGACGAGGCCGTGCTGCGGGTGCTGTTCGGCGAGCGCGGACCGCAGGGCGCGCTGCCCTTCGACCTGCCGCGCTCCGACGCGGCCGTCGCGGCGAGCCGCACCGACGTGGCGTTCGACACCGAGAACCCCACGTTCCGATTCGGTCACGGCCTGCGGTACTGACCGGCTCCTCCGCCCCGGGCGCTTGGCCTCCTCCCTGGTGGTCGTTGGGCGAGCAGGGCCGCCCTTCGTCTCGCCTTCGGCTCGCTCAGGGACCGATCCACGGCCCGGTCCCTGAGCGAGGAGCGCTGTGACCGACCCACGGCCCGGTCCCTGAGCGAGGAGCGCTGTGACCGACCCAGGGCCCGGTCCCTGAGCGAGAAGCGCAGCGACCGATCCACGCACCGGTCCCTGAGCGAGGAGTGCAGCGACCGATCCACGGCCCGGTCCCTGAGCGAGGAGCGCAGCGACGAGACGAAGGGCGCTTCGCTTCGCTCAACGACCCCGGAGGGCGGGATCCGGTCTCGTCCCTTCGATCGATCTTTCGATCAACCTTGTGCACGATGGCACGCGACGCGTGCGGCGGTGGACTGGAGGCATGTCAGTTCCCGCTGCGCGCTCGCGCCTCTCCGATGCTCTGACCTCGCGCCGCGGCGCGTGGATCTCGCTCGGGCTCGTCCTTCTTCTCATGGTGCTCCTGTTCGGCGCCTTCGGCTCGGCCAAGGCTCCCGGCGGTAACGCGCAGGCTCCGGCCGCATCGGAGTCGACCAGGGTCTCCGAGCTCCTGAAGACCTTTCCGAACGCCGATCGGCAGTCGGTGCTCGTCGTGGCGTCGCGGGAGGACGGTGCGGCGCTGTCCGAGGCGGACCTGGCGGGGCTGAAGGATCTGGTCCCCGTGCTGGACGCCCGCGCGGCGGCGGATCCGTCGGGACCGGTGGTCAGCGATGACAAGAAGGCTGCGGTGATCATCACCCCGATCACCGCCTCGGACGCGAACGCCGAGAACGCGAAAGCGATCGCCGCGTTGCGCTCCGACGTGGCCGCGCACGCCCCTGACGGCCTCGCGCTGCAGGTGACCGGAGGTCCGGCGTTCGGTGCCGACATCGCTTCATCGTTCGAGGGCGCCGACTTCACCCTGCTGATCGTCACGATCCTCATCGTCGCGATCCTGCTCATCCTGACCTATCGCTCGCCGATCCTGTGGCTGATCCCGCTCGTGGTCGTCGCGCTCGCGGACGGGCTCGCCGGCAGGATGACGGCCGCGGCCGGATCCGCGTGGGGCCTGCAGTTCGACGCGGGCATCATCAGCGTGCTCGTGTTCGGCGCGGGCACGAACTACGCGCTGCTGCTGATCTCGCGCTATCGCGAAGAACTCCTGCGGGAGTCCGATCACCGCCGCGCGCTCAGCACCGCCTGGCGGAAGACGGCGCCCGCGATCGTCGCGTCGAACGTGACCGTGGTGCTGGCGCTCCTGACGCTGGTGCTCGCGGTCATCCCCGGCACGCACGGGCTCGGGATCTCCTCGGCGATCGGCCTGTTGATCGCACTCGGGTCGGTGCTGTTCCTGCTGCCGCCGCTGCTCGCGGTCTGCGGGCCGAAGGTGTTCTGGCCGTTCGTGCCGCGCCCCGGCGAGCAGCGGAGGCAGGGACGGGTCTGGCGCGGGATTGCTGGCGGCGTCGTGAAGCGCCCTGCCGCGGCGCTGCTCGCGGGCGGCACCCTGCTGGCGGTGATGACCGCGGGCCTGTTCGGCACCTCGGTCGGGCTCGACCAGGTGGAGAAGTTCCGGGTGCCCTCGGAGTCAGCGGCGGGGCTCGAGGTGTTCTCGGCGCACTTCCCCGCAGGTGAGGCGCAGCCGATCCTCGTGGTGGCGGACAGTGCCGAGGCCGACGCGGTCGTCGCCGCGGCGGAGGGGGTCGCGGGCGTCGTGCGCGTGCAGCCGGTCGGCACGACCGAGGACGGCGACCTCACGAAGATCATGGTGACCAGCGAATACGGCCCCAGCACCGAGAAGAGCCTGGACCAGATCACCGCGCTGCGCGATGCCGTGCACGCCGTGCCGGACGCGCACGCCCTCGTCGGCGGGGCGGTCGCGACCGATCTCGACGCCCGAACCGGCAACCAGCAGGACCTGCTGCTCATCGCGCCCCTCGTGCTGCTCGTGAGCTTCCTCGTGCTGCTGATCCTGTTGCGCTCGGTCGTGGCGCCCGTGCTCCTGCTCGTGGTGAACCTCGCCAGCGCGCTCGCCGCGATCGGGGCGGGGGCGTGGCTGAGTCGGGTGCTGTTCGGTCAGCACGCGCTCGATCTGCAGGTCCCGCTGCTCGCGTTCCTGTTCCTCGTCGCACTGGGCATCGACTACACGATCTTCCTCGTGCACCGCGCCCGTGCCGAGGCCGCGGAGCACGGCACGAGGGCGGGGATGGTCGAAGCGATCGCGCACACCGGCGGCGTGATCACGAGTGCGGGCATCGTGCTGGCTGCGGTCTTCGCCGCGCTCGGCGTGCTGCCCCTGGTGACCCTGGGCCAGCTCGGCCTGATCGTCGGCGTCGGCGTGATCGTGGACACGCTCGTGGTGCGGACCGTGATCGTGCCCGCGATCTTCGCCCTCGTCGGCGATCGGATCTGGTGGCCCGGCCGGCTGAGGCGCTCGCCGCGGGCGACGGTGTCCGCGGACGCGGGCGTTGAGGATCCGGATCCGGATCTGGTCTTCTCTCCCGAAGGTCGTTGAGCGAAGACGGGAGGCGCCCCCGGGGTCGTTGAGCGAAGACGCCGAAGGCGACTGAGACGAAACGCGGTGCGCTGACGGACTCGATCCGCGAGCGCACCGCGTTTCGTCTCGCTTCGCTCGCTCAACGACCTCAGGTCTCGCTTCGCTCGCTCGACGACCTCAGGTCTCGCTTCGCTCGCTCGACGACCCCGGGGGAGCACAGCGGCGAAGCGACCGTCCTGGCCGTCAGACGGCGGGGAGCCAGAGGGTCATCCGCATGCCGTCCTCGGGGAGGTGCAGCACCTCGTAGCGGCGGGCGGTGACGGTGCCATCGGCGGAGCGCACGTGCGTGATGTCGCCGCGCCGGCGCTGCACGAGGTGACCGCTCCACCAGGTCCGGAACAGCGGGCTCTCGGTGCTCAGTTCCTCGACGAGGGCGGAGAGCTGCGGATCCTGCAGATCGTCCACGTTGGCGGCACGGAGGTGCGCGACGGCACCGCGGGCCAGTTCTTCCCACTCGACGAACGTCTCCCGGGCGCGCGGATCGAGCAGCAGGGAGCGGCACGTGTTGCGCTGCGCGGGCGGGAGATCGGCGAGCCCCTCGTGAAGTGCGAGCCCCTCGGGGTTCGCTGCGACGACCGTGCTGAGCCGGTCCAGCACGTAGGCCGGGTTGGGGCGCACAGCGTCGACGAGCATCGTCATGCGGGCTACCAGAGTGGCGGCGGCGGCGGGCGGATCCGCGGGCTCGGGGCGTGCGGCCCCGGGGTGGGCGTCGCGCAGCCGGTGCAAGTGGTGGGTCGCATCCTGGTCGAGTCGGAGCGCACGGGCGAGGGCGTCGAGCACGGCGTCGCTGGGGTGCGTCTCGCGTCCCTGCTCGAGGCGCGTGTAGTAGTCGGCGCTGATGCCGGCGGAGGTCGCGACCTCCTCGCGGCGCAGGCCCGTGGTGCGGCGGCGCCCGCCCGGTCGCGGCGCCTCCGTCTGCAGCCGGGCGTCGGTGCGCCGGGCGCGGAGGAAGTCTCCGAGTGCGTTCGACATCCGCGGCCTCCTGGCTCCTCCGCATCGGCGGGCGCCGCCGAACGAGGGTGCGGCGCTCCTAGGAAGACTACGGTCTTCCGCACGGTGCGCCGAACCGGAACGCTGGGGATCCAAGACCCCCGAAACAGAGGAGAGCCGATGGCCGCCTACACCCACGGACACCACGATTCCGTGCTGCGATCGCATCGCTGGCGCACGGCGCAGAACTCGGCCGCGCACCTGCTGCCGCACCTGCGCCCGACGGATCGCCTTCTCGACGTGGGTGCGGGACCCGGCACGATCACCGCGGATCTCGCGGGGCTGGTGGCCGAGGTCGTGGCCACGGAGGTCGGCGCGGAGGAGCTGCAGCTCAGCCGCACCACCGCGGCCGAGCGCGGCGTGACGAACATCGAGTTCCGCGTCGCCGATGTACACGCCCTGGACTTCCCGGACGACAGCTTCGACGTGACCCACGCGCATCAGGTGCTGCAGCACGTCGCGGATCCGGTGCAGGCCCTGCGGGAGCTGGCCAGGGTGACCAAGCCCGGCGGGGTCATCGCGGTGCGCGACAGCGATTACGGCGGCTTCCGGTGGTGGCCCGCCCTGCCGGCGCTGGACACCTGGCTCGACCTCTACCGCACCGCGGCGCACGCGAACGGGGGTGAGCCGGATGCTGGCCGGGTGCTGCTGTCATGGGCGCACGCGGCGGGGCTCACGGACGTCGTGGCGACCTCGAGCACCTGGTGCTACGCGAACGCCGAGGACCGCGCCTGGTGGGGCGGCATGTGGGCGGACCGGATCCTCGATTCCGCGATCGCGCCCCAGCTGCTGGACGCGGGAGCAGCGACGCGCGCCGACCTGCAGCGCGTCAGCGACGGCTGGCGTGAGTGGGCGGCGAGCGAAGACGGCTGGCTCTCGGTCCTCCATGGCGAGATCCTCTGCCGCGTCTGACCCGCCCCCTGGGCCTCGTTCGAGTCGTCCCCGTGAGCCCTTTCGAGTCGTCCCCGTGAGCCTTTCGAGTCGTCCCCGTGAGCGCACGACATGGGCTCCGCTGGCGGGGACGACGCGGAGGGGGAGAAGTCTGAACCCCGAGTCGTCCCTGTGAGCGCACGCCATGGGGTCCGCTGGTGGGGACGACGCGAAGGGAAGGGGAGAGTGCCCCGGGTGTCGAGAGTGCCCTCGGTGGGTCGGCCCCACTTCCGAGTCGTCCCCATAGGCGCGCCCCAGGGGCTCCGCTGGTGGGGACGACTCGAAAGGTGGAGAGTCAGGGGCGAGGGGCGGCGGCGAGGGGGAGCTGGAGCAGGCGGTCGTCGGTGTCGCCGGGGGAGCCGCGGCCGTCGGTGTTGTTCGTGAGCGCCCAGAGCGCACCGTTCGGGGCAGCCACGACATCGCGCAGGCGGCCGAACTCGCCGGTGTACGCGGCCTGCGGCTGCGGATCCGGGGACCTCGTGTCGAGCGTCCACAGCCGCTCGCCGCGCAGGCCCGCGACGTAGACGACGTCGTCGACGATCGCGATGCCGCTCGGGCTGGCCTCCGACGGCCGCCAGGTCACCACCGGATCGATCGCGTCGGCGGCGCCGGCGCGGCCCTCGTGATCGGGCCAGCCGTAGTCGCCGCCGGGCTGGATGCGGTTCAGCTCGTCCCAGGTGTCCTGCCCGAACTCGCTCGCCCACAGGGTCCCCGCGCTGTCCCACGCCAGGCCCTGCACGTTGCGGTGCCCGAGGCTGTACACCGCCGTGCCGAACGGATTGCCCGGCGCGGCCCGGCCCGCGGGCGTGAGCCGGAGGATCTTGCCGCCCAGGTCGTCGCGGTCCCGCGCGCCATCGCGCTGCCCGGCGTCGCCGGTCCCGACGTAGAGCATCCCGTCCGGGCCGAACGCGATCCGCCCGCCGTCGTGGTTCCCGGCCCGGGGGATGCCGGCGAACACGACCTCCGCCGTTGCGGGATCGAACCGCAGCGCGCCGGGATCGCCGGTGAGACGCAGCCGCACCACGCGGTTGTCGGTGGCGGTCGCGTGATACGCGTAGAGCCACCGCATCCGGCCGTCCTCGTGGATCGCGAGCCCGTTCAGACCCGCCTCGCCGCCCGAGGCCACGCCGGGGACCGTGCCCACCTCGTGCGCGCCTCCGGTCGGGGTCCACTCGAGCACGCGCCCGTCGTCCCGCTGCGAGATGAGCGCTCCGGATCCGATCGGCACGACCGACCAGGGTGCGACGAACCCGGTCGCGAGGACCGAGGGCGAAGACGGCGCAGAAGTCGAGGACGAGGACGACGGGGGCTGCGAGGACGCGACGGGCCCGGTCGGAGTTCCCGTCACGGTCGAGGCGGTCGTCGGCGCGCAGGCCGCCAGCGCGCCGGCGGCGAGCGCGGTCGCGAGCAGGGCGGCGACGGGCCCGGAGCGCGCCCCTGCCCGCCGTGGGGACCCGCTCATGGTCACCGCCCGATGCTCTCGTGCATCCTCTCAGGATCCTCGCCGCCGGGGATTCCCGCCAGAGCCGGCGCACCGCGCCCAGGCCGTGCCGGTTGGGCCGGCGCACCCCGCGCCCCAGACCCGCCGGCCGGCCTCCACTTCCGAGTCGTCCCCACGAGCGCACGCCATAGCGTCCGTTGACAGGGACGACCCGGAAGTGGGGGAGCCGGAACGCCGAGTCGTCCCCATGAGCGCACGCTATGGCGTCCGCTGGCAGGGACGACTCGGAAGTGGGAGGGAGGTCAGGTCGCGTCCCAGAGGTCGCGATAGTAGGCGAGACGCTCGCGATCCGGATCCACGCCGTACGCCTCGATCAGGAGGTCCTCGTATCCGGGGCCGTAGTTCCACTCGGTGCTCATCGAGGCGACCGCGATGTCGGCCCAGCGGTCGGCGGTCCCGAGCGCGGCGAGGTCGACGTGCGCGATGCCGTGGCCGGCGTCGTCGAGCAGGGTGTTCGGCACGCACGCGTCGCCGTGGCAGACGACGAGACGGTCGATCGACGGGGGCGTATGGAGGCGCTCCGGCACGACGATCCCGCGCTCTGCGGCGTTCGCGATCCGATCCTCGACGCTCCAGCTCCACGGGCATTCCTCGGCCGGCAGCGTGTCGTGCAGCTGACGCAGCGCCGATCCGACGGCGCGTACGGCGATCTCGGGCCGCGCGATCCAGGACGGATCCACGGCGCTGAGGCCGGGGATCGACGAGGTCACGAGCCATTCGTGCGTGCTGTCCTCGCCCTGGTCCAGGACGTGCGGCGCCAGGGTCCAGGCGCCCGCCCAGCGCATCCGCTCCGCCTCCGCGCGCATCGTTGTCTCACGGTGGCGCGGGCCCCACTTGACGAATCTCCCGTCGTCGGTGCGGAAGGTGAGCCCGCCGATCCCGTTCTCCCACACCGGGGTGAGTGCGGCGGATCCGGCCAGCTCCCTCACGCGATCGGGAACCTTCACCTCGTCGACGGGGATGCTCATGCATTCATCCTGCCCGCACGAGAGGCTGCCCGCACGAGAGGGTGCCCGCACGAGAGGGAAGGAGAGCCGGCGACGCCGACTCCCCCCTGTCATGATGGACTCCTTCCGTACGTCGCGGGTGCGACGTCGATGCGGCGCAGGTGCGACCGCGAGATCACGGCAGGTAGGGGGCCACAGTGCGGGGCCGTAGGCTCGCCTCACGACGATCCCCGCCATCGGCGCCGTCGGATCTCCGATCCCGGCGTCAGCAGAGTGCGTGCGGGGTGAGACGCGGACTCACGTAAGCTGAGACTCAGTCGCAGGCCTCGGAAGAGGCCGTGCCGTCTCACGGAACAGAGCTGTTCGAAAGGAGTGGGCAATGCAGATCCAGGGATCCGGAGCCCTTGTCACCGGCGGTGCCTCGGGGCTCGGCCTCGCCACCGCGCGCCGCCTCGCCGCCGCCGGTGCGACCGTCACGATCATCGACCTGCCGAACTCGAAGGGCGCGGAGATCGCGGAGGAGCTGGGCGGCGTCTTCGCCCCGGCGGACGTGACGAGCCCCTCTGAGGTCGCCGCGGCCGTCGCCGCCGCGCAGGCCGCGGCGCCGCTGCGCATCGTGGTGAACTGCGCCGGCATCGCCCCGCCGGCGAAGGTGCTGGACCGCGACGGCAACCCCGCCGACCTCGCCGGCTTCGAGCGGATCGTGCGGATCAATCTCGTGGGAACGTTCAACGTGATCTCGCAGGCCTCTGCGGTCATCTCCACCAACGAGCCTCTGGACGGCGGTGACCGCGGCGTCATCGTGAACACGGCGAGCGTCGCGGCGTTCGACGGTCAGATCGGACAGCCCGCGTACTCCGCCTCGAAGGGGGGCGTGCACGCGATGACGCTGCCGATCGCGCGCGAGCTCGCCCGCTACGGGATCCGCGTGTGCACGATCGCCCCCGGGATCATGGAGACCCCGATGCTCGCGGGCCTGCCGCAGGCCGCGCAGGACTCGCTCGGCGAGCAGGTGCCGTACCCTGCCCGCCTCGGCCGTCCCGACGAGTATGCCTCGCTCGTGCAGCAGATCGTCGAGAACGGCTACCTGAACGGCGAGACGATCCGCCTCGACGGCGCGATCCGGATGGCGCCGAAGTAAGCGGATCCGGATCCCGACCGCGCTCTCCCGCTCAGGTCGCGATATCTGCTCTTCAGGGACGCCGCGTGGAGCAGAAAGTGCGACCTGAACGTCGACACCCCGCCCGCCGACCTACGAACCCGAGGAAGACATGACCGAGACTGCGTTGACCACCGACAGGCCCCTCGCGGGCAAGACCATCCTGATGTCCGGCGGCAGCCGGGGCATCGGCCTCGCGATCGCCCTGCGCGCGGCGGCCGACGGCGCCAACATCGCGCTGCTGGCGAAGACGGACACCCCGCATCCGAAGCTCGAGGGCACGATCCACACCGCCGCCGAGCAGATCCGCGCGGCCGGCGGTCGCGCCCTGCCCATCCTCGGCGACGTGCGCGACGACGAGAGCGTGACCGAGGCCGTGCTGAAGACGCAGGGCGAGTTCGGCGGCATCGACATCGTCGTCAACAACGCGAGCGTGATCGACCTGTCCGGATCCCTCGATCTCGCCGCCAAGAAGTACGACCTCATGCAGGACGTCAACGTGCGCGGCACGTTCATGCTGTCCCGCGCCGCAGTGCCGGTGCTCAAGGACGCCCCGAACCCGCACATCCTGTCGCTGTCGCCGCCGCTCAACATCACGCCGCGGTGGCTCGGCGCGCACACCGGATACACGCTCGCGAAGTACGGGATGACGATGGCGACGCTCGGTCTCGCGGCCGAGTTCGCGACCGATGGCATCGCCGCCAACACGCTGTGGCCGCGCACGACGATCGCGACGGCCGCGGTGCAGTTCGCGCTCGGCGGCGACCGGATGATGAAGGTGAGCCGCACGCCCCAGGTGTATGCGGACGCCGCTCACGCGGTCCTCGCCCAGCCGGCCCGCGATTACTCCGGGCAGACCCTCATCGTGGAGGACGTGCTCGAGGCCGCAGGCGTCACGGACTTCTCCGGCTACGCCGCGGTGCCCGGCACCCCCGACGACCAGCTGTTCCCGGACATCTTCCTGGACTGAGAGGATCCGGATCCGGATCCGTTGACATGACGGATCCGGATCCGCGCGAGACGCGCCTCGGAATCCGAGGCGCGTCTCTGCGTTCGGGGCCCGGCTCAGGCCTCGTCGATCGCGGCGACGATGCCGCGGTAGCCGCTGTAGCCGCGGGAGGCGGCGAGGTCGCACGGCAGAGGCGGGAAGCTGGGCAGGGAAATGGCATACCACGCGATCGTGAACGGCGAGGAGGTCGACGTCTGGTACGACTGTCGGGATCCGTCCGATGAGAACCGGATCGTGATCCGTCGGCGGGGGTGAGAAGGCGACTCAGCGCCAGGACTCGACGGCGTTCTTGGAGTCCTTCAAACCGAGGCCGGTGGCTTCGCGCAGCAGCTTGATCGCCGCGATCTTCTGCTCTGCGGCGATGAGACGGCCGATCTCGGCGCGCACGTTCGGATCGAGGTGCGCGATCGCGTCGGCCGCGGAAAGCTCGCCGGCGTACGAGGGCGCTCCGGCAGGGCGGGAGTCGGATCGGGTGAGCGAGACAGGGGCCGAGGTCATCGTGTCGCGTGCCGACGGAACCCAGACGTCGATCTGGTTCTTCGCTTCGCGCAGGGAGAGGCCGGAGTGCTCGCGCAGCACCTTGATCGCGGAGATCTTCTGATCGGCGGCGACCAGTGCGTCGATCTCCGCGATGACGGAAGGGGCGAGCGGGCCGGGCGCCGCCGACCGAGACTCGCTGCGCGTCGAGGCCGCGGCGGCCGCCGCGGTCATGGCGGGAGCGGCGGATGACGGTGTCGCGAGAGCGGTCCTCAGCGGCTCCGGCGCCTTCGGCCGGATCGCGCGAAGGGTCACGGCGATCGCGACGAAGAGGATGACGATCACGCCGGCGAGGAGGATCCAGATCCAGAGGTCCATTCCGCCAGCGTAGGGGCGGATCCGCCGAGCCGCGCCCAGCGCCTTCGCACCTTGCAGGCTCTACCCTGGAAGACATGTCCGAGACTCCTGCGTCCGCCCGCTCCGGCGCGCCCGCGAAGCGCGCCGCCCAGGTGCGCCCCGCCACCGAAGGATGGACGCAGAAGAAGGACGCCGAAGGGCGCCCGCTGCTGCAGTTCGCCAGCCCCAAGCGGGGCAAGCCCCCGGTGCACCTCGCCGACCTCACGCCCGCCGAGCGCGTCGAGAAGGTCAAGGAGCTGGGCCTGCCCGGATTCCGCGCCAAGCAGCTCGCGACGCACTACTTCACGCACTACACCTCGGATCCGGCGCAGATGACGGATCTGCCCGCGGGTCAGCGCGACGAGCTCGTCGCGGGGATGCTGCCGCCGCTGCTCACCGAGGTACGGCGCCTGGAGACCGACCGCGGGGACACGATCAAGTTCCTCTGGCGCCTGCACGACGGCGCGCTCGTCGAGTCGGTGCTCATGCGCTACCCGGGCCGCATCACGCTGTGCGTGTCGAGCCAGGCGGGCTGCGGCATGAACTGCCCGTTCTGCGCCACGGGCCAGGCCGGGCTCACGCGCAACATGTCGACGGCCGAGATCGTGGAGCAGATCGTGCGCGCCAACCGCCTCATCGCGGAGGGCGGACTCGGCGGCAAGAAGGCCGACGACCACTCCATGGAGCGCGTGTCGAACATCGTGTTCATGGGGATGGGCGAGCCGCTCGCGAACTACAAGCGCGTGATGGATGCGGTGCGTGCGATGGTCGCTCCCCAGCCCGAGGGACTCGGCATGAGCGCCCGCGGCATCACGGTGTCGACGGTGGGGCTGGTCCCGGCGATCAACAAGCTCGCCGACGAGGACATCCCCGTCACGTTCGCGCTCTCCCTGCACGCGCCCGACGACCAGCTCCGCGACGAGCTCATCCCGGTGAACTCGCGGTGGAAGGTCGACGAGGCGCTCGATGCCGCGCGCCGGTACTTCGAGAAGACGGGACGTCGCGTCTCGATCGAGTACGCGCTGATCAAGGACATGAACGATCACCCCTGGCGCGCCGACCTCCTCGCGGAGAAGCTCAACGCCCGCGGCCGCGGCTGGGTGCACGTGAATCCGATCCCGCTGAACCCGACCCCCGGATCCATCTGGACCGCGTCGGAGAAGGACGTGCAGGACGAGTTCGTCCGCCGTCTCAACGACGCCGGCATCCCGACGACCCTCCGCGACACCCGCGGCAAGGAGATCGACGGGGCCTGCGGTCAGCTCGTCGCGACCACCGAGGACGAGGCCGCCGCCGCAGCGATGGCCTGATTCTCCACTTCCGAGTCGTCCCCGTCAGCGGCGCCGATGGCGTCCCGCTGGCGGGGACGACTCGCAGGTGGAGGGAGCGTGGGGCGGGGCCTGGGTCAGTCTCGGGGGGTGCGCAGGCGGAGCAGGGAGCCGGATCCGTCGATCAGCTCGGACCAGGAGGCGACGTCGACCGCGCACTCCGCGATCGCGCACGTCGGGAACTCCACGAAGAATCCGGTGAGCTCGGCCACCGCGTCCGCCATCCCGGGGTTGTGGCCCACCAGCATCGCGACCTCGACAGCATCCGGGAGGGCGGACGCGACCGCGAGGATCGTGCGGGCGGATGCCGCGTAGAGCGCGGTCTCCTCGACGACGGCGAGCTCGAACGCCGCCGCGTACTCGTCGGCCGTGCTGCGCGCGCGGATCGCGCTGCTCGACACGATCCGCTGCAGGCCCACGCCGTCGTCGCGCAGCCGCCGGGCCATCATCGGGGTGTCTCGGCGGCCGCGGGCGTTCAGCGGCCGGTCGTGATCGCGCAGACCCGCCGTCTCCCAGTCGGACTTCGCATGGCGCGCCAGCAGCAGGGTCTTCACCCTCCCCAGCGTGCCACCAGGCGAGCACCGACGCACGCCCGCGCGCCTTCGTGCTTCGCGTCGTCCCCGTGAGGGGAGCCTCTGGGGTGCGCTGGTGGGGACGAGTCGAAGTGGGGCGCGGGCGCGTCCTCCCCTACTTCGGGTCGTCCCTGTGAGGGGAACCTCTGGGGTGCGCTGGCGGGGACGACGCGAAAGGAGGGGTCGCGCTACGGGCGAATGCCGAGCAGGAGCGGGCGCACTTCGGCGAGCCGGGTCTGGAGCGCCTCGAGGAACGCCGCGATCGCGGGCTGGTTCAGCGCCTCGGGGCGTGCGATGAGCCAGTACGGCAGCCGTTCGTCGATCTCGTCCGACAGCACGCGCACCAGATCCTCGTGCCGATCTGCGAGGAACGCGGGCAGCAGCCCGAAGCCCGCGCCGCCGCGGGTGGCGTCGACGTGCACGTACACGTTCGTGCTCGCGACGGCGTCGATCATGCCCGGAACCGCCCGCCGCGCGTCGTCGAGGGAGTCGACGTGCAGCATCGACTCGATGAAGTAGACGAGCGGCTGTCCGGCGAGCTCCTCCGGATCCCGGGGCGTCGGATGCTCGCGCAGCCAGTCGCGGCTCGCGTACAGGCCGAGCGCGTAGTCGGCCAGGTGGATCGCGCGCGCTCGCCGCACCTGGGGGCGTCCCACCACGACTTCGAGGTCGGCACCCGTGCGCTGATGCGAGGCCTGCCGGGTGCCCGTGATGAGCTCCAGCTGCACCTCGGGGTGGGAGCGCCGCAGAGCGGCCATCGCGGGGGCGGCCACGAATCCGCTGAAGCCGTCCGTCGCGGAGAGCCGGATCAGCCCTCCGATCCGCGCGGTGTCCCCGCCGTCCAGGCGTCCGAGTGCTCGTTCCACGCCCTCGGCTGCGGCCAGGGCGCGGGAGCCGAGTGGAGTGAGTTCCCACCCCGCGCCCTCACGCGAGAGCACGCGTCCGCCGAGCTGCGCCTCGAGCGCGGCGATGCGGCGCGCGATCGTGGTGTGATTCAGCCCGAGCTGGGCTCCGGCGGCGGTGAACCGGCCGCTGCGCGCGACGGCGAGCAGCACGAGGAGGTCGTCCGCGCTGAGCGGCGGTGCGGGGAAGTGCGCGTCCATCTGTGCAGTTTTGCATAGCCGGATCCTCTTCCGTCGTGCGTGGGGGTGAACTACCGTGCAGGCATGGCAGCGCAGCGAACCCCGGGACCCGACACCGATCTCCGGGGGCGCACCGCCCTCGTCACAGGAGCGGGAAGCGGCATCGGGGCCGCGTGCGCCAGGGCGCTCGCGCGGGACGGGGCGCACGTGCTGCTGCTGGACCGCGACGCGGAGGGGGCCGCCGCGGTGGCCGCGGAGATCGGCGGCGAGGCCCTGCCGATCGACCTCGGCGACCTGGATGTACTCGCGGCGCGCACCTTCGACGCCGACATCCTCGTGAACAACGCGGGGCTGCAGACCGTCGCGCCCATCGTCGAGTTCGACCCCATGATGTTCCGGCGGATGCTCGACATCATGGTCACGGCGCCGTTCCTGCTCATCCGGGCCGTGCTGCCAGGCATGTACGCCCGGGGGTGGGGGCGGATCGTCAACATCAGCTCCGTGCACGGACTGCGCGCGAGCGAGTTCAAGTCGGCCTACGTCACCGCCAAGCACGCGCTGGAGGGGCTCTCCAAGGTGACCGCGCTCGAGGGCGGTCCGTCTGGCGTGACGAGCAACTGCATCAATCCGGGGTACGTCAACACGCCCCTCGTGCAGAAGCAGATCGCGGATCAGGCCCGCACGCACGGCATCCCCGAGACCGACGTCATCGAGAAGGTCATGCTCGTCGAGTCGGCGATCAAGCGACTGCTCGAGCCCGACGAGGTCGCAGATCTGGCCCGATGGCTGTGCGGCCCGACCGCGGGCGCGGTCACCGGCGCGTCGTACACGATGGACGGCGGATGGAGCGCACGGTGACCAGCGACGGGGTGACCGGCGGCGGGCGTGCCCGCGCGGAATCCGGGTGGCGCGTGATCCGCGTCGTCCCCGTCAGAGGACCCTATGGCGTGCGCTGACGGGGACGACTCGGAGGTGGAGACGGCTTGGCCGGCGACGCGGATCCGCCCGGGGCGGGTCGGGCGGTTGCCGGGGCCGGGCCGGGGTCAGGCGGTGGTGGTGGCCGGCGCGGGAGCGCGGTCGATCGGATGCTGCCTGCTTCCGCGTCGTCCCCATGAACGGACCCCATAGCGTGCGCTGGCGGGGACGACTCGAAGATGGAGGGTCCATAGGCGGCGCTTCGGATCCGTCCGGCGTGCGCCCAGGGTTCGCCCACCGCTCTTACAGGCGGGTTTTCGTACGGTAGAGGGATGTCCTATTCCGCCCACCGCCCCGGCCGCATGGATTCCCAGGGCCGGATCGCCTTCGACGTCGATGGACAGCCCGACCCCGCGAACCCCGCCGGCCCGACCGCCGAGGACCCGTTCATCTTCGTGCGCGACTACACCCCGAGCGGATCCGATCCCGCCGAGGCGGCGACCGGATCCGGTCCCGCCGCAGAGGCGTCGACCGCTCCGATCGAGCCCGTCGCCCCACCGGTGCCGGAGCCCGCGCAGCCGTCCGCGGCGGAGTCCGACCCCGCGACCCGGATCGAGGACCTGTTCGCCGCGGCCGAGGAGCCTGCCGCGCAGTCGGAGCCGCAGTCGGCCCCTGTCCCCGAGCCCGGCCCCGTCGTCGCCGCGCCCGCGCCGGCCGCGGCCATGCCCCCGAAGCAGCCCAAGCCTCCGAAGCAGCCGCGCGAGCCTCGCCCGCAGGGCTGGTTCTGGCGCCGGCTGGCGATCCTCGGCGGCGCCGACGGTGCGATCCTCGACCGCGTGCCCACCGAGCAGCCGCGCTTCGTGCAGATGTTCTTCGTGCTCGCGGGCACCGCGCTGGTGTCTGCGCTCTCGATGCTGTTCGCCCTGACCACGGGCGTGCAGGTACTGGTCT
The DNA here is from genome assembly GCF_042266785.1 of Microbacterium sp. NPDC056052. Lineage (NCBI taxonomy): Bacteria > Bacillati > Actinomycetota > Actinomycetes > Micrococcales > Microbacteriaceae > Microbacterium > Microbacterium sp. NPDC056052. The sequence goes on from NZ_JBHJWV010000002.1 coordinate 251,068, forward strand.
GGCTGGCCGTGCCGCTCGCGATCGTCTGGGCGCTGCTGATCTTCAACCTCGACCGCTTCCTCACCTCGACGATGCGCTCGACCCGCAACCTCTGGCGGCTCCTGGGCCTCGCGATCCCGCGTGTGCTGATGGCCGCGATCATCGGGTTCGTCGTCGCCGAGCCGATCGTGCTGCAGGCGTTCCACAACGACATCGCCCGCGAGGTCACCGCGACCAACCTGGTGCAGGCGCAGTCCGATCAGAAGGCCGTGACCAGCGGTCCGGAGAAGAAGGCGCTCGACGCCGCCTCCGCCCGCCTCACCGACCTGCAGAATCAGGCCTCGACCGGCATCGTGAAGGGCACCTCCAGCGACTCCGCCTCGCAGAAGGCGGCGCAGGACACGGTCACCAAGATCACGGGCCAGATGACGGATCAGCAGAAGGTCATCGACCAGGCGCGTGCGCTCTACCAGTGCGAGCTCACCGGAGAGGGCGCCGGCACGGTCCCCGGCTGCACCGGCGTGCAGGGCGACGGCGCGAGCTCGGACGCCGCGAAGTCGCAGCTCGACCAGGCGCAGCAGACCTACGACGCGCTCGCCGCGCAGCTGCGTCAGGCCAACACCGACCTGGAGTCGGCGGACAGCTCGTCGAAGTCGGCGACCTCGGCCTCCGAGGCGCAGAACCGCCAGCAGGCGAAGGACCAGATCCCTGCCGCCGAGCAGGCGTACAAGACCGCGCTCGACGCGTACAACGCGCGCGCGGCGTCCGTGGCCGGCACGAACGCCGGTGCGGTGGGCCTGCTCAGCCAGATCTCGGCGCTCGACCGCCTCTCCGCGAAGGAGCCCGTGCTGGGCTTCGCGCACTGGCTGATCGCCGCGCTGTTCTTCATGATCGAGCTGCTGCCGGTCATCGTGAAGGTGCTGACCAGCTGGGGCGATCCGTCCCTCTACGAGAAGGCCGAGGCGATCGCGAAGCAGGTCGAGCTCGACCGGGTCACGTCGAAGGGCTACCGCGACCGCGCCGCGATCATCGCCGAAGAGTCGAGGCACCGCGCCTTCGCCGACGCGCACGAGGCCGAGACGGCCGCCGCAGCGGATCCGGATCCCGAAGCGGTGAACGCGGCGGATCCGGATCCCGTTCCGGCCGCGGCGCCCGTGCAGCCTGCCCCCGCAGTCCCCGCGGCCTCCCCCGAGACCGCGCCCACGACCGCCCTCCCCACGGTCGCGCAGGCCGCCCCGTCCGCGCACCCGGCTCCGTCTGCTCCGCCCGCGCCGTCCGGCGCACCCTCGTGGCCGGTGCCCGCCCATCCTGGCGTCGCGTCCGCGCATCCGGCCCCGGCCTCGGCGCATCCTGCTTCGTCGTCGGCGCACCCGGTGGCACCCGCCCCGCAGCCCGCGCCGCCGACCGCGCCCGACGACGCCCGCGTCTGACCCACGCAGACGCCTGTCGACCTCGTTCCCGTCGCAGAATCTGTCGTTCTGACGGCGCTTGAGCGGCAGAAATCGCGACGGGAACATGGGGTTCCGACGAGAATCGCGACCCGACGTAGGAGCCGGCAGCCGGGAACCAGGATCGAGGCTGGGCGGGCCGGCTACTCCTTGACGGATCCTGCGGTGAGGCCGGCCACGATCCAGCGGCTGGCGACCGCGAAGAGCACCATGGTCGGCAGGATCGTGAGCACCGCGGCGGCCGACATCGAGCCCCAGTCCACGTTGAACGTGGAGATGAAGCTGTTCAGCGCGGCCGGGATCGTGCGGTTCTCCTCGGACTGCATGAGCACGACGGACAGGAACAGCTCGTTCCAGCAGTTCACGAAGTTGAAGATGAACGCGGCGATGATCCCGGGAGTCATGACCGGCACCAGGATCCGGAACAGCGCGCCGAGCCGGGAGCAGCCGTCGATCATCGCCGACTCCTCGAGCGCATCCGGCACGTTCTCGAAGAAGCCGCGCAGCATCACGGTCGAGAACGGGATGCACACGGCGATGTAGACGAGGATCAGCCCTGGCTTGCTGTCGACCAGGCCGAGGTCGGTCATCATCGTGTAGAGCGGGCCGAGCGCGATGAACGCGGGGATCATCTGAGTGAGCAGGAACGCGATGAGCACCGCGCTCTTGCCGCGGAACTCGAACCGCGAGATCACGTACGAGCTGAGCAGCGCGATGAGCGTCGAGGTCGCACCCGCGATGAGGGCGACGATCGCCGAGTTCGCCAGGAACACCCCGAAGTTCGCGTCGGAGAACAGCTTGGCGTAGTTCTGCACCGAGGGCTCGGAGGGCCAGTACTCGATCGGGAAACGGTTCACGGTCTGCGGCGACTTGAACGAGGTCAGCACGATCCAGTACAGCGGGAACAGTGTGATCAGCAGCCAGAGCGCGAGCCCGACCACCTTGACGACGCCGCCGACGGTGATCCGGGAGCGGGAGGAGCGCGCCGGCCGCGAGGAGCCCGTGCGTCCGGTCGTGAGGGTCATGGTGGCGCTCATCGGCTGGCCTTCCGCATCGCGAAGAGGTAGAACGCACAGAACACGAACAGCACCGCGACGACGATGAGGCCGATCGCGCTCGCCGTGCCGTAGTTGCCCTGCTGCGTGAAGTTGATCATCCAGGTCGTGATGATGTGCGTCCGGTTCGCCGGCCCTCCGCCCGTCATCGCCCAGATGATGTCGGGGAAGTTGAAGATCCAGATCACGCGCAGCAGCACGGTGAGGAACAGGGTCGTGGAGATGTACGGGATCACGATCGAGAAGAGCTGGCGCGCCTTGCCGGCGCCGTCCAGGCTCGCCGCCTCCAGGACCTCCTCCGGCACGGACTGCAGCGCGGCGAGGATCATGATCGCGAAGAACGTCACGCCGTACCAGATGTTCGCGACGATCACCGCGAACATCGCGAGCTTCGGATCGGCGAGCCACGGCAGGGGCGCCGAGATCAGATGCGTCTTCATGAGCAAGTCGTTGATCACGCCGAACTCGGCGTTGAACATCCAGCGGAACAACATCCCGATGAGGAATCCGGACACGGCCCAGGGGAAGAACACGAGCGCCTGGTAGACGCCGCGGAAACGGAACCGCTGGCGCAGTGCGAGGGCGATGAGGAAGCCGATCACGAACTGCGGGACCAGGGATCCGATCACCCACAGCACGGTGTTGCCGGCGACGGTCGGGAAGACCGGGTCGGAGAGGACCTTCGCGAAGTTGTCGAAGCCGACGAACGGCGTCGAGGTGAGATCCCAGAGGTTGTAGTCCAGGAACGCCATGCGCGCGCCCTGGAGCATCGGCAGATACGTGAACCAGCACACGAACACGATCGCGGGCGCGAGGAAGGCGAGGATCGTGAGCGCGTGCCGCGCGCGGAACGTGGTGCGGCGGCGCCCGGGGTCCCTGGGGGCGGGGTGCGGCCGCACAGGCCGAGCGGCCCGGCCGGAGGAACCGGCCGGGCGCTCGGCGGCGGAGGTCGAGGTCACGACATCAGCCCTTCTTGTACTTCTCGGTCCAGTACTGGTCCCACGAGGTCAGCAGCTCCTTCGTGGTCATGTTGCCGAGCAGCACGCTCTGCACGTCCTGGTCGGACTTCTGGATCCACTCCGTCCACCACGCGACGCCGCGGGGCTGCTGCACGTTGACGTAGGTGTCGGGGTGCTCGGTCATGGTGACGTAGCTCGTCCACGGACCGGTCGAGTAGAACGGATCCTTGGCCGCGGCCGCGATGATCGGCACCAGGCTGTTCTTCTGCGCGAACGTGGTGGCCGGCTTCGCCGAGGACAGGTACTCGACGAGCTTGACCGCCGCGTCCTTGTGCGCGCTCGACTGCGCGACACCCCAGCCGGCGACGGCGAGGGGCTGCGCCGCCTTGCCGCTCGGGCCGGTGAGCAGCGGCGCGGTGTTCCACTGGTCCTCCTTCAGGCTGGACGCCGAGACGGTCGCGATGACCTCGGGGTCCTGCAGCAGGAAGGCCGTGGTGCCGTTCGTGAAACCGGCCACCATCTCCGGGTAGCCCCAGGAGACGGCCGACGGCGGCGAGGCCTTCTTGAACAGCGCGAAGTAGTCGTCGACGCCCTTCTGCGCGTCGGGCGAGGAGAAGATCGTCTTGCCGTCCTTGAGCAGGAACGCGTTCGAGGTGTCGAGGTCGTCGATCGTGTACGCCTCGATCGCCGCGACCACGTTCGAGTTGGCGTTCTTGCCCCCGCGGAACGCGTAGCCGTACTGGTTCTTCTCCGGATCCTGGATCTTGGAGGCCTGCTCGAGCAGGTCCTTCCAGGACTTGGGCGGCCCGTCGAAGCCCGCGGACTTCACGAGATCGGTGCGGTAGAAGAGCGAGAGGCCGTAGAAGCCGTAGGGGACGAACCAGGTCTTGCCGTCCGAGACGCCGGCCTTCTTGGCGTTGTCGGTGAGCGCGCTCCAGTCGTCCCAGCTCTTCAGATCCGCCGTCATGTCGTACAGCCAGTGGTTGTTCGCGAACGGTCCGACCGTGATGTCACGGGTCTCCAGCACGTCGATGCCCTTGCCGGACTGCAGCATCTGCTGGATCGTCGTGTCGGCCTGCTCGGTCGGCGGCGAGACCAGCTTGACGGTGATGTTCGGGTTGGCCTTCTGGAAGTCGTCGAGCAGGCCGCGGAGGAGCTTGGTGCGGTCGGGGTTCGTCAGGCTCTCGACCATCTGGAGGGTGACCTTGCCGTCGGCGGATCCGCCTCCGCTCGAGGCTCCGCCGGAGCAGGCGCTGAGTGCGAGGAGGGCGACGATGCCGACCCCGGCGATCGAGGCGAGTCGGGTGCGCTTCACCATGGGGCTTCCTTTCATTGGGTGTTGCAGGGCTGGAGCAGGTGGGGGAGGGACGGGTCAGCGACCGGCGAGCTCGAGGATCCGCGGCACGCAGCGCTCGGCGAACGCCTCGAAGTCGGAGGCCTCGTTGTACAGGTGTGCCGAGAGGCGGAAGTAGCCGGCCCCGGCGAAGCTCGTGAAGGCGGTCTCCACGCCGACCTCGTCGAACAGGCGCATGCGCAGGTCGTCCGCCTCCTCGCGGGTCCGCCCGATGCCGAGCGGCAGGCGGATCAGGCGCATCGAGGGGACCGGCATGGGCAGGTCGACGAGCGCGGGCTCGTCGGCGGCGCGCTCGAAGGCCTCCGCGATGATCGAGGCGCCGGCGTCCGCGATCTCGGAGACCGTGTCGCGCGTGCGGTCCCAGCCGTGCTCCCGCTCGATGAACGCGATCGCGGCGGGGGTGGCGAGGTAGGCCGTGGCGTCGATCGTGCCCTGGGTGTCGAAGCGCGCGGGGTACGCGTCCGTCGCGGCCCAGGAGTCGATGAGCGGCCAGAGCTCGTCGCGGTCGGGCGCCTGCGTCACGAGCAGGGCGGATCCGCGCGGTGCGCACGGCCACTTGTGCAGGTTGCCGAACCACCAGTCGCCGCCCCCGACGACCGCCGCATCGGGGATCAGACCGGGCGCGTGGGCGCCGTCGACGAGCACGCGTACGCCGTGCTCGTGCGCGAGTGCGGTGATCTCGGCGGTGGGGAAGCGGCGGCCCGTGGAGGACGTGATCTGGTCGACGACGATGAGCCGCGTGCGCGGGCCGATCTCCTCGGCGAAGCGGGCGACGACCGTGTCCGCGTCGTCCAGCAGGCCGAGGGCGACCGTGCGCAGCCGGGCGCCGAAGCGGCGGGCGAGCCGTGCCGCCCCCATGGTCACGGCGCCGTAGCCGTGGTCCGTGACGAGGATCTCGTCGTCGCGATCCAGCCGCAGGGCGTTGTAGACGACTGTCGCGGCGGCGGAGGCGTTAGGCACGAAGGCGGTGTTCGCGGCATCGGCGCCCACGAGCGGCGCGACCTCGCCGCGGGCGGCCGCGACCTTCTCCGCGATCCGGGGGAACCAGCCGACCGGGCTGAGGTCGGCCTCCCTGCGCAGCGCGTCCTGAACGGCGACGACCTCGGTCGGCACCGCGCCGAAGGACCCGTGGTTCAGGTGCACGATCCGGGGATCGAGCGGCCAGGCGTCACGGGCCCTGTCGTACGAGAGGAGCGGCACCGGGGCGATGCGGGCGGCCGTGCGGGGGTCGTCCATGGGATCTCATCCTTGAAGGGGGCGGGGGGAACAGGTCAACTTGTCGCACAACTTTGGCACAGAAGTCGTGTGCAGGCCAGAGAACGACGACTTTTGGCCCAAAGTCGTCCGACGACTATTCTCAAACCCGGCGGTGCTCCACACTCGTGAGAGGACTCGCCCAGGGAGGAAGCCATGAGCGCACTCGAGACCGCGCTGCACGGGTTGCGTGCGCTCGTCGCGGACGGGGAGCTGCGCCCCGGCGACAAGCTGCCCAGCGAGGGCGAGCTGTGCGAGCAGCTCGGGGTGTCCCGTGGCTCGGTCCGGGAGGCGATCCGGATGCTCGCCGCCCTCGGCGTGCTGGAGACCAGGCACGGATCGGGGAGCTACGTGAGCACGCTCCGCCCCGCCGACCTCATCCGCGGCCTCTCGCTGACGGTCGATGTGCTGCCCCTGGACGCGATTCTGGAGCTCGTCGAGATCCGCCGTCCGCTGGAGGCGCACGCGGCGGCGATCGCCGCCGCACGCGCAGACGAGGAGATGCTCGCGGAGCTGGCCGACCTCGTCGAGCGGATCGCCGACAGCCCCGATCACGACGAGGCATCCCGGCTGGATCACGAGTTCCACATGCGCATCGCGGAGCTCGCCGGTAACGCCGCGCTCACGAGCCTCCTCGAGGTCCTGCGCTCGCGCACCCGGCAGTACCGGATCTTCGACGACGCGGATGCGGCGCAGCTCAAGGTCCTCTCCGACGCCGGGCACCGCGCGATCGCCCGCGGTCTGCTCGCGCGGGATCCCGCCGCGGCCTCGGCGGCGGCTGCCGGGCACGTCGCGCAGACCGAGTACTGGCTGCGCAAGCAGATGGCGGAGTGACGCGTCGGCGCCCCGGCTTCTGCCGTGGCCACGGCTCCCACCCCAACCGCTCACGTCGCGAGAACTGCCGGAACATCTGCCGGAAAGCGGCAGGAGATGCGACGGGAATGTCAGTGTTCGGATGACGGACACGGATCCTGCCGTGACCGGACACGCCTACGCTGGAGCCATGGTCAACTACCGATACCTGGGCAACAGCGGTCTGAAGGTCTCCGAGATCACGTACGGCAACTGGGTCACGCACGCCTCGCAGGTCGAGGACGCCGCCGCGGTCAAGACGGTGCACGCCGCCCTCGACGCCGGCATCACGACGTTCGACACGGCCGACACCTACGCGAACACGGCCGCGGAGGTCGTGCTCGGCAAGGCTCTCGAGGGCCAGCGCCGCGAGAGCCTCGAGATCTTCACGAAGGTCTACTTCCCGACCGGCCCCAAGGGCCCGAACGACACCGGCCTCAGCCGCAAGCACATCCTCGAGTCGATCAACGGATCCCTGAAGCGCCTCGGCACCGACTACGTCGACCTGTATCAGGCGCACCGCTTCGACTACGAGACGCCGCTCGAGGAGACGTTCCAGGCCTTCGCCGACGTCGTGCGGCAGGGCAAGGCGCTCTACATCGGCGTGTCCGAGTGGACCGCTGAGCAGCTTCGCGAGGGCCACGCGCTGGCGAAGCAGCTGGGCGTGCAGCTCATCTCGAACCAGCCGCAGTACTCGATGCTGCACCGCGTGATCGAGGGCAAGGTCGTGCCGGCGTCCCAGGAGCTGGGGATCTCGCAGATCGTCTGGTCACCGATGGCGCAGGGTGTGCTGAGCGGCAAGTACCTGCCCGGGCAGCCGGTGCCGGAGGGCTCGCGCGCGACGGATCCGCACTCGGGCGCGCACTTCATCCAGAGGCTCCTGCAGGACGACATCCTCACCGCCGTCCAGCGGCTGAAGCCCATCGCGGCGGATGCGGGCCTGACGATGCCGCAGCTCGCGATCGCCTGGGTGCTGCAGAACAAGAACGTGGCGGCCGCCCTCGTCGGCGCCTCCCGCCCGGAGCAGCTGGCCGATACGGTCAAGGCCTCCGGCGTGGTGCTCGACGCCGACACCCTGTCCGCGATCGACGGTGCTCTAGCCGGCGTCGTGAACGACGACCCCCAGGACACCTACGAGGTCTCCCCGAAGCAGCGCCTGGTCTGAATCTGGTTCGCCGGGTCCGGCTGCCCCCTCCTGACCGCGAGACTCCATCTCCGCGACGAGACTGCACGCCTGAGCTGCAGTCTCGTCGCCCAGATGGAGTCTCGCGGTAGGTGTGGGGCGGGTCAGGCGACCGTGATGTCGACCTGCAGGTCGTGCGCGATCCGCTCGAGAGCGGCGCGCAGGGCCTCCGGATCCGCATCCGCGGGCACCCGAGCGACGACCGAGGCCTCGAACAGGCGTCCGCCCGCCATCGCCGCATCGCGGGTCTCGGTGGTCATGCTCTCGATGCTCAGGGCGTGCGCGTTCAGCACGCCGGAGATCTCGCGCACGATGCCCGCCCGGTCGTTGCCGAGCACCTGGATCGACAGCTCCTGCGGGGCGTCGGCCGCCTCGGATCCGGATCCGGGGTGCACCGCGACCGTGAGCAGTCCGTCGAGCCCGTGCAGCGACGCGCGCAGCTCCTCGACCCGCTCGACGGGCACCGACACCTGGATCACGCCGGCGAACGTGCCCTCGAGCTCCGCGAGCCGGCTGTTCTCCCAGTTGCCGCCGTGCTCGTCGACGATGTGCGCGACGGTCGCGACGAGGCCTGGGCGGTCGGATCCGACGACGGTGAGGATGAGCGTGGTCATGCCGCCAGCGTAGCGACCGGGGTCCACGCGGTCACGCCCGGATCGCCGCGACGCCGGTCCGGCGGACGGGCTCAGCCCTCGATCCACTCCCCGGTCGTGAGGAAGTGCTCCATGCGCGCGCGATGCGGGGCCAGATCCCAGTCCTGGGCCGCGACCCAGTCGTCGGAGTAGTAGGTGTCCAGATAGCGCGCGCCGCCGTCGCAGATGAGGGTGACCACGCTGCCGCGCTCGCCGGCCCGCAGCATCCGGGCGATGAGCTGGAACGCGCCGACGAGGTTCGTCCCGGTGGATCCGCCGGCCCAGTGCAGCGTGCGCTGCTTGAGCAGCCGGATCGCGGCGACCGAGGCGGCGTCGGAGACCGGGATCATCTCGTCGATGACGCCCGGTACGAACGAGGGTTCGACGCGCGGCCGGCCGATGCCCTCGATCCGGCTCGGGGTGCCGGTGGTGAAGGACGGATCCCCGTTGCGCCAGCCGCCATAGAAGGCCGAGCCCTCGGGATCTACGACCGCGATGCGGGTGTCGTGGCAGCGGTATCGCACGTAACGGCCGAAGGTCGCGCTCGTGCCGCCGGTGCCCGCGCCGACGACGATCCAGCTCGGGATCGGGTGGCGCTCGCGGCTCAGCTGGCTGAAGACGCTCTCAGCGATGTTGTTGTTGCCGCGCCAGTCCGTGGCGCGCTCGGCGTAGGTGAACTGGTCGAGGTAGTGCCCGCCGCACTCGGAGGCGAGGCGTTCGGCCTCGGGATACATGTCTCGCCCCGAGTCCACGAAGTGGCAGCGCCCGCCGTAGAACTCGATGAGGTCGATCTTCTCCTGACTGGTCGAGCGCGGCACGACCGTCACGAACGGCAGGCCCAGCATCCGCGCGAAGTACGCCTCGGACACGGCCGTGGATCCGCTCGAGGCCTCGACCAGCGTCGTGCCCTCGTGGATGCGCCCGTTGACCAGCCCGTACAGGATCAGCGACCGGGCGAGCCGGTGCTTGAGGGATCCGGTCGGGTGCACCGACTCGTCCTTGAGGTAGAGGTCGATGCCCCATTCCGCGGGCAGGGGGAACACGTGCAGGTGCGTGTCGGCGCTGCGGTTCCCGTCCGCCTCGAGCAGGGCGATGGCGGATCCGGTCCAGTCGGTCATGTTCACGAGGGTATCCGCCCCCTCCCACTTCCGCCCGCGCGCCCTCGTGCCCTCGTGCCCTCGTGCCCAGCTCTCCCACTTCCGAGTCGTCCCCACCAGCGGAGGCTATGGGGTGCGCTCATGGGGACGACTCGGATGTGGAGTGTTGCGATCTCCGAGTTGTCCCCACCACCGGAGACTATGGGGTGCGCTGATGGGGACGACTCGAAAGTGGAGGGAGTGCCGGGGGCTGCGGGGGTGGAGGGAGTGCCCGGGGGCTGCGGAAGCGGAGGGGCTCCGGGGGCTCCGGGAGGGGGCTATACCTCGGCGCGGCGGGCGCGGTAGGCGGCGACGGCGTTGCGGTTCGCGCAGACCGTGGAGCAGTAGCGCTTGGAGCGGTTGCGGGAGAGGTCGAGCGCGAGGGCTTCGCAGGTGTCGTCGGCGCAGACCGAGATGCGGGATCCCTCCTCGGCCCGGATCACGTCGATCAGCGCCATCGCGGTCTCCACGATCACGCGCTCGCGCAGGGGGTGGTCGTCGGCGACCGCGTGCAGATGCCAGTCCAGGGTTCCGTGCCGCGCGAGGCGAGGCGTCAGGGCGAAGCCGGCGAGGGCCTCGTTGACGGCGAGGGCCATGTCGTCGCGCGAGGCGAGCAGCATCGCGCGCAGCTGCGGGCGGATCTCGCGCAGCTCCGCCAGCTCCGCCTCGTCGCGATCGATCCGTCCGGTGTAGCCGAACTGACTCACGAAGGCCGCTTCCTCGCTCAGAGAGGTGAGCGTGTCGGGATCCTCGGCCGAGTTCACGAGCCACACGGCGGCCCGGAGAGTCTCCTCGGTGTCATCGGTGAAGATCATGTTGACATCTTACATTGCCGACGAGTAGCGTCACATGTCATGAGCACAATGGCGAATGACAGGCGTGCCGCCGGCATGCGTTCCGGACTGGTCTTCGCCCTCGCTGCCGCGCTCTCCTTCGGGATGAGCGGAGCATGGGCCCGCGGCCTCATGGATGCGGGGTGGAGCCCCGGTGCCGCCGTCACGGTGCGCATGTGGGTTGCCGCGCTCGTCCTGCTCGTGCCGACCCTGCTCGCACTGCGCGGGCGCTGGGGGACGGTCCGGAAGAACGCCGGAATGATCGTCGTGTACGGGCTGCTCGCAGTCACGGCCGCGCAGCTGTGCTTCTTCCAGGCCGTCGCCGTCATGGACGTCGGTCTCGCGCTCCTCATCGAATACACGGCGCCGATCGCGGTCGTGCTCTGGCTCTGGCTCCGGCGCGGGGAGCGCCCCGGCGTGCGTGGCATGGTCGGTGCGGTCGTCGCGTTCATCGGGCTCGTGCTCATGCTGGAGATCTTCACCGGATCCCGGATCGACCCGATCGGGATTCTGTGGGCGCTCGGCGCGATGGTTGGCGCCGCGACCTACTTCCTGCTCTCGGGGCGCAGTGACACCGGGCTGCCTCCGATCGCCCTCGCCGGACTCGGCCTGCTGATCGGATCGATCGGCCTGACCGTCGCGGGCGCGACCGGGATCCTGCCGATGGTCTGGAACACCCGCGACGTCACCTACCGGTTCGGCACGCTGCCGTGGTTCGTGCCGGTCCTCGCGGTCGGGGTGATCGCGACGGCGCTCGCCTACGTGCTCGGCATCGTGTCGACGCGGAGGCTGGGATCCCGCTTCGCGTCGTTCGTGGCGCTCTCGGAAGTGATCGCCGCGCTGCTGTTCGGCTGGCTGTTCCTCGGGCAGCTGCCCGACCTGCTGCAGGCGTTCGGCGGCGCGCTCGTGCTCGTCGGCGTGGTGCTGGTGAAGCTCGGGGAGCCCGTCGTCGACGAGGTGGATCCCGATGCGGTTCCGGAGCCGGCCGAGGCGCTGCACTGACTTATGTATACGAAATAGGCCAGTCTCGGCAGAAACTCGCCTAGCGTTCGCCTTTGTGTATACACTGGCGACATGACCATCGTCGCCGAGGGGATGCGCGCGGGGGAGTTCGCCTACCGTGCGCTGCTCGAGGAGATCCAGTCCGGATCCCTCGCCGCCGGCACCGTGCTCGCCGAGGTCGAGCAGGCCGAGCGGCTCGGTGTGAGCCGAACCCCGCTGCGCGAGGCCCTGCGCCGGCTGACGGCGGACGGGCTCGTCGAGCAACTCTCGCCGCGCATCACGGTGGTCGCCGCGATCGACGCCGACGACATCCGCGATCTGTTCGTGCTGCGCCGCGCGCTCGAGGAGAGCACCGCGCGCGCCGCCGCGGCCGCGGGCGACCGCGCGGAGTTCACCGAGCTCGCCGCCCGCTTCGCCCACGCCGCCGAGGCGCTCGGGGACGAGGCGGGGCGCGCGCAGTACTACGCGCTCATCGCCCGCTTCGACGAGGCGCTCGACGCGGCCGTCGGCAACGACTACCTCACGGCCGCGCTGCGCACCGTGCGCACCCACCTCGTGCGCGTGCGCCGGATGGCGCGGGACAAGCCCGCGCGTCTCGCCGCGAGCGCCGGTGAGCACCGGCTGATCGCGGAGGCGATCGGATCCGGAGATGGCGACCTCGCTGCGCACGCCACTCACGTCCACCTGCACAACGCGCTCGCGAGCATCCTCGACTCGCTGAGCACGGAAGAGCACGGCGTTTCGTCTCTGCGTTTCGATTCGCCTTCGGCTCACTCAACGAACACCGGCTCCGCCGGTGCTCGCTCAACGACCCCGGGGGAGTCCGCCGGCTCCGCCGGTGCCCGCTCAACGACCCCGAACGGAAAGAAGGCCAGAGCATGACCGTCACCCACCACCTCCGCGTGCACCGCAGCGACGAGCAGCTCCCGCGCGAGGGGCAGCTCGCCTGGCGCATCGCCGAGATCGCCGCCGACCCGGTGGAGGTCGACGCCGACGTCGTCGACATGATCATCAACCGCGTGATCGACAACGCGTCCGTCGCGGCCGCCTCGCTCACCCGCGCCCCCGTCAGCGCCGCCCGTCAGCAGGCGCTGGACCACCCCGTCTCGGTGAACGGATCCGGATCCACCGTGTTCGGCTGCGCACTCGAGCGCCGCACGAGCCCGGAGTGGGCGGCGTGGGCGAACGGCGTCGCCGTGCGCGAGCTGGACTACCACGACACCTTCCTCGCCGCCGAGTACTCGCACCCCGGCGACAACATCCCGCCGATCCTCGCGGTGGCGCAGCACGTCGGCGCCGACGGCCGCGCGCTCGTCCGCGGCATCGCGACCGGCTACGAGATCCAGGTCGACCTCGTGAAGGCGATCAGCCTGCACGCGCACAAGATCGACCACGTCGCGCACCTCGGGCCCTCTGCCGCCGCCGGCATCGGCACCCTGCTCGGCCTCGACGTCGAGACCATCTACCAGGCCGTCGGGCAGGCACTGCACACCACCACCGCCACGCGGCAGAGCCGCAAGGGTGAGATCTCCACGTGGAAGGCGCACGCCCCCGCCTTCGCGGGCAAGATGGCGGTCGAGGCCGTCGACCGGGCGATGCGCGGCGAGACCTCGCCGAGCCCGATCTACGAGGGCGAGGACGGCGTGGTCGCCTGGATGCTGGACGGGCCGGACGCGTCGTACGACGTGCCGCTGCCCGTGACCGGCGAGCCCAAGCGCGCGATCCTGGACACCTACACGAAGGAGCACTCGGCGGAGTACCAGGCGCAGGCCTGGATCGACCTCGCCCGGAAGCTGCACAACGAGCGCCCGGAGCTGACGGATCCCGCGAACATCTCCTCGATCGTGATCCACACCAGCCACCACACGCACTACGTGATCGGATCCGGCGCGAACGACCCGCAGAAGTACGACCCGCACGCGTCCCGCGAGACGCTGGACCACTCGATCCCGTACATCTTCGCGGTGGCCCTGCAGGACGGCGCCTGGCACCACGTCGACTCCTACGCGCCCGAGCGCGCGCAGCGCGAGGACACGGTCGCGCTCTGGCACAAGGTCACCACCGCCGAGGATGCGGAGTGGGCTCGTCGCTACCACTCGATCGACCCCGCCGAGAAGGCGTTCGGCGGGCGCGTCGAGATCCGCCTGACGAACGGCGAGACGGTGACGGACGAGATCGCCGTGGCCGACGCGCACCCGCTCGGCGCGCGGCCGTTCGCGCGGGAGGACTACATCCGCAAGTTCCGGATCCTCGCTGAGCCGGTGCTCGAGCCGGCCGAGATCGAGCGGTTCCTCGCCCTCGTGCAGCGGCTGCCCGAACTCACCGCCGCCGAGGTCGCCGAGCTGTCGATCGTCGCGGCCCCCGGCGTGCTCGCGGCCGCGCCGGCGCCCAAGGGCCTGTTCTGATCGATCGTGTCCCGTTTCCGGCGCTGTGATGTCCCATATCCGGTTCGGAATCCCGCAGATTCCGAGCCGGAAGTGGGACACGGTCACGGCGCCGGCCTGAGGAAGAACTGAGAAGGACTGAGGAGAGACTGATGCTGTACGCCACCACACCGGCCGCGGAGAAGCGGCGGATCCTCCGCGAGCGGCTCGCCGCGGGCGAGCTGCTGCGCTTCCCCGGCGCGTTCAATCCGCTCTCCGCCCGGCTCATCGAGCGCAAGGGCTTCGACGGCGTCTACATCTCCGGCGCCGTGCTGTCGGCGGATCTGGGCCTGCCCGACATCGGCCTCACCACGCTCACCGAGGTGGCGGGGCGGGGGCAGCAGATCGCCCGGATGACCGAGCTGCCGGCGATCATCGACGCCGACACCGGCTTCGGCGAGCCCATGAACGTGGCCCGCACGATCCAGACGCTCGAGGATGCCGGCCTTGCCGGCACTCACATCGAGGACCAGATCAACCCCAAGCGCTGCGGGCACCTCGACGGCAAGGCTGTGGTCGACGAGTCCACCGCGACCAAGCGCATCAGGGCCGCGGTCGACGCCCGGCGGGATCCGAACTTCCTCATCATGGCGCGCACCGACATTCGCGCGGTGGAGGGCATCGACGCCGCCGTCGACCGGGCCAAGGCCCTCGTCGACGCCGGGGCGGACGCGATCTTCCCCGAGGCGATGCGCACGCTCGCGGAGTTCGAGCGGATGGCATCCGAGCTCGACGTGCCGATCCTCGCGAACATGACGGAGTTCGGCAAGAGCGAGCTCTTCACGACCGAGCAGCTGCGCAGCGCCGGCGTGAGCATCGTGATCTGGCCGGTCTCGATGCTCCGGATCGCGATGGGCGCGACGGGGCGTGCGCTGGATACGCTGAACGAGGAGGGGAGTCTGACCTCCGCGCTCGGCGAGATGCAGCACCGGGCGGATCTGTACGACCTCATCGACTACGAGTCGTACAACCACTTCGACACGAACGTCTTCAACTTCACGATCGACACCACCGGGCGTTGAGCGCCCTTCGTCTCGCTGCGCTCGCTCAGGGACCGATAGAGGGAACGGTTCCTGAGCGAGGAGCGCAGCGACGAGACCAAGGACGCTCAACGACCCCGTGAATTGCAAAGGAGCAGCACCATGAGCGACCCCGACATCAAGAAGGGCCTCGCGGGCGTCGTCGTCGACACGACGGCGATCTCGAAGGTCAACCCCGAGACCAACAGCCTGCTCTACCGCGGGTACCCCGTGCAGGAGCTCGCGGCGACCCAGCCTTTCGAGGCTGTCGCCTACCTGCTCTGGAACGGCGAGCTGCCCAGCGCCGACCAGCTCGCGGCCTTGCGCGCGACCGAGCGCGAGCACCGTGCGCTCGCCGCCAACGTCAAGGCCGCGATCGACCTGGTGCCGGTCGAGGCCCACCCGATGGACGAGATCCGCACGGCGGTCAGCCTGCTCGGCGCCTCGGATGCGGGGGGATCCGGATCCGTGCTCGACGCGAGCGGCACCCCCGAGCAGAACCTCGAGCGCAGCATCCGGCTGTTCGCCGCGCTCCCGGCGATCGTCGCCTACGGGCAGCGCCGCCGCCGCGGCGAGGACATCGTCGCCCCGCGCGACGACCTGGACTACTCCGCGAACTTCCTCTGGATGACCTTCGGCACCGAGCCGGATCCGGTCGTCGTCGATGCGTTCAACCGCTCGATGATCCTGTACGCGGAGCACTCCTTCAACGCGTCGACCTTCACGGCGCGCGTCATCACCTCGACGCTGAGCGACCTGTACTCCGCGGTGGTCGGCGCGATCGGCGCGCTCAAGGGCCCGCTGCACGGCGGTGCGAACGAGGCGGTGCTGCACATCTTCGACGAGATCGGCGAGGCGTCGAACGTGAACGCCTGGCTGGACACGGCGCTCGCCGAGAAGCGCAAGATCATGGGCTTCGGGCACCGCGTCTACAAGAACGGCGACTCCCGGGTGCCGACCATGAAGGCGGCGCTGGACACGCTCGTGGAGCACTACGACCGCCCCGACGTCGAGGCGCTGTACACGACGCTCGCGAACGAGTTCGTGGCGCGCAAGGGGATCCACCCGAACCTCGACTACCCGTCGGGCCCGGCGTACAACCTCATCGGCTTCGACACGCTGACCTTCACGCCGCTGTTCGTGGCGTCGCGGGTCACGGGCTGGACCGCCCACGTCATGGAGCAGGCCGCATCGAACGCCCTGATCCGCCCGCTCTCGGCCTACGACGGGGTGCCAGAGCGCCACGTCGAGGTCTGACCGGACGGTCTGCCCACCTCGCACGTTCGAAGGACGATTGTCGTTCTGCAGGAGGATCCCCTCGGATCCGTCCTGCGGAATAGCGGTCGTTCTCTGTTCTCAGGGGCGGATCAGGTTTCTTGGGGACGGGGTCAGCGGGCCAGCCACCGGCGCAGCGAGCGCGTCACGAACGGCAGCACCCAGTACGTCATGATCGGTGTCAGTACGACCGTGGTCGCGAGCACGCGGAGCCAGATCGGCAGGCCGTTCCAGCCGGGCACGGGGCTCATCAGATAGGTGAAGACGAGGTTCACCGGGAAGAAGCCGAGCCAGATCGACACGGCCTGCTTCCACCGCGGCGGCGACGGCGCGACCAGGACCGTGGTCGCGCCGGTCGAGGAGGACACCGAGATCGTCTCGGTCGAGGGCTCGTCGAACCAGCCCTCGATCCCGGTCCGCCGCCGGGTGCGCTCGCTGCGCACGAAGCCTTCGCCCATCGACAGCCACCACGTGCGCTCCTTCGACGCCTCCCAGGCGTCGAGGGCCGCCTCGTCCGCGAAGCGGTAGAGCATGTGCCAGTGGTGCGAGTCCTCGCCGTCGCGCACCCAGCCGGATCCGAGGAAGCCGGGGTGGGAGCTTGCGAGGTTCACCCCCGTCTGCACCCAGGCCGTGGCCTCGGCGATGCGGGCGGGATCGACCTCACGGCGGATCGACACGGTGATGGGCGCGGGCGACGGCGTACCGGACATGGTGGGTCCTTCGGGGGAGTGCGTGCTTGTGGCGTCCCCGAGTGTACGCATCCCGTGTTTCCCGGATGTTGCGGACTGCCGGCCCCGGCCGCGCGGAGCGCTCCTCAGGTCGCACTTCCCCGGTTCAGGTCGCACTTCCGCCGTTCAGGTCGCACTTTCGGTCCCAAAGTCGGGTTTTTGGAGCCGAAAGTGCGACCTGAACGGCCCGCGGGTCTGCAGGCGGATCCGACCCGCCAGAACGGCGGCGTGTCAGAGGCGCTCGGCGAGCCAAGCGGTCTGGCGCAGCCACTGGGCGAAGCCGCCGCCCTCGTGGCCGTTGAACTCGTAGACCTCGATCGTCGCGTCGTCCGTCACCAGGTGGTTGTAAGCGGCGAAGACGCTGGACGGCAGCACGATGTCGTCCATGAGCGCCACCGAGAACAGCGCCGACTTCGTGATGCGACGTGCGAAGTTGACGCCGTCGAAATACGACAGGGTCCGGAAGGTCTGCTCGACGCGGTCGCGGTGCACGGCGAGATAGCGCTCGATCTCGCGGAACGGATGCTCGGGGGTCAGCAGGACCGAGCGTCGGAAGTGGCTCAGGAACGGCACGTCGGGCATGACCGCGGCGACGCCGGGGTGCAGTGCCGCCACGGCGATGCTGATGCCGCCGCCCTGGCTGCCGCCGGTGACCGCGATCCGCGCCGGGTCGGCGAACGCGAAGCCCTGCACGGCATCCACGAGCAGGGCGGCGTCGGTGAACACCCGGCGGTAGTAGTAGTCCTCGGGGCGGGCGATGCCGCGTGTCATGAAGCCGGGCGTCGCCCCGTCCGATCCGTGCGGATCCGGGGTGGTGCCGCCGGATCCCCAGCCGGCGCCCTGGCCACGGGTGTCCATGAGCACGTGCGCATACCCCGAGGCGGCCCACTGGAGCCGCTCGCCGGGGATGCCCCGGCCACCGCCGTAGCCGAGGTATTCGATGACGACGGGCAGGCGTCCCTCCCGGCGAGGGCGGGTGACCCAGCCGCGGATCCGCTCGCCGCCGAAGCCGGAGAACGCGAGGTCCTCGACGATGAGCTCGTCGATCGGGGTCGCGGCGGGTGACAGCTCGGCAGGGGCGGCGAGTTCTCGAGATCCGGTGAGCGTGTCCTGCCAGAACGTGTCGAAGTCGGCGGGTTCGGCGACCTCGGGAAGGTAGGTGCGCAGGTCGGCGAGGGGAAGATCGGTCAGCGGCATGCCCGTCAGCCTAGGGGCGATCCGCGCCGTGGGGCGCGAGCGCCGGGTGCGTCAAGGCGGCGGCCTGCCGTGCGGCCCCCAGTGCCACGTACTCGCCCGGTTCGGGCACGATGACCGGCAGGCCGAGGATCTCGGGCGCGATCCGGCGCACCGCCTCGGACTGCGCGCCACCGCCGATGAGCAGCGCGCGCTCGAGGGGGATGCCGAGCCCGCGGAGGGCGTCGAGCCCGGCGCCCAGGCCGCGCAGCATCCCTTCGACGGCGGCGCGGGCGAGGTTCGCGCGCGTGGTGGAGGCGAGCGTCATCCCGGTCAGCGACGCCGTGGCGTCGGGGAGGTTCGGGGTGCGCTCGCCCTCGAAGTACGGCAGCAGAGTCAGCCCGTCGGCCCCCGCCGCGGCGTGCAGGGCGAGGGTGCTGAGCTCGTCGTGCGTGACGCCGAGCAGGGCGGCCGTGACGTCGAGCACACGGGCCGCGTTGAGGGTCGCGACGAGGGGGAGGAAGCGCCCCGCGGCGTCGGCGAAGCCCGCGACCGTGCCAGAGGGATCCGAGATCGGCGCGCGGCTGATCGCGCACACCGTGCCCGAGGTGCCGATCGACACCACGACGTCGCCGGGCTCCGCTCCGAGTCCGAGCGCGGCGGCGGCGTTGTCGCCGGCGCCGGGACCGACCGCGCGGCCGGCGGGATCCGTGACCGCGTCGGCAGGTCCCAGCACGCGCGGCAGGATCGCGTCGTGTCCGAGCGCGGCGATGAGCAGCTCCCGGTCGTACGACCCGTCGGCGGGGTTCCAGTAGCCGGTTCCGCTCGCGTCGGAGCGGTCGGTGACGAGCTCGTCGAACACCGGGCCGAGCGGCGACGCGCCGGCCGGGCCGTAGCCGCGCAGCCGCCAGGTCAGCCAGTCGTGCGGGAGTGCCACCGCCGCGACGCGTGCGGCGTTGTCCGGCTCCGCGTCCCGCAGCCAGCGCAGCTTCGTGAGGGTGAACGACGCGACGGGGACGAGCCCGGTGCGGGCGGCGAGCGCGTCCGCACCGAACTCGGCGATCAGATCCTGGGCAGCCTGCGCCGAGCGGGTGTCGTTCCACAGCAGCGCATGGCGGACGACGGATCCGGATGAATCCAGCGCGACCATGCCGTGCTGCTGCCCGCCGATCGACCAGGCCGAGACGTCGGCGATCCCGCCGGCGTCGGCGATCGCGGCGTTCAGCGCGTGCCACCACGCCTCGGGGTCGACGGTGGTCCCGTCCGGATGCGACGCCCTTCCGGTGCGGACGACGGATCCGGATCCGGCGTCGACGATCACGACCTTGCAGGACTGGGTGGACGAGTCCACGCCCATCACGAGCGGCACGGGAGCTTCCTTTCGCGGGTTCGAGGTGTCGAGGCCCCTCCGTGGTACCGATGCCCCCTCTCAGCAGCGTGTCTGGGAGGGGGCCTCGGCGCTCGGAGGGGGCGTCGACGGGAGGGGACTCAGCGGGCGCCGAGGAGGTGCTCGGTCGCGAGCTGCTGCACGCGCACGAACCCGAAGCCCTTGCCGCCGAAGTACGCGTCCGTGTCGAAGTCCTCGTAGGCGGAGCGGTCGGCGAGCAGGGTATCGTAGCCCTCGCCGGACGCGAGGGTGGGCGTGGACAGCTCGTCGACGCGCGACGCGGCCAGTGCCTCCTGCACCTCGGGATCGGCCCGGAACGCTGCGGCGCGCTCCTTGAGCAGCAGGTAGGTGCGCATGTTCGCGCTCGCCGAATCCCACACGCCGGTCTCGTCCTCGGTGCGGCTCGGCTTGTAGTCGAAGTGGCGCGGGCCGTCGTAGGCGGGCACGCCGCCCGGACCGCCGTTCTCGAGCAGGTCGACGAGGGCGAACGCGTTGTGCAGGTCGCCGTGGCCGAACACCAGATCCTGGTCGTACTTGATGCCGCGCTGTCCGTTCAGATCGATGTGGAAGAGCTTGCCGTGGTACAGCGCCTGCGCGATGCCGGCGGCGAAGTTGAGTCCGGCCATCTGCTCGTGGCCGACCTCGGGGTTGAGACCCACGAGCTCGGGGCGCTCGAGGGAGTCGATGAACGCGAGCGCATGGCCCAGCGTCGGCAGCAGGATGTCGCCGCGCGGCTCGTTCGGCTTCGGCTCGATCGCGAAGCGGATGTCGTATCCCTTCTCGGTCACGTAGTCGCCGAGGAGGTTCACGGCCTCGCGGTAGCGCTCCAGCGCTGCGCGGATATCCTTCGCGGAGTCGTACTCGGCGCCCTCGCGCCCACCCCACATGACGAACGTCTTCGCGCCCAGTTCGGCGCCGAGGTCGAGCTGGCGCAGCACCTTGCGCAGCGCGTAGCGGCGCACGGCGCGGTCATTCGAGGTGAAGCCGCCGTCCTTGAAGACCGGAGCGCTGAACAGGTTCGTGGTCACCATCGGCACCACGAGTCCGGTGTCGGCCAGCGCTCCGGTGAGGCGGTCGATCTGGGTCTGCCGCTCGGCGTCGGTGGATCCGAACGCGAACAGGTCGTCGTCGTGGAAGGTCAGGCCGTAGGCGCCGAGCTCCGCCAGCTTCTCCACGGCGTGGACGACGTCGAGGGCCGGGCGGGTCGGGCCGCCGAAGGGGTCGGCGCCGTTGTAGCCGACGGTCCAGAGTCCGAACGAGAACTTGTCCTCGCGGGTGGGGGTGAGTGACATGATGATCCGCCTTCAGCGTCCTCGGTGAAATGTTGTAGCAGCGAACATATCAGTGAGGCCCAGCGTCCGCAACGTCCGGCGGATCGGTGCTCAGCGCCGGGCGGCGGCTGTCGAGTTCCGCACGATCAGCTCGGCCGGCATCCGCACGTGCTCCCGCGGCGCCCCGTCGAGCATCGCCAGGAGCAGGTGCACCGCCGCCGCGCCCATCTCCGTGAGGGGCTGGCGCACGGTGGTCAGCTGAGGCGTGTGCGCCGCGGCCTCCGGCACGTCGTCGAAGCCGACGACGGAGAGGTCGTCCGGAACGCGCAGGCCGCGCTCGACGGCGACGCGGATCATCTCGATCGCGGACAGGTCGTTGGCGGCGAACACCGCGGTGGGCGGGTCGGCGAGATCGAGGAGCGCGTGGGCGCCGGCGGTGGATGCCGCGGCGCGATAGCCGCCGTCCGCGACGA
Source organism: Microbacterium sp. NPDC056052 (assembly GCF_042266785.1). Lineage (NCBI taxonomy): Bacteria > Bacillati > Actinomycetota > Actinomycetes > Micrococcales > Microbacteriaceae > Microbacterium > Microbacterium sp. NPDC056052. The sequence continues at coordinate 272,504 of NZ_JBHJWV010000002.1, forward strand.
GTGCCGGATCGAACGGGATCCCGGCATCCTCGAGGGCTCGCCGATAGCCGTCCTCCCGCTGATGCGCCGACTCGAGATCCGTCCGGCCGCGCAGGTGCGCGATGCGCCGGTGCCCGAGGGTGACCAGGTGCGCGGTCGCGGCGCGCGCCCCGTCGACGTTCAGAACGCTCACGCTCGCGGGCCCCTCGGATCCCTCGTGGGGGTCGATCGCCACGATCGGCACGGCTCCCTCCGTCGGCGTCGTGGTCGGCGTCACCAGGATCGCGCCGTCGATCAGGGTTCCGCCCAGGCGCGACAGGGAGCGGCGCTCCCATCCGCGGTGGTCGCCGGCGGACACGGTCCCGGCATAGGCCAGCACGTCGAACCGCGTCCCCTGCAGGGCTGTCGACACACCCTGCAGCAGCTGCACGGCGAACGGCTCGAACTCGGCCACCAGCACGCCGATCACGTCGGTGCGGCGGCGTCGCATGGAGGTCGCGACCAGCGAGCTCTCGTAGCCGAGCCGCTCGACGACCTCCTGGACGTGCGCGAGCGTGGTGGGTGCGACCCCGTCGCGGCCGTTGATCGCCTTCGAGACGGTCGCGACCGAGACGCCCGCGGCCCGGGCGACGTCATGGATCGTGATGCGTGGGCTCATCGCATCAATCTATCGATAGAAAACGTTATCGATATCGTTTGACATGCGCGGATCCGGGGTGCCAGAGTAGGCGCACAGCACATTCGCTGTAGCCGACAACAAATTGTCGACTCAGTGCTGAACTCGACGATGAGGAGAAGACACAGCATGAAGATCCGCAAGGTGCTGACCGCCGCCGTGGCGCTCGCAGCCGTGGGAGCACTCGCCCTCACCGGTTGCTCCGGAGGCTCCGGTGGTGGCGACAAGGGCGGCATGCAGACACTGACCGTCTGGCAGAACTCGACCACCGGCGACGGCAAGCAGTTCTGGACCGACGCGGCCGCGGCGTTCCAGAAGGCGAACCCCGACGTGACGGTCAAGGTCACGTCGATCCAGAACGAGGACATGGACGGCAAGCTGCAGACCGCCGTCAACTCGGGAGACATGCCCGACGTCTTCATGGCGCGCGGAGGCAGCAAGCTCGCCGACGTCGTGGCCGCGGGCAAGGTCAAGGACCTGTCGGACAAGATCGATCCCGATGTCAAGAAGGCGATCGGAGACGCGGCGCTGAGCGCGTTCACCGTCGACGGCAAGCTCTACGGCGTGCCCATGGCGGTGCTGCCCGGCGGCCTCTTCTACAGCAAGGATCTGTTCGCGAAGGCGGGCATCACCGAGACCCCGAAGACCATGGACGAGCTCGAGGCCGCCATCACCAAGCTCAAGGCCGCCGGCATCGCGCCGATCGCCCTCGGTGCGAAGGACGCCTGGCCGGCCGCGCACTGGTACTACTTCTTCGCCGTGCGCGCCTGCGGCAAGGACCTCATCACGAACCTCGCCACCAAGAAGGACTTCACCGACGGCTGCTGGCTGACCGCGGCGAACAACCTGCAGAAGTTCGCGCAGGTCGAGCCGTTCAACGAGGGCTTCCTCACCACCTCGGCCCAGCAGGGCGCGAACTCGTCCGCCGGCCTGGTCGCCAACCACAAGGCGGCGATGGAGCTCATGGGCGCCTGGGACCCGGGCGTGATCGCGAGCCTCACGCCCGACAAGAAGCCGCTGGCGGACCTCGACTGGTTCCCGTTCCCCGAGGTCTCCGGGGGCAAGGGCGAGCCGGGCGCGATGATGGGCGGCGTCGACGGATACTCCTGCTCCGAGAAGTCCCCGTCCTCCTGCGAGAAGTTCCTCAACTTCGTCTCATCGAAGGCGCAGCAGGAGAACTACGCGAAGGCGTTCCAGACCATCCCCGCCAACCAGGACGCGAAGGGCGCCGTCGACAACGCGTCGCTGAAGCCGCTCATGGAGGCGTACGGAAGCGCCCCGTACGTGGCGCTCTGGCTCGACACCGCCCTCGGACAGAACGTCGGCAATGCACTGAACACCGGCGTGGTCGAGATGCTCGCCGGTCAGGGCGACCCGAAGAACCTTCTCCAGAAGATCACCGACGCCGCGGCGAGGGGCTGAGCGAGAGCGATGACTGGCACCCAGGTGATGGCCGAGGCTGTGCCTGAGAGCGACCGCCGCACCGGGACCGGGACCACCCCGGCCCCGGTGCGGCGAGCCCGCGCCGACTGGCGCAAGCGCGGCGAGATCGCGCTGCTCTCGGGGCCCGCCCTGCTGATGTTCGTCGGATTCGTCATCCTCCCGGTGGGGATGGCATCCGTCTACGGGTTCTTCAAATGGAACGGGTTCGGCTGGCCGACGCAGTTCGTCGGTCTCGACAACTACATCCACATGTGGCAGGACCACACCTTCCGCGACGCGGTGGTGCACAACTTCGCGATCGTCGTGCTCTCGCTCGTGCTGCAGGGGCCGATCGCGATCCTGTTCGCGCTCCTGCTGAATCAGAAGTTCCGCGGGCGGTCGCTGATCCGCGTGCTGATCTTCGTGCCCTACGTGATCTCCGAGGTCATCGTCGGCACGGGGTGGAGCCTGATGATGCAGGACGCGGGCGCGCTGAACTCGCTGCTCGGCAAGCTCGGACTCGGCTTCCTCCAGAACTCCTGGCTCGCGGATCCGAAGCTCGCCCTGTGGACGCTGATGATCATCATCACCTGGAAGTACATCGGCTTCGCGGTCATCCTCATGCTCGCGGGGATGCAGTCCATCCCCGAGGAGCTCTTCGAGGCGGCGGCGATCGACGGCGCCGGATTCTGGAAGATCCAGTGGAACATCACCGTGCCGCTGCTGGGCCCGACGATCCGGATATGGGCGTTCCTGTCGATCATCGGCGCCCTGCAGCTCTTCGACCTCGTCAACATCATCTGGGGGCAGTACATCTCCGCGACGGCGGGCACCTCCACGATGGCGACGTACATGTACCAGAACGGGCATCTGGCCGGCAGCTACGGCTTCGGCAACGCGGTCGCGGTGATGCTCTTCCTGATCACCCTCGTCGTCGCCCTGATCTATCAGCGGTTCGTGCTGCGGCGCGACACCGACGGCGCCCTGACGGGCGACAGCGGAAAGGCCCGCAGATGACCACCGACACCCTCCGCACCACGGCCATCGTGCAGCCGCGCGGCCGCAGGGGCGGCCGCCGCTCCGAGAAGGCGCCCTGGGGGAGTCCAGGGCTGTATCTGATCGCGATCGTGCTCGTGACGATCTGCATCACGCCCGTGCTCTACATCATCATCGGCGGGTTCCGCACGAACTCGCAGATCACGAAGGATCCGTCCGGCTTCCCCGCCCCCTGGCAGTTCTCCAACTACTCCGACGTGCTCGCCGGATCGGAGTTCTGGACCGCCCTGGTCAACTCGACCGTCGTGGCGATCGGCACGACCGCCGGCGCCGTGCTGCTCGGCGTGATGGCGGCGTACGTGCTCGCCCGGTACGAGTTCGCTGCGAAGCCGGTCATGTACTCGCTGTTCGCCGCCGGGCTGATGTTCCCCGTCACCGTCGCGATCACCCCGCTGTACCTGCTGATCCGCAACCTCGGCCTGGTCAACAGCCTGGCCGGCATCATCGTGCCGCAGATCGCGTTCGCGCTCCCGACGACGATCATCATCCTCGTGCCGTTCCTGAAGGCGATCCCGAAGGAGCTCGAGGAGGCGGCCTCGATCGACGGCGCGTCCCGCCTCGGCTTCTTCTGGCGGATGGTGATCCCGCTCAGCCTGCCGGGCGTCGTCACCGTCGGCATCCTCGCCTTCGTCGGATCGTGGAACGGCTACATGCTGCCGCTGTTCATCCTCAACGATCCGAGCCTGTTCACGCTGCCGCTCGGCGTGCAGAACTTCTCCTCGCAGTACTCGGTCGACACCGCCCGGGTGCTCGCCTACACCTCGCTGTCGATGCTGCCCGCGCTCATCTTCTTCAGCCTCTTCGAACGCCGCATCGTGGGCGGCCTGACCGGCGCGGTGAAGGGCTGAGCATGGCTTCGGACACGTCCCTGGAGACCCTCCCCTCGACGGAGGAGGTCCCGGCGTTCCCGATCGCGTCCGACCGCGTCGGGGCGCTCCTCGCGCGGATGACGCTCGAGGAGAAGGCAGCACAGCTCGTCGGATACTGGCTCGACCAGGGCGGCGAGGTCGTGGCCCCGCTGCAGAACGAGATGGCGGCCGCGGGGCGTCACGACACCCTGGCGGACGTGACCCGCAACGGCATCGGCCACTACACGCGCGTGTACGGCACGCGTCCCGTCGAGCCGGCCGAGCGCGCCGCCTGGCTGTGGGCCGAGCAGCGCAGGCTCAAGCGCGAGACGCGGCTCGGCATCCCCGCGCTCGTGCACGAGGAGTGCTTGACGGGTCTCGCCGCGTGGAAGGCGGCGACGTTCCCGACCCCCCTCGCCTGGGGCGCCTCGTTCGACCGCGAGCTGGTCGCGGAGATGGGCGCGCTCATCGGCGATTCGATGCGGCGGCTCGGCGTCCACCAGGGCCTCGCTCCGGTGCTCGACGTGGTCCGCGATCCGCGCTGGGGACGGGTCGACGAGTGCATCGGCGAGGATCCGTATCTGGTGGGGACGATCGGGACCGCCTACGTGCAGGGCCTGCAGTCCGCGGGGGTGCACGCCACGCTGAAGCACTTCCTCGGCTACTCCGGGTCCCGCGCGGGCCGCAATCACGCGCCCGTCTCCGCGGGGCCGCGCGAGGTCGCCGACGTCTTCCTTCCGCCGTTCGAGATGGCGATCCGCGACGGCGGCGTGCGCAGCGTGATGAACAGCTACGCCGAGATCGACGGTGTTCCGGTCGCCTCGGATCCGGAGCTGCTGACCAGCGTGCTGCGGGAGCGGCTCGGCTTCGACGGCGTCGTCGTGGCCGACTATTTCGCCGTCGCGTTCCTCGAGGTCATGCATGCCGTCGCGGCCGACCGGGGCGAGGCCGCGGAGCTCGCGCTGCGGGCGGGGATCGACGTCGAGCTGCCCTCGGGCGACGCCTACGCGACGCCGCTGATCGACCGGATCCGCTCGGGCCTGCTGGACGAGGCGTATCTGGACCGCGCGGTGATCCGTGTCCTCGCTCAGAAGGAGCAGCTCGGCTTGCTCGAGGCCGACGCCTTCGAGGACGAGCCGCCGTCCGCCGTCGACCTCGACACCCCGCGGCACCGCGAGGTCGCGCGTCGGCTCGCGGCCGAATCGCTCGTGCTGCTGTCCAACGACGGCACGCTGCCGCTCGCCGGGACGGCACGGCGGATCGCGCTCATCGGCCCGAACGCCGATCGCACCGAGGCCCTGCAGGGCTGCTACTCGTTCGCGAACCACGTGCTCGCCCACCACCCGGACCACGAGCTCGGCATCGAGATCCCGACCGTGCGCGAGGCGCTCGCCGCAGCCCTCCCCGCCGCGGAGATCGTGCACGTCCGCGGGGCCGAGGTCGAGGGCGACGACCGCACGGGGTTCGCCGAGGCGGAGCGGGCCGCCGCGGCCGCCGACGTCGCGGTCGTCGTGGTCGGCGACCAGGCCGGCCTCTTCGGGCGCGGCACGGTCGGGGAGGGCAACGACGTGGAGTCGCTGGATCTGCCCGGCGTGCAGCGCGACCTCGTCGAGCGCATCGTGGCGGCGGGGACCCCCGTGGTCATGGTCGTGCTCTCCGGCCGGCCCTACGCGATCGACTGGGCGCTCGACGGCGGCGCGGCGCGACCCGCGGCCGTGCTGCAGGCCTTCTTCCCCGGGGAGGAGGGCGGGGCGGCGATCGCGGACGTGCTGACCGGCGCGGCGACGCCCTCCGGACGTCTGCCGCTCAGCCTGCCGCGCTCCTCGGGAGCGCAGCCGTACAGCTACCTGCATCCGATCCTGGGCGGCCCCTCGGACGTGACCTCGGCGGATCCTTCTCCGCTGCGGCCGTTCGGCTTCGGACTGTCCTATACGACCTTCTCGTACGACGCGTTCGAGGTCTCGGCCGAGGCGCCGACGAGTGGGGCGTTCACCGCCTCGGTGGTCGTGGCGAACACGGGCGCTCGGCGAGGGGCCGAGGTCGTGCAGCTGTACGGGCGGGACGTCGTCGCGAGCGTCACCCGGCCCGTCGCGCAGTTGCTCGGGTACGCGCGGGTGGAACTCGATCCGGGTGAGCGCCGTACGGTGCGCTTCGAGGTGCCCTCCGCCCGGTTCGCGTTCAGCGACCGCGCCCTGACGCGGGTCGTCGAACCGGGGGAGGTGCAGGTATGGGCCGCCGCCCACGCCGAGGCCTCCGCCGCGGCGCCCGAGATCGCGGGCGTCACCGGGGGTGCCATCTCGAACGAGCGCGCACACCGGCGCCGGGCCCTCCCGGGCTCGGCCACGCCTGCGCTCTCCGTGGCGCTCACCGGCGAGGTGCACGAGGTGACCTCCGCGGACGCCCGCGTGGTGGCGGTGTCGATCGCGTGATCGAGACCGACAATCCGATCCTGCCCGGATGCCATCCGGATCCGTCGGTCTGCCGGGTGGGCGAGTGGTACTACCTGGTCAGCTCGACCTTCGAGTACCTTCCCGGCCTTCCGGTGCTGCGTTCGCGCGACCTGGTGCGGTGGGAGACGATCGGGCACGTGGTCGACCGGCCGGGGATGCTCGAGGTCGACGGCATCGGATCCTCCGGAGGCCTCTACGCACCGACGATCCGCCACGGGCTCGGGTTGTACTGGGTCGCGTGCACGCTGGTGGACCGGGAGGATCCGTCCCGGGGTGGGAACTTCCTCGTCACCGCGACGGATCCGGCGGGGCCGTGGAGCGATCCGGTGATGCTCGACGCCGGGGGCATCGACCCATCGATCGCGTTCGACGACGAGGGGCGCGTGTGGCTGCACGGCACCCGCCTGACCGCGGAGCCGGAGTGGCCCGACCAGACCGAGGTGTGGGTGCGCGAGTACTCGCCGGCGCGGCAGGCGCTCGTCGGCGAGGAGTACGTGATCTGGCGCGGCGCGGTGCACGGCGCGGTCTGGGCGGAGGGGCCGCATCTGTACCGGATCGACGGGCGCTGGTTCCTGATCGCGGCGGAGGGCGGCACCGAGTTCCATCACGCGGTGAGCGTGGCGCGCGCGGACCGGATCACCGGGCCCTACGTCGGCAACCGGGCGAACCCGGTCTTCACGCATCGGCACCTCGGGCGCACGAGCGAGGTGATCGGCGCGGGGCACGCCGATCTCGTCCAGGCCCCCGACGGGTCCTGGCAGGCGGTGATGCTCGCGATGCGCGCGGCCGACGGGCAGCACTACCCGCTCGGGCGGGAGACGTTCCTGTGCCCGCTGTCGTGGGAGGACGGCTGGCCGGTGTTCGCGCCGGGCGAGGGCCGGCTGCCGCGCACGGTCCGGATCCCCTGGCCGGCCTCCGCGGCCCCGCCCGGATCCTGGCAGCCGGACGACCGCGTCGCGGGCGTCGTCGCGCCGGCCGATCCGCGGTGGACGGCCCTTCGTGCGCTGCCCGCGGAGGTCGCGGTCGCCGAGGGCGGCACGTGGCGGCTGCCCGTGCGCGCTGCGTCCTTGCGGGAGCCGTCGACACCGGCGTTCCTGGGGGTGAGGCAGCAGCACCGGGACGTCGAGGTGCGCTGCGTGCTGGACGTGCGCGGCCTCGCCAGGGGCGAGAGCGCGGGCCTCGTCCTGCGGCAGTCCGAACGGGATCACGTGACGCTCTTCGTCCGCCGCACCGAGGAAGGGCTGCTGCTGTCTTCCGAGCGCTGCCGCGCCGGCGACGTGCTGCGGCAGGATCACGGTGCGACGGCGGACGCCGACGAGGTGGAGTTCGTGTTGAGCGGGCGCGGCTACGACTACGTCTTCCGGCACGAGGGCGTCGAACTCGTCACGGCCGACGGGCGGGAGCTGGACGCCTCCGCCACGGGCGGCTTCCTCGGGCTCTGGCTCGGCGCCTACGCGACGAGCGCCGGGGCGGATCCCCGCGGAGAGGTGCGCGTGACCCGCTTCGAGTACGCGCCGGCGCGACCGGGAGGGTGCGATCGGTAGCCTGGAGTCCCACCCCGTGCAGGAAGCGAGACGCCGGATGAACGAACGCGCCACGACCGTCGAGGGGGTGCGGCGCACCAACCTCGCCGAAGTGCTGCGCCTCGTGCATCACTCCGGTCCTCGCTCGCGCGCGGTGATCACCGCGGAGACCGGGCTGAACCGGTCCACGGTGTCGGACCTCGTCGGGCGCCTGGTCGAGGCGGGCCTCGTCGAGGAGCACGAGCCCGATCCCACGCGCAGGGTGGGGCGTCCGTCGCCGGTGGTCGTGCCGAGCCCCGATGTCGTCGCGATCGGCGTGAACCCCGAGATCGACGCCGTCGAGATCGGCGCGGTGTCACTGGGCGGCGCCGTGCGCGAACGGGTGCGGATCCCCGTCGAACGCCCGGACATCGCGGATGTCGTCGAGATCGTCGCCCGGGTCGTGGAGGGCTGGCGCGGCGGCGCGCTGGAGGGGTGTCGCATCGAAGGCGTGGGAGTCGCGGTGCCCGGTCTCGTCCGGGTCTCCGACGGACTCGTGCGGCTCGCGCCGCACCTGGAGTGGCGCGACGCGGACATCGCGGGACCGCTCGCCGCGGCGCTCGGCGTCGACGTCGTGGTGGGCAACGACGCCTCCTTCGGCGCGCGGGCGGAGCGGCTGTTCGGCGCCGCTAGGCAGCACGAGGACGTCGTCTACCTCAACGGCGGCGCCAGCGGCATCGGCGGCGGGCTCATCCTGCACGGCAGGCTCATCGGCGGCGTCGGTGGATACGCCGGCGAGTGGGGGCAGACCGCGGCGAGCGTGGCGGAGGCCGCCGATCGGCGCGCCGAGGGCGGCGTGCTGGAGGACGAGGTCAACCGGGCGCGCCTCGTGCAGGCCGCGGACCTGGCCGCGCCGGAGGACGACGAGCTCCGCGTCGCCCTCGCCGCCGCCTCCTCCTTCGACACGGGGCCGGCGGCCGCCGAGGTCGCACGGCAACGGCGCATCCTCGCCGCGACGCTCGGCAACGCCGTGAACGTGCTGAACCCGTCGATGATCGTGCTGGGCGGATTCCTCGGGATCCTCCGGGACCTCGATCCGCAGGGCTTCGACGAGGAGGTGCGCGGGCGCGCGCTCGCCGCGTCCGCCGAGGGGCTGGAGCTCTCCGCCGCCGCGCTCGGAGCGGATCGCCTCCTGATCGGCGCCGCCGACGCGGCCTTCGAGCGCCTGCTCGCGGACCCGCTGGGCTGATCCGCTGGGCTGACGGCCCGCCCCGGTCGGGGTCCGTTCGGGTCGCACTTTCTGCTGTGTCGGGCAGGTTGTTAGCGCCGAAAGCGCGACTTGAGCGGATCCGGGGCGCCGAAAGTGCGATCCGAGTGGATCCCGAGCGTCAGCTTGCGTACTCGCTGGGCTGATGGCCGCTCAGGTCGCACGCGGCCAGTTAGGGTCGCACTTTCTGCTGTGTCGGGCCGGTCTGGAGAACCGAAAGTGCGACCCCGACCGGATCCCGAGTGTCGAAAGCGCGACCTGAGCGGATCCGGAGCGCCGGAACTGCGACCTGAGCGGGACCGGGCGACCCGAACCGACCGGGCACCCGACGCCGCCGGCGCGCCGGGGTTAGGCCCGTGCCACGTCCAGCTCGACCGCCGACCATGACAGCGCCGGCAGGGTCAGGCGCACCGCGCCGTCGTCGAGGGCCACCCCGGCGAGCGGCCGCAGCCCCACGGCGTCCGGGGTGCCGAGCAGGTTCGCGGTGAGGCGGTCGCCGTCCTCGGGCACCGTGAGCACCTCCGCCGAGCGCAATGCGGTCGCGCGCAGCCCGTGCAGATCCAGGTCCACCGTGGCCTCGGCGTCGAGAGACCGGTTCGCCACGAAGATCGCGAGCCGGCCCGACTCCTCATCCCAGGTCGCGACCGCGTCGACCTCGTCCACGTCGCCGTAGCGGGCGGTCGGGGCCTTCGTCGAGGAGACCGCGAGACGCAGGATCCGCCCCTTCGCCATCTTCGCCATGCGCGCGAACGGCCAGAAGATCGACTGCCGCCAGGCGGGCCCGCCCTCTTCGGAGCGGATCGGGGCGATCACGTTCACGAGCTGCGCCTGGTTCGCGATCTTCACCCGGTCGCCGTGGCGCAGCAGGCTGTGCAGGAACGTGCCGACCACGACCGCATCGGTGACGTTGTAGGTGTCCTCGATGAGGCGCGGGTGCTCGCGCCAGGTCTTCTCCACCTGGTGCGGCTGGTCCTCGGTGTCCAGGCCCGACTGGTACCAGACGTTCCACTCGTCGAACGAGATGTCGACCTGCTTGGTGTGCTTGCCCGCGGCCTTGACCGCATCGATCGTCGCGACGACGCCGTCGATGAACGCGTCCATGTCGACCGCCTCGGCGAGGAACGACGCGGCGTCGCCGTCGTGCTCCTGGTAGTACGCGTGCATCGAGATGTAGTCCACCTCCTCGTACGCGTGCGTGAGCACGGTGTGCTCCCAGGTGCCGAAGGTCGGCATCTGCCGATTCGAGGAGCCCACGGCGACGAGCTCGATGCTCGGATCCACGAGCTTCATCGCCTTGGCGGTCTCCTGCGCGAGGCGGCCGTACTCGGCGGGCGTCTTGTGGCCGATCTGCCACGGGCCGTCCAGCTCGTTGCCGAGGCACCACAGTGTGATGCCGAAGGGATCCTCGGCACCGTTGCGTCGCCGCAGGTCCGACCAGTACGTGCCGCCGGGGTGGTTCGCGTACTCGACCAGTGCGCGTGCCTCCTCGACCCCGCGCGTGCCCAGGTTGATCGCCTCCATCACTTCGACGTCGGCCTCGCGCGACCAGTCCATGAACTCGTGGAGCCCGAACGCGTTGGTCTCGATCGTGTGCCAGGCGCCGTCCATCCGGACCGGACGATCGGCGACGGGGCCGATCCCGTCCTCCCAGCGGTAGCCGGAGACGAAGTTCCCGCCGGGGTAGCGCACGACCGTCGGGCCGAGCTCGCGCACGAGCTCGAGCACGTCGGTGCGGAATCCGCGGGCGTCCGCGGCGGGGTGGCCCGGCTCGTAGATGCCGGTGTAGACGCAGCGGCCCATGTGCTCGACGAACTGGCCGAACAGGCGGCGGGGGACGTCGGCGATGGTGAAGTCGCGGTCGATGGTGATGCGGGCGTGGGTCATGAGGGTCCTTTCGGGGCGGGTCATTGACCGCCGAAGCCGCTGGTGGCGACTCCCTTGACGATCTGCTTCTGGAAGATGAGGAAGACGATGATGAGGGGCAGCGCGGCGAGCACGGCCTGGGCCATGACCTGCGCGTACTGCACGCCGTAGGCGCTGATGACGGTCTGCAGACCGACCGGCAGCGTCATCAGGCCGGTGTCGTTGATGACGAGGAACGGCCACAGGAAGTTGTTCCACGCGCCGATGAACACGAAGATCGCGACGGAGGCCAGGATCGGCCGGCTGAGCGGCAGCACCACCGACCAGAACACCCGGAACCTGCTCGCGCCGTCGACGCGTGCCGCGTCCTCCAGCTCGATCGGGATCGCGTCGAAGAACCGCTTCAGGATGAACACCATCGCCGGCGCCACGACCTGCGGCAGGATCAGGCCCCAGTGGGTGTCGACCAGGTTGAACGCCAGCATCTCGTAGAACAGCGGGATGATCAGCACCTGGGGCGGCACGACGATCGCGGCGATGATCGCCACGAACAGCCACTTGCGCCCGCGGAAGTCCAGACGGGAGAACGCATAGGCGGCCAGGGCCGAGATCGTGACCGTGATCGCGGTGACGGCGGTCGCGGTCCACAGGCTGTTCCACGCCCAGAGGTACACGTTGCCCTGCGACAGGATCGCGGTGAACGCCTGGGCGGTCGGGCCGCTCGCTCCGATCCAGCCGGAATCGCCCGAGGCGGCGTCCGTCTCGGTCTTGAACGCGGTCGCGACGGCCCACAGGAAGGGCAGCAGCCAGCCGATCGCGAGGAGCAGGAGCACCGCGAAGGCGAGGACGGTCAGCACGGTGAACCGGCGGCCGACCGGCCGGCGGGTGCGGGCGCGCACGGCGCCGGGGACGACGAGGGTGCGGGTCGCAGTGGTCATCGGGCGTCCTTCCGTCGACGGGTGATCAGCGCCTGCACGACGCCGAGGATGATGATGATCGCGAAGAACACGTACGAGATCGCGGCCGAGTAGCCGAATCGGTATCCGACGAAGCCGGTCTCGTAGATGTACTGCACGATCGAGCGGGTGGTGTCGCTGGAGAGGCCGCCGAGCATCTGGTACGCCTGGTCGAAGAGCTTGAGCGACGCGAGGATCTGCAGCAGGCCGATGAGCGTCGTCGCCGGGCCCAGCTGGGGGAGCGTGATCGAGGTGAACTGCCGCCAGCCGCCCGCCCCGTCCAGCGAGGCCGCCTCGTACTGCTGCTGCGGGATGTTCTGGAGGGCGGCGAGGTAGAGCAGGAAGTTGAATCCGACCGTCCACCACACGGTCGCGATGACGATCGCGAGCATGTTGACCTTCGGATCCTGCAGCCACGCGATCGGCTCGAGGCCGAAGGCCTTCAGCACGTTGTTCGCCGCGCCGATCTGCGGGTTGAAGATCCAGATCCAGATCTGCGAGATCACGGTGGAGGCCAGCAGGTACGGCATGAAGAACGACAGTCGCCAGAGCCACTGGCCGGGCAGGCCGCGGTCGACGAGCACGGCCATGACGAGCGCGATCACGACGAGCGGGATCGTGGACAGCAGCGTGAACCACACCGTGTTGCCGAACGCGCCCCACATGACGGGGTCGATCAGCGCCTCGGCATAGTTCGCGAACGCGACGAATCCTCCACCGGATCCGGTCAGGGACTGGTCGGTGAAGCTCAGGTAGAGGCCGTGCAGGATCGGCCAGACGAGGAACAGCGCGAATGCGATGAGGAAGGGCGTGAGGAACACCCACCCGATCAGCTGCTCGTTGCCCTGGGATCCGCCCGCATGCCGGCGCAGCGCGCGGGAGGCGGGGCGCCCGGTGACGAGGGTCGTCGTGGTGGGGGAGGCCGTGGCGGTCATCTCCGTGCTCCTTCCGGATCGGCGGGATTGGGTTGGCCGAGGAAGCGCTGGACAGCCTGCGCGAAGCGGTCGACGGCCTCGGCGGGGCTGCCGCCGGTGAGCAGCGCGGGCTGGGCCGCGGCGCCGAACTGGCCCTGGAAGTTGGATCCGGACCCGGTGAACCACGCCGGCGGGTCGTACCGCACGTACTTCGCGGCCTCGGCGTAGTGCGCCTGGGGGACCAGCTCCGCGTACTTCGCGGACTCGGTGACCGGGAGGTACGCGGGGACGTGCCCGGCCTCGGCCCAGCCGAAGGATCCCTTCAGCATGTCCGCCACGAACCGGTAGACGAGATCGCGGCTCGCGGAATCAGGGTGCGACTGGTGCGGCAGCACGAACGAGTGCGAGTCGGCGTAGACGGCTCTGGTGCCGAAGAGCGGAGGGATCATCGCGATGTCGAACGGGATCTTCGCCGCCTGCATCGTGCGCAGCTCCCACACCCCGCTGAGGAACATGCCGCTCTTGCCGGTCGCGAACTCCGCCACCGCCGTGCCGTAGTCGGCCTGTGCGGCGGCGCGCTTGCCGTCGAGCAGCTTCTGCATGAAGGCGAGCGAGGCGACGGCGGCGTCCTTGTCGATCATGGCAGGGCTGCCCTGCGGCAGCTCCATCTCGATCCCGTGCTGCGTGTACAGCGTGTAGAACAGGCGCCACATCTGGGCGCCGTCGCCGAGGTAGCCGTAGGAGAGGCCGTGTCCGCCGGTGACGGCGGCGATCGCGTCGACCATGGCGAGGAACTCCTCGGGGCTCGTCGCCTCGGTGAGGCGCCCGTCCCGATCCAGCACGCCCGCCTTCCGGCAGATGTCGGTGTTGTACATCAGCACGAAGGGATGCGCGTCGAGGGCGATGCTGAGGCGCCTGCCGTCGACCTCGCCCTTCTTCCAGATCGGATCCGGGAAGGTCGACGCGTCCACGCCGAGGTCCGCGAGGCGGCCGGTGTCCCAGGCGTCGAGGAGGCCGCCCGGGGCCCAGCCCAGTACGCGGGTGGCGTGCATGATCGCGACGTCGGGGGCCCGCCCGCCGGCCGCGGCCATCGCGAGCTTCGTGTAGTACGGCGTGCCCCAGGCGAGCACGGTGGGGCGGATGCGGTACGCGGACTGGCCGGTGTTCGCGGCGTCGAGCAGGCCCGACATCGTGACGCCGTCGCCGCCGGAGAGCAGGTGCCAGAACTGCAGCGTGCGAGGCCCGGATGCGGTCGATGCGGACGGGGCGCATCCGGCGAGCAGGGCGGCGCCGGCGGTCAGGCCCGCGGCGCCGAGGAACTGCCGCCGGTTCAGATCGAGAGGTGGTGTCATCGTCACTCCTTCGTGGACGATCAGGGGATGCCGACATCATTACATCGATGAAATAACCTGCGCAAGAGGGTTTCCGGGACCGGTCACGGCACGCGCGGTCTTCGGACACTCGCGCGGTGGGAGATGGATACCGCTGCGCGGGGATCCGGCGGGTGTGCGTTTTCCCTCTTCAGGACGGGGTTCGCCCGGTTGCGAGATGGAAGACGTCGCGCGGACGTGAGGATGAGCGCTGTTTTCCCTCTCGCCGCGGTATCGGTGCCGGCGCCGGCCGGCAGGGGGTCAGGAAACGGGCGTCCAGCCCTGCGGGGAGGCAGCGGTGCTGTCGCGCACGATGAGCCGGTGCGGCACCGTGATCGTGCGCGGGGTGCCGGTCGGATCCGCGATCCGCTCGGAGAGCAGGGCGACCGCAGCCGTGGCGAACGCCGCTCGGTCGATCTGCACCGTCGACAGGGCGGGATCGGTGAAGCGGGCGAGCTCCACGTCGTCGAAGCCGGTGACGAGCACGTCCTCCGGTACACGGATGCCGCGCCCGTGCAGCACGTGCAGGGCGCCGGCGGCGAGCGAGTCGGTGAACGCGAGGACGGCGTCGAACGGCACGCCGCGTGCGAGCAGCTCGCTCATCGCGGCCGCGCCGCCGCTCATCGTCCAGTCCGCGTGGTTCGCCGTCAGGCGAGGATCCGCGGGCAGCCCGGCTTCGGCGAGGGCCTGGCGCACCCCGTGCAGGCGGAGCCGGCTGGTGGCGGTCGCGATCGCGTGCTGGTCGTCGCCGCCGACGACTGCGATCCGCCGGGCGCCACGGGCGATCACGTGCCGTGTCAGCTCGGCCGCCCCTGCGACGCTGTCGATACCGACGTGGTCGGCGAGCTGGTGCTCGACCTCGCCGATGAGCACCACCGGCAGCTGGCGGTCGGCATCGGTGAGCGCGCTGTCCTCGAGTCGGATCGGGTTGAGGATCAGCCCGTCCACGAGGTGTGCGCGGGCGCGCGAGAGCAGCTCGCGTTCGCGGCGCGGCTCGGATCCGGTCTGCTCGACCTGCACCGCGAGGCCTCGGGCGCGCGCCGCCTGCACGATGTGGTCGAGGAGTTCCGCGGAGAACGACGTGGCCAGGTAGGGGAGGGCGAGCGCGATGACCCCGGAGCGGCCGTTGCGCAGGCTCCGGGCACTGAGGTTGGGGACGAAGTCGAGCTTGCGCATCGCCTCCTCGACGCGTTCGCGGGTGTCGTCGCGCACGAACACGGCGCCCGTGACGACGTTCGAGACGGTCTTCGCCGAGACCCCCGCCAGCGACGCGACATCGCGCATCGTCGCGCGCGTGCTCCCGGCCATGCGCTCAGCCTATGCCCGAGATGTCGCGTCGGGTGGCGCGAGCGGTTCTATCGATGTAACGAGCGCGTCGTGCGGGATCCTCGCGCCTCTATGATGTGGCGATGAGCATCGGGACGAACTGGGCCGGGAACGTGACGTACGGCGCGGCGGCGATCGCCAGCCCGCGCAGCCGCGACGAGCTGGAGAGCGCGCTCGCGGCACCGGGGCCGCTGCGCCCGCTCGGGTCGCGGCACAGCTTCAGCACCATCGCCGACACCGACGGCACCCTCGTCGATCTCTCCGCGATGCCCGTCGTGATCGAGCAGGTCTCTCCCGACGCGGTGCGCGTCTCGGGTGGCATCCGGTACGGCGAGCTCGGGGCGGAGCTGCAGCGGCGTGGTCTCGCCCTCGCGAACCTCGCGTCCCTGCCCCACATCTCCGTCGCGGGGGCGGTGTCGACCGGCACCCACGGATCCGGCGACGCCATCGGATCCCTCGCCACGGCCGTGCGCGCGGTCACACTCGTCGGGCCGGAGGGGGAGCGGGTCGTGCGACGCGGCGACCCGGACTTCCCCGGGGCGGTCGTCTCGCTCGGAGCTCTCGGCGTGATCGTCGAGCTCGAGCTCGACGTCGAGCCGTCGTATGACGTGGTGCAGACCGTGCACGAGGGGCCCGCGTGGGATGCGGTGCTCGCGGAGTTCGACCGGGTCACCGCGCTCGGCACGAGCGTCAGCATCTTCAGCCGCTGGACGGATCGCGACCGCGCGGATCAGCTCTGGGTGAAGACGCGTGCGGGCGGGCCCGCCCTCGACGACGAACTGCTGGCCCGGCTCGGCACCAGCCCGGCGACGGTACCGCGGCACCCGATCCTGGGCGCTCCGGCCGAGGCCTGCACGCCGCAGCTCGGGCGGCCCGGCCCGTGGCACGAGCGGCTGCCGCACTTCCGGCTGGCTTTCACGCCGTCGGCGGGCGAGGAGCTGCAGAGCGAGTACCTCGTGCCGCGTCGCGACGCGGTGCGCGCGATCGAGGCGGTCCGCGCGCTCGCCGATCGGATCGCCCCGCTGCTCCTCGTGAACGAGATCCGCACGGTCGCGGCCGACGAGCTGTGGCTGAGCCCGGCCTACGGCGAGCCCGTCGTCGGCCTGCACTTCACTTGGCGGCGGGATCAGCCCGCGGTCGAGGCGCTGCTGCCGGTGATCGAGGCGGCGCTGCCCGAGACCGCCCGCCCGCACTGGGGCAAGCTGTCGACGCTGGATCCGGCGGAGATCCGTCGTCGCTTTCCGCGGTGGGACGACTTCGTCGCGCTCGCCCATCGGATGGATCCGGCCGGCCGGTTCCGCAACGCGTTCCTGGAACGGCTCGGCCTGTAGCGGTCGGCTTGGGGGTTCAGGTCGCACTTTCGGTTGCTCGGGAGGCCCCGAAGGAGCAGGAACTGCGACCCCGACTGGAGGATTGCGACCTGAAGAGGACGGGCGGACGCGGGTGGGGTCCGCGTCCGGGCCGTACACTCGCAGGCGTGAGTGAGTCGAAGCCTCAGCGTGCCGTGGGAGTGCGCGATGTCGCCGCGCGGGCGGGGGTCTCGCGGCAGACCGTGTCGCGCGTGCTCAACGATCATCCGGATGTGGCGCCCGACACGCACGCCAGGGTCGTCGCCGCGATGGCCGAGCTCGGCTACCGCATGAACAACGCCGCGCGGGCGCTGGGCACGCACCGCACGAGGACGATCGGGGTGCTCGCCTCGGACGCGCTCCAGTACGGGCCCTCGCGGAGCATGGCGGCCATCGAGGCGTCGGCGCGAGAGGCCGGGTACTGGATCACGGCGGCCTTCGCCGACTCCGGCGATGAGGCCTCGGTCACCGCCGCGATCGAGCACCTGCGCGCGCAATCCGTGGACGGGCTGATCGTGTTCGCGCCCCACGCCCGCACGCTCGGGGTGCTCGACGCGCTGCGCATCGGGATCCCCGTCATCATCCTGCACGCCGCAGAGCGGTCGGACTTCTCCGTCGATCAGCGCGCCGGCGCGAGGGTGGCCGTGGCGACCCTCGCCGATGCGGGGCACGAGCGCATCGCGCACCTCGCTGGTCCGGCGGACTGGCTCGAGGCGGAGGCGCGTGCGGCCGGTTTCGCCGAGGAGCTCGCGGCCCGCGGTCTGCCCGCGGGTGCGGTGTTCGGCGGCGACTGGAGCCCGCGCTCGGGACACGAGGCCGCGCGGGCGGTGATCGCCTCGGGTGCGACGGCGGTGTTCGCGGCCAACGACCAGATGGCGCTCGGCCTGATCGGCGGGTTGCGCGCGGCCGGAGTGGCCGTGCCAGAGCGCATCAGCATCGTGGGCTTCGACGACGTGCCGGAGGCGGCGTATGCCTGGCCGCCGCTCACGACCGTGCGCCAGGACTTCGAGGAGCTCGCGCACCGCGCGGTCGCGCAGGTGATCGCGGAAAGCGGATCCGCCGTGGTCGCTCCGTCGGCTCGCGCGGGCTCGACCGGTCCGACCGCCGCCGCGGGCCCAGCCGGTCCGACAGCTGCTGCGGGTGCGGCGGGCGCCGCGGGCCCGGCCGGCGGAGCGGGTTCGGAGGGGGGAGCGGCCCCGGCGGCCGGAGTGGGTCCGGAGGGCGGGGTCGGTCCGGAGGGCGCAGTCGATCCGGAGGGCGGAGCGGCCCCGATCCCCCCGGTCCTGATCCTCCGCGACTCGGTGGTCCCGCCGCCGCTCTGACGCCCTGTCCCCGGCGCCGTCCGGATCCGTTGCTTCAGGTCGCACTTTCGGCTGCCTGAGGGGTGGATTGGGAGCCGAAACTGCGACCCGAGCCTCGGGGGCGCGAGGGGCCTGTGGATAACCGCCGCGGGGGTGGCGGGCCAGCTGACACGGTGGGGGAATGCCGCGCTCGCAACCGCTCCCCGAGGACCTCGGCGCCTCGTTCACGATCGGCGCGGCGCGGGATCTCGGGGTCGGCGCCGGTCGGCTCCGCGGTGGCGATCTGATCCGGCCGTACTCCGGTGTCAGAGCCCGGATCCCCCCGCGACTCGAGCGCGAGGAGGATCCGTACGCGGAGCAGCGCCGGCTGCGGATCGAGCAGGCGCTGCGATACGCGCCGCGGCTGCGCCCGCGCCAGTACTTCAGCCACGAGACCGCGGCCGCGCTCTGGGGCGGGCCCCTTCCGCTCGTCCCGCAGGGGAGGGGGATCGAGGTGCATGTGAGCACGCTCGGCGAGGGGCCGCTCGTGCGCGCCGCGGGGGTCGTGCGGCATCGCGGCGATCCGCGGCTCGTCCGGGTGCGCACCGATCTCGGCGTGCCGGTCGCCTCGCCGGTCTCGACCTGGGCGCAGCTGGGACGCCTGCCGTTCCCGGATCTCGTCGCGCTCGGAGACTTCCTCTGCCGCGTGTGGCGGCGGGGCGTCGGCCGCCCGCAACCGGGGCGTGCGCCGTTGGCGACCGTCGCACAGCTGCGCTCCGCGGTCGCCGCCGGACGCCGCCCCGGAGGCCCCTCGCTGCGAGAGGCGATCGAGTGGATCCGGGAGGATTCGTGGTCGCCCCGCGAGTCCGAGGTCCGCTGCCTGCTCGTCTCCGCGGGGCTGCCGGAGCCCGAGCTCAACGTGGACCTCTTCGACGGGGGCGCCTTCCTCGGCTGTGTCGACCTGGTCTACCGCGCGCAGAAGGTCGCGATCGAATACCTCGGGCGGGTGCACGCGGACAGCTGGGGGACGGACGTCGAGCGGCTGGCGCGGCTGCGCGCGGCGGGCTGGACCGTGATCGAGGTCACGGCCGAGCTGCTGGCCGATCCGCGAGAGCTCGTCCGCCGCGTCCACCGCGCCCTCGGGTTCTGACCCCGTCGGATCCTTCGGCTCACACTTCCGCCGTCCAGGTCGCAATTCCTCGGTTGGGGTCGCAGTTTCGGCTGCCTGATGGGTTGGTTGAGAGCCGAAAGTGCGACCCGAACTGAGGAAGCCGGCCCCGCCGGCAGCGCAGCCACCAGTCCGGCCACCAGCCCAGCCACCGGCCCGGCCACCAGCCCGGCCGCCGGGACCGGGCGAACCGGGGGAGGGTTGACGGCGGGGACGCCGGGGTGTCACAATCGCCGTGACCGGTCACAGTCGTCCAGGGGAACCTCGGGCGGAACTCGGAGAGGACCCGAATGCCCACCTTCGCCCCCGAGGTCGAGCAGGCGATCGCCGCCGTGCGCGCCGATGTCGCGCGGCTGCATGCCGAGCTCGTCCGCTACGGCCTCGTCGTCTGGACCGGCGGCAACGTGTCGGGCCGCGTCCGCCTCTCCGAGGACGGGGCCGGCGACCTCTTCGTCATCAAGCCCTCCGGTGTGGGCTACGACGACCTGGCCCCCGAGAACATGATCCTGTGCGACGTGGACGGCCGGGTCGTCCCGGGCTCGGAGGGCTCGGACCGGGGCCCGTCCAGCGACACCGCCGCGCACGCCTACGTCTACCGGCACATGCCCGACGTCGGCGGCGTCGTGCACACGCACTCCGACTACGCCGTGGCCTGGGCGGCGCGCGGCGAGGAGATCCCCTGCGTGATCACCGCGATGGCCGATGAGTTCGGCGGCCCGATCCCGGTCGGCCCGTTCGCCATCATCGGCGACGACTCGATCGGCCGCGGCATCGTCGAGACGCTGCGGGGGCACCGCAGCCGCGCGGTGCTGATGCAGAACCACGGCCCGTTCACGATCGGAGTGGACCCGAAGGATGCAGTCAAGGCCGCCGTCATGGTCGAGGACGCCGCGCGCACCGTGCACCTCGCTCGCGAGGCGGGTCCGCTCATCCCGATCCCGCAGGAGGCGATCGACCGCCTCTACGCGCGGTATCAGAACGTGTACGGCCAGAACACGGACACCCGCCGATGACCCCGGGACGACGTGCAGGGGGCGCGCGCGACGACATCCTCGCGGGGCGCACGAGCCTCGGCATCGAGCTGGGATCCACGCGCATCAAGGCGTGCCTGATCGGATCCGATCCGTCGCAGGTGCTCGCGACCGGATCCTCCGCGTGGGAGAACCGGCTCGAACAGGGCCTGTGGACCTACGGACTGGATGACGTCTGGGCGGGGGTTCAGGAGGCCTACGCGGGTCTCGTCGCCGACGCGCACGACCGCCACGGCGTGCGGCCGACGTCCTTCGGGGCCATCGGGATCTCCGCCATGATGCACGGCTACCTCGCGTTCGACGCCGCGGGCGGCCTGCTCGTGCCGTTCCGCACCTGGCGCAACACCAGCACCTCGGCTGCCGCAGCCGAGCTCACCGACCTGCTCGGCGTGAACATCCCGTTGCGCTGGTCGATCGCGCATCTGCACCAGGCCGTGCTCGACGAGGAAGCCCATGTGCCGCGGATCGCGAGCGTGAACACCCTCGCCGGGTACGTGCACTCCCGGCTCACCGGCCGACGCGTGCTCGGCGTCGGCGACGCCTCCGGCATGTTCCCGATCGACTCCGCGACGCGCGAGTACGACGAGGACATGCTCGCGGCCTACGACGCTCGCGCGGCGGGGCGACTGCACTCGCCCCTGCGCGCCCTGCTCCCGGAGGTGCTCCCGGCGGGGGCCGACGCCGGAGCGCTCACGTCCGCGGGAGCGCTGCTGCTGGATCCGACCGGATCCCTCATCCCTGGAATCCCGTTCTGCCCGCCCGAGGGCGACGCCGGCACCGGCATGGTCGCGACGAACTCGGTCGCCCCTCGCTCCGGCAACGTCAGCGCGGGCACGAGCATCTTCGCGATGGTCGTGCTCGAGCGGCCGCTCGCCGGCGCGCACCACGAGCTCGATCTCGTGACGACCCCGGCCGGCGACGCCGTCGCCATGGTGCACTGCAACAACGGAGCGAGCGAGCTCGCCGCCTGGGCGGGGCTGTTCGCCCGCTTCGCCGCGGCGGCGGGCGCACCGATCGGCGACGACACGGCCTTCGAGGCGCTGTTCCGCGAGGCGCTCACGGGCGAGGCCGACGCCGGCGGGCTCCTGGCCTACAACCACCTCGCGGGAGAGCCCATCGCGGGCCTCACCGAGGGCCGCCCGCTGTTCGTGCGCACGCCGGACAGCGCCTTCACCCTGGCGAACTTCATGCGCGCGCAGCTCTACGGGGTGTTCGGCACGCTCGCGCTCGGCATGCAGACCCTCGCCGCCGAGGGCGTGCAGCTCGACCGGATGTTCGCGCACGGGGGGATGTTCCGCACGGCCGGGGTCGCCCAGCGTTTCCTCGCCGGCGCGCTCGGTGCGCCGGTCGCGGTCGGCGAGGCGGCTTCCGAAGGCGGCGCGTGGGGCATCGCGGTGCTCGCCTCCTATCTCGCGCACGGGGACGGGCTGAGTCTCGGCGAGTACCTCGACCAGCGCGTCTTCGCTGCGGCGGTGCAGGAGGTCGTGGATCCGGATCCCGCCGACGTCGCCGGCTTCTCCGCCTATCTCGACCGCTACCGCGCCGGTCTCGCCATCGAAGCCGCCGCGGTCTCCTCCCTCTGAACGCACGACTCCCCCTGAACGCACGACCGACCGCGCGGCTCCTGCCGGGCCGCGGATCCGAACGGAAGAACCCCGATGACCCGCACCCCGCTCACCACCTCACTCGACGGCTACGAGGTCTGGTTCCTCACCGGAAGCCAGCACCTCTACGGGCCGGAGACGCTCGCGCAGGTCGCCGAGCAGTCGCAGCGGATCGCCCGGATCCTGGAGGAGTCGGACGACGTGCCGGTGCGGATCGTCTGGAAGCCCGTGCTCACCGACTCGGCCGCGATCAAGCGCATCGCGCTCGAGGCCAACGCCGATGAGCGCGTGATCGGACTGGTCGCCTGGATGCACACCTTCAGCCCCGCGAAGATGTGGATCGCGGGCCTCGACGCGCTGCAGAAGCCGCTCGCGCACCTGCACACCCAGGCCGACGTCGAGCTGCCGTGGGCCGACATCGACTTCGACTTCATGAACCTGAACCAGGCCGCGCACGGTGACCGCGAGTTCGGGTACATCCAGACCCGGCTCGGCGTGCCGCGCAAGACGATCGTCGGGCACGCGTCCGACTCGCGCGTGCAGAGGGAGCTCGGCACCTGGCAGCGCGCGGCGGCGGGGCTCGCGGCGTCGCGCGATCTCAGGCTCGCGCGCTTCGGGGACAACATGCGCTTCGTCGCGGTGACCGAGGGGGACAAGACCGAGGCCGAGCTGCGCTTCGGCGTGCAGGTGAACACCTGGGGCGTGAACGAGCTCGCCGACGCCGTCGCGGCGGCCGCCGAGGCCGACATCGACGCGCTCGTCCTCGAGTACGAGGAGCTGTACGAGGTCGTCCCCGAGCTGAGGCGGGGAGGGGAGCGTCACCAGTCGCTGCGCGACGGCGCGGCGATCGAGCTGGGCCTGCGCTCGTTCCTGGAGGAGGGCGGCTTCAGCGCCTTCACCACCTCGTTCGAGGATCTGGGGGCGCTGAAGCAGCTGCCCGGCCTCGCGGTGCAGCGTCTCATGGCCGAGGGCTACGGCTTCGGTGCGGAGGGCGACTGGAAGACGGCCGTGCTCGTGCGCATCGCGAACGTCATGGGCGCGGGACTGCCCGGCGGCGCGAGCCTCATGGAGGACTACACCTACGACATGACCCCGGGCGACGAGCTCATCCTCGGCGCGCACATGCTCGAGGTCTCGCCGACGCTCACGACGCAGCGGCCGACGCTCGAGATCCACCCCCTCGGCATCGGCGGCAAGGACGACCCGGTGCGCCTGGTCTTCACCGCGGATCCCGGATCCGCCGTCGTCGTGGCGCTCAGCGACATGCGCGATCGGTTCCGCCTCACCGCGAACGTCGTGGAGAACATCGCGCCCCGCGCGGCACTGCCGAAGCTGCCGGTCGGCCGCGCCGTCTGGAAGCCTCGGCCCGACTTCACCACCTCGGCGGCCGCGTGGCTGACCGCGGGCGCGGCGCACCACACGGTGATGTCGACCGCGGTCGGGATCGAGGCGTTCCGCGACTTCGCGGAGATGGCCGAGGTGGAGCTCCTCGTGATCGACGAGGGCACGACCCTGCCCGAGTTCCAGAAGCAGGTGCGCTGGAACCAGGCGTACTACCGGCTCGCGCAGGGACTGTGACGGTGGCGGATCCGGACCGACCCCGCTCCGGCCGGCAGCTGCGCATCGCGGCGCACGGCTACGAGGCGGACATCGCCTCGGTCGGTGCGACCCTGCGCACGCTGCGGTTCGAGGGGCGGGACCTCGTGGTGCCGTTCGCGGCGGACGAGGTGCGTCCGAACTATCGCGGCGCGACGCTCGCGCCGTGGCCGAACCGCATCGTCGACGGGCGCTACACGTTCGGCGGGGTCGAGCACCGGCTGCCGCTCACCGAGCCCGAGCGCGGCCACGCACTCCACGGCCTCGTCGCCTGGAGCGAGTTCGCCGACCGGGTCGTGGAGCCGGATCGCGTCGTGCTCTCGGCCGTGATCGAACCGCAGGCGGGCTATCCGTTCCGCGTCCAGGTCGAGGTGGAGTACCGCCTGGATGCCGAAGGACTCACGCAGACCGTGACCGGCCGCAACCTCGGCGCCGAGGCGGCGCCGTGGGGGACCGGTCCGCATCCCTATCTGGTCGCAGGACCCGACCCGGTCGCCGAGCACGGTGACGCCCCGCGCGCCCCGGACCTCGCCGCCCCGCCCGTCGACGGGTGGACTCTGCTGTTGCCCGCGTCGGCGGTGCTCACGGTGACCGCGGACCGGCTCAGCCCGGTCGCGCTGGAGCCCGTCGACTCCCATCCGGAATGGGACTTCCGTGCACCGCGGCGGATCGGATCCGTGTTCATCGACCACGCGTTCACGGCGCTGTCGCGGACCGGGGGCGCCACGACGGTGGAACTGCGGGGCCCCGATGGGCGCGGTGTCGCGATGGTGTGGGACGAGGCGTGTCCCTGGGTGCAGGTCCACACCGCCGACACTCCGGAGGTTCCCGCCACGCATCGGCGAGGGCTCGCGGTCGAGCCCATGACGTGCGCACCCGACGCCGTCAACTCCGGGACCGGCCTCGTCGAGCTGGCCCCCGGTGCCGAGCATGCCGCGAGCTGGCGCATCCACGCCCTGCCGCCGATCGCGCCGTGATCCCGACCGGTGGAGCGGCGTCCCGGGGGCGACGGGGAGATCTGCCCATCGAACGGACCCGCGCCGCTCGGTAGTCTGGCTCCATGTCTACCGAGGGGGAACCGCCGCAGGGCGGACATGAGCTCGATTTCGGAACCGGATCGCAGGATCCGACCCCGCCACCTCCGGCGGCGGCACCGACGGAGGGTGAGGCGGTGAACCCCGCGTCCGGTCCTCCGGTCGCTCCGGAACAGTCGCATCCCGCGCCGGAACAGGCCTTCCCGCCGCCGGGTCAGACCTCGCCGGCGCAGCCGGATCAGCCGCAGGGTGCGCAGTCGAGCCAGCCCTCTGCGGCACAGCCCGGACAGTCGTATCCCGGCCAGCCCGCGCAGCCCTATGCCGCACAGCCCTACCCCGGCCAGCAGTACCCGGGTCAGCCTGGTCAGCCCTATGGAGCGCAGCCCGGCCCGCAGTATCCGGGCCAGCCGGGACAGCCGTACGGAGCCCAGCCGGGCCAGCCCTACGGAGCCCAGCCGGGCCAGCCCTACACGGGCCAGCCCTACGGCGTGCAGCCCGGTCAGCCCTACCCCGGTCAGGCCGGTGGCGCGCAGCCGCCGAAGAAGTCGTCGAAGGGCTTGCTCTGGGGCCTGATCGGTGGCGGTGTCGCCGTGCTTATCATCGCGATCCTGGTCGTCGCCCTGCTCGTGGTGCCGGCTCTCACCCGCTCCTCGGTGACGGCGGCAGACGCGGTGAAGACCTACCTGACGGCCGTCTCCAAGAGTGACGCGAAGGCCGCGCTCGGCTATCTCGAGAGCGTCCCCGACAAGACGCTGCTCACGGACTCGGTGCTGAAGGCCTCCGACAAGCTCGGTGGCGTCAGTCACATCTCGGTGAAGAAGGGCGGCGAGAGCAAGTACTCCGCCACGGTCCCGGCGACGTTCGAGGTGGGCGGGCGCACCGTGTCGACGACGTACGAGGTGTACAAGGACAAGGACACCTGGAAGATCGCGAACGGTGTGACGCCGATCTCGCTGGACAGCCTGCGCGGCTTGGATGCGACATTCAACGGCGTTCCCGCGGACGAGATCAGCAACGCGTACGTCTTCCCCGGCACCTACGAGATCGCACTGGACTCGAAGTACTTCTCGATCGATGGCGACTCGACCTTCGCCATCGCATCGTCCGACGACGCCTCGGCGTTGTACGACGTGCGCACGAAGCTCAACGACGCCGGTGTCACCGAGTTCCGCTCGCTCGTGCGCACCGCCGTCGAGGCGTGCGTGGCCATGAAGACGCTGGCGACGCCGTGCGGCATGGACATCACCGCGATCGACCTCTCCGGGGCGAGTCCGGTGGAGGGTTCGGTCACCCGCACGCTCACGGCCGACGGCAGTGCAAAGCTCGACGCCCTGCAGCCGGAGAGCAGTGGATCCACGCCGACGGTCGTCTCTGCATACGACTACATCAGCGTCGACATGAGTCTGCAGGGCAGTGACGGTCAGACCTACACCGTCACGTTCGGCGGGACCCTCGACACCCCGACCGTCGACTTCGGTAAGAGCGATCCCCAGGTTACCTGGCAGCAATGAGCGACTGACGCCGCCCGCGCACGAGAGGACCCCCGCCGACCCGATTCGGCGGGGGTCCTGCGGTTCGTGACCGCGTAGGCGCCCGTGCGAGAAAGCCGGGCGCATCCCGTTGCGCGGGGAAAGACGAGCACCCGATCCGGTCAGCGTCCGCAGCCCGCGCAGGGTCTTTTGTACGTGCCGAAGGTGACCGGAAGGTGAACGGCCCGACAGGTGCCGGTGAATTACATGGAACCCCTCCTAACTAGATGGGCGACCATGTATTCTTGAGGGTGGCGCCGACGACGACGCAGAACCAGGAGCACACGATGGTCCGCGACATCACCCACTTCATCGGGGGATCCCCGACCTCCGGCACCTCGGGACGCTGGGGGGAGGTGTTCGAGCCCTCGACCGGCGCCGTCCAGGCGCGAGTGCCGCTCGCGAGCGGGGACGAGGTGCGCGCCGCGATCGCGAATGCC
Organism: Microbacterium sp. NPDC056052; assembly: GCF_042266785.1. Classification (NCBI taxonomy): domain Bacteria; kingdom Bacillati; phylum Actinomycetota; class Actinomycetes; order Micrococcales; family Microbacteriaceae; genus Microbacterium; species Microbacterium sp. NPDC056052. The sequence continues at coordinate 299,164 of NZ_JBHJWV010000002.1, forward strand.
GAGGCCGCCCAGCCCGAGTGGGCGGCGACCAACCCGCAGAAGCGGGCTCGGGTGCTCATGCGCTTCCTCGAGCTGATCCGCGACGAGATGGACGACCTCGCCGCGCTGCTCTCGCGCGAGCACGGCAAGACCCTGGACGACGCCAAGGGCGACATCCAGCGCGGCGTCGAGGTGATCGAGTTCTGCGTCGGGGCCCCGCACCTGCTCAAGGGGGAGTACTCCACGGGCGTCGGCACCGGCATCGACGTGTATTCGCTGCGCCAGCCGCTCGGCGTGGTGGCCGGGATCACCCCGTTCAACTTCCCGGCGATGATCCCGCTGTGGCAGATGGGTCCGGCCATCGCCGCCGGCAACGCCTTCATCCTCAAGCCCAGCGAGCGCGACCCCTCGGTGCCCGTGCGGATCGCCGAGCTGTTCTTGGAGGCGGGTCTGCCCGCGGGGATCCTCAACGTCGTGCACGGCGACAAGGAGGCCGTCGATGTGCTGCTCACCGATGAGCGGGTGCGCGCGATCGGCTTCGTCGGCTCCACTCCGATCGCCGAGTACATCTACACGACCGCGAACGCGCACGGCAAGCGCGCGCAGTGCTTCGGCGGGGCGAAGAACCACCTGGTCGTGATGCCCGACGCCGATCTGGACCAGGCCGCGGACGCGCTCATCGGCGCCGGCTACGGCTCGGCGGGGGAGCGGTGCATGGCGATCTCGGTCGCCGTGCCGGTCGGCGAGGAGACCGCCGACGCGCTCGCCGCGAAGCTCGCCGAGCGCGTGGCAGCGCTCAGGGTCGGGCCCTCGCTCGAGCTGGGAATGGACTACGGACCGCTCGTGAACCGCGCCGCGGTCGAGCGCGTGACCGACTACATCCAGCAGGGGGTCGATGCGGGCGCCGAGCTGCTCGCCGACGGGCGCGGCTTCTCCGTCGCCGGTCACGAGGAGGGCTTCTACCTCGGCCCCACCCTGTTCGACCGGGTTACGACCGACATGTCGATCTACCGCGAGGAGATCTTCGGCCCGGTGCTCGTGATCGCCCGCGCGGCGGATTACGAGGAGGCGCTGCGCATGGCGTCCGAGCACGAGTTCGGCAACGGCGTGGGCATCTTCACGCGGGACGGCGATGCGGCCCGGGACTTCGTGGCGCGCGTGAACGTCGGCATGGTCGGCGTGAACGTGCCGATCCCCGTGCCGATCGCCTACTTCACGTTCGGCGGCTGGAAGCGCAGCGGGTTCGGCGACCTCAACCAGCACGGCGCCGACGCCTTCCGCTTCTACACGAAGACCAAGACCGTGACCTCGCGGTGGCCGGCAGCGGGCGTCCGAGAGGGCGCCAGCTTCGTCATCCCCACGATGCACTGACCCTTTCCTGGCCGTTGAGAGAGGAAGCGAAGCGACCGAGGCGAAACGCGGTTCGCCCGCGAGGTCGCCGCGTTTCGTCTCGCTTCACTCGCTCAACGACCGGTCTGACCTACGAGGAGCACACCATGACAACCGTCGCCACCCCGACCACGATGACCAGCGAAGAGCGCGCCGCCATCCTCGGCGCCGTGCGAGAGTTCGCCGAGACCGAGCTCGCCCCGTTCGCCGCCGAGCGCGATGAGAAGCACCTGTTCCCGCGCGACACCCTGATGCGCGCCGGTGAGCTGGGCCTCGGCGGGATCTATGTGCGCGAGGAGTCCGGGGGAACCGGACTCGAGCGCGTCGACACCGTCGCGATCTTCGAGGAGCTCGCCAAGGGCGACCCCACCATCGCCGCCTACATCTCGATCCACAACATGGTCGTGTGGATGATCGACGGCTACGGCACCGACGCGCAGCTCGCGCGCTGGATGCCCGAGCTCATCGCGATGGAGGGCCTCGGCAGCTACTGCCTCACGGAGCCGGGGGCGGGATCCGACGCGGCTGCGCTCGCGACGAGCGCGATCCGCGACGGCGACGAGTATGTGCTGACGGGCGTGAAGCAGTTCATCTCCGGCGCCGGCGAGGCCGCGGTCTACATCGTGATGGCCCGCACCGGGGCTCCGGGCGCGCGCGGCATCACCGCCTTCCTCGTCCCCGGCGATGCGGAGGGCCTCAGCTTCGGCGCGCCCGAGAAGAAGATGGGCTGGCACGCGCAGCCCACCCGCCAGGTGATCCTGGACGGCGTGCGGGTTCCCGCGACGAACATGCTGGGATCCGAGGGGCAGGGCTTCGCGATCGCGATGAGCGCCCTGAACGGCGGCCGCCTCAACATCGCGGCCTGCTCGATCGGCGGCGCGCAGTGGGCGCTGGACCGCGCCGTGCAGTACGTGCACGAGCGGGAGGCGTTCGGCGAGCCGCTCGCCGAGAAGCAGTCGATCCTGTTCGCCGTCGCCGACATGCGCACGGATCTGCAGGCCGCACGGCTCATGGTGCGCGACGGCGCGCAGGCCGTCGATGAGAAGGCGCCCGATGCGACGATGCGCTGCGCGATGGCCAAGCGCTTCGCGACGGATGCGGGATTCGACGTCGCCAACAAGGCCCTTCAGCTGCACGGCGGGTACGGGTACCTTCAGGACTACGGGATCGAGAGAGTCGTCCGTGATCTGCGGGTGCATCAGATCCTGGAAGGGACGAACGAGATCATGAGACTCATCGTCGGGCGCGAGATGCTGCGCCCCTCCGGATCCGCATCGCTCCAGCGCAACGGCGGGAACGTCCCGCGCAGCGGCGATGACCAGCACCCCGGGAGCGCGTCATGACGCGGATCGCGTTCCTCGGACTCGGCCACATGGGCCTTCCGATGGCGAAGAATCTGCTCGCCGCGGGGCACGAGGTGGTCGGCTTCGACGTGGTGCCGGCCGCGGTCGACGCTGCCTCGGCCGCGGGGCTGCCCGTCGCGCAGTTCGGGGTGGACGCGGTGTCGGGGGCGGAGGTCGTCATCACGATGTTCCCCGCGGGCAAGCACGTGATCGCCGCGTACCAGGACGGGCTGCTGGCGGCGGCCGACCCCGGAACCCTGTTCATCGAGACCTCCACGATCGCCGTCGACGAGGCGCGCGCCGCGCACGACCTGGCGGTCGATGCGGGTCATCGCAACATCGACGCGCCGGTCTCTGGTGGCGTGGTGGGGGCCGAGAACGGCACGCTCGCCTTCATGGTGGGCGGCTCCGACGAGGACTTCGCCGCCGCGCTCCCGCTGCTCGAGACGATGGGCAAGCGCATCGTGCACTGCGGCGGTCCTGGGCTCGGTCAGGCCGCGAAGGTCTGCAACAACATGATCCTCGGCATCTCGCAGATCGCCGTGGCAGAGGCGTTTGTGCTCGGCGAGCGGCTGGGTCTGGAGCATCAAGCGCTGTTCGACGTCGTGTCGCAGGCGTCCGGCCAGTGCTGGTCGATCACGACGAACTGCCCTGTGCCGGGCCCCGTGCCGACGAGTCCCGCCAACCGCGACTACCAGCCGGGGTTCGCGGGGGCGCTCATGGCGAAGGATCTGGGACTCGCCCTGCAGGCGATCGAGGGCACCGGCACCGACGCGCAGATGGGCCGGCTCGCCCAGCAGATCTACGCGACGTTCGCGGCCGGCCCCGGCGCCGCCCGCGACTTCTCCGGGATCATCACCGACATCCGCGACGCGTCCTGACCGGACCCCTGACCCGGATTCCTGACCGCGAGACTCCAACTGGGCGACGAGACTGCGCCGCGCGCGTGCAGTCTCGTCGCCCAGTTGGAGTCTCGCGGTTCCCCCTGAGGCGATGCGGACACCGTCTGTTCACCGACATCGGAGATACTGGAAGTGCCACGAAGGTGCGGCGAAAGGATGACCATGGCCACGAGCGAGTACGAGACGATTCTCACGGAGCAGCGCGGACGAGTCGGCTGGATCACCCTGAACAGGCCCCAGGCGCTCAACGCCCTGAACTCGCAGGTCGCCGAGGAGGTCACCGCCGCCGCCACCGCGTTCGACGCGGATCCGGGGGTCGGGGCGATCGTCGTCACCGGTTCGGAGAAGGCCTTCGCGGCAGGCGCCGACATCAAGGAGATGGAGGGGATGTCCGCCGCGGAGATCACCGCGACCGACCACTTCGGCGTGTGGCGTGACTTCGCCGCCGTGCGCACCCCGGTCATCGCCGCCGTGTCGGGCTTCGCCCTGGGCGGCGGATGCGAACTCGCGATGATGTGCGACATCATCCTCGCCGCGGACAATGCGAAGTTCGGCCAGCCCGAGGTGAACCTCGGCGTCATCCCCGGCATGGGCGGTACGCAGCGGCTCATCCGCGCGGTCGGGTACTACAAGGCCGCCGAACTCGTGCTGTCGGGCCGGATCATCGGCGCCGAGGAGGCCGAGCGTGCGGGCCTGGTGTCCCGCATCGTGCCGACCGCCGACCTGCTCGCCGAGACGTCGACGCTCGCCGAGACGATCGCGTCGAAGTCGCTGCCGTCGATCATCGCCGCGAAGGCGACGCTCGACGCGGCCATGGAGACCACGCTCGCGGTCGGGCTCGATATCGAGCGCGAGGCCTTCGCGTCCCTGTTCGACACGGCGGACCAGAAGGAGGGCATGGCCGCCTTCCGCGAGAAGCGTCCGCCGCAGTTCGTGAACCGGTGATCGCCGTGGCCGACATCCGCTCCCTCGGATCCTTCGCTGATCCGTCCCGCCGGATCTCCTCAGGACGCGAGGATCCGGCGTCGAACGTCGTGCCGCTCTTCGCCGACGGCGCGCTGCCGGACATCGAGGATCTGCGCCTCTCGGAGGACGACCGGCGCGAGCTGGTCGGCTGGACCATCGCCTGCGCGGAGCGGCTCCTGCCGCTGTTCAAAGCCGAGCGCCCCGACGACGACCGCCCGCACCAGGCGCTCGCGGCCGCGGAGGCGTTCCTGCGCGGCGAGCTCGACATCGACGCGGTGCGGGAGAAGGCGTTCGCCTGCCACGAGGCCGCCCGCCAGGCGCAGGATCCGAGCGCCGTCGCCGCCGCCCGCGTGTGCGGGCAGGCGGTGGCCGTCGCACACCTCGCCGGGCACAGCAGGCAGGTGCCGCGGCACACGGCGCGGGCTTTCCCCGGTGACCGCTCCCGCCGGGACGAGGAACTCGCCTGGCAGCGCATGAACATCCCCGACCGCTTCGACGCCTACGTGTACGACGGCGACTGAGCCCGCTGGCCGCACCGGCGGGCGACGGTCGTGATCCGCGTCGCCGTGTCAGTCCTCCGAGACGACGACCGTCACCTCGATGTTCCCGCGAGTCGCGTTGGAGTACGGGCAGACCTGGTGTGCGGCGTCTGCGAGAGCCTGCGCCTGGGACCGCTCAAGGCCGGGGAGGACGACGTCGAGGCGCACCGCGAGCTGGTAGCCGCCCTGGCCGTTCGGGCCGATCTGCACGCGGCCGGCGACCGAGGAGTCGGAGATCGACACCTTCTGCGCACGGGCCACGGACTGGAGCGCGGAGTGGAAGCACGCGCTGTATCCGGCGGCGAAGAGCTGCTCGGGGTTCGCGCCATCGCCCGAGCCGCCCATCTCGCGGGGGATCGCGAGATCAAGATCGACGCGACGGTCGGTCGTGACGACCCGTCCGTTGCGGCCGGCTCCCGTCGCAATGGCTTCTGCGGTGTAGAGGACGTTCATGAGCGATCTCCTTCGGATCGAGGTGCGGATGGTCGAACGGGTGAGGGCTGCGGGGCGCCGGCGGCGGCGACCGCGTGCATGGAGGACGAGATCGTGTGCAGTCTGCGGATGAGGTCCTCCGCGCTCGTGCGGTCGGGGAGGGCGAATCCCTCGGCGATCTGACGAGGGATCTCGCGGAGCTCCTCGCGCAGTCGGCGGCCGTGAGGGGTCAACCCGATCGAGACGACGCGCTCGTCGGAGGAGCGCCGTTCGCGCACGATCAGATCACTGCTCTCCATGCGGCGGAGAAGGGGGGACAGCGTGCCGGAGTCGAGCTGCAGGCGGTCGCCGAGCGACGAGACCGTCTGCTCGCCGTCCAGCCACAGCGTCACGAGCACCAGGTATTGCGGGTAGGTGATACCCCAGGGCTCGAGCAGTGCGCGATAGGCCTGGGTCGTGGCGCGCGTCGCGGCGTAGAGCGCGAAGCACACCATCTCGTCGGTTGCAGCCATGCGAAAAGCATTGCACACAAATATGTTGTGTACAACTTAATGAGAGGAGCCACGCGCAACGGACCCGGATCCTGCCTCGAGCGGGTTCGGTGCGAGCCTCGGTCAGCCGCGCAGCTCGTCCAGGGCCTTGGCGATGCGGCGCTCGCGCGTCGCGTCCTGCTTGGCGTCGGCGACGGAGACGGCGAGCTCCTTGCGGCGCGTGAAGCTCAGCGCCTCGTAGGCGGCGGTGAGCCCGGCGTCGGCGAGAGCGGCGGACAGCGCCTCGGGTACCTCGACGGTCCGTTCGGCCGTGTCGGCGGCGATCACCGCGTCGAACTCGTCGCCGAGCTCGACGCCCATCGCGGCGCGGTTCGCCTTGCTGAAGCCGATGCAGTTCTTCCCGCCCATGCGCCCGAGGCGCAGGCGCGCGGTGCGGCCGCCGATCGTCACCGTGACGGGGAAGGCCTTCGCGGTGCTGATCTCGGCGACCTGCGCATCGGTGAGCACGATGGCGCCGGCCGGACCGAACGGCTCGAGGACGGTGCGGATCCGCAGTTCACTCATGGGCGCCAGCCTACGGTGGCGCCGCCCGTGCGGCGAGGAGGACGCGATCAGAGCGCGATGGCCTGTGCAGCGAGCATGTCGTTGCGCTGCTCGATCAGCCGGACGAGATGCCGGCGCATCACGAGCGCGTCGACGATCCGCCCGATCGGTCCGAACGGGGAGCGGAACACGATCTCGTCGCGCATGAGGGTGCCGTGTTCGCCCGGCGCCGAATCGGCCGGGACGGACGAGAACGTGTGCCGGTGCCGGAACTCCGCGAAGGGGCCGCGGATCTGCCGGTCGGAGAAGGCGTGGGGTGCGTCCACGTCGAACACGAGCGAGGTCATCCGGAAGCGGATCCCGAAGTGCCTCGCATCCCAGGTCACCGTGTCGCCCTCCGCCATCCGGCCCGCGCGCACGCCGTCGGCGATCCGCTCGTCGTGCGCCGCCATCGAGTCGACGTGCACGCCGACGTCGAGGGAGAGGGCGAACACGCGCTCGACGGGAGCGGCGATCGTCCGTTCCAGGACGAACGAACCCATCAGAGCGGGTCCGGCTGCGGACGCGGGTCCGCGAAGTCCCCGGCCGCCTTGCGCATGCGCGCCACGATCGCGACGAGGTCCGCCGAGTCCTCCGAGGAGATGCCGGGAGCGGCGAACACCTCATCGTTGAGCGCCGTGGTGGCGCGTTCGACGAGTTCGCGGCCGACCTCGGTGAGCTCGAGCAGCGCCGCGCGGCCATCGTGGGGATCACGATGCCGGGCGATGAGGCCGTCGCGGACCAGCCGGTCCGCGGTGCTGGAGACGCTCGTCGCGTGCACCTGCAGACGCGCGACCACGCTCGACAACGGCAGCGTTCCTGTGCGGCTGAACGCGAGCAGGCGCAGAACTTCGTAGCGCGCGAAAGACAGCGCGAACGGGCGCAGGGCGGCGTCCACCCGCGCGAGCAGCAGCTGCTGGGCCCGCATGACCGAGGTGACCAGAGACATGCCGTCGGCGGCGTGGCCCCAGCCGTGCGCGAGCCACTGCCGCTTCGCCTCGGCGAGAGGATCGACGGGCAGGGGGTGCGGACGGGCCATTCCCCTACGTTACCGGGGCGGGAATCGGATCCGGATCCGCGGAGAACCGCCGCGCGGGCGTGTTCGTAGCGCTCCGCCAAGGCTCTGCGGGCTGGGCGGCATCCGGGTTGGAGGGTTGCTCCAGGGTGTGCCCGCAGGAGTCGGACGCGGTCGGATCCCGGCACCGCGCTGAGGTACGCTGGCACCACGTTATCGCCCGGTAACCGGGGTGATTCGCCCGCGGCCGGACCGGCCGATCGAGGTCGCGTGAGGAGGCTCGATGAAGATCTTCGTCCTGGTGAAAGAGGTGCCCGACACCTACGGGGACCGCAAGCTCGACCTGGAGACGGGTCTGGCCGATCGCGGCGCCGGAGACGTCGTGCTCGACGAGATCACCGAGCGCGCGCTCGAGGTCGCACTGAGCTATGCCGACGCCAATCCCGGGACCGAGGTCGTGGCGCTCTCGATGGCTCCCGAGTCGGCGACCGCATCGATCCGCCGGGCGCTCGCGATCGGCGCCGGATCCGCGGTGCACGTCGCCGACGAGGCGCTGCACGGCGCGGACCTGGGGCTGACCGCGGCGGTGCTCGCGGCGGCGATCCGGCGCGGTGAGCCGGATCTGGTCATCACCGGCAACCTCTCCACGGACGGATCCGGGGGCGTGATCCCCGCAATGCTCGCCGAGCACCTCGGCTTCGCGCAGGCGACGGCCCTCAGCGCCGTGACCATCGGCGCCGATGCCGTGACCGGCACCCGGGCGACGGACTTCGGATCCCAGCAGGTGAGCGCGCCGCTTCCGGCCGTGATCTCGATCACTGAGGCCCTGCCCGACGCCCGCTTCCCGAACTTCAAGGGCATCATGGCGGCGAAGAAGAAGCCGCTCGAGGTGCTCTCCCTGGCCGACCTCGGCATCAGCGCCGATCCGGCGGAGGCGCCGCAGACGATCCTGACCGCGGTGGCCGAGAAGCCGCCGCGCGCCGCGGGTGTGAAGATCACGGACGAGGGCGACGCGGCCGCGCAGCTCGTCGAGTTCCTCGCGCAGAACAGGCTGGTGTGAGCATGGCGTACCCCGAGAAGGCGATCCTCGTCCTCATCGACGTGACTCCGGCCGGTGCCGCCGCGCCGTCGACCGCGGGCCTGCTCGGCGCCGCGGCGCTGCTGGGCTCCCCGGTCGCGCTCGTGGCCGCCCCTGCCGGCACCGCGCAGGCGGCGGTCGATGCCGCCTCCGCCGCGGGCGCACAGGTCGTGCTCACCGCGGACGTCGACGGCGGATCCGTCACGGTCCCTGTGGTCGACGCACTGCAGGCCGCGTACCGCGCGGTCCGCCCCGACGCCGTGCTCGTCTCGAACTCGATCGCCGGCCGCGACGCCGCCGCGCGTCTCGCCGTGCGCGAGCACCTGGCGCTGTCGGTCGACGCGATCGGCGTCTCCCGCGACGACGAGGGCGTGGTGGCGCACCACTCGGTCTACGGCGGGGCGTTCCTCACCGACTCCGCTCCGACCTTCGGCGCTCCCGTGATCACGGTGCGTCAGGGCGCGATCGATGCCCGCGCGGAGGCCGTGGTCGACGTCCGCGTCGAGGCGCTCGCGGTGGAGGCGTCGGGTGCCGCTGCGGCCGCCGGCGAGCCCATCGAAGCCGTGGAGGCCGCCTCGTCCCGGCCCGAGCTGCGCGGCGCCAAGGTCGTCGTCTCGGGTGGGCGCGGACTCGGGTCCAAGGAGAACTTCTCCCTTGTCGAGGACCTCGCCGACGAGCTCGGCGGCGCGATCGGCGCCTCCCGTGCCGCTGTCGACGCGGGATACATCCCCTACGCGCACCAGGTGGGCCAGACCGGCGTCTCCGTCTCGCCGCAGCTCTACATCGCACTCGGCATCTCGGGGGCGATCCAGCACCGCGCCGGCATGCAGACCGCCAAGACGATCGTCGCGATCAACAAGGATCCGGAGTCGCCGATCTTCGACGTCGCGGACTTCGGTATCGTGGGCGACCTGTTCGCGGTCGTGCCGCAGGTGATCGAGGCGCTGCGGGCGCGGAAGAAGTAGCGATGACCACCGTGCGCAGGGGGCTGCCCCGCACCCGCGGAGGCGAGGCCTGGCCGCCTTCCGGAGTGGTCGTGGCGGGCGCGGAGGTCACGCCCGTGGTGGTTGAGCGAGCACCGGCGGAGCCGGCGCGAGACGAAACGCGGCACGTTGCGGACCACGTCTCGTCTCCGTCGCCTGCGGTGTCTTCGCTCAACGCCCCCGGAGAGGCGGCGTCAGCGGACCGTGCCGCCAACGCGGGATCGGCGTCGGCTCCTGCCGGCTCCGCCCTGCGCCGTGGCCTGCCGCGCATCGCGGGTGGTGAGCCCTGGCCTCCGGCGGGCACCGCGCCCGTCCTCCTGACGAGCCCGGCCGCTCAGGCTGTCGAAGGATCCGCGGCCGTGGCGCCGAGCACGGCGACTGCCTCGGCGATCGAGGCTTCGGCGGCGGCCAGTACGGCAACTCCCGCAACGGCGGCCGCGTCGAGCGCCCCGGTCCTGGCATCCGCGGGCGCTCCGGCTGCGAGCGGATCCGCCCTGCGCCGTGGTCTGCCGCGCGTCGGCGGGGGAGAGCCCTGGCCTCCGGCCGGAACCGCCGCCGTGGCTCGCAGCGCGGTCGAGTTCCTGCCCTCCGAGGCGACGGAGTCCGTTGCCGTTGCGCCCGCCGTCGCCGGCCCTGCCTCGGCATCGGCGGCGCCGGTCGTGCCTTCGACCGCCGTCGCCCCGCGCCCCGACGTCTCCGCACCGCTGTCGTTCACGCGCACCGTCTGGAACGGGTCGGCTCCGCGACATGCCGTCGCTGCGCCCGCCGCATCGAAGCTCCGACCGACCTGGCTGCAGGCGATCGGCGGCCTGTTCGCCGCCGCCGGCCTCGCGGTCCTGGCCGGCGCCGCGATCGTGCTCGTGCGCGCGTTCCTCAGCTTGCCCTTCATGCAGGACTTCCTCACGACCTACCCGGGCGAGTACCACCTGCCCGAGGGGGCGCCCGTCGGGATCCCCGGGTGGATCGGCTGGCAGCACTTCTTCAACGTGTTCCTCATGACGCTGATCATCCGCTCCGGCCTGCAGGTGCGCACGCAGAAGCGTCCGACCGCGTTCTGGACCCCGCGCGGTAATCCCAAGGGCAAGATCAGCCTGACGCTGTGGTTCCACCAGGGCCTCGACCTGCTCTGGATCGTCAACGGCGTGATCTTCGTGGTGCTGCTGTTCGTCACGGGGCAGTGGATGCGGATCGTGCCGACGAGCTGGGACGTGTTCCCCAACGCGCTCTCCGCCGCCCTGCAGTACGTGTCGTTCGACTGGCCGACCGAGAACGGCTGGGTCAACTACAACAGCCTGCAGCAGCTCGCCTACTTCACGATCGTGTTCCTCGCGGCACCCGTGGCCATCGCCACCGGGTTCCGGATGTCGGGACTGTGGCCGAAGAAGGCGGAGGGGCTGTCGAAGGCGTATCCGATCGAGCTCGCGCGCGCGGTGCACTTCCCGACCATGCTGTTCTTCACGGCGTTCATCGTGGTGCACGTGGCGCTGGTGCTGCTCACCGGCATGCTGCGCAACCTGAACCACATGTTCGCCTCGCAGGACGCGGTGACCTGGACCGGGTTCTGGGTGTTCGTGCTCTCGCTCGTCGTGATCGCCGGAGGATGGGTCGCCGCGCGACCCCTCGTGATCGCCCCCCTCGCGAAGGTGTTCGGCCAGGTGTCTGGCCGGTAGCTCCGGTGCCCTCCCGGCCGGATCCGTCGTCGCCGGATCTGTCGTCGGCGCCCCCTCGCAGCGTCGAGGCCCCCTCCTGGCGGCGGACGCCCGTGGGGGCGCGGGTGCTCAGAGGGGGCCTCGACGCAGGGGGTGGCCGGCGGGGTCAGCGCACGAAGCGGACTTCCTTGATGGTCTCGCCGAGGAAGGGCTCCTGCTGCGAGGCGCCGTCGAGGGTGAAGCCGTTGCGCACGTAGAAGCGGTGCGCACGGGGGTTGTCCTCGGCGACCCAGAGGTAGGAGTTCTCACCGGCGCCGACAGCCGCGTCGAACAGGCGCTGGCCGATGCCGGTGCCGTGCCAGGCGTCGAGGAGGTAGATGAAGTAGAGCTCGCGCTCTGCCGGGGGGTTCTCGTCCCGTGCGGGGCCCGAGCCGACGAAGCCGACGATCTCGCCGTCGACGAGCGCCGCGCTCATGCGGTACTCCTCGCCCTGGGAGGCCCAGTGCGTCCAGAGCTCGGCGAGCCGCTTGGGCGAGACCGCCTCGAGCGTCGCGGTGCTGATCAGGTGGTCGTAGGTCTCGTGCCAGCACTTCGCGTGCACACGGCCGAGCGCTTCGGCATCGACATCGCGAACGGGCCGGACGGTGATGGTGGGAAGGGCTTCGGCGCTCATGATCGCGACTCTACGCGCGCCGTGCGCGGACACGAAATCGAGTGACGACAAGCATTTCCGGCAGGTTTCCCGCCCTGGAGCGTCTGTCGGAATCCGACAATCGATCAGAGGGATCCGTGCCGGATTCACTACGCTCCTCCTGTGAACGTGATCTGGCGCACTCTGCTCGTCGTCCTCTCCGCCCGTCGGCGCTCCCGCCGCGGTCAGACGCTCTCGCCGACGGCGGTCGGGCGGATCCGTCTCACCACGCTGCCGACGGACCTCGACATCCTGCGGCACATGAACAACGGCCGGTATCTGTCGCTGTTCGACCTCGGCCGCTGGGACCTGCTGATCCGCACCGGGTTGTTCGACGCCATGAAGGAACGCGGCTGGTACGCGGTGGTCTCGAGCGAGACGATCACCTTCCGCAAGTCTCTCGAGCTGTGGCAGCGCTTCGACGTCGAGTCCCGGTTCATCGGGCACGACGACAAAGCGCTGTTCATGGAGCACCGCGCGGTGGTGGACGGCGAGGTCTACGCCAAGGTGATCGTGCGGGCGCGAATGCTGCGCCGCACTGGGGGGACCGTCTCGCATGAGGAGTTCTTCGGAGCCCTGGGGCGCCCGGAGGACGTGCCCGGCGTCGAGGACTGGATCCACGACTGGGCCGCGGCGTCCGCGCTGCCGCCGACCAAGGCGCCCGCGCCGAGCGTCTGGGCGGACTGACGGCATACGCCAGGGCGGCCTCGTCGCCGTCGGGGCGAGCGCGCTAATCTGAGCCCGTGGGGGCGATGCTGAGGACGACCGGCCGGGTGCTGTGGATGCACTGGCCGGCGATGCTCGCGTGGTATCTGGCGGGGACGATGGCGCATTACTGGGTGACGGCACTGGCGGGATTCGTCGGCGCCTACACCTCGGTCGGCGGGCTGCTGATCATGCCGTTCGCCGTGCTCGCCCGGCTGATCAGCCTGGTCGGCATGCTGCTGGTGCTGCGCGACGGGCTGACCTCGCTGCAGACCGTGGCGCCGGTGCCGGAGTCCGTCGCCGACCGTCGGCACAGCTTCCTTTCCGCGGTCCTGGCGAGCATCCTGCCGTTCTTCGCGGTGTACGCGGCACAGGGCCTCTTGGGCGAGGACGTGAGGTCGTACTCCCTGCGTGCGCTCGCGAAGGTGGACGAGGAGAACAAGGCGCGCGTCTTCACCGGCGGCTTCGACCACGGCGACAACGTCACGACTCTCTCGTTCAATGTCGGGACCGTGCTCATCATCGTCGTGGCCTTCGCCGTCCGCTGGGCATGGGGCCGCTGGTCGGACAGGGTGCCCAGGGCGCTCGCGCTGCTCGCTGTGTACAGCGAGGTCGTGTGGGTGTTCTTCTCCGTGCTGCTGCTCAAGGACCTCACCGACGCGGTCACCGCATGGGTCGACGCGCGCGCGGCGATGATATGGCTCGCGGATCTCCGCACCACTCTCGCGGGCTGGGTTCCCCCGCTCGTGTGGCTCGGCGACGGCATCGGCTGGCTCTTGTCCCAGGCTGGTCCGGTCCTCCTCGCCCCCCTGGCGTGGCTCACGGTCGCGGGCGTCGTCTACGGGCAGGCGATCGTGGCGGAGAAGGTGCAGATCCAGCACCGCCTCGTCGCCCAGATGCGTGAGCGCGCCGCGCGCGTTCCGAATCCGGTGATGCGGCGGCTGCGGGATCTCGGCACCGAGCTCGGCTCGCGGTTCCTCCCGATCTGGCGGGCCATCCTGCTGATGTGGCGCGCAGGTCCCGTGATCATCGCGTCTTACGCGCTGTTGTACACGGTCGTGATCGTCGCGCAGTCCTGGCTGCGCTACGGGGTGAGCCGCTGGGTCGGGCCGCACGAACTGGACGCCTTCTGGACCGTGTACTGGCCGGTGATCTTCTTCATCCCGCCGCTGATCGTCGAGCCGATCCGCCTCGCCCTCGTCGCCGGCGCCTACGACACGACGTTCGGCATGCTGCGCCGCGCCCAGGACGTGAGGACCGACGCCGCCGCTCCGACGACGGCGGAAGAGGCGGACGCAACGGCCATCGCCGCCGCGGCGGGCGCACTGCCGCGTGGGATGCAGACGGTCGCGTCGCCGCTGCCCCCGGGAGCACCGCCGCTGCCGGTCGGCGGCCCTCCCGAGTGATCCGCGTCACGGGTCGATGGGGAAACGCACGAACTTCGATTCCGCTTGGCCAGGGTCGATGTCCACCCAGAACGGGCCTTCCGCGTCCTCGGGCACGACATAGGGCAGGACGAGCTGATAGGGTTCGGCCTTCTCGCCCTCCAGCGTCGGCACGCAGCCCTCGGGTTCGTCCGTGCTCCAGCTGAGGCCGAGTTCGCCACGGACCGACTGCCAGGAGCGCCCGGTGCTCTGCTCGACGAGTTCCGGGGCGTAGCAGTCGGGCCCTTTGTCCTCGTGCGGGGTGACCTCGACGGTGACGCCGATCAGCGTGGCGCCGGCGGGCATGTCCAGGCCCGTGGTGTCGGTGATCACCTTGGCCTTCACCGGACCCCAGGTCGCGCCCTTCAGATCGACGGTGCCGGACACGCCGGGCGTGACCGGCCAGAGCGGCATGCCCGAATCGGGATAGGCGTGCTTCCAGCCCCACCACGCCGCGCCGACGACGGTCGCGGGCAGCAGTACGGCCACCGCGACGAGGGCGAGGGCGTTACGGCGCCACCAGCCCCTGGTACCGGCCATCAGCGCGCCCATCCGACCGGATCCAGCTCGACCTCGTTCTGCATCGGCACGTCGTCCAGGTCGACGGGGACCTCGATCACGCCGTCCGCCGAGGTGTCGTATTCGGTGGCGAAGACCAGCGTCGCCGGGCCGGTCAATGCGCCCTCAGGCAGCTCGAATGCGATGCTGCCGTGCCGGGGGACGCCGGTCACGAGCACCATGCTCTTCGCCGTGTCTCCACGCTCCGTGGCCGAGTACGTGCGGTCGCCGAGGCGCAGGTCCGTGGTGGCCAGGAGGGCGCCGAACTGATCGTCGAGCGCAGCCGCGTCGAAGTCCACGACGAGCCACGTGCCTTCGGCGCGCCAGCGCTGGCCGTCGGACACCGATCGCGCGGCGTGGACCTCCGTCACGGTCACCGAGAGGTTGCGGGTCTCCGCCCGCTCTCCGACGGTCGTCGAGCTGACGAAGCTCTCGTAGGGCGCGTCTTCGTGCTTCTGCACCTGGGTGAGTCCCCATGCCGCCGCGACGAGGACGACGGACAGTGCCCAGGGCGCGGCCCGGCGCAGGAATCCTCGGCGGGAAGTCACCGGCGCCACGGGAACCGCGGCCGGCGAGCTCGGGACGGGCGGAGGAGGGATGGTCATGGCGCCTCCTCGTCGACGGACGGGATCTCGTCCAGCGTCACCGTGACGTACGCGCCGGGGCGGACGTCATACCAATACTCGCCCCGTCCCACGAAGCTGCCCGTGAAGCGCGTGGAGTCGGGCAGCATGATGCGGATCTCGTTGCCGGGGCTGACGGCCTCCCCATCGACGGTCCACGCGATCCGCACTCTGGTGGGGACATCGGGCTGCAGGAAGCTCGCCCCGCTGCCGTCGACGACACGGTTGACGTCGTATCGGTGCGTCTCGATGCCGTCGAGCTGGATGCCGCCCAGTGTGTCCTTTGCGCGGACGGTCCGGGGCGCCGTGTACTCGTTGGTGACGTCGAGGACGACGACGACGGTCTTCTCTCCGACGTCCGGGGTGACGCCCGCGCCCTTCACCTCGCCGCTGCCGATCGCCGCGCTCACCACGGACATGTCGAGCTCGGATCCGACGAAGTGCTCACCGGCTCGCAGCTCTGCGGGCTTCGGCTTCGGGACGTCGGCGAGGCCGCCGAACGCCGCGGTGGACGCGAGCAGGACGGCGCCGGCGCCGCTGATGAGCCAGCCCGTCGGCACGCGGTCGGTCATCTTCCGGGCCCAGGCCGCCATGCGCGCTTCGGAAGCCGCGCGCGTGGCGGCGCCCGCCACCCCCGGTGTCGCGGGCTCCGCCTCCTGCTGTTCCCCCACGGGTACAGCATAGAGAGAGGAGCGGAGGGCGCGCCGCCCTCCCGTGCGGGCCGAGGAGCGCCATGCTGGGAAGGAGCATGCCGCGCCCATCCCCGAAGGCGCGAGGCGGGAAGGACGAACCGATGCCGCAGTGGCTGAACGCCGCCGAGACCGAGCGTGCCCGCCGGGCCGTCGTCCTCGCCCAGCGCTGGATCGATGAGGCCGCCGCGGCGCATGCGGATCCGGCCGCCGAGCGACTCGCCGGAGTGCTGCGGGACCCGAAGGGGCTGCCGTTCACGCTCGGCTTCGTCGACGACGTGATGCGGCCGGAGAGCCTGGGCGCGGCGGCGGCCGGGCTGAATCGCGTGGCGCCGCTCGTGCCCGGATTCCTGCCCTGGTACCTGCGCGCCGCCGTCCGTGCGGGCGGGCTCGTGGCGCAGGGGCTCCCCGCGCCCACCGTGCCGATCGCGCGTACCGTGCTGCGCGAGATGGTCGGCCACCTGATCGCCGACGCGCGCCCTGCCAAGCTCACCCCGACGATCGCGAAGCTGCGCGCCGGCGGCGCCAGGCTCAACCTCAATCTGCTCGGCGAGGCCGTGCTGGGGGAGGACGAGGCGCAGCGGAGGCTGGACGGGATCCACGAGCTCATCCGCCGCGATGACGTCGACTACGTCTCGGTCAAGGTCTCGGCGGTCGTGAGCCGCATCTCGATGTGGGCGTTCGACGAGGTCGTCGAGCAGGTCGCGGAGCGGCTGCTGCCGCTGTACCTGACGGCAGCCGGGGATCCGTGGACGTCGACGAGCCCGAAGAGCGCGCGGACCTTCATCAACCTCGACATGGAGGAATACCGCGATCTCGACCTCACGATCGCGGTGTTCACGCGGATCCTGGAGGATCCGCGGCTCAAGGACCTCGAGGCGGGCATCGTGCTGCAGGCCTACCTGCCCGACGCCCTGCCGGCCCTGCGCGAGCTGACCGCATGGGCGAAGGATCGCGTCGACCACGGCGGCGCTCCGATCAAGGTGCGCCTCGTGAAGGGGGCGAACCTCGCGATGGAGCGCGTGGAGGCCGCCCTGCACGGCTGGACACCGGCGCCCTACGACACCAAGATCGACACCGACGCGAACTACCTGCGCTGCCTGGACGAGGCGCTCACGCCCGAATCCGTCCGGGCCGTGCGCATCGGCATCGCCGGTCACAACCTCTTCGACATCGCGTACGCATGGCTCCTCGCCGGCGACCGCGGCGTTCGGCCCTCGGCGGGGCTGCTGCCCCCGGACGTCGAGCGAGGACGCCCGGAGGGCGACCGAGACGAAACGCGCCCCGACGCAGAAGGCGATCCGTCTCGCTCCGATCGCTCGACGACTGCGGGACCGGGATCCGGATCCGCGCCGATCGAGTTCGAGATGCTGCTCGGCATGGCACAGGGGCAGGTCGAGGCGGTGAGCCGAGAGGTCGGGCACGTGCTGCTCTACGTGCCCGTCGTGAAGCCGCGCGAGTTCGACGTCGCGATCAGCTACCTCGTGCGGCGTCTCGAGGAGACGGCGTCACCGGAGAACTTCCTCTCCTCGGCCTTCCGGCTCCATGAGGATCCGGATGCGCTGGACCGCGAGATCAACCGCTTCGCGCTCTCGCTCGAGCGCTCCGCCGACCCCGCGCTGCCCGCCCGTCCGCGCCGCCGCCAGAACCGGCTCGCCCCGGTGCACGAGTCCGCCGCGCTCACCACGGATCCGGATGCGGAGTCCGCCGCACTCACCCAGGCCGTGCTCGGGATCGCCGAGGCCGTGGATCCCGGCGACACCTTCGTGGAGACGGCCGTGTTCGCCGCGCGCGAGGACGAGTCCGCGATCGCCGCGGGCGCCCCGGGCTTCCGCAACGCCGTCGACAGCGATCCGGCCCTTCCGGCGAACCGGGAGTGGGCGCGTGAGATCCTCGCCCGCATCCCCGGATCCACGGCGGGGGACGGGATCGTGCGCAGCGCCCGCGTGACCGACGCGGAGGAACTCGAGCGCATCCTGTCCCGCGTGCGCGCCGCGGCCGGCGCGTGGGGCGCGCGCCCGGCGGCCGAGCGGGGTGAGGTGCTGCTGCGGATCGCCGCCGTGCTGGAATCGCGCAGGGCAGAGCTCATCGAGGTCGCCGCCGCCGAGACCGGCAAGGTGATCTCCGAGGGCGACGTCGAGGTCAGCGAGGCCGTCGACTTCGCGCGGTACTACGCCGCGAAGGCCCGCGAGCTCGACGCGATCCCCGGGGCCGCGTTCGCGCCGTCCCGGCTCACCGTGGTCGCCCCACCGTGGAACTTCCCGCTGTCGATCCCCGCCGGCGGCGTGCTCGCCGCGCTCGCCGCCGGATCCGGCGTCGTGTTCAAGCCCGCCCCTCAGGCGCGACGCTCGGCCGCCGTGATCGCCGCAGCGCTCTGGGACGCCGGGATCCCGCGGGATCTGCTCGCGTTCGTCGACATCTCCGAGGGCGAGCTCGGCCGGGACCTCATCGCGCACCCCGACGTCGACCGCGTCATCCTCACCGGGTCCTTCGAGACCGCCGCGCTGTTCCGCAGCTGGCGGCACGACCTCGCACTGCACGCCGAGACGAGCGGGAAGAACGCGATCGTGATCGCGCCCTCCGCCGATCTGGACCTCGCGGTCGCCGACCTCGTGAAGAGCGCCTTCGCGCATGCGGGGCAGAAGTGCTCCGCGGCGTCGCTCGCGATCCTGGTCGGCCCCGTGGGCCGCTCCCGGCGGTTCGCGCGGCAGCTCGTGGATGCGGCGCGGTCGATGCGCGTGGCCTGGCCGGAGGATCCGCGCGCCGAGGTCGGTCCCGTGATCGAGCCGCCGCAGGGCAAGCTGAAGTGGGCGCTCACCGAACTCGACCCGGACGAGAAGTGGCTGCTGAAGCCGCGCGAGATCCCCGGATCCGAGGGGCGGTTGTGGACGCCGGGCATCCGCCTCGGTGTGCAGCCCGGTTCGCGCTTCCACCGCGAGGAGTTCTTCGGCCCGGTGCTCGGCATCATGCACGCGCCGACGCTCGCGCGGGCGGTCGACCTGCAGAACGCCGTGGACTACGGCCTCACCGCAGGGCTGCACACGCAGGATCCGGCCGATCTCGCGCTCTGGCTCGACCGGGTGCAGGCCGGCAATCTGTACGTGAACCGCGGGATCACCGGTGCGATCGTGCAGCGTCAGCCCTTCGGCGGCTGGAAGCGCTCCTCGGTCGGCACCGGAACCAAGGCGGGCGGGCCGAACCACCTCATCGGGCTGGGATCCTGGCGCGACACCGGCGGCGCCGGATCCACGACCCTGCACCTGCGCGGGCTGGACTCGCGGATCACCGCGCTCATCGAGGCCGCGCAGCCGTCGCTCGACTACGCGGCGTTCGAATGGCTGCGCCGCGCGGCGCTCTCGGATGCGCTGGCCTGGGATCGTGAGTTCGGCCGGGTGCGCGACGTGTCGCGCCTGGGCGTGGAGCGGAATCTGTTCCGGTACCGCTCGGTGCCGGTCGCCGTGCGCGCGACGGGAGAGGCTCCGCTGCGCGCGCTGCTGCGGGTGGCGATCGCGGCGATCCGCGGCGGGGGAGCGTTCACGCTCTCCTCGCCGATCGGTCTTCCCGCCGCGGTGCGCCGCGTGCTGGGCGAGGCCGGCGTCACCGTGTTCGTCGAGAGCGACGAGGAGTGGACCCAGCGGTTCACCGGCCCGGCGGCCCCCGCGGACGGATCCGATCCGCTCGGATCCGGTCTGCTCGCGTCGCAGAAACTGCCGGAGAGCCAGACGGAAAGCGGCGGAAATCGCGACGGGAGCGAGAAGGGAACCGCGGTCGGAGGTGCGCCGGCGCGGCCGAGTCGCGTGCGCATCGTGGGGGCGGCGGACGACGTCGCGGCCCTGCACGCGGCGCTCGCCGAGGCGGTGCAGGGGGATCCGGATCTGGCGATCTTCGCCGGCGAGGTGACCACGGCCGGCCGGATCGAGCTGTTGCCGTTCCTGCACGAGCAGGCCATCGCGATCACCGCGCACCGCTACGGCAACCCGGATGACTGGAGCGCGGGGGTGATCTGAGCCGGCGCCGTGCCGTGATGGCCACGTCCAGCCTCGGGTGAGACAATGGACGACGGCGTGCCCGTGTCGCATCTTCTCCTCGCATCCACGATGTGCCGGATCGAAGGACCGCCGGGCCTCAGGACAGCGTCCGCCGCGACCGAAGATTCGCAAGGAGCCTCATGTCGACGCCTGAGACCGCCACCGCCACGCCGGCCCGTACCGCGCACCACCGCCGGTACCTGATGTGCAAGCCGGAGCACTTCACGGTGAACTACAGCATCAACCCGTGGATGGAGCCGGCCAACCCGACCGACACGGCCAAGGCCGTCGCGCAGTGGCAGAAGCTGCACGACCTGTACCTCGAGCTCGGCCACGAGGTCGAGCTGATCGAGCCGCTCGCCGGCTACCCCGACATGGTCTACACCGCCAACGGCGGCTTCGTGATCGGCGGCCGTGCGTACGTGCCGTCGTTCTACTACGCGCAGCGTCAGGGCGAGTCCCCGGCGTTCGCCGACTGGTTCCGCACCCACGGCTTCGACACCGTGATGCCGAAGGAGATCAACGAGGGCGAGGGCGACTTCCTGCTCGCCGGCTCCGTGATCCTCGCCGGCACGGGCTTCCGCTCCGCCGGCGACAGCCACCGCGAGGTGAGCGAGGTCTTCGGCCGCGAGGTCGTGACGCTGACGCTCGTCGACCCCCGCTTCTACCACCTCGACACGGCCCTCACCGTGCTCGACCCCGTGGTCGGCGAGGAGAACGGCGGCCCCGAGTCCGCCAACATCGCCTACCTTCCGCACGCCTTCGACGACGCCAGCCGCAAGGTCCTGGAGGAGCGCTTCCCCGACGCGATCCTGGTCTCCGACGAGGACGGTGCCGTGTTCGGCCTGAATTCCGCGAGCGACGGCTACAACGTCATCATCTCGCCGCGCGCTACGGGCTTCGAGAAGCAGCTGCGCGAGCGCGGCTACAACCCGATCATGGTCGACCTCAGCGAGCTGCTGCTCGGCGGCGGCGGCATCAAGTGCTGCACCCTGGAACTGCGCGGTGCCCTGAGCGAGCGGAGCGAGACGAAGGGGGGCGCGTGATGACGCCCGAGCAGGTCAGGGAGTTCGCCGAGAACGGGACGATCGCCGGCCAGGATCCGGATGTCGGTGCGATCGGAGCCGTGGTTCCTGAGCGAGCGGAGCGAGTCGAAGGGCACGTCGCGCGCAACTACGCGCCGCTCGACGTGACGATCGCCCGCGGCGAAGGCGCCTGGGTGACCGACGTCGAGGGCAAGCGCTACCTCGACCTGCTCGCCGCGTACTCCGCCGTGAACTTCGGGCACCGCCACCCCGCGCTCGTCGCCGCGCTCGAGGAGCAGCTGGGTCGCGTCGCGCTCACCAGCCGCGCCTTCCGCAACGACCGGCTCGAGCCGTTCGCCGCGGCGCTCGCTCGGCTGTGCGGCAAGGATCTGGTGCTGCCGATGAACACCGGCGCCGAGGCGGTCGAGACCGGCATCAAGGTCGCTCGCGCCTGGGGCTATCGCGTCAAGGGCGTGCGCCCGGATGCCGCGCGCATCGTCGTCGCGCACGGCAACTTCCACGGCCGCACGACGACGATCGTCGGCTTCAGCGACGACGAGTCGGCGCGTGACGGGTTCGGTCCGTTCACGCCCGGCTTCGACGCGGTGCCGTACGCCGACGCGGAGGCGATCGCCGCCGCCATCACCGACGACACCGTCGCCGTGCTCATCGAACCGATCCAGGGCGAGGGCGGCGTGGTCATCCCGCCCGAGGGCTACCTGCGCCGCGTGCGCGAGATCTGCACCGAGCGGAACGTGCTGTTCATCGCCGACGAGATCCAGTCCGGTCTCGGACGCGTGGGCGAGACCTTCGCGTGCGACCGCGAGGGCGTCGTGCCCGACCTGTACCTGCTCGGCAAGGCCCTCGGTGGCGGGATCCTCCCCGTCTCCGCGGTCGTCGGGAACGAGGACGTGCTGGGCGTCATCCGCCCGGGCGAGCACGGATCCACCTTCGGCGGGAATCCGCTGGCCGCGGCCGTGGGGCTGCGCGCGGTCGAGATGCTCGAGTCGGGGGAGTTCCAGGAGCGCGCCCGTGCGCTCGGCGCCCACCTGCGCGAAGGGCTCGAGGCGTTCCTCGGTCACGGGGTGACCGAGGTGCGCGTGGCGGGCCTCTGGGCGGGCATCGACATCGATCCGTCGCACGGCACCGGCCGCGAGATCGCGGAGAAGCTTCTCGACCGCGGTGTGCTCGTGAAGGACACGCACGGACAGACGATCCGCATCGCCCCGCCGATCGTGGTGCGCGCGACCGAGCTCGACTGGGCCCTCGAGCAGCTCCGCGTGGTGCTCGCCGGCTGAGATCTGGGTGGGCCAGGGCGGCGCGGCGGGGGATCAGAACCCTGCCGCCCGCCGGGCGCGGGCAGGCGTCGGCGCGTGTTCGGCGCGCATCGCCCTCGCCAGGCCGGCGCCGTCGCGGAATCCGACGAGTCGCGCGACGGCGGTGACGGTCAGTCGTTGATGCTCGCCGTCCGTCAGCAGGCCGAGCGCGCGTTCCACCCTCGTGCGGCGGATCTCCCTGGCGATCGTCGTGTCGCGGACATGGAACGCTCGTTCGAGTTGGCGCAGAGAGATGTTCATGGTGCGCGCGACGGTGGCGGGCCGCAGCTCCGGATCGGGATAGCGCGCCGCGATCGCTGCCAGTGCGGATACGAACCGCTCCGGATCCCGAGGAGGCTGTTGCGATCGCGGTGCCTGAGTCAGATTGCGCAGCAACAGGACGGAGAGCAGTCGCTCGATCAGGAGGCAGTCCGCCGCAGAACCGGCCAGCGCGTGCAGGGTCGCGGCGAACACGGCCGTCGGGCGGAGCCACGTGGCCGAGGCGGGAAGCAGATGTGCACGGTCGGGGGAGAGGCCGCTTCTCTGCCAGAGCTCGGACGGGGCGGAGAGGACGATCAGGGATGCCGCGTGGCGCGCCAGGATCTCGGGCCGGCGCGGGTCGGAGCAGACGAAGCCTGTTCCCTCGGGCAGATCGGGGTGATCGGGGTCCGCGAGATTCGGTGAGAGCGCGATCCTTCCCGCGATCACGATGTACAGGCGGAGGCCGTCATGCGCGGGAAGCATCCCGTCCTGAAGTCGCGCGTGCGGGGCGATCGTGACCGTGCTCACAAGGATCGCGCCGAAACATGTCGTCCGGGTCGCACGCGACGTGTTTCTCGGAGATCGCCCTTCGACCATGTGTCACCTTTCGAAGACGGGTACTTTCACCCGGGTGCATCTACCCTGGCACTGGTAACCGACACTCTAGACTCTTGATAGGTGTCTCGTGTTCCTTCTGTCGCCGCCGCCCATGTCGGTGCCAGGCTCCGAGGTGCACGACTGTCGGCGACGATGACGCAGGATCAGCTCGCCGCGAACAGCGACATCGATTCATCGAACATCCGGGCCTACGAGGCGGGACGCGCGATGCCCAGCATCCCGACGTTGATCCGCATCGCGTCGGCGCTGCGGGTATCGCCGGGCTATCTGCTCGACGGCCTCACCGTCGACATGTTTCCGGTCGCCGCGGTCGACGGCCGGCGACGCTCCGGCTGAGCGGGCACCGCGCGGGCAGCCGGAGATCGGGGGATGCCGCCCCTCCGCGGCGCGGCGACGGTGCACCTTCTCGAAATTCGTCGTCTTCGTGTGCAAACGCGACAGAGACGGCGGATCGCCACGTCGGCGGAGGGCGACGTCGGTAACCATGGGAGCAGCACGGATCCGTCCCGATCCGGTGCAGCTCCGGGTGAGGGCGTCGTGGCCTTCGCCCGGGGCGGACCGCTTCTGCGTTCACGACCGCAGGCGGTCCGGGCGGCGCGGCGTGTGACGCGATGCGCCGCGATGATGCGAGAGCGCTGGGGCGTGTTCTTCCGAGAACGCGATGCTCATCATCATCGTGGCGGTCTGCGATGTCTCCCGACTCACCCCGCGCCGCCCTCTCCGTCCTGTCGGCTCGGCGCAGACGGGTCCGGTCCGCTCAGCGCTCGTGGAGTCCTGCCCGGTACGCCTCCCACTCGTCGACGAGCTCCGGCATGCGCCGTGCCATGAAACGGAAGAACTCCGCCATCTCCGACGCCCGGTCCCTGGCGGCGTGATCCTCGTCGTGCTCCGCGCCGATCGCTTCGATGTGCGCGGCGAGGCGATCGTAGATGGGGCCGTTGTTGGTCATGAGTCCGTACCAGGTGTCCGGGATGATCACGTAGTGATCGCGCCGGCGGTCGGGCCGGGAGACGCGGCGGATGACCTGGATCGTCTGCAGATAGCGCACGGCGCCGGAGACCGCCGCGGGGCTCACCCCGAGGCGGTCTGCGAGCTCGGCTGCCGTGTATCCGTCGGCGGGTGCGGCGATCAGCGCCATCATCACCCGGCCCGGCATGCGCGGAAAGCCGACGGCGGCGATCATCGCCGCCGCCGCCTCCGCGGCATCGACCCCGTGATGCATGGGGAGCACCGGATCCTGTGCGTTCATGACTCCATCTTCCCGCGGCCGACCCGGTCAGCCCGCCGGCTGCAGTTCGCGACGACGCATGAGTGTGAGCCCGGCCGTCGCGCCCGCCGCGACGATGAGGACGAGCCACCAGGTGCCGCGGAGGTCGACGTCGCCGTTCGCGACGATCGGGGTGACCGAGAACGGCGAGAACCGCGTGGTCCACTCCGGCAGTCCGAACAGCGGTCCGAACAGTCCGAACAGGGTGGCGAGCAGCACGAGCCCCCAGGCGATGCCCACGGTGCCGCGGGGGAGCAGCACGAACACGAGGCTGGTGAGCACGGTGAACACGCAGGCGGCGAGTCCCTGCCCGAGCCCGACCACCGTGACGACCTGCGCGAGCGAGGATGCGTCCTCGCTGCCCGCGAGCCCGGCATAGCCGGCGAGGATCGTCGCGGCGACGACGATCGCGATCGCGAACGTCGCCACGAGCAGATAGTCCAGGAGCCATCGCACGCGTCCGACCGGCGGGGCGAGCACGCTCTCCGCCGTGCCGTGCGCCTCCTCCTGCCGTGCGCGTGCGACGATCTGCACGGCCGCGCAGGCGGCCAGGATCCCCATCATCGTGAAGAACACCGAGACGACGGTCTCCTCGAGGTTGCCGGCCTTGCCGATCTTGTCGAGGATCTGCTGCACCGCGGGGTTCTGCCCGGAGATCTGCCCGGCGAGTCCGGACAGCCTGGTCGCGAGCAGGCCCGTGAGCGCGCCGCCGATGGCCCAGCCGATGATCGCGCCGTGGGTGAGCCGCCAGACGAGGGCGTGCGGCGTCGACAGCGCGGGACGTGCGTGCACCCGGCCGGGGCGGGCCGGGACGAAGCCCTCGCCGATGTCCCGCGCCGATTGCAGCGCCACGGCGACGATCGCGAGGATCAGTCCGAAGGCGAGCCCGAGCAGCACGGGCCAGCCGTTGTCCGTGTCGTACGGGCGGGCCTGCTCGGCCCAGCCGAAGGGCGAGGCCCAGACGAGCCCGGAGCTCGTGATGCGGGTGAGGTCGTCGCTGGGGGTGCCTGCGACGTTGCCGATCCCGTTCACGAGGAACGTGCCGACCAGGATCCACACGGTGAGCGCATTGGCCCCGCGCGAGGTGCGCATGAGCTGCGCCGCCATGAGGCCGATCCCGAGGAAGGCGATGCCCGTGGCCGCGGAGGTCGCGCCCATGAGCCAGGATCCGGTCGCGTCGAGCGTGGATCCGATCAGCGCGAGTGAGACCAGCACGCCGAGGACGACGTTCGCGGCGACGCCGTGGATGATCGTCGCGATGGTGGGCAGCGCGCGCCCGACGGGCGTGGCGGCGACGAGCTCGGCCCGCCCCGCCTCCTCGTCGCCGCGCGTGTGGCGGACGGCGAGGAACGTGCTCATCAGGGCCGCGAGCATCGTCAGCCAGGGCAGGATCTCGAACGAGAGGAACTGCCCCTCCGATGCGCCGGACGGGAGCCCGCGGAACATCATGATGACCGGGTTCGCCATCACGGCGGACAGCACCTCGACGCGGTCGGTGTGCGTCGCGTAGGACTGGGTGACGCCGGCGTAGCCGGCATAGGCCATCAGGACCGTGGCGAGGATCCACAGGAGCACCTGCAGCCAGTCGCGGCGCAGGCGCTGCCGGAGCAGGGCGCCCATCATGACTCCTTCGCGGCGGCCCGGCGCGACGCGCGCGTGCCGGGCCTGGTTCCTGCCGAAGGGTCGTCCTCGGCGGCGCGGAGGGCGGCGAGGTCGTCGCCGTAGTGCCGCAGGAACAGCTCCTCGAGGGACGGCGGCTCGATCCGCAGGCCCGTCACGCTGCGCTGGGCCAGCACGGGGAGCACGCCCGGGATCGCGTCGCTGTCGACCGTGAACCGTGCACGGCCGTCGTCGATCATGCCGTCGTGCGCTCCCGGGATCCCGGTCAGCGCCGACGCGTCCGTGGCCTCGAACGACACCTCGGTGCGGGTGAGGTGGCGCAGCTCGGGGAGCGTGCCGGATTCCACGATCCTCCCGGCACGGATGATGCTGACCCGGTCGCAGAGCAGTTCGACCTCGGACAGGATGTGGCTGGACAGTAGCACGGTCGCGCCGGAGCGCCGGATCCGCTGCACCTCGTCCCGGAACACGACCTCCATGAGCGGATCCAGCCCGCTCGTCGGCTCGTCGAGGATGTAGAGGTCGGCGGGCACGGCGAAGGCCGCGATGAGCGCGACCTTCTGCCGGTTGCCCTTGGAGTAGGCGCGGCCCTTCTTGCGCGGGTTGAACTGGAACGCCGTCATCAGCCGCTCCCGCTCGGAGCGGTAGCCCTGATCCTTGGTCCTCGCGCCCCGCAGCCGCGCGAGGAAGTCGATCGCCTCACCGCCGGAGAGGTTCGGCCAGACGCTGACGTCGCCCGGCACGTAGGCGACGCGGCGGTGGATGCCGACGGCCGCGGTCCAGGGGTCCTCCCCGAAGACCGTGGCGGATCCGCCGGTCTTGCGCGCGAGACCCAGCAGGATCCTGATCGTGGTGGACTTGCCGGCCCCGTTCGGGCCGAGGAAGCCGTGCACCTGGCCCTCGTCGACACTGAGGTCCAGCCCGTCGAGCGCATGCACGCGGCCGTAGTGCTTGGTGAGGCCGTCGGTGCGGATGATCGTGTTCATGGCGGCGATGCTACGCCGATTTCACAAATTCGTGAAGGAAGTGAAGCGCATGGATTCCGTGAGGATGCCCGGAAAGGGGCGGGGTCAGGCGTTCACCGTCACGCCGACGGTGTGCCAGCCGGTCGCACCGTCGGGGGCGGGGGGAGCCGTCTGCGCGGTCTGCACCGTGCCGTCGGCGCCGATCGCCCGGCAGCGGATCACGCGCTGCCCCGCGGCGGCGTGCCAGGGGAGTCGCCACTGCACCCAGGTGTCGGCCGAGATCGCCGGGGCGAGCTCGGCGCGCTGCCACGGGCCATCGTCGACCTGCACCTCGACCGCCGAGATGCCGGCATGCGGCTGCCAGGCCACACCGGCGATCACGGCGTCGCCGGCGGGGATCGGACGGTTCGGGTGCGGCACGTCGATGCGCGAGGAGAGCTTGATCGGACCGCGCGGCGACCAGCCCCGATCCGTCCAGTACGCCCTCGCGCGGTCGAAGCGGGTGACCTCCAGATCCGTGACCCACTTCGTCGCGGAGACGTAGCCGTACAGGCCGGGGACGACCATCCGCACCGGGAAGCCGTGCTCGATCGGCAGCGGCTGGCCGTTCATGCCGATCGCGAGCAGCGCGTCGCGGTCGTCGGTCAGGGTCTCGAGCGGCGTGCTCGCGGTGAATCCGTCGACCGAGGTGGAGAGCACCATGTCGGCGTCGGCCGAGGGCTGCGCCCTCGCGAGCAGCTCGCGGATCGGGTAGCCGAGCCACATCGCGTTGCCGACGAGGTCGCCGCCCACGTCGTTGGACACGCAGGACAGCGTCGCCGCCGACTCCACGAGCGGCAGCGCGAGCAGCTCGTCCCAGGTGAGCGTGACCTCGTGCGCGACGAGGCCGTGGATGCGCAGCTTCCATTGCGCCGGATCCACCTGCGGGACGATCAGCGCCGTGTCGATGCGGTAGAAGTCGGCGTTCGGGGTGAGCAGCGGGGTGATCCCGTCGACCTTCAGCGCCGCGCCCGCGGGGATCGGCGGGGCCGGCACGGCCGGCTTCGGCAGGTGGAGTGCGGCGCGCACCGCGCCGACGGCGACGGATCCGGCCCTTCCCGCGGTCGCGCCGACGGCGGCGAGGACGCCGATCGCGGCGGTGCCGACGGTCCAGGCGAGGAAGCGACGGCGGGAGGCACCGTCGCCGACCGTGGGCGCGGCCGGCGCGGCGGAGGCCGGTGCCGGGTCCGCGGCCGCGGCCGGCGCGGGCAGACGCCGCATGAGCATCCGCAGCGCGACCGCGGCGATGATGCCGGCCAGCAGTGCGGGCAGCCAGGACAGGGGGGCGGCGTCGGCGCGCAGCGGTGCGAGCACGGCGACGACGGCGCCCAGCACGACGAATCCGGCGACTCCGACGCCGCGCCATCGTCGTTCGCAGAGTCCCAGCGCGGCGGCCGCGGCGAGCAGCACGATCGCGATCCCGGTGAGCAGCGCCGCCTTGTCCCCGGTGCCGAACCACGCGATCGCGGTGTCCTTCGCCCAGGCGGGGGCGGCGTCGATGAGAATGCCTCCGACGACCGCGAAGGGGCTCGACGACGGCGCGAGCAGCGTCGCCACGAGCTCGCCGGCGCCGATGCCGAGCAGGGCCGCTGCGACGCCGGCCGCGGCGGCCAGGGCCCTGTCGCGCGACGCGGATCCGGTCATGTTCTCAGCGTAGGAACCCGCGCGAGGCCCGGCGCGGGGAGATCACGGATTCGTAAGAAGTTCCCGGCATCAGTCCCGGGCCCGGGTGACGCGTCCGGTCGCGGCGAGCAGAGCCAGGGCTGCCGCGAACGCGATCAGCATCGTCGCACCCATCAGGGTCGCCGTGACCCCCGCGTGCGACAGCAGCGGCGGCAGGACCGCACCCAGCAGTGCGGCCATGGTGCCCAGCACGGCGGAGGCGGATCCGGCTCCGCGCGTGATGCGGGACAGGGCGAGCGCGGTCAGGGTCGGGTTGTTCACGCCGTGCAGGCCGACGAGCACGAAGAGCGGTGCGAGCAGCCAGGGCAGCGGGCTGTGCAGCAGCGCGCTCAGCAGGACCGCCGCGGCCGCCGCTGTCCCGACCATGAGCGAGGTCAGCACGATGCAGCGTCCGTCGATGCGGCGCGCGCCGGTGCCGCGGGCGAGGCGGCGGCTGATCCACGCGCCCAGCACGATACCTGCGGAGTTCATCGCGAAGATGAGTGCGAAGCCCTGCGCGTCGACGCCGAACTGATTCTGCAGCACGAACGACGACATCTGCAGATAGGCGAAGAATCCGGCGGAGGCCAGACCGAGCGTGAGGGCGAACACCATGAACGGCCCGTTGCCGAGTGCCGCCCCGATGCCGCGCAGGTCGTTGCCGAGACCGCCCGTGGTGCGCTCGGCGATGGGATGCGTCTCCGGCACGTACAGCGCCGCGATCAGCAGGAGCAGCGCGCCGATCACGCCCAGCGCGACGAACAGGCCGCGCCAGTCGGTGAAGGTCAGCAGCGCTCCGCCCAGGAGCGGCGCGAGCACGGGCGCCGCCCCGGAGATCGCGGTGAGCGTGGCGAACCCGGCGGTCGCCTCCGAGCCCTTGTGCACGTCGTGCACCACGGCGCGGGCGATCGCCATCCCCGCCGCCCCGCAGAGTCCCTGCAGCAGGCGCACGACGATCAGCACCTCGATCGATGGAGTGACCGCGCACAGGAACGAGGCGACCGCGAACGCCGCCACCGCCCACAGCAGCGGACGGCGGCGTCCGTAGCGGTCGCTGATCGGCCCCCACAGCAGCTGGCCGAGGGCGAGTCCGATGAGGCACGCGCTCATCGTCACCTGGGTGAGGGCCTCGGTGGTGTGCAGGTCGCGGCCCAGCTGCGGGAGCGCCGGGATGTACAGATCCATCGAGAGCGGCCCGAACGCCGAGAGCGCACCGAGCGCGGGCAGCAGCGAACGGCGGGCGCGGGCGTCGCCGACCGGGGCGCCGCCGCTCACGCGTCGTCGCCCGTTCCGTCGCGCTTGGTCGCCTCGGCCCGGCGGGCGTCGAGGACCGTGCGGCCGGATCCGGTCGGGTCGGATCCGGTCCGGTCGAGACGCTCGGCCCCCGGCGCGGCACCGGAACGAGGCTCGACCCGGATCGGCGTGGTCGCGCTCGTGATCGGCGGGACGAAGGCGCGCCGCATCGCCTCGACCACGCGCACGGGGCGGGTCTCGTCGAGGGTGAGCAGGAAGCGGGCGTCCTCGCGGCGGTGCAGTCGTCCGGAGTGGAGCATCCAGCCGGCGCCGATCGCGAAGGATAGGAGACCCGCGGCGCCGCCGACCATGATCGCGGCGCGCGGTCCGAACGCGTCGGCCACCCAGCCCGCGATGGGGGCACCGATCGGGGTCGCGCCCATCACGACCGCCATGTAGAGCGCGAGCACGCGCCCCCGCAGGGCGGGATCCGTCGTCGTCTGCACATAGCCGTTCGCCGTCGTCAGCATGGTCACCGTGGAGAACCCCACGAAGACGAGCGTGATCGCGTAGGCCAGGTAGGTCGGCATCTGCGCGGACACGATCGATGCGACGCCGAACCCGCCGGCGGCGATCATGAGCACCCGCACCCTGGCGCGATCGCGCCGTGCGGCCAGCAGCGCCCCGGTCAGGGATCCGATCGCGAGCACCGAGCTGAGCACGCCGTAGCCGTCGGCCTGCATGTGGAACTCGAGCGCCATGGTCGAGGCGAAGATCGGGAAGTTCATCCCGAACGCGCCGATGAGGAACACCATCGCGAAGACGACCAGGAGATCCGGGCGGCTGCCGACGTACCGCATGCCCACGATGAGCCCGCCCGCGCGGCGATTCTTCGGGCGCGGCATGAGCTCGCGGGTGCGGATCATGAGCAGCGCCACGATCATCGCGAGGAACGTGGCCGCGTTGGCGACGAAGACCCAGCCGGATCCGAGCGCGACGATCGCGAGACCGCCGACGGCGGGGCCGATCAGGCGCGCCATGTTGAAGGACGCGGAGTTCAGCGCGACCGCGTTCGAGGCGTTCTCCATCGCCACCATGTCGGACACGAACGCCTGCCGGGCCGGGGCGTCGAACGCGTTCGCGATGCCGAAGCACGCCGCGAACACGAGCATGAGGGGCAACGTCATCACGTGCGTGAGCAGCAGCGCCGCGACGCCGAGGGCGAGGAGCATCAGTGCGGTCTGCGTGACGAGCAGGATCCTGCGCCGGTCGAAGCGGTCGGCGACCCTGCCCGTGAGCCCGACCAGCACGAGGGGCGGACCGAACTGCAGCGCCATCGTCGCGCCCATGGCGCTGGCGTCGTTGTGCGTGAGCTCGGTGAGCACGACCCAGTCCTGGGCGGTCGACTGCATCCAGCCGCCGATGTTTGAGACGATCGCGCCGAAGAACCAGACCCGGTAGTTGAACACCCCGAAGGAGCGGAACATCTGGCTCACAGCTCGGCCAGCTTCCGCATCAGGATGCTGGCCTCGTGCAGGATCCGCAGCTCGTCCTCGGTCAGATGGAGCGCGGTGATCTCGGCCATCAGCAGCTGCGTGCGCCGCTCGAACGTCTCCGCCACGATCGCCTCGCCGGAGGGGGTGATCTCGACGTGCACGCGGCGCCGATCCTGGTCGTCGGGGATCCGCGTCGCGTATCCCTGCTCCTCGAGGCCCGTGACGAGCGAACTCATGGTCGGGGCGGTCACGCGCTCGCGATCGGCGAGCGCGGTGAGGGAGTGGCCGCCGTGCGCGCGGAGCGCGGCGAGTACGGCGAGCTGGGCGTCGCTCATCGCGGTGTTGCGGCTGTCCACGGCGCGCACGGCGCGCAGACGGCGGGCGAGCCGGAACGTGGCGAGGCGCAGTTCGGTGGCGGTCTCGTGCAGGTTCTCAGAAGTCATTGCTTAGATAGCCTAACTAAGTATTCGAGGGCGTGGGCGCATCCGGGTCGCGCGGTGCCGGGGCGGGCCGGGAGCTTACGCCGGTCATGCAAGCGGCTGAACAAATGCTCCGCGCGTCCGGGTCGCTCCCGACGCCGACCGGTGAGAATGGACGAATGCCGCTCGCGCTCGAAGTCGCCGTCCAGGATGCCGCCGGGGTGCGCATCGCCCGGGAGATCGGCGCGCGCCGCGTCGAGCTGACGCAGGCCCTCGCGCTCGGCGGACTCACGCCGTCGCCGGCGACGCTCGAGTGCGCGATCGAGGCCGCGGGGCCGGGTGCAGTCCCGGAGGTGCACGTGCTGGTGCGCCCGAGGGCGGGGGGATTCCACTACGACGCGGAGGAGATCGCGACCGCGGTGCGGGATGTGCGGTGGATGCTCGCGCACGGTGCCGCCGGAGTCGTGATCGGCGCGCAGACGGCCGGCGGCGAGCTCGATGCGGACGCCCTGGCGCGATTGCGCGATGCGGCCCGCGAGGTGCGCGCCGACGCCCAGGTGACGCTGCACCGGGCGATCGATGCGACACCGGATCCGCGGGCGGGGCTCGACGTGGCCCTCGCCCTGGGGCTCACCCGCGTGCTGACCTCGGGCGGAGCCTCGGCCGCGTGCGACGGGCTGGGCGTGCTGCGCGCCCTCGTCTCGGCGGCCGGAGGGCGGATCGAGGTGATGGCCGGCAGCGGCGTCACCGCGGCGAACGCGGCCGAGATCGCCGCGACCGGCGTGCACGCGCTGCACTTCTCCGCCAAGCGCACGGTCGCCGCGGCCGGATCCGTGCGGATGGGGTCCGCGGCGGACGACGGCGGCGGCCACGAGGTCACCGACCTCGCCGAGGCCCTCGCCGTGCGCGCAGCGGTCGGGCTCTGAGCGCGTCATCCGCGGACCCGATCCGCGCGCGGCGGCCGGGATCCGTAGACTCGGGGCATGGCTGAGCCCCGCACCGCCGAGTTCACCGACGCGCACGGCATCGCGATCGTCTACGACGTCCACCCCGCCGCTGACGGCGTCGCCCCCCGCGGAGCGGTGCAGCTGCTGCACGGCGTCGGCGAGCATGCCGGCCGTTACGGCGCGCTGATCGCCGCGCTCACGGCCGCCGGGTTCACGGTCTACGCCGACGACCATCGCGGCCACGGGCGCACGGGCATGAAGCAGCACGGCGACGCGGCGAAGCTGGGGCGGCTCGGCCCCGGCGGCATGCGCGCGGTCGTCGCGGACGAGTGGCAGCTGACCGAGCTCATCCGCGAGGAGAACCCCGGGCTCCCGCTCGTGCTGCTCGGCCACTCCTGGGGATCGTTCCTCGCGCAGATGGTCCTCAATGCCCACCCGGACGGCTACGACGCCGTGATCCTCACCGGATCCGCCCACCGCACCCCGACCGACCTCAACTCGCTGCCGCTGAACGCCAAGTGGAAGGGCCCGGGCGCGCACGGCCTCGAGTGGCTCAGCCGGGACCCCGCGGTGGGGGAGGCGTTCCGCGCCGATCCGCTCACGACCGAGGTCCCGCTGCTGAAGCTGTTCGGGCCGATCGAGGCCGCGCGACTCTACGGCCGCCCCTCCAAGGACTTCCCGAACGACGTGCCCGTGCTGCTCATGGTCGGCCGGGACGACCCGGTCGGCGGACCGCGCAGCGTGCACCGCCTCGCCGACGACTACCGCAACCGCTCCGGCCTCAGCGATGTGACCACGCTCGTCTACCCCGACGCGCGCCACGAGATCTTCAACGAGCTGCAGCAGGACGAGGTGCGGGCGGATCTGCTCGCCTGGCTCGACAAGCACATCCCGCGCCGCGACTGAGCCGCGGATCCGCGCCCGCACGCCGCCGCGTAGGCTGGAGCGGTGCACGGTGAGTACAAGGTTCCTGGCGGCAAGCTGGTCGTCGTCGACTTCGAGGTGACGGACGGCGCGATCGCCGACTTCCGGCTCGCGGGCGACTTCTTCCTCGAACCGGACGACGCCCTCGACGACATCAACGCCGCGGTCACGGGGCTGCCCGTCGAGACGGACGCGTCTGCGATCGCCGCGGCCGTGCGCGCGGCGCTCCCCGCGGGTGCGCAGCTGCTCGGGCTCACGCCCGAGGCCGTGGGCACCGCGGTGCGCCGCGCTCTCGTGACGGCACCGGGCTGGGGCGACTTCGACTGGGAGATCGTGCACGACAAGGCCGTCTCGCCGCGGATGAACCTCGCCCTCGACGAGGTGCTCACCACGCGCGTCGGCGAGGGCCGCCGCCGTCCTACTCTGCGGATCTGGGAGTGGGACGAGTCCGCCGTCGTGATCGGGTCCTTCCAGTCCTATCGCAACGAGGTGGATCCGGAAGGGGCTGCGAAGCACGGCTTCGACGTCGTCCGCCGGATCTCCGGCGGCGGCGCGATGATGATGGCCGCGGGCCAGATCATCACCTACTCGCTGTACGTGCCGGCGTCGCTCGTGCAGGGCATGACGTTCGCCGACTCCTATGCGTTCCTCGACGACTGGGTGCTGCAGGCGCTGCGCTCGCTCGGCATCGACGCGACCTACCAGCCGCTCAACGACATCGCCGGTCCCAGCGGAAAGATCGGTGGCGCCGCGCAGAAGCGCCTCGCCAACGGCGGAGTGCTGCACCACGCGACGCTGTCGTACGACATCGACGGCCAGATGATGACCGAGGTGCTGCGCATCGGGCGCGAGAAGCTGAGCGACAAGGGCACGGCCTCGGCCGCCAAGCGGGTGGATCCGCTGCGCAGTCAGACCGGCCTCAGCCGGGCCGAGATCATCGAGCGGTTCAAGGACACGTTCCGCAGCATCACCCGCGCCGAGGACGGCGCGATCGCCGCCGACGAATACGAGGCGGCGGAAGACCTGGTGCGCACGAAGTTCGCCACCGAGGCGTGGCTGCATCGGGTTCCGTGAGCGACGGGGCTGAAGCCGCTCCGGCCGCTGAGCGACCCATCGACTCGCTGTCGCTCGCTCAGGGCGAGTCTTCGCGAGACGAAACGCCCGTGCCCCGCGTCGGATCCGTCGAGATCGTGCACGGCGAGGCGCTCGACGTGGCCCGCACGCTGCCCGACGGATCCTTCACGCTCGTCTACCTGGATCCGCCGTTCAACACCGGCCGCACGCAAGAGCGGCACGCGGTCTCGACTCGTCGTGCCGACCGTCCGGCGTCTGAAACTCCGTCAATTCCGGACTCGCATGCGGATGCATCCGCGGAACTTCGAGGATTCGCTGACATGCCTGCGCAGAATCGACTGAGTTCCGAACGCGGCATCGCCGAGACGCGCCCCCGCGAGGTCAACCACGGCTTCCACGGGCACCGCTACGAGCGCGTGCGCGAGCTGCTGCACGCGTACGACGACCGCTTCGACGACTACGGCGACTTCCTCATGCCCCGGCTGGAGGAGGCGTGGCGGCTGCTTGCCGACGACGGCACGCTGTACCTGCACCTCGACTACCGCGAGGCGCACTACGCCAAGGTCATGCTCGACGCGGTGTTCGGCCGCGACTGCTTCCTGAATGAGCTCATCTGGGCCTACGACTACGGGGCCAAGCCGCGCACCCGCTGGCCCACGAAGCACGACACGATCCTGGTCTACGTGAAGACGCTGGGCGGGCACGTGTTCAACGTCGACGACATCGAGCGCGAGCCGTACATGGCGCCGAGCCTGGTCAGCGCCGCCAAGCGCGAGCGGGGCAAGCTCCCGACCGACGTGTGGTGGCACACGATCGTCCCGACCACCGGGCGCGAGAAGACCGGCTATCCCACGCAGAAGCCGGAGGGGATCCTGCGCCGCATCGTGCAGGCGTCGAGCCGCCCCGGCGACCGGGTGCTCGACCTCTTCGCCGGCTCCGGCACGACGGGCGCCGTCGCCGCCGCGCTGGGCCGCGACGCCCTGCTCATCGACGTGAGCCCCGAGGCCGTGCGGGTGATGCGGCAGCGGATCCCGCATGCGAGCGTGCGCGAGGGCTGACCCCCGAGGTCGTTGAGCGAGCACCGGCGAAGCCGGAGCGAGACGAAACGCGGCGCGCTCGCGGAACCGCTCCGTGAGTGTCGGCGCGACGATCCGCGCACAGCGCGACGATCGGCACACGGATCCGCATGGAAACGTGTGCTGATCCTGGCCTGATGTGCAGATCGTCGCGCGGTCGGCCCCGACCCTGTCCCCGCGGATTCCGGGGGATCAGAAATACGCGGCGAGCATGAGCAGGCCGCCGAGCGCACCGAGCGCGATGCCGGCGATCGCGAGACCGCGCACTGTTCGCCCGCGCGCACCGGCCGCACGACTCTGCCGCAGCGCTCCCGAACCCAGCGCGATCGGAAGGATGACGATCCAGATCCAGATCACGCGATAGCTGAAGGCGCCCAGGATCTCGGCCAGCGAGAACAGGGTCAGCACACCGCCGAGGACGACGCTCGCCACGGCACTGCCGAATCCGGTCTTGACCCCCGCCGGGGGCGTGCCGTACGGCTGTTGCGGCGCGCTCCCGTACGGTGCCGGCGGGGTCATGCCGTAGGGCTGCTGCGGGTACATCCCGGCCGGTGGTGCGCTCGTCTGCGGTGCGCCGGCCTGCGGAGGCGCGTACTGGCCGTATTGCGGCTGCGCGGGCTGGCCATACGCCGGTGCGGCCGGTCCGGTGCCGAATCCGGGTGGTGGGGGAACCGGCGGCGTCCCATGCGCGGACGGCTGGCCGAACCCTGGCGCTGCTGCGGGCGTGCCGAATCCGGGTGCTACCGGGGGCGTGCCGAACCCTGGCGCCGCCGGGGGAACCGGCGGCGCCGTATGCGGGATCGGTCGGCTGTACACCGGCGGTGCGACGGGCGGCGGAGGCGGCGGAGAGCCTGGTGCGCTCAGTGGCGCGGCCGTGTCCTGCGGCTCCGGGGCCGGTGGAAGAGAACTTGATTGCGTCATGGACCCCCCTGATGTCTGTCCCAGAGCATAGTGGGAGGTTCGTCCCGTGTCCCGGCCTCAGCGGCTCCGGGCATGACGTTGATGCGGCCTGAAGGCGTCCGCCAGTGCGCCGCGGACGGCGCCGATCGCCTCCGAGGCGCGCGCCGATTCGCGCACCGCGGTGAACACCTCGCGCACGGGGGATCCGGGCAGCTCCGACAGCGTGACCTGCGCGGGGGCGTCGCCCCAGATGAGGTCGGGCAGCATCCCGACCGCGTGACCGGACTCGATGAGCCGCACGTGCGCCGTCAGATCCGCCGCCTCGAAGCGCACGTCGGGTTCGAACCCCGCGGCCCGGCACTGCTGCACGGCCCACTGCCGTGCGGCGGATCCGATCGGCTCCATCACCCAGGCGCGATCCCGCAACAGGGGGAGCGACACCGCGTCCTCGCCGGGAGGCAGGACGAGGCGGATCGGATCCTCTCCGATCAGCTCGTGCAGATTGCCCGCGTGCCGCTCGCGGGTGTGGCCCGGATACTGCTCGGCGATCACGAGGTCGAAGCGGCGCGCGGTCAGCTCGAAAAGCCCCTCCTCGGGCGGCGCCTCGGTCATCTCGACGCGCAGGTGCGGGTGCGATGCGGCGACGGCGGTGAGCGCTGCGGGGACGATGGTCTCGGCGGCGGTCGGCATCGCGCTGATCCGCACGGCCTCGGCGGGCGCCTGGCTGAGCTCTTGCCTGGCCTGCTCGTCGAGCTCCAGGGCGCGGGCGGCGTGCGCGGCGAGCACGCGTCCCTCGGCCGTCAGCCGGATCCGCCGTCCGTCCGGTTCGAGCAGGGCGACACCCGCCTCGCGCTCCAGCAGGGCCAGTTGCTGCGACACCGTCGACGGGCTGTACGCGAGCGAGTGCGCGACCTCTGCGATGGTCCCGCGCAGCGCGAACTCGTGCAGCAGGCGCAGCCTCCGCAACTCGAACATGCTCTCTCCTCGCTCCCTGGTGACCGCGAGACTCCAACTCCGCGACGAGACTGCAGACCGCAAGCGCAGTCTCGTCGCCCAGATGGAGTCTCGCGGTCAGAGGGCGGCGGAACCATCGGGTATGTCGAATGATACTCGCCATGAATGATCGCTTTTCCTGCAGGGAGAACGGATCCATGCTGGGAGCATCCCCGCGCGCGTGCGCGATCCCCCAGCGCGCGTATGCGAACCCCGCCCCCGGGCACCGAACCCACGAGGAACCATGACCGCCAACGAAAGCCCTGTCGGCACCGCAGCCGGCATCGACGATCTCTCCGCCCTCGCCGACGACGCCGTCGCCCTCGTCAAGAAGTGGCTCGTGGAGAGCCGCGAGGTGCCCGTCGACGCCGCGGGCGAGCGTCTCGCCGGCGTGCTGCGCGACCCCCACGGCCTCGACTTCACGGTCGGCTTCGTCGACGGCGTCGTGCGCCCGGAGGACCTCAAGGTCGCCGCCGCCAAGCTCAAGGAACTCGTGCCGCTCACCCCCGGCTTCCTCCCCGCCCCGATGCGCGCCGCGATCGGCCTGGGCGGCGCGACCGCGGGCATGCTCCCCGGCGTGGTCGTCCCCGCGGCCCGCACCGTGCTGCGTCAGATGGTGCGCCACCTCATCGTGGACGCCCGCGACGAGAAGCTCGGCAAGTCGATCGCGCACATCCGCGAGACGCAGGGCGTGAAGCTCAACATCAACCTGCTCGGCGAGGCCATCCTCGGTCGCGAGGAGGCCGCGCGTCGCCTGGAGGGCACCCGCCGCCTGCTCGAGCGCGACGACGTCGACTACGTCTCCATCAAGGTGTCCTCGACCGTCGCCCCGCACAGCCCGTGGGCGTTCGACGCCGCCGTCGCGGACGCCGCGGAGGCGCTGCTGCCCCTGTACCGGATCGCGCGCAAGGGCATGCCCGATGGATCCGCGAAGTTCATCAACCTCGACATGGAGGAGTACAAGGATCTCGATCTCACGATCGCGGTCTTCACCTCGATCCTGGACCGCCCCGAGTTCACCACGCTCGAGGCCGGCATCGTGCTGCAGGCGTACCTGCCGGACGCCCTCGGCGCCATGATCCGCCTGCAGGAGTGGGCCGCGAAGCGCGTGGCCGACGGCGGTGCACCGATCAAGGTGCGCGTCGTCAAGGGCGCCAACCTGCCCATGGAGACCGTCGACGCCGAGTCGCACGGCTGGCCGCTCGCGACCTGGTCGACCAAGCAGCAGTCCGACGCCTCGTACAAGGCCGTGCTCGAGTACGCGCTGCGTCCCGAGCACGTGACCAACCTGCGGATCGGCGTCGCCGGTCACAACCTCTTCGACATCGCCATGGCCTGGCTGCTCGCCGAGAAGCGGGGCGTGACCGAGGGCGTCGAGTTCGAGATGCTGCTCGGCATGGCCTCCGCCCAGGCGCAGGTCGTCAAGCGCACGGTCGGATCCCTGTTGCTCTACACGCCCGTCGTGCACCCGGACGAGTTCGACGTCGCGATCGCGTACCTCATCCGCCGCCTCGAGGAGGGGGCGTCGCAGGAGAACTTCATGTCCGCGGTCTTCGACCTTGACGCGGACCCGAAGCTCTTCGAGCGCGAGAAGGAGCGCTTCCTCGCCTCCGTGCGCAGCATGCCCACCGAGGTGCCAGGCACCAACCGCGTGCAGGACCGCACGGCGCCGATCGAGCCGGGTCTGACCGACGGCTTCCTGAACGCCCCCGACACGGACCCGTCGCTCGCGGTGAACCGCACCTGGGGCGACACGATCCGCGCCCGCATGAAGGGCTCCGAGCTCGGCAACGCGACGGTCGAGTCGAACACCCTCTCCACGCCGGAGCAGGTCGACGCGGCGATCTCGACCGCGGTCGCCGCGGGCGGGGCCTGGCGTGCGCTGGGCGCCGAGGGCCGTGCCGCGATCCTGCACAAGGCTGGCGACGTGCTCGAGGCGCGTCGCGCCGAGCTGCTCGAGGTCATGGGATCCGAGGCCGGCAAGGTCATCGAGCAGGGCGACCCCGAGGTCTCCGAGGCGATCGACTTCGCACACTACTACGCCGAGAGCGCCAAGAAGCTCGCCCACGTCGACGGCGCGACCATGCAGCCGGTCGGACTGACGGTCGTCACCCCGCCGTGGAACTTCCCGGTCGCGATCCCGGCCGGATCCACCCTCTCGGCGCTCGCCACCGGATCCCCGGTCATCATCAAGCCCGCCCGTCAGGCCCGCCGCTCCGGCGCGGTCATGGTCGAGGCGCTGTGGGAGGCCGGCGTGCCGCGCGAGGTGCTGCAGTACGTGCAGCTCGACGGCCGCGACCTGGGCACGAAGCTCGTGAGCGACCCGGCTGTGGGCCGTGTCATCCTCACCGGCGGCTACGAGACGGCCGAGCTGTTCCGCGGCTTCCGTCAGGACCTGCCGCTGCTCGCGGAGACGAGCGGCAAGAACGCCATCATCGTCACGCCCTCCGCCGACCTCGACCTCGCTGCGAAGGACGTCGCATACGCGGCATTCGGCCACGCCGGACAGAAGTGCTCCGCGGCGTCGCTCGTCGTGCTCGTCGGATCCGCCGCGACCTCCGAGCGGTTCCGTCGTCAGCTCGTCGACGCCGTCCGCGCCTACGACGTGGGCGAGCCGAGCAACGGCTCCAACCGCATCGGCCCGCTCATCGGCCCTGCCGAGGGCAAGCTGCTCGGCGCCCTGACCACCCTGCATGCGGGCGAGAGCTGGCTGCTGAAGCCGGAGAAGCTCGACGACGCCGGTCAGCTGTGGCGTCCCGGCATCCGCGACGGCGTCCAGCGCGGATCCGAGTTCCACCGCGTGGAGTACTTCGGCCCGGTGCTCGGCATCATGACGGCGGGCTCCCTGGAGGAGGCGATCGACGTCGTGAACGACATCGACTACGGCCTCACCTCGGGTCTGCACTCCCTCGACGAGGACGAGATCCAGACGTGGCTGGCCGCCATCCAAGCGGGCAACGTCTACGTCAACCGCGGCACCACGGGTGCGATCGTGCAGCGTCAGCCGTTCGGCGGCTGGAAGAAGGCCGCCGTCGGCGCCGGTTCCAAGGCGGGCGGCCCGAACTACCTCGTGGGCCTCTCGGAGTGGACCGATGCCCCCGTCTCCTCGACGCGCGAGCTCGACGCGCTCGCGACCGCCGCGGTGGGTGCGCTCGCCGCCGCGGGCGATGCGGACGCCGACATCGCGTGGCTGCGCGGCGCGCTCGTCACCGACATCGACGCCTGGGCCGACGAGTTCGGCGTCGTCCGCGACGCGACCGGTCTCAGCACCGAGCAGAATGCGCTGCGCTACCAGGCCGTGCCGGTCACGGTGCGCTTCGAGGGATCCCGCGTCGCCGAGCTCGTGCGCGTCGTCGCGGCCGGACGCCGCGCCCGCGCGCGGGTCACGGTCAGCACGCTCGCTCCTCTGCCCGGGGCCGTGGCCACCTGGCTCGGCACACAGGACGTCACGGTCGCGACCGAGGATGCCGCCGCGTGGGCCGCGCACAGCCAGCGCCTCGCGGCGCGCGACGGACGGGTGCGCCTCATCGGCGCCACGGCGGCCGGCACCGCCGCCGCCGTGAACGGCTCGCCCAGCCTCGCGCTGTACGCGAACCCGGTGGTCGCCGCGGGCCGTGTGGAGATCCTGACCTTCCTGCGCGAGCAGGCGGTCTCGGTCACCGCGCACCGCTTCGGCACGCCGCACCGCTACGAGATCCCGCTGCTCGACCCGATCGCCTGATCGGATCCGCCGCGGGGCCTGCGGGCCCTGCTGAGACCCGGACCCGCCGTCCCGCTCCCATCGGACGGCGGGTCCGTCGTATCGACCCGGGGTCGTCGGGCGCACTTCGTGGATCCGTTCTGTCCTGCGGTCGTTGAGCGAACACGGCCGAAGGCCGAGTGAGACGAAACGCGGCGTCCTCCCGAGAGCACCGCGTTTCGTCTCGGTCGTGCTACGCGCGTCCTCGCTCAACGACCCCGGATTTACCGGCCTGCGGGGTCCTCGCTCAACGACCCCGGACGCGCTCAGGCCAGGGGTAGTGCGCCGTCGTAGGCGGTCGCCGAAAGCGCGGGCTCCGCGGGACCGGCTCCGAAGACGCGGGAGAGGCCCGGATCCGTGCGCCACTGCGGCCAGCCGGGATCGCCCTCCTCGACGAATCGGACGGCGGCGGTGTGCATCTCCGTCGCGAGGTGCTGCGGCGGGGTGGGGCCGGCCAGGCCCTCCACGAACGGATCGTCGAGCACGTCGAACCAGAACGGCACGTCGAGGCAGTGGCACGACCAGCCCTTCGCGGGGGACACCCAGGCGAAGCGGTACGCCCAGGTGGGGGCATCGCCGCGGGCCTGCGCGGCCCGCACGACGAGCGAGCGGAAGACCCGGTCCGTCACGAACCGCCCGAGCAGCGCCGGGGTGCCGAGGCGGCGCTGCGGCCCGTTCGCGGCGAGATAGGCGCGACGCACGCCCCGATCCCGACAGAGCAGGGTCAGCGCCAGCGGAGCGGGGACGAACCGCAGCACGCCGGGCGCGTGGTCCATGGTCATGGTGAACTCGTCGTCGGTCGCGCCGAGCAGCAGAGGCTTGTCGGCGCCGATCCCCGCCTGCAGCGCTGCGACGGCCGGGCGCGGCACGACCTCGCCGTCGACCACAGGACCCCAGGGCAGCCCGTCGGCGAGCGGGGCCAGCAGCGCCTTCAGCCGCGTCGCGCCGAGCAGGGCGGCCTTCGGCTGCGCGCGCTGCAGGGTGCGCTCCGGCACCGTGCGGAAGCCGGCGGCATCGGGCGCGCAGCCGAGCAGCACGCCGAGAGCTCGCGTGCGTCGCGACGCCAGCGCCGGGTCGATGTCGGCGAGGGCGGGGGAGAAGGCCATCGCCGCGTGGAAAAGGTGCTGCGCGCTCTCCAGGCCCAGCAGAGTCAGCACCGCGCCGGCCCCGGCGGACTGCCCCGCGATCGTCACGCGCGACGGATCCCCGCCGAACGCCGCGATGTTGCGCTGCACCCACTCCAGCCCCGCGATCCAGTCCAGCACCCCGCGATTCGCGGGAGCGCCGGGCATCAGGCCGAAGCCGTCGAAGCCGAGCCGGTACGACACGGTCACGGTCACCACGTCGTCGCGATTGAACGCGGCGCCGTCGTACCAGGGGCTCGCGGGTGAGCCGTCGACGTAGCCGCCGCCGTGGATCCACACCATGACGGGACGGGATCCCGCGAGAGACGGGGTGAACACGTTCACGTTCAGCGTCGCGGCGCCGGGGATGCTGGGCTCGGGGATGAGCGTCTCGCCCTTGTCGCCGCGCTGCGCGGTCGACCCGAACGCGGTCGCGTCGCGCACCGCGGTCCAGGGCTCGGGCGGCTGCGGAGCGGCGAAGCGCCGCTCCGCCACGGGTGCCGCGGCGAACGGGATCCCGAGGAACGCCGCGGAGGCGTGCGGAGTGCCGGGCTCGGCCCGCCAGAATCCCCGGACGGAACCGGAGTCGGTCTGGGCGAGAGGGGCGTCGGCGGTCACCCGATCAGCGTATCCGGCGGTCTCCTGTGTCGAACTCAGTCGAAACGGGTGCGTTCGGCGGGACTCGCGAAGTGAGCAACCGAAATCGACTGAGTTCAGAACGAGCTATGAGGATGACCTGGCTCAACACCCCGGTGTCACGCCCGCAGGAGCGCGAAGAACTGCTCGATGTCGGCGGCCATGTCGATCGTCGGATCCAGGATCCAGGCGTTCTGCAGCCCGTCGGCGAGGGCGTGCCCGGCGCGGATGACCCACTCGACGTCCAGATCCGCGCGGATGCGGCCCTCCCGCTGGTCCGCGAGGAGTGCCTCGCGTGCGGCCGCGTGCACGGTCTCGGTGCGGTCGAGGAAGAACCTGCGGGCCGGGTGCTCGGGGTCCGCGGACTCGGCGGCGAGGCGCGTGTAGAGCTCCACCAGTCCCGGCACCTCGGCATTGTGCCGCACCACCTCGAGGAACGACGCGGTGAACCCGAGGTCGTCGAACCGCTCCGTGTCGTGGGCATCGCGCGCGCGGAGGATCTCGACGAAGAGCTGCTCCTTGGTGCCGAAGTAGTGCAGGAGTCCCGCGGGGCTGAGTCCCACCGCATCGGCGATCTCGCGCACCGAGGCGTTGCGGTAGCCGCGTCGGCCGACGATGTCGAGCGCCGCTTCGAGGATCTCCTCGCGCTTGACGACGCCCTTCGCGTACGCACCCCGTTTGGCCATGGGGTCAGAATATCCGGCCCTCACGAAACCTGAACGATCATTGGCTTTCAGCTCCCGACAGCCTTGCATTGTTCGCGCTCCAGTGCGACAATCGTCCCGGATCCAGAAACCAAACACAGTTTGGTATTTAGATCTGCATTCGTTCTGCTCGATGAGGAGCCCCCATGACCATCACCCCTCCCGATCCCGCCACAGGGATCGCGCCGACCGGACTCATCCGTGCCGAGGCGCCCGCTGCGGGGGATCCCGCAGCCAGCCCGCCCGCGACGAAGCGGCTGCTTCCCAGCCTGCTGGCCGCCTCACTGACCCTGTTCGCGACCTATGGCGGGCTCATCGCGATCCTGCTGCCGTCGCAGATCGCGGTGCTGGATCCCGCGCACAAGGTGCAGAACCTGGCGATCGTCACGACCACGTCGTTCGTCTTCACGCTCTTCGCCCAGCCTCTCGCCGGCGCGTTCAGCGACCGCACCCGGTCCCGTTTCGGCCGCCGTGCACCGTGGATGGTCATGGGTGCGCTGGTCGGCGGCATCCTGCTGTTCGGCATGGGATCCCTCCAGGACGTCTTCTGGATCACGGTGTTCTGGGTGGCGATCCAGGTGGCCCTGAACTTCCTGCAGGCGCCGCTCACCACGATCACGGCCGACCGCTTCCCGCGCGCCAAGCGCGGCGGTGCGAGCGCCATGATCGGGCTCGGCACCCAGCTCGGCATGACGGTCGGCGTCATGATCGCGGCCGCGCTCGGCGCGCAGATCGGCATCGGCTACTCCGTCTTCGGCATCGCCGTGATCGTGGTCACCGTGCTCTTCGTCGTGCTCAACAAGGACTGGTCCTCGAAGAACGCCGCGGTCGCGCCGTTCCGCTGGGGCGCGTTCTTCCGCGGGTTCTGGATCAACCCCCG
Source organism: Microbacterium sp. NPDC056052 (assembly GCF_042266785.1). Taxonomy (NCBI): domain Bacteria; kingdom Bacillati; phylum Actinomycetota; class Actinomycetes; order Micrococcales; family Microbacteriaceae; genus Microbacterium; species Microbacterium sp. NPDC056052. The sequence goes on from NZ_JBHJWV010000002.1 coordinate 344,148, forward strand.
CAAGCACCCGGACTTCGCCTGGGCGTTCGCCGCCCGCTTCCTGCTGATCCTCGGCTACTTCGCCGTCACGGCCTACCAGCTGTACCTGCTGACCGACTACATCGGGATGTCGCTGGCCGAAGCGCAGGGCGCGACCCTTACTCTGACCCTGATCCCGCTGGTCCCCACCATGGCGGCGATCGCCCTCTCCGGCTGGTGGAGCGACAGGGTGGGCCGCCGCAAGGTGTTCATCTACGCCGCGACCGTCGTGATGGTGATCGGGCTGACGTTCCCGCTGCTGATGCCGAACATGACCGGGATGATCCTCATGAGCGTCGTGAACGGCATCGGCTTCGGCCTGTACATGTCGGTGGACGCGGCCCTCATGACCGAGGTGCTGCCCAGCGAGGGCAGCGATGCCGGCAAGGACCTCGGGATCCTCAACGTTGCCACCAACATCCCGCAGGCGCTCAGCGCGCCGATCGCCGCGGTGATCATCGGATCCTTCGGCGGCTACCCCATGCTGTTCGTGTTCGCGATGGTGTTCGCCGTGCTCGCGGCGATCGTCACCGCCCCGATCCGCGGCGTCAAGTAGCATCCGCCGGGGCGGGATCAGCCCACCCCGGCGCCACCCTCCACGAAAGGACTCCCGATGGAGAACACCCAGACCACCTCCGCCGCCGCGGATGCCGCCGAGGCCGCTGCCGAGCACCCGGAGGTGCAGATCGGCGCGGGGCGTGTGCGCGGACGCTGGCGCGACACCACCGCGCCCGGATCCGGTCCGCGCGGGAACCTCCGCTCCGCGGCGTTCCTCGGGATTCCGTTCGCCGAGGCGCCGGTGGGCGAGCTGCGCTTCGCCGCGCCGGTGCCGAAGGCCCCGTGGCAGGGCGTGTTCGACGCCGCTGCGTTCGGTCCCACGGCGCAGCGGGGCGACCCCGGTGTGACGCTCATCCCCGAGCCGAGCGTTCCGGGGGAGTCGACGCTCAATGTGAACGTCTACACGCCGACGATCCCCGAGGGTCTCGAAGGCCCTGCCGCGACCGGCGCCGGGCTGCCCGTGCTCGTGTACATCCACGGTGGCGGGTATTTCGCGGGGTCTCCGGCGAGCCCCTGGTATGACGGGCGCAACTTCACCCGCGACGGCGTGGTGACCGTGACGCTCTCGTACCGGCTCGGCTTCGACGGCTTCGGCTGGATCGAGGACGCGCCGTCGAACCGTGCCGTGCGCGACTGGCTGCTCGCCCTGGAGTGGGTGCAGCAGAACATCGCGGCCTTCGGCGGGGATCCGGCTCGGGTCACGATCGCCGGCCAGTCGGCCGGCGGCGGAGCGGTGATGACCCTGCTCGGCATGGAGAAGGCCCAGCACCTGTTCCACGGCGTCTATGCGATCTCCGGGGCTCTGGCCGACATCTCGGCGGCCCGTGCGGAGGAGTTCGGCCGGCGGCTGGCCGCCGAGCTCGGCGTCGCGCCCACGCGTGCGGGGCTCGGCGCACTGAGTGAGGAGCGCATCCTCGAGGTCCAGAAGAAGCTCACGGCCTTCGACGGTGGCGACATGGGCGACATCGTCGAGAACGGGCTGCCGCTCGGCCCGTCCGTCGACGGCGACCTCATCCTGCGTCCCACACCGGAGTCGTTCCGCGCTGGGATCGGATCCGACAAGCCACTCGTGCTCGGCGCGACGGACGACGAGTTCACGATGGCGACGGCCGATGCGGGCAAGGCCATGGCGCTCGTCCCGAAGGGGATGCTGCTCGGCAAGCTCGGCGTGCCGAAGGAGGCGCGCAAGCCGTACCTCGCCGCCAACGCCGATGTGCTCGCGAAGGGCAAGGCGCGCCTGGCGGGGCGCGTGCTGACCGACCGGATGTTCCGGGTCGCGATCCTGCGGATCCTGGCGGATCGCGGCACGGCTCCCACCTGGGTGTACCGATTCGCCTGGCCGTCCGGACACTTCGGGTTCGCGGAGCACTGCCTCGACGTACCGTTCTTCTTCGATTGCCTGGACGGCCCCGCGATGGATCCGCTCGCCGGCCCGAACCCGCCGCACGCGCTCGCCGACGAGGTGCACGCCGCCGCGGTCGCATTCATCGCGGGCGGCGACCCGGGGTGGGCCCGCTACGACGACGCGGCGAAGATCGCGCGCGTGTACGACACCCCGTCGCGGGACGAGTCGGATGCGTACGCCTCGGTGCGTCCGCTGCTGTAGGGGTGACGGGATCCCGGTCCGGGGTGCGGCATCCCGGGGTCGTTGAGTGCCCCGTCGTCTCGCTGCGCTCAGGGACCGATCTATGGACCGGTCCCTGAGCGCCCTTCGTCTCGCTGCGCTCGCCCAGGGACCCAGCCATTGGCCGGGTTGGCGGTCAGCGCCGATCTGGCGACTGCATCAGGTCGAACAGCGTCTCGATGAGGACCACCATGTCGAGTTCGGGTTCGACGAGCAGCTGCATCTGGGCGCCGTCGGACACGGCCTGCAGCAGCCTCGCGGCGAGCAGCGGGTCGATGTCGCCCCGGATCATGCCCTCGGCCTGCGCGTCGGCGATGGTCCCGGCCCAGCGCTCGCGGAGGCCGGTGCTGCGCTCCGCGAAGAACGCGCGGGACGGGTGCTCGGGGTTCGCGGCGTCGGCCGCGAGGCGGGTGAACAGCTCGACGAGCCCCGGCACGCGCGCGTTGTGCCGCACGATGTCGAGATAGCCGTCGCGCATCTCGTCGAGCGTCGCGGCGTCCACGGCACCGGAGTGGCCCGCCATGTCGACTTCGTCGCGCGTGCGCAGGATCTCGACGAACAGCTCGTCCTTGCTGTCGAAGTAGTGCAGCAGACCCGCCTGGCTGAGGCCGACCTCCTCGGCGAGCTCCTTCACGGAGGCGCCGTGGTAGCCCTCACGGGCGACCACCGCGAGAGCTGCGCGCAGGATCTCCTCGCGTTTCGCGATCCCCTTCGCGTACGAACCTCGTCGTGCCATGACCCGAGACTATCCCGGTGCGGAGCCGCCGCATCCAAAAACCGAGTAATACTTGCTTTCTGTCGCGGAACCTGATCGACTGGCCCTGCCCGTCACCCGTGAGTCGTCTACGAAGGAGTCGACAATGACATCGCCCCGCGATCACCTGCCCGAGCTCAGCACCGAGGAGAAGGCCTCGCTCACGAGCGGCGCCGACTTCTGGACCCTGAAGTCCATCGACCGCATCAGCCTGCCGTCGATCATGGTCACCGACGGTCCGCACGGCCTGCGCAAGCAGGCGGCGGACAGCGATCACCTCGGCCTCAGCGAGAGCGTTCCGGCCACTTGCTTCCCGCCGGCCTCCGGACTCGGATCCGCCTTCGATCCCGAACTCGCCGAGCGGGTCGGTGTCGCCCTCGGCGTCGAGTCCGCGATCGAGGACGTCGCGGTCATCCTCGGCCCCGGCATCAACATCAAGCGCTCGCCGCTGTGCGGACGCAACTTCGAGTACGTGTCGGAGGATCCGATCGTCTCCGGCGTCATCGGCGCAGGGCTCGTGAAGGGCATCCAGTCCCAGGGCGTCGGCTCGTCGCTCAAGCACTTCGCGGCCAACAACCAGGAGTTCGAGCGGATGACCGCGTCGAGCGACGTGGACCCTCGGCCGCTGCGCGAGATCTATCTGCGCGGCTTCGAGCGCGTCGTGAAGGACGCCCAGCCGTGGACCGTGATGTGCTCGTACAACAAGGTCAACGGCGTCTACGCCTCGCAGGATCCGTGGCTGCTCACGCAGGTGCTGCGCGATGAGTGGGGTTTCGAGGGTCTCGTCGTCTCCGACTGGGGTGCGGTCAACGATCGCGTCGCGGCGCTCGTCGCGGGCCTCGACCTGGAGATGCCCGGCAGCGACGGCGCCCCCGATCGCGCCGTGGCCGCCGCCGCGGGATCCGACCCGGCCGTCGCGGCCGCGCTGGACGCCTCGGCCGGTCGCGTGCTGGATCTCGTCGGGCGCGCCCAGGTCCGCCCGGCCGTCGCCGGCCCGCTCGACGTCGACGCGCACCATGCCCTGGCCCGGGAGGTCGCCGGACGCTCGATCGTGCTGCTCAAGAACGATGCGGTCGACGGCGCCCCGCTGCTGCCGCTCGCCGAGGGCGCCTCGATCGCGCTGATCGGCGAGTTCGCCCGCACGCCGCGCTTCCAGGGCGGCGGCTCCTCGCACATCAACCCGACCCGCGTGGACTCCGCGCTCGACGCCCTGACCGAGGCCGCCGGAGACCGGGTCGCGTTCGCGCCGGGCTTCGTATTCGACGCCGCGGCCGAGGGGCAGGACGCGCTCCGCGACGAGGCCGCGGCGCTCGCCGCGTCCCGCGATGTCGCCGTGGTCTTCCTCGGCCTCACCGATGCGGAGGAGTCGGAGGGCTTCGACCGCGAGCACATCGACCTCGCCGCGCACCAGCTCGCCCTGCTCGACGCGGTCGTGGCGGCGAACCCGCGCACGGTCGTCGTGCTGTCGAACGGCTCGGTCGTGGCGCTGCCCTTCGCCGACCGCGTGCCCGCGATCGTCGAGGCGTGGCTGCTCGGCCAGGCCGGCGGATCCGCGACCGTCGACGTGCTGCTCGGCACGGTGAATCCGTCCGGCCGCCTGGCCGAGACGATCCCGCACCGGATCGAGGACACCCCGGCGTTCGGCAACTTCCCCGGCTCGAACGGGCACGTGCGCTACGGCGAGGGGATCTTCGTGGGCTACCGCTGGTACGACGCCCGCGACATGGCGGTGACCTACCCGTTCGGGCACGGCCTGTCGTACACGTCGTTCTCCTATGGCGCGGTCGCAGCCGAGGTCACGCCGTCGGGCGACATCGCGGTGACGGTCCCCGTGACGAACACCGGATCCCGCGACGGCCGCGAGGTCGTGCAGGTCTACGTCGCCCCGGTCGCCTCCGCGGTGGAGCGCGCTCCCCGCGAGCTCAAGGCCTTCGCATCGGTCGAGATCGCGGCCGGCGCCACGACCGATGTCGTGCTGACCGTGCGCCGCGAGGACCTCGCGTACTGGGACATCCGGGTCGACCGGTTCGTCGTCGAGGGCGGCGCCTACCGCGTCGAGGCCGCGGCATCGAGCCGTGACCTGCGCGGATCCGTCACGGTCGACGTCGCCGGCGATGCGGTCCTGGTGCCGCTGACTCCCGAATCCACGCTCGCCGCGGTGTTCGCGCACCCGGTCGCAGGTCCCATGGTCGCGGGCGCGTTCGCCGCGCTCCAGGAGCAGTTCGGCGGCGAGGGCGACGGCATCATGTCGGGCGAGGCCATGGAGAAGATGATGGGCTCGTTCCCGATCGGCCGCCTCCCCGCGTTCGGCTGGGGCCTCGACCGCGAGGGCGTGGACCAGCTCCTCGCCGCCGCGAACGCCCCGCAGGGCTAATCCCGCGCTCTCGCCCCCTGGATCGTCGAGCGAGCCGTAGGCGAGACGAACGCGGTCTCCTCTCGGGGAGGCCGCGTTTCGTGGTGCGGGGGCGGGCGGGGCGTGGGGTGTGTGCGGTCGGCGAGCGCACGGGATCCTGCCTGGTGCACGGGATCCTGCCGGGTGCACGGGATCCTGGCGGAGCGATCCGGGAGCGCACGGGATCCTGCCGGGTGCACGGGCTCTTGGCGTCATGGAGCCGTGCATTCGACAGCAGACGGTGCACTCGGCGCCGATGCGCTCAGCATGCTGTGCACTCGGCGCCGAGGTGCGTCCGGGCTCAGCCGGCGCTGCGGCGGGCCTCCCAGCCCGAGCGCACCATCTCGTCGACCGTGTGACGCATCCGCCAGTCCAGGTCGCGCGCGGCGAGCTCGCCGGTCGCGACGATGCGGTCGGGGTCGCCGGGGCGGCGCGGGCCGATCTCGGGCGTGAAGGAGATGCCGGTCACGCGCGCCATCGCGTCCATGATCTGGCGGACCGAGAGACCCTCGCCGGATCCCAGATTGTAGGCGGCCTCCACCGGCTGCCCCGCGATCATGCGCTGCGCGGCGGCGACATGGGCGAGCGCGATGTCAGCGACGTGCACGTAGTCGCGCACGTTCGTGCCGTCCTCGGTGGCGTAGTCGTCGCCGTTGATCCGCGGCGCCTCACCGGCGAGCAGCTTCTCGAAGACGATCGGGAAGAGGTTGTGCGGGCTCACGTCGTAGACGGACGGATCCGCGGATCCGACCACGTTGAAGTAGCGCAGCGAGGTGTGCGCGAGCGGGTTCGCGGATCCGGCCGTGGCGACGGCCTCGTCGCGCAGAAGCCATTCGCCGATGAGCTTGGACTCGCCGTAGGGGCTCGCGGGCCGCTTCTCCGTGTCCTCCACGACGACCGGCACGTCGGGCGTGCCGAACACCGCGGCGCTTGAGGAGAACACGATGTTCGCGACGCCGGCGGCCGCCATGGCCTCGAGGATCACCCTGGTGCCCTCGACGTTCTGCGCGTACGTGTGCAGCGGCCGCTGCACCGAGACGCCGGCGTACTTGTAGCCGGCGACGTGGATCACGCCCTGCACCTCGTGCTCGCGGAGCGTGCGCTCGACCAGCTCCCCGTCCAGGATGCTGCCCTGCACGAACGCCACGCCCTCGGGCACGAACGACGCGACTCCGCTGGAGAGGTCGTCCAGCACGACCGGGGTGAGCCCGGCCTCCGCGAGAGCGCGCACGACGTGCGATCCGATATAGCCGGCGCCGCCGGTGACAAGCCAGGACATGGGACTCCTTCCGTCGCGCGGGTGCGCGGATCTCTCATTCTGTCGGGGCTTCGCTGGGGGAATCCCGGGGTGGTTCTGGAGGCGAGGCCGCGGGATCCGCGCTTCCGCCGCGGAGGAAGTCGAATCCGACTGTTCCCGTCGCGGAGGCTGTCGCCATCGGGCCTGCAGAGCGGCAGCTTCTTGCGACGGCGGCGGCGACGAACCCGGATCCGGCGCGCTCAGGCGTCGCGACGCGGGCCGGCCGACGGCGTGACCGTGAACAGGTGCGGCGCGGCGAAGCCGGCCTCGGCGAACGCCGCGCGCACCGCCTCAGACACCGCGGGCACGCGGTCGTGGTCGACGAGTGCGATCGCGGCGCCGCCGAAGCCGCCGCCCGTCATGCGCGCGCCGATCGCGCCGTGCGCGAGGGCGACGTCGACCGCAGTGTCGAGCTCGGGGATCGAGATCTCGAAGTCGTCCCGCATGGATGCGTGCGAGGCGACGAGCAGCTCGCCGATCGCGCGCGGTCCGTGCGCGGCGAGGGCGGCGACCGTGTCGAGGACGCGCTGGTCCTCGGTCACGATGTGCCGTACCCGGCGGAGGTCGACGTCGTCGAGCAGTTCCGCGGCGCGCGGCAGATCCGCCTCGGTCACGTCACGCAGCGCCGCCACCCCGAGCGCGGCGGCCCCGCGTTCGCAGGATGCGCGGCGCTCCCGGTAGCCGCCCGTGGAGTGCGCGTGCTTCACACCCGTGTCGATCACGAGCACCTCGAGTCCCGCCTCGGCGAATCCGAGCGGGATCGATCGGGTCTCGAGCGAGCGGCAGTCCAGGAACACCGCGGCGTCGGTCTGTCCGAGCGTCGACGCCATCTGGTCCATGATCCCGGTCGGGGCGCCCACGGCCTCGTTCTCGGCGCGGCGACCCGCCTGCGCGAGGGCCACGGGATCCAGCCCCAGACCCCAGAGCTCGTTCAGTGCCGCGCCCGTCGCGCCCTCGATCGCCGCGGACGAGGACAGCCCTGCCCCGACCGGCACGTCGGAGGCGATCGCGATGTCGACGCCCGCGAACGTGCCGGCGGCCCACGCGGGCACCAGCGCACGCAGCGCCCAGGCGACGCCGAGGGGATACGCCGCCCACTCGGGCACGACGGATCCCTGTTCCTCGGCCGTTGCCGTTGCCGTCGCCGCGCGACGGGCGTGGCCGGATGGGAACAGCCTCTCGAGGTCGTCGAGCGCGACCTCGACCGGTTCCGCGGCGAACGTGGACGCGACGCGGATCCGCCCGTCGGCGCGCAGCCGTGCGGCGGCCGCCGTGCGGTGCTGGATCGCGAAGGGCAGCACGAACCCGTCGTTGTAGTCGGTGTGCTCGCCGATGAGGTTCGCGCGCCCCGGCGCCGACCAGACGCCCGCAGGCCCGGTCCCGGTCAGGTCGCGGAACAGGGTCTCAGCGGCGGCGACCGCGGTCGGGGCGTCGGCGTCGGCGCCCGCGGGGGGCGCGGCGGCGGCGCCGTCGGAGGGGGCGGCGGTGCGGGCAAAGGTCATCGGGTCTCCTCGGAAGGGTCGGTCTGCCGACCGTGTCCCACTTCTGGTGGGGTCATGTCCCACTTCCGGCGGCGAAAGCGCCGATTCGTGAGCGAAAAGTGGGACACGGTCGGAAAGGCGGGCGGATCAGGCGATCGGGGCGGGGACGGTCGCGATCGCCTCTCTCAGGCGCGCGGCGGCGTCCTCGGGGAGGATCTCGGCGGTCCATGCGGACATCGCGGATTCGGATCCGGCCAGGAACTTCAGCTTGTCGGCGGCGCGACGCGGGCTGGTCAGCTCCAGACGCATCCGGATCTCGTCGCGTCCGACGCGGACCGGAGCCTGATGCCACGCCGCGATGTACGCGGTGGGGGTCTCGTAGAGCGCGTCCACCCCGCGGAGCAGGCGCAGGTAGAGCGGGGCGAGCTCGTTGCGCTCGGCGTCGTCCAGCGCTGCGAAGTCGGGCACGTGGCGGTGCGGCAGCAGCTGCACCTCGAGCGGCCAGCGCGCCGCGAACGGCACGAACGCGGTCCAGTGCTCGCCCTGCAGGACGACGCGCTCGGAGTGCCGCTCCGCGTCCAGGATCCGCTCGAACAGATCGGCGCCGGTGCGGGCGATGCTCTCGCGCAGGCGCTGCGTGCGCGGCGTGACATAGGGGTAGGCGTAGATCTGCCCGTGCGGATGGGGGAGGGTCACGCCGATCGCCTCGCCGCGGTTCTCGAACGGGAACACCTGCTCGATGCCGGGGAGGGCGGAGAGCGCCGCGGTGCGGTCGGCCCAGGCCTCGATCACGGTGCGCGCGCGGGTGACGGACTGGGTGCCGAAGGACCCGGCGTGCTCGGGGCTGAAACAGACGACCTCGCACCGGCCCACGCTGGTGCGGGTGCGCTCCAGACCGATCGCCTCGAGGTCGTCCAGGCCCCGCGGCGGATCCACGGCCTCCGGGGCGGTGCCCACGGCCGCGGCGAGGGCGGGGCCGAACGAGGGGGAGCGGTTCTCGAACACCGCGACGTCATAGCGCGACGGCACCTCGGAGGGGTTCGTGGGGGACTGCGGGGCGAGCGGATCCGCATCCGCGCTCGGCATCATGACCCGCGTCTGGCGCTTCGTGGCGAACGTGATCCAGTCGCCGGTCAGCACGTCCTGCCGCATCGTCGCGGTGTCGGGACGCGGGTCCAGCGTGCGGGCGTCGATCGAGCGCTCGGCGGGGAGGGTGGATCCGGGGTCGTCGTAGTAGATGAGGTCGCGGCCGTCGGCGAGGCGCGTGGTGCGCTTGACCACGCCGGCTGAGAGCGCGGTGACTTCCGCCGCATCGAACTCAGGAGCGATTTCCATGTTCACGTAAACACGATAGGGCACGCGACGTGATAGCGTCAACAATCCTGAGGTCGGTACACGCGGGACCGGCGGGTGAGAGGCGGGCCGATGCCGAATCGCGACGACGAGCTCGAAGAAGCGCAGCGGGTCGAGAGCGGCCCACCGTCCGCCCCCGTGCGTCGCGGTCCGAGGCCGACGGGGCGCGTGTCCATGGCGATGGTCGCGGCGCGCGCCGGGGTGTCCGGGCAGACCGTCTCACGCGTCGTGAACGACAGCCCTCGGGTGGATCCGACCACGCGCGGGCGGGTCGAGGAGGCCATGGCCGAACTCGGGTACCGTCCGCACCGCGCGGCGCGGGCGCTGCGCACCGGGCGCTCCGAGACTCTCGGCGTGGTCGCGCAGACCCTCGCCACGGTCGGCAACTCCGCGTTGCTCCAGGCCGTCACCGAGGCCGCAGAGGCGCGCGGCTACGCGCTCGCCGTGGTGACGCTCGGGTCCGCGGGGCGGATCGGGGAGGCCTTCGACCGGCTGCACGACCAGGGTGTGGACGGGGCGATCGTGCTGAACGAGGCCTCGGCGCTGGCGCGCGACGCGGATCCGGCCGGGCTCGCGCTCGTCGTCGTGGACGCCCCGGCCGATCCGCGTTTCACCGTCATCGGGACCGACCACGCGGCGGGCGCCCGTGCGGCGACCGCGCATCTGCTCGACCGGGGGGCGGCGACCGTGCACCATCTCGCGGGGCCCGAGGGATCGTTCGCCGCGGCGGAGCGGGAGCGCGGCTGGCGGGAGGAGCTCGCGGCGCGCGGACTCCGGATCCCGGATCCGCTGCGCGGAGACTGGAGTGCGGGATCGGGGCACGACCGCGGTGGAGTGCTCGCCGCGGATCCGACGGTCACCGCCGTCTTCGCCGCCAACGACCAGATGGCGCTCGGTCTGCTGCGCGCTCTCGCCGACACCGGCCGCGGGGTTCCTGAGGACGTCGCCGTCCTGGGCTTCGACGACATCGCCGACGCATCCGAGTTCCGCCCGCCGCTCAGCACGATCCGGCAGGACTTCGCCGCGCTCGGCGAGTTGGCCGTGCGCCTCGTCGTCGACCGTGTCGAGGGGCGTGACATCCAGGATCCCGCGCTTCTCGCCCCCGCCCTGATCCCCCGGGCGAGCGCCTAGCCCTCCTCGCCCTCTCCTCTCCCGCTCCCCTTTCGAGTCGTCCCTCTGAGCGGGCCCCATGGCGTGCGCTGATGGGGACGACTCCGAGATATGGAGTCGCCGGCGTCGGTCGCCGCCCTCCCTGTTTCGAGTCGTCCCCGTGAGCGGGCCCCAGGGCGTGCGCTGGCGGGGACGACCCGAAAGTGGCCAGGCGTCGCGGCGGGGTGTGGGTGCGGCGGGGATGGGAGTGTGCGGTTGTAGGGAGTCTCGTTGTGCGTGGGCACCCTCCTTCGCGTCGTCCCTGTGAGCGGACCCCCTGGCGTGCGCTGGTGGGGACGACCGGAAGGTGGGGGAGACGCCCCCGCTCCCCGAGCGCTCCCACTTCGAGTCGTCCCTGTGAGCGGACCCCAGAGCGTGCGCTGGCGGGGACGACCGGAAGGAGGGCGCTCGATGTCGGCCTTGCGGTGGGTGGATTCCCGTGTCACCATAGTTCGGAAAGCGCTTACCGACAAGCGCCCACGCACCACACGCACCACATGCGACGCAACCGGCGAGGCCACGAGGGCCGCCGAGGCAAGGAGAGGGGACACCGTGTCCGAGACGACCACCCGCGAGATCGGCATCATCATGAACGGCGTCTCCGGGCGCATGGGCTACCGCCAGCACCTGGTGCGCTCGATCCTCGCGATCCGCGAGCAGGGCGGCATCGAGCTGCCCGACGGCAGCCGCGTCACCGTGAAGCCGATCCTGGTCGGCCGCAGCGGGCCGAAGCTCGCCGAGCTCGCCGCCCAGCACGGCATCGAGGACTGGACGACCGACCTCGACGCCGCGCTCGCGGATCCGCAGTGGGAGATCTATGCCGACTTCCTCGTGACCAAGGCGCGCGCGACCGCGATCCGCAAGGCGATCGCCGCGGGTAAGGCGATCTACACCGAGAAGCCGACCGCCGAGTCCGTCGAGGAAGCCCTCGAGCTGGCCCGCCTGGCTCGGACCGCGGGCGTCAAGACCGGCGTCGTGCACGACAAGCTCTACCTGCCCGGCCTGCAGAAGCTCAAGCGCCTCATCGACTCTGGCTTCTTCGGGCGGATCCTCTCCGTCCGCGGCGAGTTCGGCTACTGGGTGTTCGAGGGCGACTGGCAGCCTGCGCAGCGCCCGAGCTGGAACTACCGCACCGAAGACGGCGGCGGCATCATCAGCGACATGTTCCCGCACTGGAACTACGTGATGGAGAACCTGTTCGGCGAGGTCAAGAGCGTCTACGCACAGGCCGCTGTGCACATCGCCGACCGCTGGGACGAGGACGGCGAGCACTACACCGCCACCGCCGAGGACGCCGCGTACGGCATCTTCGAGCTCGAGGGCGGCATCGTCGCCGAGATCAACTCCAGCTGGACCGTGCGCGTGAACCGCGACGAGCTGGTCGAGTTCCAGGTCGACGGCACGCACGGATCCGCCGTCGTCGGCCTGTTCGGCGCCAAGATCCAGCACCGCAACGCCACCCCGAAGCCGGTGTGGAACCCCGACCTCGCCGACGCGCACGACTACGACGCGGACTGGGCCGAGGTGCCCGTGAACGACGTGTTCCTCAACGGTTTCCGCCAGCAGTGGGAGGAGTACCTGGCGTCCTACGTGCTCGGCACCGACTACGCCTTCGACCTGCTCGCCGGCGCCAGGGGCGTGCAGCTCGCCGAGACGGGACTGCAGTCCTCCGCCGAGGGCCGCAAGGTCGCGCTGCCCGCGCTGAGCCTGGACTGAGGCCGGCCATGACGACGATCCGCCTCCTCGCGGCATCGGGGGAGACCTCCGACACCGCCCTGAACGACTCCGGCGCATACGCCCGCCCCGCCTCGCCGCTGCAGAGCCGCGTCGCCTACGCGGCGGCGCATGTCGTGCCGAAGGTGCACGGCGACAACACCCCTGGGCAGCCGGCCGACATCGACTGGGATGCCACGCTCGCCTTCCGCCGCAACGTGTACTCCTGGGGCCTCGGCGTCGCCGATGCCATGGACACCGCGCAGCGCAACATGGGGCTCGACGCGGCGGCCACCCGTGAGCTCATCGCGCGCAGCGCCGAGGTCGCGCGAGAGGAGGGCGGATCCGTCGTCGTCGGGGTCAACACCGACCACGTCGGCGAGGAGCGCATCCCGCTGCAGCAGGTGATCGACGCCTACGTCGCGCAGCTGCACTTCGCCGAGGAGCAGGGCGCGGGTCCCGTGCTCATGGCCTCGCGTCACCTCGCCCGCGTCGCCGAGTCGCGCACCGACTACCTGCGCGTCTACGCCGCGGTGCTGCAGCAGGCGACCACCCCGGTCGTGCTGCACTGGCTCGGCACCGCGTTCGACCCGCAGCTGGAGGGGTACTTCGGATCCGGTGACTGGCGCGACGCGTCCGGCACGCTGCTGCGGATCATCGCGGAGAACCCGGGCAAGGTCGCGGGCGTCAAGATGAGCCTGCTGAATGCCGAGTCCGAGATCACGGTGCGCGAGCAGCTCCCGCCCGAGGTGCGCATGTTCACCGGAGACGACTTCAACTACGTCTCCCTGATCGGCGGATCCTCGATCCGGTCGTTGAGCGAGGCCGACGAAGCCGACCGAGCCGAAACGCTGTCCTCCGCAGGGCGCTCGACGACCGGACGCACGCACTCCGACGCGCTGCTCGGCGCGTTCGCGGCGATCACCCCGGTCGCCTCGGCGGCGATCCAGACGCTCGACGCGGGGGATCCGGCCCGCTACCTCGAGATCCTCGGTCCGACGGAGGAGCTCAGCCGGCAGGTCTTCGCCGCGCCCACGTTCTACTACAAGACCGGCGTCGCATTCCTGGCCTGGCTGAACGGGCACCAGCCCGCGTTCCAGATGGTGGGCGGGCTGCACTCCGCCCGCAGCCTGCCGCACCTCAGCCGCATCGTCGAACTCGCGAACGCGTCGCTCGCCCTCGAGGATCCGGAGCTCGCGCGGGAGCGCTGGCACGGGATGCTGCGCCTGAATGGAGTGGACGCATGAGCGCCGCTGCGGATCCCCGCCTCTCGATCAACCAGGCCACGATCAAGTACGCCGACCTGGCCACCGCGCTCAGGGTCACCGCCGAGGCGGGCGTGCAGGGCATCGGTCTGTGGCGGGAGCCCGTGAACGAGGTCGGCCTCGACGTCGCCGTCCGCATGCTCGCCGATTCCGGGCTCCGGTTCACCACGCACTGCCGCGGAGGGTTCTTCACGCTGACGGACGGCCCGGAGCGGCGCGCGGCGCTGGACGACAACCGGCGCGCGATCGAGGAGACCGCGACGCTCGCAGCTGCGGCGGCCGAGGGATCGACGGCCGTGCTCGTGCTCGTCGCGGGCGGACTGCCCGAGGGATCCCGCGACCTGATCGGCGCACGGGAGCGGGTGCGCGACGCGATCGGCGAGCTGTCGGCCGATGCTGCCGCCGCGGGCGTGACCCTCGCGATCGAGCCGCTGCACCCGATGTTCGGATCCGACCGCTGCGTCGTCTCCACGCTGGGGCAGGCCCTCGACATCGCGGCGGACTTCGACCCCGCGGTGGTCGGCGCGGCGGTCGACACCTTCCACATCTGGTGGGACCCGCAGGCGCTCGAGCAGATCGCCCGCGCCGGCCGCGAGGGGCGCATCGCGACCTACCAGGTGTGCGACTGGAAGACCCCGCTGCCCGCCGATGTGCTGCTCAGCCGGCATTACCCGGGGGACGGCGTGATCGACTTCGCCTCGCTCACGCGGGCGGTCGTGGCGACCGGCTACGACCGGGACGTCGAGGTGGAGATCTTCAACGCCGACATCTGGGCTCAGGATCCTGCCGAGGTCGTCCGCCGCACGGCGGAGTCCTTCACCGCCACCGTCTCCCCGCACCTCCCCTGACCGCCCCTGACCGCCCCTGGCTCCCGCCCGCCCGCCGCTCCCGCCCCCTTCCCCTTGACCGCGAGACTCCAACTCCGCGACGAGACTGCATGCCGGAAGCGCAGTCTCGTCGCCCAGTTGGAGTCTCGCGGAAAGAAGATGCGGGGGAGGAGAGGGCGCCTCGTGAAAGGCTGATCGTATGACCATCCGAACCGGGCTGTGCTCCGTGACTTTCCGGCAGCGGGATCCGGCGGCGATCGCCGCTCTTGCGGTCGACGCGGGACTGCAGGCGATCGAGTGGGGCGGAGACGTGCACGTGCCCCCGGGCGATGCCGCGCGCGCCGCAGAGGTCGCCCGCCTCACCGCGGACGCGGGACTCGCGGTGTGCTCGTACGGCTCGTACTTCCGCGCGCGGGCGGGGGAGGACATCGTCCCGGTCCTGGACTCGGCCGAGGCGCTCGGCGCCGACCGGATCCGCGTGTGGGCGGGGAGTATCGGATCCGCGGACGCCACCGCCGCCGAGCACGCCGAGGTCGTCGACGCGCTCGCGGACGCGGCGGAGCAGGCGGGGCGCCGCGGGATCTCGCTCGCCCTGGAGTTCCACGGGCGCACACTCGCCGACGACGCCGAGCAGACGCTGCGGGTGCTGGCCGAGGTCGCCAGCCCGCACCTGTCCACGTACTGGCAGCCCACCGTCTCGGCTCCCGACGAGGTCGCCGTGGCCGAGTACGAACGCCTCGCCGACCGGGTCTCCGCCGTGCATGTGTTCTCCTGGTGGCCCGTGGCCGAGCGGCTCCCGCTCACCGCGCGGGATGGCCTGTGGACGGCGTTCGCCAGGGCGGCTGCCGTCGCGGCGAACCCCCCGCGCGACGCCCTGCTCGAATTCGTGCCGGGCGACGATCCCGCCGCGCTCGCCGCGGAAGCCGCGGCTCTGCGCGGGTACCTCGCCGAGGGAGCGGCGCGCACTAGGCTCGGGGCATGAATCCGGGAAGCCCTTCCCCGCGCGCCGCCTCCGCGGTCGGACACGCGGCGACGCTGCAGGACGTGGCACGGGAGGCCGGGGTCTCGCTGGCCACCGCCTCGCGTGTGCTCAACGGCTCGGAGCGCAAGGTCGCCGGACCCTTCCGCGAGCGCGTGGAGCGCGCCGCCGAGGCGCTCGGCTACACCCCGAACGTGTCGGCGCAGGCGACCGCCCGCGGTCATTCCCCGGTCATCGCGCTGCTCGTCGCCGACATCGCAGATCCCTACTTCGGTCAGATCGCCGCGGGCGTCGCGCGGGGCGCCGACGAGCAGGGTCTCGTCGTGACGATCTCGATCACCGAGCGGGACCCGGAGCGGGAGAACCGGATCCTGCGGGCACTGCGCGGCCAGCGTCCGCAGGGACTGATCCTCGCGGCGTCACGCGCGGACGATGCCGAGGGCGGATCCGCATCCGCCGAACTGGAGGCGTTCGAGCGCTACGGCGGGCGGGTCGTCGCCTTCGGGGACCTGCCGGGCGACGGGGACGCCGGCGGGCGCACCATCCTGATCGACAACGCCGGCGGCGCCGAGGAGCTCGGGCGCCGCATGGCGGCACTGGGCTATCGAGCCGCGATCGGCATCGGCGCCGCCGAAGGCGTGCGCACGTCGGACGACCGCCTGAACGGCTTCGCCCGGGGCTTCGCGTCGGGCGGCGGGGCGATGGACCGGATCCACCGGGGCGACTTCCGGCGCGAGTCGGGCGCCGAGGCGATGGCTGCGGCACTGGATGAGGGCGTCGAGCCCGGCACCCTGGTCTTCGGGATGAGCGATGTCGTCGCGCTGGGCGCGATGTCCGCGATCCGCGCCGCCGGCCGCGCGGTCGGGACGGACATCGCCGTGTGCGGCTTCGACGACGTCTCCGCGAGCGGCGACGTGACGCCCGCGCTCACCACCGTGCGCGTGCCCTTGAACGAAGCGGGCTATCAGGCGTTCCGCGCGGTCGTCGACGACGACTGGACCCAGGCCCCGCTCCCCGTCGAGGTGGTCGTGCGGGGGAGCACCCCGGGGCTCGCCTGACTACCGTGTCCCACTTTCGGCTCAGAATCGGGTGATTCCGCGCCGAAACTGGGACACGGTACGGCCGAAACCGGGACACGGACCGGGTGATCGGCCCCGGGGGCAGCCCGGACTACCTTGTCCCACTTTCGGCTCCGAAACCGGGCGGTTCTGCGCCGAAACTGGGACATGGTAGGGCCGAAACCGGGACACGGCTGCACCGAAACTGGGACATGGTAGGGCCAAAACCGGGACACGGTAGCGCCGAAACCGGGACACGGCAGGAGCCCCGAGCCGGATCAGCCCCCGAGCGCGGCGCTCACGACCGCCCTGGCCTCTTCCTGCACGCGGGCGAGGTGCTCGGGGCCGAGCAGCGACTCGGCGTAGAGCTTGTAGACGTCCTCCGTGCCGGACGGGCGCGCAGCGAACCAGGCGTGCTCGGTCTGCACCTTGAGCCCCCCGATCGCCGCGCCGTTTCCGGGCGCGTGCGAGAGCTTGGCCGTGATCGGCTCGCCGGCGAGCTCTGTCGCGGTGACCGATTCCGGCGACAGCCTGCCGAGCGTGGCCTTCTGCTCGGGCGTCGCGGGGGCGTCCACGCGCTGATACGCGGAGGCGCCGAACGCCTCCTCGAGCTCGCGATAGCGCTCCGACGGCGTCTTGCCGGTCACGGCGATGATCTCCGCGGCGAGCAGGCAGAGCAGGATGCCGTCCTTGTCGGTCGACCACACGGATCCGTCCCTGCGCAGGAACGACGCCCCGGCCGACTCCTCGCCTCCGAACGCGACGGATCCGTCGAGGAGCCCCGGCACGAACCACTTGAACCCGACGGGGACCTCGAGCAGACGCCGGCCGAGCGACTCCGCGACGCGGTCGATGATCATGGACGACACCAGCGTCTTGCCGATCGCGGCGTCGCGGCCCCAGCCCTCGCGGTGCGAGAACAGGTAGTCGATCGCGACCGCGAGGTAGTGGTTCGGGTTCATCAGGCCCGCATCCGGGGTCACGATGCCGTGCCGGTCGGCGTCGGCGTCGTTGCCCGTGAGCACGTCGTAGTCGCCCTTCTTCGCGACCAGCGACGCCATCGCGGAGGGGGAGGACGGATCCATCCGGATCTTCTCGTCCCAGTCCAGGGTCATGAAGCGCCAGGTCGGGTCGACCTCGGGGTTCACCACGGTGAGGTCGAGGCCGTGCATCTCGCCGATGAGGGCCCAGTACTCGACCGAGGCGCCGCCGAGCGGATCCGCCCCGATCCTGACGCCCGCGCGCTTGATCGCCTCGACGTCGATGATCGATGGCAGATCGCGGACGTAGCCGTCGCGGAAGTCGTAGGTGCCCAGGCTGTCCGCGTCGATGTCGGCGAAGCGGGTGCGCTTCACGCCCTCGAGCCCGGCCTCGATGAGCTCGTTCGCGCGGTTCGCGATCCAGCCCGTCGCGTCGGTGTCGGCGGGGCCGCCGTGCGGGGGGTTGTACTTGAAGCCGCCGTCGCGGGGCGGGTTGTGCGACGGGGTGACTACGATGCCGTCGGCGCGGCCGGGCTCGTCGTCGGAGCGGTCGCGGTTGTAGGTGAGGATCGCGTGGCTGAGCGCGGGCGTCGGCACCCAGGCGTCCCGGGAGTCGACGAGCACGTCGACGTCGTTCGCGACGAGCACCTCGATCGCGCTGCGCTCGGCCGGGCGGCTGAGCGCGTGCGTGTCGCGGCCGAGGAAGAGCGGGCCGGTGATGCCCTGCGCCGTGCGGTAGTCGACGATCGCCTGGGTCGTGGCGAGGATGTGCTGCTCGTTGAAGCTGCCGCTCAACGAAGACCCGCGATGTCCGCTCGTGCCGAACACGACTCTCTCCGTGGAGACCTTCGGATCCGGGATCCGGTCGTAGTAGGCGGCGATCAGCTCGTCGACGTCGATCAGGTCGCTTTCCTCCGCGGGGAGGCCGGCACGGCTCGTCATGCAGCTAGTCTGCCCCGGCGGGCCCCGGATCGCATCATCGTTTCGGCGCGCGGCGGCCGCCGGTGCACCGGGCGCCGACCTCGTTCGCCGGATCATGGGCACGAATGCACGATCCGCGCGGGTGCAGGACCGGATCCGGAATCCTCTCGTGCGCCCGTGACGGGATCGTGCCGTCGTTCGCGTCATCGACCGGTGGGGCGGCCGCGCCCCGGACTAGGCTGAACGCCGTGACCGATGCCGCCCCCGCCCGCCGTACCTACAGCTATCTCGGCCCCGCGGGGACGTTCACCGAAGCGGCTCTGGAGCAGGTGCCCGAGGCGCGCGGGCACGAGTGGCGTCCCGTGCACAACGTGGGCGAGGCGCTCGCGGACGTGCTCGAGGGGCGCAGCGATGCCGCGATGATCGCGATCGAGAACTCGGTCGAGGGCGGGGTCACCACGACCCTGGACGCGCTGGCGACGCTGCCCGGCCTGCGGATCGTCGGCGAGTACCTGGTGAAGGTCGACTTCGTGCTGGTCGCGGCGCCCGGCACCAGGATCGAGGACGTCACGGTCATCGCCGCGCACCCCGTCGCCTACGCCCAGTGCTACGGCTGGCTCGGCGAGCACATCCCGAAGCACCAGCACGTCCCCGCCGCGAGCAACGTGGCGTCGGCGCTGGGGATCCTGGACGGCACGCTGACGGCCGACGCCGCGATCGCGGCGCCCGGGATCGTGCAGCACCACGAGCTCGAGCTCCTCGCCGACGGCATCGGCGACAACGACAACGCCGTGACCCGGTTCGTGCTGGTCTCGCGCACTGTGGCGCCCGCCCCGCCGACCGGCGCCGACAAGACCTCGCTCATCGTGGAGCTGCCCGTGGACCACGCGGGCGCCCTGCTCGAACTGCTGGAGCAGTTCTCCACGCGCGGCATCAACCTGTCCCTGCTGCAGTCCCGCCCCATCGGCGACGAGCTGGGTCGGTACCGGTTCGTGCTCGACGCGGACGGTCACGTCCAGGACGAGCGGATGGCCGATGCGCTGCTCGGCATCCGCCGGTTCAGCCCGCGGGTCGTCTACCTCGGCTCGTATCCTCGTGCCGACCGGCGCATCGTGCAGTACCCCGAGCGGTACGCGGACGACGTGTTCGTCGAGGCGCGCGACTGGCTGCGCGGCCTCATCGCGGGCGAGCCCGAGGCGTAACCCCGGCCGGGCCGGTCGAGGCTGAGCCGGTCGCCGGGTCGAACCGGCTCCCACGGACGACGTCGAGGTCGCCGACCTTGGCCGGGTGTCGGGCGACGGGGACGATCAGGTCCGCCAGCCCTCTGCGGGCGTGGATCCGTTCGCCGAGGTGGAAGCCGTCCATCGGCAGCCACGTAACGGGCACGCTCCGGCTCTCGAGGGCCGCTTTCAGCGCCAGGGCGAGCGTCGTGTCTTGCCGGATCCTGGTTCGCCGACGACCCTCAGCACCACGCGATCGCCGCGCCGGGCGAGTGCCGCGGCGCGGTCGACGAGGGCGGGTTCGAGCTCGAGCACCCTCGCCCTCTACGGCGGGCGCGCCTTCTTCCGTGCGGGGCGCCGTGTTCCTGCGCGGGTCGCAGGTCTTCCGTTCAGGTCGCATTTTCTGCGGCAATCTGAGGGTCTTGGGGACGGAAACTGCGACCTGAACGTCAATCCGGGTGTTGGTTCCCCGCCGGCCAGCGCCGCGCGTCAGCCGGCGAGCAGCTCCAGCGTCTGGGTGCGACCGGGGGTGCGGTCGGGATCCTCGTCGGCGAAGGATCCGGCGACGGGGGAGACCATGATCTCCTCGACGCCGTGCTTCTCCGCGAAGGCGTCGAGCTGCCCGCGGACGGTCGCGCCATCGCCGACGAACCAGTTCGCGAGCGCGGCGGCGTGGATCTGCTCCTCCTGCGGGTCCGGGTTCGCGGCGAGGGCCGCGCGGGCCTGCTCCACCGTCTCCAGCGGGGTGAGCGGGCGGTTCAGCCGCAGCCGCGCCATCATCCGCAGCTGCGGGATCGCGCGGTCCGCCGCCTCCTCCGCGGTGGGCGCTGCGACGACGTTCGCAGTGAGGAAGGTGCGCGGCTCTGGGTGCGCCTCGGTCGGCCGGAAGCCCTCGCGGTAGAGCGAGAGGGCGCGGTCGAGGCCCTGGCCGGAGAAGTGGTTCGCGAACACGTACGGCAGGCCGAGCGAGGCCGCGAGCTGCGCGGAGTAGTCGCTGGATCCGAGCAGCCACACCTCGGGGGCGCCCGTCGCGGCGGGCGTGGAGCGCACCGCGTACTCGCCGCCCGAGGTGAACTGCACGGTGGCGCCGTCGGGCTGCAGCATGAGTGCGATGTCCTGCACGTGATCGGGGAAGCGCTCGACGTCGCCGGCGGTCCCTGCGGCGCGCAGCAGCTGGGTGATCACCGGATCGCTGCCCGGGGCGCGGCCGATGCCGAGGTCGATCCGGCCCGGCGCGATCGCTTCGAGCGCGGCGAACTGCTCCGCGACGATGAGCGGAGCGTGGTTCGGCAGCATGACCCCACCGGATCCGACGCGGATGCGCTGGGTGCGCGCGGCGGCCGCGGCGATCAGCACGGGCGGGGTGGTCGAGGCGACGGCCGGCATGTTGTGGTGCTCGGCGAACCAGTACCGCCGATAGCCGAGTTCGTCGGCGCGCGCGGCGAGGGCGAGCGACGACGACACCGCCTGAGCGCTGGTCTGCCCGGTGCGCACCGGGACGAGGTCGAGGACGGAGAGCGCGAGAGTAGACATCGTTTTCGACAACGCGGGGGATACGGGGCGCATTCCGGATCCGTCGCCTTCGGGGTCGTTGCGCGCCTTTCGCCGGGCACAGGAACCGGCCGCAGGCGACCGAGACGGCAGGTGGTGCCTTGGCGGAGCCGCACCGCGAGAGCGCCGCGTCTCGGCTCACTCCGGCTGCGCCGGTCTTCGCTCAACGACCCCGAGGGGAGGCGCGCCGACGACCCCGAGGGAGGCGCGCCGACGGTCCCGGGGGGAAGCGCGCCCTTGACCGCGCGTCCGCATCGGCGTAGTCCGGAAGCATGCACGGGTTCGCGGATCGCGCCGACGCCGGGCGGCGGCTCGCCGCGCTGCTGGAGGCGGATCCGCCTGCCGATGCGGTCGTGCTCGGTCTGCCCCGCGGCGGCGTTCCGGTGGCGGCGGAGGTGGCGCGAGCGCTCGGCGCGCCGCTCGATGTGCTCGTCGTGCGCAAGGTCGGGGTGCCGTGGCAGCCCGAGCTCGCGATGGGCGCCGTCGGCGAGGAGGACGCCGCGGTGCGCAATCCCGACGTCGTGCGCGCCGCCGGGGTCGACGCGCAGACCCTGCGTGGAGCCGAGCGCCGTGAACGCACCGAAGTGGAGCGCAGAGCGGGACTGTTCCGCGGCGGGCGTGCGCCAGAGCCGCTCGCCGGACGCACCGCGCTCATCGTCGACGACGGCATCGCCACAGGCGCCACGGTGCGAGCGGCCTGCGCGATCGCGCGCGCCAGGGGAGCGGCGCGGGTCGTCGTCGCCGTGCCGGTCGCGCCGCCGGAGGCGCTCGAGGAGCTGCGGGCCGGGCCGGATCCGGACGCCGACGAGGTCGTCTGCCTCGAAGCGCCGGAGGACTTCATGGCGGTGGGCATGCACTACGTCGACTTCCGGCAGACGCCCGACGAGGAGGTCGTGCGGATCCTGACGGCCGGGCGGTAGCGGATCCGGATCCCTCGACCGTGTCCCACTTCTGGTCGGTTCCGGGGCTCCGAGTCTGCCGGAAATGGGACACGGTCTGACCAGAAGTGGGACACGGTCTGGCCAGAAGTGGGGACACGGCCGGACCGGATCCGGATCGCCCTCGACAGTGATCGGAAAGCGGCGCGACAGCGGCGCCCCGCTAGCCTGACGGCATGGATCCCGAGATCTTCTACGTGCTGGTCGGATCGGTGGTCGTCGCGGCGTTCGCGCGCTGGAGGGGCTGGCCCGCGCCGCTGCTCGTGACGGTCGTCGCGCTCGCCGTGTCCTTCATCCCCGCCGTGCCCAACCTGCGCATCGACGGGCACGTGCTGCTGAACCTCGTGCTGCCGCCGCTGCTGTACTCCGCGTCGCTGGACGTCTCGTTTGTGAGCTTCCGTCGCAGCATGCCGCAGATCCGTCGGCTCGGCGTCGGCCTGGTCGTCGTGACCACGGCCGTGGTGGGGCTGATCGCGTGGCTCATCATGCCGTCCCTGACCCTGCCGGGGGCGCTGTTGCTCGGTGCGATCGTCGCACCGCCCGATGCCGTCTCCGCCGCGGCGATCGGCCGCAGGCTCGGACTGCCGCGCCGGGTGATGACGGTGCTGTCGGGGGAGAGCCTGATCAACGACGCGACCTCGCTGACGCTGTACCGCGTGTTCGCGGCGATCGTGGCCGGCGCGACGATCAGCCTGGGCGGCGGCGTCTGGCAATTCGTCGTGGCGGTCGTGGTCGGGGTCGCGATCGGCGTGGTCGCCGGCCTCGGCATGCATCAGCTGCGCATGAGGATCTCGGATCCGGTCGTCATCGGAACGTTCGGGCTGCTCGCGCCGTTCGGGGTGTACGCGATCACGGAGCACCTGGGCGGATCCGGAGTTCTCGGCGTCGTCGCGATGGGGCTGGTGGTCGGCTACAACGCGCCGCGCACGAGCTACTCCACGCGCATGCAGGAGGCGCCGATCTGGCTCTCGGCCGACTTCCTGCTGGAGGCGTTCGTCTTCGCGTACATCGGGCTGCAGCTGCCGCCGGTGATCGCCGAGCTGGGCGCGACCCAGGTCGCCGGCGTGCTGTGGCTGTCGGCCGCGGTGTTCGTGGCCGTGCTGCTCGTGCGACCGCTGTTCGTGTACCCGGCGTCGGCGTGGGGCGCGTTCTGGTCGAAGCTGCGGCTGCGCCAGTTCGAGCGCGCGCTGGAGTCGGGGCAGCTCGAGCAGCGGATGCAGGCGGTCGAGGAGAAACGGGCGCGGAGGGGCTGGTCGAGCCGCAGGCGACCCAGCGAGGAGCAGCTGCGCGAGCGCTTCCGCGAGTCGCAGCTGAGCTGGCGG
The DNA here is from genome assembly GCF_042266785.1 of Microbacterium sp. NPDC056052. Classification (NCBI taxonomy): domain Bacteria; kingdom Bacillati; phylum Actinomycetota; class Actinomycetes; order Micrococcales; family Microbacteriaceae; genus Microbacterium; species Microbacterium sp. NPDC056052. Next base: position 367,548 of record NZ_JBHJWV010000002.1, read on the forward strand.
GACAATGCGGTGATCTCCTGGGCCGGTATGCGCGGCGTGGTCACCCTGGCGACCGCGCTCGCCGCGGCGGACCTGGCCGGTCTCGACTCCGGCGCCGCGCACGCGATCGTCGTCGTTGCGTTCGTGGTGACGGTCGGCACCCTGCTGCTGCAGGGGCTCACGCTGCCGCTGCTGATCAACGGGCTCGGGGTCGCCGACGTGAGCGACGAGGACGACGAGGACCGGCGTCAGCTCGCCCAGGTCCGAGCCAGGACGCGCGAGGCGGGCAAGGTCTTCCTCGACGCCAAGCGCAAGGCCTGGGAGGCGGAGTACGGACCAGAGGCGCTCGCCGGCTTCGACCGCTTCGCGCAGCGGTTCACCCGCGTCGAGCGCGACACCGAGAAGGGCCAGCGCGAGGAGGACCGGATGCCGCGCCCCAGCCGCGACGAGCTCGTCGGGCTGTCCAAGGGCTGGTTGCAGGTGCGCCGCGACGTCCTCATCGCCGAGCGCGACGCGGGCGAGCTCAACGAGGAGGTCATGCGCGAGCTCATCACCGCGATGGACGCCGAGGAGCTCGCCCTCGACACCCGCCTGGCCAGCCCGACGGCGGAGCGCTGAGGCCGGATACTCACCCTCAGGAATGCATCCCACTTCGGGATTCACAGGGGTATGATGACGGCATGAGCACCCAGATCGCTGTGCGCCTGCCGGATCCTGTCGTGGAGTTCCTCGATCGGGAGGTCTCCGCCGGGCGGGCGAGCAGCCGCGCCGCGGTCGTGGCATCCGCACTCGAACGCGAGATGCGTCGGCTCCTCGCCGAGCGCGATGTCGAGATCCTGCGGCGGGAGGGGGCGGCGGACGACCTCGATGGACTCGTCGACTGGACGGCCGGACGCGCGGAGCTCGACGACTGATGCGCGAGATCTGCCTCGCGCGGCTCGACAAGACCCGTCCCGTGCTGGTGCTGACGCGCGAGGTGGCGCGGGCGGCGATGACCAAGGTCACGGTCGCACCCATCACCACGACCGTGAAGGGGCTCAGCAGCGAGGTGCTCCTCGGGGCGCAGAACGGGCTTGACCACGCCTGTGCGGCATCGATCGACAACCTCGTGACGATCCCGAGCGCGAGCCTCGGACGCACGATCGGGTTCCTCTCCGAAGAGCAGGAGCGCCGGCTGGCTCATGCGATCGTGCTCGCCTTCGATCTCGAACTGCCGTTGATGGAGTCGTGAATCGCGTAAAAACGAAGGCCGCACGGCAAAGGCCCTCGGATCCGAAAGGGGATCCGAGGGCCTTCTCATGCACGTGGCAGATCAGCGCACCGAAGCGGTCTCCTCAGCGTCAGCGGATCCTGCCGCCGCAGCGGCGTCCTCCGGCGAGCCGGCGTCCGCGGCCTCGTCGGCGGCGGACTCGGCGGATTCCGGGGCCTCGTCGTCGATGTCCTCGGCGAACGGCAGGCCGTTGCGCGGCGCGTTGTAGAGGTCGAGGTCGAGAATGCCCTCGCGCTTGGCGACGATCGTCGGGACGAGCGCCTGGCCGGCGACGTTCACCGCGGTGCGGCCCATGTCGAGGATCGGGTCGATCGCGAGCAGCAGGCCGACGCCCTCGAGCGGCAGGCCCAGGGTCGACAGCGTGAGCGTGAGCATCACGATCGCGCCGGTGGTGCCGGCGGTCGCGGCGGATCCGACCACCGAGACGATCACGATCAGGATGTACTGCATGATGTTCAGGTCGATGTGGAAGAACTGGGCGACGAAGATCGCGGCGAGAGCCGGGTAGATCGCGGCGCAGCCGTCCATCTTCGTGGTGGCGCCGAGCGGCACGGCGAACGACGCGTAACCGCGAGGCACGCCGAGGTTGCGCTCGGTCACGCGCTCGGTGAGCGGGAGCGTGCCGATCGAGCTGCGGCTCACGAAGCCCAGCTGCACGGCGGGCCACACGCCCGTGAAGTACTGCTTGACCGAGAGGCCGTGCGTCTTCACCAGGATCGGGTAGACCACGAACAGCACGAGCGCGAGGCCGATGTAGATCGCGCCGGCGAACCAGGCGAGCGAGGTCAGCTTGTCCCAGCCGTAGTTGATGACGGCCGATCCGATGAGACCGAAGGTGCCGAGTGGGGCGATGCGGATGATCCACCACAGCACGCGCTGGATGACCTTGAGCAGGGACTCCGTGAAGACGAGGAACGGCTCGGCCTTGCGACCCGCCTTGAGCGCGGCGATGCCGACGACCGCCGCGACGACGATGACCTGGAGGATGTTGAAGTTCACGCCGGAGACGAACGTTCCGTCTGTGGGTCCCGCGGTCGTGTTGACGGCGAGGCCGAGGAAGTTCTGCGGGATCAGGCCGAGGAGGAAGTTCCACCAGGTGCCCTGGGTCGCGACGGCGCCCTTCTCCAGACCGGTGCCGGCGTGCGCGCCGGGCTGGATCGTGATTCCGAGCACGATGCCGATCGAGACCGCGATGAACGCGGTGATCGCGAACCAGAGGATGGTCTGGCCGGCGAGGCGGGCGGCGTTCTGCACCCGGCGCAGGTTGGAGATGCTCGCGACGATCGCGGTGAAGATGAGGGGCACCACGGCCGCGCGCAGCAGCGTGACGTACGAGCCGCCGATCTTGTCGAGCGTGTCGGACAGCACGGTGTGGGTGTCGTGCGTCGCTCCCAGCTGGCGCCCGATGAGGCCCGCCGCGATGCCGAGCACGAGCGCGGCGAGGATCTGGAAGCCGAACGAGGTCAGCAGCTTGCGGACGGGACCGCGCGTATCCGGCGCCTTCGGGCGTCGTGCGGTCGGAGTAGAGGTGCTCATGGAGACTCCAAGTCGGAGCGCGGGGATGCGCGGGAGACGGGGCGGCGCGTGGACGGCGCCGGATGTCTGCAACGCTATGCGTCTGCTGATATTCCGGACCCGGGTGTGACGAACGATGACACGCCCCACCACCCCCCCGGGGGGCCGTTGAGCGAGCGCAGCGAGACGAAACGCGGCGCGCTCACGCACCCCTGGTCGTTGAGCGAGCGGAGCGAGACGAAACGCCGCGTCCTCGCGGACTCACCCGGATCCCGGCACCCCTCCCGCGCTCACCCGGATCCCGGCGCCCCTCCCGCGCTCACCCTGCGCTGACGGTGCTCTCCGCGGTGAGCCACGCGTAGCCGTCGGGGTCGGTGAAGGTCCCGTCCGCGACGACCGCGAGGCGGTGCGCCCCGCTGCCGCTCGGATCGATGCCGACCTGCTTGGCGAGGGAGGAACGTTTGTAGAGGGCGAGCTTCACGTCGCCGGAGTCGAACTCCACGTAGGAGGGGAAGCTCTTCGCGACGGCCAGGCCCTGGTCCTGGTAGAAGCGCTTGCTGGCCTTGACGTTGTCGACGCCGAGCAGCAGGACGAACCGCTCGACCTCTCCCGTGGCGGGTGCGGTGGCGGTCTTGTTCGCGCTCGCGATCTGCCATGCCGTGCCGTCGGGCGCCAGGAACGAGCCGCCGTAACCCCAGAGGCTCTTCGCGACAGGCTTGATGACCGTCGCGCCGGCGGCCAGCGCCCGCTCGCCAGCCGCGTCGACATCGCCCGGCTGGACGAAGATCAGCGACGGCGCGAAGCCGCGGAAGCCGGTGCTCGGTGCGGAGGTGGCGCGTACGCCGACGCGGTCCGCGAGGCCGAGGGCGTCCCGGTAGAAGGTCTCGGCCGCCGGCACGGCGTCGGAGGCGGTCTCGATGGTGATGCGGTGAATGTTCATGCCTCGAGGCTAGGAACGCGGGCGCGGCGGGGCTTCTCGATTCCTGCTCGATGCGTGAGCACAGGGCGAGGGCGAGGGATCGGGCGCGGTCTTCGGCTCGGCCGTGGACACCGCGCTCGCGCTCGGATGCTCAAGACCGCCGAGCGCGGCGAAGGCGGGGTAGGCGAGCACGACCAGGCCCTCGACGACGGCAGCGGCCGCGACACCGGTGGCGACCTTGGCTGCGCGGCTCACGAGGATCACCGTAGTGCGGCCGGGCGTGTCGACGCCATAGGATGCTGCGTGCGTCGGCTCCCCACCGGCTGCAGCCCGCCGTCGCAGTGAAAGACAACGATGACCGACGCCCCCGCACACCCTTCCCGCGGCATGCTCTCCCGGCGCACGGTGCTCCGTGCCGCGGCGTGGAGCACGCCCGTCGTCATGGCGGCGGTCGCGGTTCCGTTCAGCGCGGCGAGCGTCGCCGCGATCGATGCCGCCGGCGTCGCGCTCACGTTCACGGGACCCCAGTGGAGTTCGGAGTTCCGTCTCAGCGGCGTGCTCCAGCTGTCTCAGACGGCGCCGACGGCGACGACCGTGTCGGCGACCGTCACATGGCAGGGCACGGGATCCAACGCCGCGGCCCAGGGCCTCTACCTCTACAAGGGCAACATCCCTGGCGGAGACGCCGGCATCGTGGGCTGGACCACGGTGACGGGCGCGCCCGACGACCAGCTCCACCAGATGTTCGTGTTCGAGACGATCGTCCCTGCCGGCTCGTCACAGGCGCCGGTCGTCTCCAGCTATGACGGATCCACGGCGAACGGCTTCATGTACGGCGCGGAGACGCCGAACAACGGGTCCGCGTTCTGGGACGGCGTGATCACGATCCGCTTCTCGGCGCCGGGGTTCGCGGACGCGGTGCTGACCGTGCCCTACGTCCAGTAAGACCGGCGTTCACCACCCGCAGCGCGGTCAGTTCACGCAGGGCACGTTGCCCGACTGCAGAGGCGACGACGAGTCCGTGTAGACCGGGTGCGGCGCCGGGGTGGAACCGGATCCCGAGGCGCCGGTGGATCCCGAGGACCCGGAGGAATCGGATCCGGAGGACGACGCGGGAGACGACGACGGTGCGGCGGTCGGTGTCGGCGGGTTCAGCAGGTCGTGCACCTGCGCCCGGATCGCGTCGACGTCGACGATGTTCACGCTCTGCCCGTCGATCGTGTCGAAGTGGTCGATCGGCAGCGTCACGAACGAGATGTTCCCGCCGGCCAAGCTTTGCGCCTGCTGGGCGAACGACAGCAGATCCAGCTTGTCGTCCATCGCCACGTCCTTCTTCGCGACGTCGATCAGCTTCTGCAGCTTGCCGAAGTCGGTGAAGGTCGACGCCTGCTTGAGCTTCACGGCCAGCGACACCATGAACGCCTGCTGGCGCCGGGTGCGGTCGAGGTCTGTCATATCGAAGTCGCTCGAGGTGGTGTCGCGACGCTGCCGCACGAACGCCATTGACTGCGCGGCGTTCAGCTCCTGCACCCCGGCGGGGAAATCGGCACCTGAGAAGGTGTCGGCCGTCGCGTGGTTCAGGCACACCGTGATCGGCTGCACGGCCTGCGCCACCTCGTAGAACGCGGCCATCGTCACCTCGACGAAGTGATCGATCCGCACCCCGCCGAGGAACGCCGACACCGTCTTGATCGTGCTCTGCCGCGCCGCCGTGCGGGACTGCTGATACGCATCCGCCTCGGCGACGCTCTTGTCCGCGAGCTTCTTCATCGAGGCGTCCATGGCATCGCCGTAGGCCTCCTTGATCTTGCCCTTGTCCACGCCGTCGGGGGAGTCGGGGAAGTCCACGTAGTCGTCGCGCGGGATCGAGATCCCCACGGCCTTGCCGCCGTTCGCGGGGATGTGGATCAGCATGAGCACGTTGGTGTTGTAGCCGCCGACCGACGCGTCCTCTGCGTGGATCTGGTCGTAGATCGCCTGCGGGAACGGCTTGCCGTTCTCGTCCACGCGGCTGTCCAGCCCCATGATCAGGATGTTCGACTCGCCCGTGTTCTGCTCCGGACCGGTCAGCCCGCCGATCGGGGAGCGGTGGATCCCGTTGTTCGCGTCCGCGTACGTGATCGCGACGAACGCGGCGGCCGCGATCAGGGCGAGCACGACCACGGCGATGATGCCCACGGTCCACCGGCGTCGACGGTACATGCGGCGCCGGGCGGCGTGCTGGGGGCTCATCGTCATCGTGCGGATCCGTTCCTGGGGGGCTTGGCTGTGGACGGGTCGGTGGGCTGGGGCCGCGTTTCGGGCTCGCTCCGGGGATGCGGGTGTTCGGGGAAGGGGCTGCTCGACGCTGTGCGGAAGGCCCTCGTCGAGGGCCTTGTCGATCCTCCGTCGGGCACCTGTGTGGACTCCGGGAAAGGCGTGGGGAAGGACCCGACGCGGGGTGCCGTCGGACGGCCGATCGTCCTCCACAGTTTGGTCTTCGATTGAGTCATCCCGGTTTGGATATCTGGGTTGATCTGGGGTTCGAATGTCGGTGGTGGCGGGGAGGATGGGGGTATGAGGACGTTGGATGCGATCGCGGCGCTGATCCCGACCCTGGCCGGGCGGATCGGGGCGGGTGCGGGCGCGTCGGAGGTGCAGGCGGTTGTGGAGGGGCTCGCGGATGACGCGGCGGTGGCCGCGCTCGAGGAGATCTCCGAGCATGTTCGGCTGCTGGATCAGTTGCGGTTGATCGTCACGGGTGTGATCGCGGGCCGTTCGACACGCGAGGCCGGTCATGGCGGGCTGGCGCAGTCCCGCGGGTATCCCTCAACGGTGTCCTTGGTGCAGCAGCTCACCGGGGTCACGAAGACGGAGGCTGCCCGGCAGGTGCGAGTGGGCGAAGCACTGCTCGACGACGGCGCCGCCGTGGGCGGTGTCGAAGCTGAGTTGCCTGACCGCACGCCGGATGACGCCGCGCCGGATGCGCTCACCACGCGGGACTGGAGGCAGGTGTTGCGGGAAGGGTTGCGGTCAGGGGCGGTGACGTCGGCGCAGTTCGACGCGATCCGCCGCGGACTCGGTGACCCACCACCCGCACCAGACGGTTGCCCTGACGCCGACCGTGCCGCCCACGACCAGGCCACCCGCGACGCGTGGGCGCACGCCGCCGAGCAGCTCATCGACGAAGCCGGGCGGCGGACCGTGGAAGAACTGGCCGCTGCGGCCCGGACCGTGCGTGATCTGCTCGACCCCGACGGCGCCGAAGCCCGGTTCCTCGCCCGGTATGAGAAGCGGGCGTTCCGGACCTGGTTCGACCAGGACGGTGTCCGGCGGGCGTCGATCGCGTTCGACGACGAAGGCGGCGCCTACCTCGACACCATCTTCAACGCCGCGTTGCGGCCCCGCCGTGGCGGGCCACGGTTCGTCGACACCACCGAGAAGGCGTCCGCGGCCGACCTGTCCGCGGATCCACGCACCAACGACCAACTCTCCTACGACCTGCTCCTCGACCTCATCCGCGCCGGAGCGCTCGCCGACCCGGCCGCAGTGTTCGGCACCCGGCAGGCCGGACTCCGGCTCGTCCAGGTCACAGGCGACGGCGCACCCGCCCGGGTGGCGGTCACCGAAGACGGGCTCACCGCCCTCCCCGCCACGGTCGCCGAACGACGGGTCTGCGACACCGGGACCCTCCCCGTCACCGTGGATGCGAGTGGGAACCCGCTCGACGTGGGACGGGAATCACGGCTGTTCACCCCGACACAACGCGTCGGGCTCGCTGTCAGAGACGGCGGATGCCGGTGGACCGGGTGCGACCGGCCCGCGTCCTACTGCGAAGCCCACCACATCGACGAATGGGCCCGAGACGACGGCCACACGAACATCGACCGCGGCATCCTGCTCTGCCGCTTCCACCACATGCAACTCCACCACGGCCGATGGCACATCACCCGCCACGGGAAACACGACTTCATCCTGCACCACCCGAGCGGGGAACAGAACGTGCTGCACCCGAGGCTCCCCCTTAAATACGCATGGGGCGACATCGACCCACCACCCAAACGATTCCACCCCGCAGCCTGAAGTCTCGGGGGTGAAGCGCTGCGCAGGGGGGTGGCCACACCGCCCGGCCTCGGATCAAGACGCAGAGACTCGGATCAAGACGCAGAGACAGGTGCGCAGGCTCGTCCATCGTGCGACGATGAGCGCATGTTCATGGTGACGACGAACGACGTTCCCGGCTATCGCGTGACCCAGGTGCTCGGCGAGGTCATGGGCCTCACGGTGCGGTCCACGAACTTCGGGCAGGGCTTCACCGCGGGTTTCCGAGCCCTCGGCGGAGGAGAGATCCCCGAGTTCACGCAGCTCATGTACGAGAGCCGGTACGAGGTCATGAACCGGATGTGGGCCGAGGCGGTGCAGCGCGGAGCGAACGCCGTGATCGCGATGCGCTTCGACTCCGGCTCCCTCGGCAGCTTCAGCGAGATGTGCGCCTACGGCACCGCCGTCGTGATCCAGCCGGTCGATGGCGCTATGCCCGCGCAGCCCGCCGCCCCGGCGCCGCCGACCGCGCCGCCGGCACCGCCCGTGGCCTGATCGCGGTGGTGCAGCGCGCCGGAGATGGTGCGTTCGCCGACGCCGACGCCGACGCCGACGCCGCCGCGGGTGCGCCCGCGGACGTGCACGCATCCGCTGACGCAGCCGCAGCTGCGCGCGTCGACGCGGATGCGCCCGCGAACGCCGACGCGGGTGCGCCGGCCAACGCCGCCGCAGGTGCGCCCGTCGAGATCGACCGCAGCCCCGCGGACGCGCCGGATGAGCGCATCGTGGGTGAACAAGGCGCTCCGGCCTGGTTGCCCGCGGGCAGTCGCGTCCAGTGGGTCACCGGCGCCATGCCTCCGTCGCCCATGGGGCTGGTACGGTTGCTGATCCGCGACGGTGATCGCGTCTTCTGCGTCCCCCGTGAGCGCAATGGCAAGCTCGACCTCCCGACGCGAGAGGTGGGCGAGGCGGATCCGACCGGTCTGAACGCGATCCTCGCCCTCAGCCTCGACATCACCGGTTCCGACGAGCCTCCGCGCTGGGTGGGCGCGGTGCGGAACATCGTGCCCGACCCCTCCGGGGACTACCGATGGCCCGTCCCGATCGCGCATTTCGGCGTGTGGCAGGTGGACAACGCGCCGCGGGTCGACGGCCAGTGGCTGGACGCGGGGGCGGAGACCTCGTCGCTGAAGGAACGGCACTGGTTCCCGCTGATCGCCCGCGATGACCTGCCGTAGCAGGTCGCGTACTCCGGAGGGTCCGAACTCCGCTCAGCCCCGCGGGGCGAGGACGAGCAGCTCTCCGACTTCGCACTGCAGCGCATCGCAGATCGCGCGCAGCGTCGAGTAGCGGATCGCGCGCGCCCGGTCGTTCTTGAGCACCGAGAGGTTCACGATGCTCACGCCCACCCGCTCGCTCAGCTGCGTCAACGTCATCCCGCGGGCGGCGAGCAGCTCGTCGAGACGGCAATGGATCCCGGAGTCCTCCTCGTCCTGCGCCGCCGGAGTCACACCAGACCCTCCGCATCCTTCTGCAGGCGGGTGCCGAGCTGGAACGCGGTCGCGATGAGCGCGAGTGCGAAGCCCCACCCGACCGGGGCGAGGTCGAACTGCGCGAGGAAGGGCCAGAGCACATCGTGCACACGCGGATCCGCCTCGGCGAGGTGGCTGACGGCGATCGCGCGCCCGAAGGCGCCGGCCAGCTGTCCGAGCACGCCTCCTGCGAGGACGAGGCAGGCGGCGACGCCGATCGCGACCGACGTCAAGCGCCGGAACGGGCGCGACCGGATCAGCGAGACACCGAGCCACCATGCAACGGCGCCGACGCCGACGGTCGCGAGTGCCGGCAGGGCCCCCTCGAGCAGGAACAGCCAGCGCGCCCCGGCGGGCAGCCCGCCGATCGTCACGATCGCGGCCGAGTAGCTCGAGGAGAGCACGGCGGGCGCATCCTTCAGCGCGCCGACCATGCCCCCGTCGTGGAGGGGGAGGGTGACGGCGACCGCATCGCCGAAGAGGTCGACGCCGCGCAGCACGATCGCCACGATGGAGGCGACCGCGACGCTCACGGCGCCGGTCGCGATGAGTCCGAGGACGAACCCCTCGCCGAGGCGGGGGCGGTGCGCGGGGGAGTTCATTGTCGGCCCTCCTTATCGAGAATCGGTGTTATCGATGTTCGTTAACATAACGACAGTCGATAAACAGATCAAGAGCGGATCCGCCTCCCGTCGCGACGGTCGACAACTCCACAGGACGAAGGCAACAGCGAAGGACGGATCCGGCTCGAATCGCCTTCAGAGTTGCAAACGTCCTCCGTTCGGGGCGGCCACCGCCGCGTCACGCTTCGTCGCAGGGGTTAGCCGACGGCGAACAACGGCTTGCACCGCTCGCACGGTCGTTACTCTCGATGTATCCGGCACGGAGCGTGCCATCGCCCCCACCGGGCAACGAACAAGGAGTGACATGTTCGAGAGATTCACTGACCGAGCCCGTCGTGTCGTCGTCCTCGCCCAAGAAGAGGCGAAGATGCTCAACCACAACTACATCGGCACCGAGCACATCCTCCTCGGCCTGATCCACGAGGGCGAGGGAGCGGCGGCCAAGGCGCTGGAGTCCCTCGGCATCTCCCTCGAGTCCGTGCGCGAGCAGGTGCAGGACATCATCGGCCAGGGTCAGCAGCAGCCGACCGGCCACATCCCCTTCACGCCGCGCGCGAAGAAGGTGCTCGAGCTGAGCCTGCGCGAGGCGCTGCAGCTCGGCCACAACTACATCGGCACCGAGCACATCCTCCTCGGCCTCATCCGTGAGGGCGAGGGCGTCGCCGCCCAGGTGCTCGTCAAGCTCGGCGCCGACCTGAACAAGGTCCGCCAGCAGGTCATCCAGATGCTCTCCGGATCGCCGGGGCGCGAGCCCGCCGCCGTCTCCGGCGCCGCGCACGACACCCAGCAGCAGGCCCAGGGCGGATCCCAGGTGCTCGACCAGTTCGGCCGCAACCTCACCCAGGCCGCCCGCGACGGCAAGCTCGACCCGGTCATCGGGCGCGAGAAGGAGATCGAGCGGGTCATGCAGATCCTCTCCCGCCGCTCCAAGAACAACCCCGTGCTGATCGGCGAGCCCGGCGTCGGCAAGACCGCGGTCGTCGAGGGCCTCGCCCAGGCGATCGTGAAGGGCGACGTCCCCGAGACGCTCAAGGACAAGCAGCTCTACTCGCTCGACCTCGGATCCCTCATCGCCGGATCCCGCTACCGTGGCGACTTCGAGGAGCGCCTGAAGAAGGTCACCAAGGAGATCCGCACGCGCGGCGACATCATCGTCTTCATCGACGAGATCCACACCCTCGTGGGTGCGGGCGCCGCCGAGGGCGCGATCGACGCGGCGAGCATCCTGAAGCCGCTGCTCGCCCGCGGCGAGCTGCAGACGATCGGTGCCACGACGCTCGACGAGTACCGCAAGCACTTCGAGAAGGACGCCGCGCTCGAGCGCCGGTTCCAGCCGATCCAGGTCAACGAGCCGAACCTGCCGCACACGATCAACATCCTGAAGGGTCTGCGCGACCGCTACGAGGCGCACCACAAGGTGCAGATCACCGACGGCGCGCTCGTCGCCGCGGCGAACCTCGCTGACCGCTACGTGGCCGACCGGTTCCTGCCCGACAAGGCGATCGACCTGATCGACGAGGCCGGCGCCCGCCTGCGCCTGTCGATCCTTTCCTCCCCGCCGGAGCTGCGCGAGTTCGACGACAAGATCGCCAAGGTCCGCGAGGAGAAGGAGCTGGCCTCCGAGGAGCAGGACTTCGAGAAGGCGGCCTCGCTGCGGGACCAGGAGAAGGAGCTGCTCGCCGAGCGGCTGCGCCTGGAGAAGCAGTGGCGCTCGGGCGACGTCGCGACCAACGCGGTCGTCGACGAGGGCCTGATCGCCGAGGTGCTGGCCCAGGCCACGGGCATCCCGGTGTTCAAGCTCACCGAGGAGGAGTCCAGCCGCCTCGTCTTCATGGAGAAGGCGCTGCACCAGCGCGTCATCGGCCAGGAGGAGGCGATCGCCGCCCTGTCCAAGACGATCCGCCGTCAGCGCGCGGGTCTGAAGGACCCGAAGCGCCCCTCGGGCTCGTTCATCTTCGCCGGCCCCACGGGCGTCGGAAAGACCGAGCTCGCCAAGGCGCTCGCCGAGTTCCTGTTCGACGACGAAGGCGCCCTGATCTCGCTCGACATGAGCGAGTTCGGCGAGAAGCACACCGTCTCGCGGCTGTTCGGAGCCCCTCCCGGGTTCGTCGGCTTCGAAGAGGGCGGCCAGCTCACCGAGAAGGTGCGCCGCAAGCCGTTCTCCGTGGTGCTGTTCGACGAGATCGAGAAGGCCCACCCGGACATCTTCAACTCGCTGCTGCAGATCCTCGAAGAGGGCCGCCTCACCGACGGCCAGGGTCGCGTCATCGACTTCAAGAACACCGTGATCATCATGACCACGAACCTCGGTTCGTCGGCGATCGCCGGTGGTCCGGTCGGCTTCCAGATCGAGGGCAACTCGCAGACGACCTACGAGCGGATGAAGGGGAAGGTCGACGAGGAGCTCAAGCGCAACTTCAAGCCCGAGTTCCTGAACCGTCTCGACGACGTCATCGTGTTCCCGCAACTGAACAAGGACGAGCTGCGTCAGATCGTCGGCCTGTTCACGAAGCGCCTGAGCGATCGCCTGCTCGACCGCGACATGACGGTGGAGCTGACGGACGCCGCCAAGGACCAGCTCATCGAGATCGGGTTCGACCCGACTCTCGGCGCCCGCCCGCTGCGTCGTGCGATGCAGCGCGAGGTCGAGGACCAGCTGTCCGAGAAGATCCTGCACGGCGAGCTCACCCCCGGCGACCACGTCCACGTGGACGCGAAGGACGGGAAGTTCGTCTTCACGACGGGTCCGCGCGGCGAGAAGGTCTCGGTCGGTGTGAACACCGCCGGCACGATCCCGACCACGCCGGACATCGCGGCGGGCGCGGCCTGATCGGATCCGGATCCCGTACGTACGACGAAGGGGGACGAGCACTTCGGTGCTCGTCCCCCTTTTCGTGCGTTCGACGGGGTCGTTGAGCGCCCTTCGTCTCGCTGCGCTCGCCCAGGGACCCGCAGCGACGAGACGAAGGGCGTCTCGCTCCGCCTGCGGCGGTGCTCGCTCAACGTCCTCGGAGAGGGCTGCCCCTCAGCGGCCCCGGGCGGGGGAGGTGCGCCGCCGGTTGTGGGCGGAGCGGCGCGGGCGATGCGGCGCCGCGGATGCGGGCGCACCGAAGGACTCCAGCGCGCTGCGCGCGGCGGAGAGGGACGGGTAGCTGCCGAGACGGCGGCTGTGTCGATCGTGCAGGACGTGGGACGCGCCGTCGACGGCCACGAAACCGGCGTACTCGCCGTCCCGGGTCGCCACGTACACGTCGTGGTCGGCCTGTTTCCAGGTGATGTTCATGATGATGCTTCTTCGTGCTGTTCGGTGGCGCGCGGCCACCGGGAAAGTCGGATCCAGCGCGGACACGCGAACACGCGTCTGTGCGGTTCGCGGATGTCAGTCCGAGCGGGGCGGCCCCTTCGATGAATTCGGGGGCCGGGTGGCGCGGCGCCGAAGAGACGTCGGCAGGCCATGCGCGCAATCCAACAGCATAGCAGGCCGGGCGGAAGGGTGCACGTCGGGCCGCGCCGGTCCCACCCGTGCCCCGCTGCGCCTCTACCCTGGAGGGATGAGCGAGTATCTCGTCCGGCCCGCGCGGGCCGGAGACGTCCAGGGCATCTACGCACTCCTGGAGCCGCTCGTGGAACGACGCATCCTGCTCGGCAAGGACATCGCGGTGCTCTACGGCGCGGTGCAGGAGTTCGTGGTGGCGGAGGCCGACGGCCGGCTCATCGGCTGCGGCGCGCTGCACGTCATGTGGGAGGACCTCGGCGAGGTGCGCACCCTGCTCGTCGAAGAGGGCTGGAAGCACCACGGCGTCGGACGGGCGATCGTGGAGCGGCTCGAGGCGCACGCGGTGGACCTCGGCCTCAGCCGGCTGTTCTGCCTGACCTTCGAGGTGCCGTTCTTCGAGCGCCGCGGCTTCGCGCCGATCGGAGAGCAGGTCGTGGATCCGGACGTCTACACCCAGCTGCTGCGCAGCGGCGATGAGGGCGTGGCCGAATTCCTCGACCTCGCGCACGTGAAGCCGAACACGCTCGGCAACACGCGGATGCTCAAGCACCTTGTCTAACCTGGAAGCATGAGCCCTCGCCAGTCCGCCGCCGTCTATCGTCGTCGTCGGATCGTGGTCCTCGGCGTCATCATCGTGCTGCTCGCGCTGCTGATCGGGCTCGTGTGGGCGCTCGTCAGCCGCGGCGCATCCGGCGCGGATCCGAAGCCGGTGCCCACGACGTCCTCCACGCCATCGCCGACCGCCTCGGCTCCGCCCGCCACGCCGGATCCGGGCGCCGACGCGGCCCCCGACCCGGCCGCGACGACGCCGGGGCCGACGAGCACGGCGGGTGCAGGGCCGGTGCCGTGCACCGCGGCAGAGGTGCAGGTGACGGCCGTCGCCGATCACGACAGCTATTCCGCCGACGAGAACCCCAAGCTGTCGATCACGCTGACCAACAGCAGCGGCAAGGACTGCACGATGAACGTCGGCACCACGACGCAGTCGTTCACGATCACCAGCGGGAACGACACCTGGTGGCGCTCCACCGACTGCCAGCAGACCCCGAGCGATGCGGTCCAGACCATCAAGGCCGGCGCCACGATCACCAGCTCGACCCCGGTCGTCTGGGATCGCACGCGCTCGAGCGTCGACACCTGCGAGGCGGCCGACCGGCAGCGTGCCCCGGGCGGCGGGGCGGCCTACCGCCTGACCGTCTCGATCGGAGGGTTCCAGAGCACGAATCCGGTGCAGTTCCTGCTCAATTGAACCTGGGCGGAACGTGAGAATATGTCGACTGGGTTCAACCTTTGGGATACCATAGAAGCCAAGTCTTCGAGATCTTGACGGTTGCCATCCCCAGTGGCTTCGACAATCTCACGCGTCCCCAGCGCATCGTCGTCCGTCGTCGAGGACTTTGAGGGCCTCTTCGATCGTCTGTCCCCAAGCGATGAGCGAAGAGGTCCTCTTCTCTATGCTGGAACGATGGCCGTGAAGAAGTCGAAGAAGAAGGCACTGGCCGCGGCGGACTTCCGCTCCGAGGCCCTCGCGCAGGCGCTCGAGAAGCAGGACATGGCCGCGGTGGCGCTCGCACTGCGCAACGGCAACACGGTCGTGCCGCTGATCCGGCCCGGTGCGAGGGACGATCCGCGGGACGGCGGCGAGGTGTGGACCTATCGGGATCCGGCCACGGGCGATGTCGCCCTGCTGCTGTTCAGCGATGCGAAGCACAAGCCGGCGAACCTCCCGCCCGGCGTGGGGATCTACTCGCCGCTCTGGCTGCGCTCGTTCCTCACGACCCATCGCGAGGTGATCACGACGGTGTTCCTCGACATCGCCGGGCCGCACCCGATGCAGGCGCCTCCCGAGGAGCTGCTGCGCGCACTCGAGGCCTGACCGGGCGTCAGAACGCGGGGATCTCGTCGTCGAGGCGGCGCGGGGCGCGATGCGCCTTCACATCGCCGAGCGCTCCGCGCAGGGTGGCCGAGCGGTCGTCGATCACGTGCGCGTAGCCGAGCCGGGCCGCCTCCGAGCGGCGCTGCGAGGCCTGGGTGACCGGGCGCACCTCGCCGGCGAGGCTCAGCTCGCCCACCGCGGCGAGCGTGCGCGGCACGGCGTCGTCCCTGAGCGAACCGGCCACCGCGATCGCGATCGCCAGATCCGCCGCCGGCTCGACGAAGCGCACCCCGCCCACCGTCGACACGTACACGTCCTTGTCGCTGGTCTTGATCCCGGCGCGCCGCTCGAGCACCGCGAGCACCATCGCCACGCGGGAGGAGTCGAGGCCGTTCACGACGCGGCGCGGGTTCGGCGCCTGGGTGGGGATCGTGAGCGCCTGCACCTCGACCGGCATCGCGCGCCGTCCCTCGAGCGCGATCGCGACGCAGGTGCCGGGCTCGGGGCGTCCGCGCGAGAGGAACAGGCTCGACGGATCCGGCACCTCCGCGATCCCTGATCCGGTCATCTCGAAGCAGCCGACCTCGTCGGTCGGTCCGAAGCGGTTCTTGAGCGCCCTGATGAACCGCAGCGAGGTCTGCCGGTCGCCCTCGAAATGACAGACGACGTCGACGAGGTGCTCGAGCACGCGGGGACCGGCGACCGACCCGTCCTTCGTGACGTGCCCCACGATCACGATCGGGAGATCCCGCTCCTTCGCCACCCGGATGAGCGCCGACGCGACCTCACGCACCTGCGCGGGCTGGCCCGCGGCGCCCTCCGACAGCGCCGAGGCGACGGTCTGCACGGAGTCGACGATCACGAGCCCGGGGGAGACCTCGTCGATGTGGCCGAGGATCGTGCCGAGGTCGGTCTCCGCCGCGAGGTACAGCTCGTCGTGCAGAGCACCGGTGCGCTCGGCGCGCAGCCGCACCTGCGCCGTGGACTCCTCGCCGCTCGCGTAGAGCACCCGGCGGCCGGAACGCGCGGCCGCGGCCGCCACCTCGAGCAGCAGCGTGGACTTGCCCACGCCGGGCTCGCCGCTCAGCAGGATCGCCGCGCCGGGCACGATGCCGCCGCCGAGCACGCGATCGAACTCGGCGACCCCGCTCGAACGACGCGGCGACTCCTCTGACGTGAGCGACGTGATCGGGCGCGCCTGGCGGCCGGCCGCCGGGCTCGTCGCCTCGACCCGGCGGACGATGCCGGTCTGCGCGGCCTGCTCGGTCACGGTGCCCCACTGCTGGCATTCGCCGCACCGGCCCACCCATTTCGCGGTCGTCCATCCGCACTCGGTGCAGACGTACGCGGGGGCGGAGGGTTTCCGGGAGGCCATGCAGCAAGGCTAGCCGGGGGTGCCGACGCTGGACCCCTCAGCCGGATCGACCGCGCCGGGAGAGGGGCACCGGTAGCCTCGAAGCACACGATGAGGGAGCGCGCATGAGCCACGGCACCACCACCTTCCGCACGGTCGAGGAGCAGCAGGAGCGCGTGCTCGCCGCCGTCCGCCCGCGGCCCGCGGTGACGATCCCGGTGGATGCGGCCTCGGGATTCACGCTCGACGCCGACGCCATCGCCGTGAACCCGGTTCCCGTCTTCGACAATTCCGCGATGGACGGCTTCGCGGTGCGGTACGCCGACGTCGCCGCCGCGAGCGAGGCGGATCCGGTGGCCCTGCGCGTGACGGCGGATCTGCCGGCCGGAAGCCCCGAGGATCCGCCTCTCGACCACGGCCGCGCCATCCGGATCATGACCGGATCCGCCCTCCCGACCCAGGCCGACACGATCGTCCCGTTCGAGGACACCGCCGGCGGGCTCGCGGATTCGCTGCAGACCGCCGTCGTGCAGCGCGCCCCGCGCGCGGAGGGTGCGCACGTGCGCCGGGCCGGGGCCGACGCGGCCGCCGGCTCCGTCGTCCTGCCCGCCGGCGTCCTGCTCGGACCGCGGCAGCTCTCGGCGCTCGCCTCGGTCGGGATCGCCGAGGTGCAGGTCGCGCCCCGCCCCCGCGTGGCGGTGGTGTCGACCGGATCCGAGCTGGTCACCTCTGGCGCACCGCTGCGGCGCGGGCAGATCCCCGAGTCGAACGGCGTGCTGCTGGCCGGGCTCGCGGCCGAGGCCGGGGCGGAGGTCGTGCTGCGCGAGGTCGTCGGCGACGAGGGCGACGGCCCCGCAGAGGCCGCCGCGCGGGCCGCCGCGCTGGGCGCGGACGTGGTGATCTTCTCCGGCGGCGTGAGCGCCGGCGCATACGAGGCCGTGCGGCTGAGCATGGGCGAGGCGATGGAGTTCGTCGCGGTGGCGATGCAGCCCGGGAAGCCGCAGGCGTTCGGTGCGACCGCCGAGGGCATGCTGCTGTTCGGGCTGCCCGGCAATCCGGTCAGCGCCGCGGTGTCGTTCGAGACCTTCGTGCGCCCCGCGCTGCTGCGGCTGCAGGGTCGCTCCGAGGTGCATCGCCCGCCCCGCCGCCTGCCCGCGGGCGCCGCCTGGCGCACCCCGCCGGCACGCCGCCAGTATCTGCCCGCCGTGATCGTCGACGGTGCGGTCGTGCCGGCGACACGGGGCGGATCCGGCTCGCACCTCACGGTCGGACTCGCCGGCGCCACCGCCTACGCGATCGTTCCGGCCGAGGTCGAGACGGTCGAGGTCGGGGACCTCGTCGACGTGTGGGAGCTGCACTGAGCACGCCCGCGGGGTCCGTCGGCGCGCTCGTGCTCGTGGGCGGCCGCGCACGGCGCTTCGGCGGTGCTGCCAAGCCCCTTCTGGAACTCGGCGGATCGACGCCGTGGGAGCGCACCCTCGTCGCCCTCCGGGAGTGCGGGGTCGCGCCCGTCGTCGCGGTCGGGCCGGGCTGGGGCGATGCCGGATCCGGTGAGGGGCGTGCTCCGACGACCATCGCGGCGACCGCCCCCGTGCGCTGGGTGCGGGAGGATCCGCCCTTCGGCGGGCCCGTCGCGGCGATCGCGGCGGGGCTACCGGTCCTCGGCGAGGCGGAATGGACGCTGCTGCTCGCCGGGGACCTCGTGCATCCGGCCGACGTCGTGCGGACGCTGTGCGAGGCCGCGCGCGCTGCGGACGACGCCGGCACCCGCAGCGAGCGGCGCACCGCCGGAAGTGGCACGGGCGGCGACGATACCGGCGACCGCGTCGATGCGATCGTGTTCTGCGCCGACGACCGGGCGCAGTGGCTGGCCGGCGCCTACCGCGTGGCGGCCGTGCACGCCGCGCTCGCCGCGATCGCCGAGCCGTCCGGCGCTGCCGCGCGAGAACTTCTCGGGGGGCTTCCGACCCGGTGGATCCGCGACGAGGATGGCATCACGGCCGACATCGACACCCCCGCCGATCTGGAGCGCGCCCGTGCGGCGCTGGCCGATCCGTCCGCCCACCACGAGGAGGAGCCCCGATGAGCCCGAACGACCGCACCCTGCCGCCCGAGGCGCTGGACGACTGGGCCGCCGAGCTGCGCGAGCGGTTCGGCCTCGCCGAGGAGGACGTGCCGATCGCCCTGATCCTCGACCTCGCGCGCGACGTCGCGAACGGTGTCGCGCGTCCCGCCGCGCCGTTCAGCGCCTTCGTCGCCGGGCTCGTGGCCGGCCGCGCGGGCGGAAGCCCCGGCGACGTGCGCGCCGCGGTCGCCGCGATCTCCCAGCTCGCCCTCGCACACGGCCAGGACTGATCCGTCCCGGGCGGCGCTCCCGGGCAGTGCTCCGGGGCGGCGCTCCCGGGTGGTGCTCCCGGGCGGTGCTCCCGGCATCCGCGATCCGCATGGTCGTGATCCGAACCTCCTATCGCGCACGGCATTATTCACGGCCGAAGTCCCCATGTGCGGCGGTGCGCGGTGCGAGTATGGAGCCATGGCCAGCGCCGGGCCCGTCTGCGGGCCGATCTCCAGCTATTCGCGGGTGCGGATCCTGCATCTCGTACAGGCACGTCCGCACCGCACGATCGGCGAGCTGTGCGACGCCACCGCGCTGCACCCCAACACGGTGCGCGAGCACCTGCAGCGGCTGATCGAGGGCGGCTACGTCGTGCAGGCGACCGAGCACCGCACGACCCGCGGACGTCCGCGCGTGCTGTACAGCGCCGCCACGGGCGCGCCGGAGGCGTCGAGCGCCGTCGCCAAGCAGAAGGCCGACGACGCGGCCCGCCGCGGGGATCTGCTGCGCCGCGTGCTGCAGACCGAATCCTCGGGCCTCGGCCAGCAGGCGGTCTATCAGCTCGACGCACTCGTCGAGCACCTCGAGGAGAGCGGTTTCGAGCCCGTGATCGACGAGGACCGCCTCACCGTGGAACTCACCCCGTGCCCGCACGCCGCCGCCCGGCCGGAGCACCGCCCCGTGCTGTGCCAGGTGCACCTCGGTCTCATGCAGGGCGTGCTCGCCCAGGCCGGCGGCCCGCTCACCGCGCGCTGCGTGCGCTCGGCGGTGCGGCCGGAGGAGTGCACCGTCGAACTGGACCGGGTCGGAGGATCCCGCTTCTCGATCGACGACCGCGTCGGATCCCCGACCGTATCCGCATCCGTTCACCCCACAGGATCCGTCATCGGATCCGCGAACGCAGGAGGCTCCGCGCATGGATTGGCTTGATCCGCTCGTCCTGTCCCGCTGGCAGTTCGGGCTGACGACCGTCTACCACTACCTGTTCGTGCCGCTCACGATCGGCATGGCCACCGTCACCGCGATCTTCCAGACCGCGTGGGTGCGCACCGGCAAGATCGAGTACCTGCACCTGACCCGGTTCTTCTCGAAGATCTTCCTGATCAACTTCGCCATGGGCGTGGTGACCGGCATCGTGCAGGAGTTCCAGTTCGGCATGAACTGGTCGGACTACTCCCGCTTCGTCGGCGACGTGTTCGGCGCCCCGCTCGCCTTCGAGGGCCTCCTCGCGTTCTTCCTCGAGGCGACCTTCATCGGGCTGTGGATCTTCGGCTGGGACAAGCTGCCGAAGAAGGTGCACCTCGCCACCATCTGGGGCGTCGCGATCGGCACGATCCTCTCGGCGTACTTCATCATCGCGGCGAACGCGTTCATGCAGAACCCGGTCGGCTACACGTACAACCCCGCCACCAACCGTGCGGAGCTCACCGACTTCGTGGCGCTCCTGACCAACAAGGTCGCGCTCGCCGCGTTCCCGCACACGATCTTCGGCGCGTTCATGCTCGCGGCGGGTGTGGTGATCTCGGTCTCGGCCTGGCACCTGTCCCGCGGCCAGCACGTCGCGACCATGCGCAAGTCGCTGACCTTCGGTCTGTGGGCGATCCTCGTCGCGACCGCCGGCATCGTGCTCTCCGGCGACCAGCTGGGCCTCGCGATGTACGCGACGCAGCCCATGAAGATGGCCGCCGCCGAGGCGACGTTCAACACGGTGTGCGGCAAGGACGCGGCGTTCAGCCTGTTCACGCTCGGCACGCCGGACGGCAAGACCGACCTGTTCTCGATCCGCGTGCCGTATCTGCTCTCGCTGCTGTCGAACCACACCATCGACGGCTGTGTGCACGGCATCAACGACCTGAACGCGGAGTATGCGCAGAAATTCGCTTCCACCGGCCTCACCGAGTTCAACCCGGTGCTGTGGGTCACGTACTGGGCGTTCCGCTGGATGATCGGCCTCGGAATGGCCCACGCGCTGGTCGCCGTGGCCGGCCTCTGGTTCACCCGCAAGAACGCCAAGCGCGAGCCCGCGCAGTGGATGTGGAAGGTGGCGATCTACTCGTTCCCGCTGTCGCTGGGCGCGAACATCGTCGGCTGGGTCTTCACCGAGATGGGCAGACAGCCCTGGATCGTCTTCAGCCTGATGACGACCAAGAACGGCGTCTCGCCCGGCGTGAGCGGGGTCGAAGTGCTCATCTCGCTCATCTCCTTCACTGCGATCTACGCCGCCCTCGCAGTCGTGGAGGTCGGGCTCATCGTCCGCGCCGCCAAGAAGGGGCCCGACATCACAGAGAAGCACGACGAGGACGCCCCTGTCCCGTCGGTCGTGTACTGAGGAAGGAGACGGACATGGATCTCGCAACGCTCTGGTTCTGGATCGTCGCCCTGTTCTTCGTGGGCTACTTCGTGCTCGACGGCTTCGACTTCGGGGTGGGCATGTCGTTGCCGTTCTTCGGCAAGGACGACGTCTCGCGCCGCCAGGTGATCAACACGATCGGCCCGGTCTGGGATCTCAACGAGACCTGGGTGATCGTGGCGGGCGCCTGTCTGTTCGCGTCGTTCCCCGAGTGGTACGCCTCGCTGTTCAGCGGCTTCTACCTGCCGTTGCTTTTGATCCTGCTCGCGCTCATCCTGCGCGGAGTGTCGTTCGAGTACCGCCACCAGCGGGACGACCCGCGCTGGAAGCGCCGCTTCGACACGATGATCGTGATCGGATCCGCCGTCCCCGCGCTGCTGTGGGGCGTCGCGTTCGGCAACATCGTGCAGGGCGTGGCGCTGGACGAGAAGCACATCTTCCGCGGATCCATGTTCGATCTGCTGAACCCGTACGGACTGCTCGTGGGTGTCACGACGCTGCTGCTGTTCTTCCTGCACGGGCTGTACTTCGTGGCGCTCAAGACCGACGGCGTCGTGCACGAGCGCGCCCGCCGGGTGGCGCGCCTCGCCGCCCTGCCGACGATCCTCGCCGCGGCCGGGACCGTGGTGTGGACGATCGCGATCGCCGCGGGACGCCCGTCGCTGCTCTGGGCCGTGATCGCGCTCGGCGCCGTGGCCGCGGTGTTCCTCCTCGTGTCGGTGGTGTTCTCGCTGCGCGGCCGCGACGGCTGGGCCTTCACCGCCGGGGTCGTGACGATCCTGACCGCCGTGCTCATGCTGTTCTCCGCGCTGTTCCCGAACGTGCTGCCGTCGACGATCGACGCCGCGAACTCGCTCACGATCCAGAACGCGTCGAGCACGCCCTACACGCTGCAGATCATGAGCTGGACGGCGCTCGTGGCGATGCCGCTCGTCCTCGCGTACCAGGCGTGGACGTACTGGGTGTTCCGCAAGCGCGTACGCCGGTCGACGATCGAGGCCGCCCCCGCGCACGCATGATCCCCCTGCCGTCCCTCGCGTCCCTGCCGTCCCTCGCGTCCCTGCGCCGCCTCGTGACCGCGCCGCCCGTGCGCTGCCGCGCAACCGTGCCGCCCGTGCGCCGCCTCGCGACCGCGCCGCCCGTGCGTCGCCCCGCGACCGCGCTGCCCGTGCGTCGCCCCGCGAGCACACCGCCCGCCCTGGCACCCCTCCACTTCCGAGTCGTCCCCATGAGCGCACCCCAGGGCGTGCGCTCATGGGGACGAGGCGAAGGCGGAGGGGACGCTTCGCACGCGGGGGCGCACGCGGTCGCGGGGGCGGAGCGGATCCGATGAAGCCGATCGATCCGCGGCTGCTGCGGTGGGCGCCCGCCGCGCGCACCTACCTCGCGGTCTCGGCGGGCATCGCGCTCGTGCAGACCGCGGTCACGATCACGTTCGCGGGGCTGCTCGCCGCGGGGATCACGGACGTGGCAGAGGGGCGCTCGCCGCTCGGCCACCTGCCGTGGCTCGCACTCGTGGTGCTCGTGCGCGCGGTGCTGCTCTGGGTGTCGGAGGCGTGGGGCGCCCGCGCCGCCGCGCAGGCCGGGCGGGAGCTGCGGACGGCCCTGCTCGACGCGATCGCCCGCCGCGGCCCTGCCTGGCTCGGCACGCGCAACCGCGCCGCGCTCGCGGTCACGGCGGGGCACGGGCTCGACGCACTGGATCCGTACTTCTCCCGGTACATCCCGCAGCTCGTGCTCACCGCGATCGCGACACCCGTCATCGTCGCCGTGATGTGGTGGCAGGACTGGCCGAGCGGGCTCGCGGCGGCCGTCACGCTGCCGCTCATCCCGCTGTTCCTCATCCTCATCGGCATCGCCACCCGCAGCGTGCAGCGCACGCAGCTGCAGGTGCTGCACGCGCTCGCGGCACGGTTCGCCGACACCGTGCAGGGCCTGGCCACGCTGCGCCTGTTCGGGCGGGAGCGCCGCGCGGCCGCCCGCATGCGCGAGACCGCCGACCAGTACCGCCGTGAGACCATGCGCGTGCTGCGGTACTCGTTCCTCTCCGGCTTCGCGCTCGAGCTTCTCTCCTCGCTCGCGGTGGCGATCATCGCCGTCTCGGTGGGCCTGCGCCTGCTCGGCGGCGAGCTGAGCCTCGGCGTCGGCCTGTTCGTGCTGCTGCTGGCGCCCGAGGCGTTCCTGCCGCTGCGCCAGGTCGGTGTGCAGTTCCACGCCGCGGCCGAGGGCGTCGCCGCGACCGAGGACGTCTTCGAGGTTCTGGAGTCGGATCCGTCCGCGGCCGGGCCCGGCGTCCAGGGTGCGCACGGTGCGGAGGATCGGGCCGGGATCGCGCCGGCTGCGCGCGTCAGAACGGGAGGGGCGGTCCGGCTGGTCGTCGACGGGGTCGCGGTGCGGCACGGGGCGCGGCGGCTGCCGGAGGTGTCGTTCGTGGCGGAGCCGGGGACCGTCACGCTCATCGAAGGGCGGAGCGGATCCGGCAAGTCGAGTCTGCTCGCGGCGCTGCGTGGGGCGGCGGAGCACGACGGAACCGTCGCGGCCGAGGGTGCGGCGGATCCGGATCCGGCCACGTGGCTCGCCTGGGCCGGTCAGCGCCCTGGCCTCATTCGCGGCACGATCGCCGCGAACGTCGCACTCGGCGACCCCGCGCCCGACCTCGCGCGCGTGCGCGTCGCGCTCGCCGACGCCGCCGCGCCCGACCTGGATCCGGCGCAGGAGCTCGGCGTGCAAGGCGCCGGACTCTCCGGTGGCCAGGCGCAGCGCGTCGCCGTGGCCCGCGCACTGTACCGGCTCGGATCCGGAGCGGGCGTGCTCGCGCTCGACGAGCCGTCGAGCGCCCTCGACGCCGAGACGGAGCAGCGACTGTGGGCGTCGCTGCGCCGCGCCGCGGACGACGGGGGAACGGTCCTGCTCGTGTCGCACCGGGAGTCCGCCCGCGCGATCGCCGACCAGGTGGTGCAGATCGGCGCCCCTCCCGCTCCGTCCGTTCCCGCTCAGGTCGCACTTTCGGCTGCTCCGAGGCGTCCGGAAGAGCCGAAAGTGCGACCCGAACCCGCGACGGATCTCCCGGTCTCCGTCGGGGGGATCCTGCGCTTCGCGATGCCCCGCGCCCGTCGGTTCCTGCCTGCGATCCTGGCCGGGATCGTCTCGGCGGCGGCCGCGGTCGGCCTGCTGCTCGTGAGTGGCTGGCTCATCGTCACGGCGTCGCTCGTCGACAACCTCGTGCCGCTGTCGGTCGCGATCGTCGGGGTGCGCTTCTTCGCCGTGACGCGCGCCGTCACCCGGTACCTCGAGCGCCTCGTCGGGCACGACGCCGCCCTGGGCCGGCTCGCGGATCTGCGGGTCGCGGTCCTGCGCCGGCTCACTCCGCTGGCCCCGGCGGGGCTCGGCTCCACGGACCGCGGCTCGGTGCTCGCCGCCCTCGTCGACGATGTGGAGAACCTGCAGAACCTACCCCTGCGCGTGGTGCAGCCGCTGCTGACCGGGGGTGTCGTGGCGCTCGTCTCGATCGGCGTCCTCGCCGCCATCGCCCCCTCGGCGGCCCTCGCGCTCGCCGTCTGCCTCGTGCTCGCCGTCGCCGGTGCGGTCATGCTCGGCGGCATCGCAGGAGGACGCGCCGAACGCGCGCTCAGCCGCGACCGCGCCGAGCTCGCCGGGGCCCTGGTCGACGAGTTCACCGCGCTCGACGTGCTGCAGGCCTATGGTGCAGAGACGGTCGCGCGCGGACGGATCCGCGACGCCGACGACGCCCTGCGGCGCACGGCCACCAGGGCCGCGGTCGCGCAGGCGCTGTCCTCCGCGGTCGTGTCGCTCGCGGCCGGCGCCGCCTCGATCTGGGCGCTCGCGGTCGCCGCGCCGGGGCAGGCCGGAGGCGCCGTCGACGCGCCATGGTTCGCGGTCGCGGTGCTGCTGCCGATGGCCGTGTTCGACGTGTTCTCCGCCGTGCCGCAGGCCGCCTCGGCGTGGCGAGGCGTACGCGCCGGCGCGGAGCGGATCCACGCGCTGCTGCCCTCCGCCCTGCCCGCCGAAGTGCGCGGCGACGAGGGCGAAGGTCGCATCGAGGACGGGGCGCTCCGCCTCCGCGGAGTGACCGCGTCGTGGCCGGGCGCCCGCACCCCCGCCCTGCGCGACCTCGACCTGGACGTGGCGCCGGGCGAGCGGATCCTCGTCACCGGATCCAGCGGCGCGGGCAAGTCGACGCTCGCCGCCGTCCTCGTGGGCTTCCTCCGCTTCGGCGGCTCCTATCGCGTCGGCGACAACGACGCGGCCCTGGTGGCGGGGCCGGAGCTGCGACGCCACGTCGGGCTGTGCGAGCAGGATCCGATGCTCTTCGACGAGGACATCCGGCAGAACCTGCTGTTCGCGCGCGAGACGGCGACCGATGTCGAGTTGTTCGCGGTGCTCGACCGGGTCGGCCTCGGCCCCTGGGTGCAGGAGCGCGGCGGGCTCGACGCGCGGGTGGGGGATCGGGGCGCCCTCGTCTCCGGCGGCCAGGCGCAGCGCATCGCGCTCGCCAGGGCGATCCTGCGCGGATTCCCCGTGCTCGTGCTCGACGAGCCGACGGCGGGGGTGGATCCCGACGCGTCCGACGCGCTGCTGCGCGACCTGCTGGGTGCGGCCGGATCCCAGACCGTCGTCCTGGTGTCGCACGTCGAGCCGCCGGCCGGCACGATCGACCGGACCGTCCGGCTCGATGCGGGACGCATACGCGCCGTCGAGGCCTGAGCGCGGCGGGCCCCGGCCGCCGGGCGCGGTGGGGTGTCGCCGCCGCGCCCGTCGGCCGCCGCGTGGGTCAGGCGGCGATCCCCGGCACCTCCGCGAGGCGGCGGTAGACCGGGATCCCGCGACCCTCGGCGATCGCGACGTCCTGATCGGCCCCGCGGGACTCGCCGGGCAGGCGCAGCACCGCGTCGCAGTGCTGCAGCAGTCGCTCGGCGGTCGGGTACATCACCTCGGTCGCGAGGGGATCGCCGGGGCCGGTCGCACCGGCGCTGGACAGCACAGGAAGCGCCACCCACTCGCCGATCATCGGGATGTGTCCTGCGCGGAAGATCGGCCAGGCCGCCTCCTCGAGTCGGGCCAGGTTCTGCGCCATGAGCGCGGGGTCGCCTCCGGTGCCCGATGCGTAGGGGCCGGCGATGAGGATCATGAGTGGCTTCGTCATATCGGGTACAATACAGCAGAAACGTGCATGAATCGGAAGGATTCGGAATGCTGGCTGCCGCGCGCAAGGACATGCTGCTCGAACGACTGCGCCGCGACGGCCGTCTCGTCGCGAAGGACATCGCCGCAGAGCTGGGCCTGTCGGAGGACAGCATCCGCCGCGACCTGCGGGAGCTCGATGCGGCGGGACTCGCGGTGCGCGTCTACGGCGGCGCGCTCCCGGCATCGCCCGCCGTGGTCGATTACGGGCGGCGCACGGCCGTGGCCCCGGACAGCAAGGTGCGGGTCGCCGCCGCGGCCGCAGCCCTCATCGAGCCGGGTGCCACAGCGATCCTCGACGGCGGCACCACGGCGCTCGCGATGGTCGCCGAGATCCCGCTCGCGCTGCCGTGCACCGTCATCACGCACAGTCCGACGGTCGCCGCCGCGCTGCTCGATCATGCCGCCGACGTCTTCCTCATCGGCGGGCAGCTGTTCAAGCACTCCGCCGTGGCCTGCGGGGCGGCGGCCGTCGAGGCGGCGCAGCGGATCAGCGCCGACCTGTTCTTCCTCGGCGTCACGGGCGTCCATCCGACGGCGGGGCTGACCACGGGGGATCCCGAGGAAGCGGCGATGAAGCGCATCCTCGCCTCACGCGCCGCGGAGACCTACGTGCTCGCGAGTGAGGAGAAGATCGGAACGGCCTCCCGGTTCGGCGTCCTGGCACTGGACGAGGTGGCCGGCGTCGTCACGGATGCGGATCCCGCGGATCCGACGCTCCGCGATCTCGTCGCCGCGGGCGTCCGCCTCATCCCGGCCGACTGATCCGATCCCACGGTCCGGATCGCGAAGCCCGGATCCCGAAGCCCGGCCCGGATCTCGGGGGCCGTCAGGGCCAGAGCGGAACGGTGGGCTCGAGCACCTCGCCGAGCGCCTCGAAGGCGTGGCGACGCTCCTCGATGCGCCGATGCAGCTCCTGCTGGGCATCGTCGATGACGCCCGGATCCAGCGGCGCCGACGTCACGTCGGAGCGTGCGTGCTCGGCGGCGAGGTGCGCGTCGAGCTCCGGACCCGAGGTCCAGGAGGTGATGAGCGCGTACCGCGGCGCCGTGCCGCGATGCCAGACCGCGTGCCAGAAGCGCTGGGTGTCGACGACGATCCGCGAGCCGGCGGGCAGCGGGAGCCGCACCTCGGTGGCCGGATCGAAGCGGTCCTGCCGCAGGATCAGCAGCGACTCCGGGTCGTCGGTGAGGTTGTAGAAGCCGCGCACGACCCAGCCCGTGCCGTCGGGGTTGAGGCGGTTGTTATCGTCCTGGTGCAGGTTGTAGATCGCGTCGGCGTAGGTGTTCGGCTGCAGCTCGACCACGCGGCAGCGCCCGATGTTCGCGCCGGCCTCCTGCGCGCGCCGCACGAGCGTCGGGGCCAGGGCCGTCTGCGCCGCGACCCAGACGCCGTCCTTGTCGGTGCGCGGCGGGGTGCGGTTCCAGAAGCCGTCGCAGTCTGCGTCGCCGGAGTGGCTCGCGAGCGCCGCGAACCGGGTCACGCCCGACGAGCGCCACGGCGCGTACTCGAGATCGAGCCATTCGGCCGGGTCCGCGGTCTGGTCGTACGGATCTAGCACCGCGAATCCGGTCTTCTCCAGTGCAGGCGAGTGGATGTGCGACATGGCGGCGTCCTCCGATCCGTCTTTCGCAAGCTACTTAGGGCATCCTAACTCGATGACGTGGGGCGGGTGCGGGATGCCACCGTGCAAAACCGGCTCCGGGAACCGTCCTACGCTGGCAGGCATGACCAACCCCCGCGGAGCGCTGCTGGTCGGCAGCGTGAACTACGCCGACGCCGAGACCACGATGCGCACCGCCGCCGAGCTCCTCGGGCCGCGGCTGCGGCGCATCCCCGACGGCGAGGTCGGCGTCCGCTTCCACTGGATCATGTTCCAGCCCGATGTGCTCGGGCAGGCGCAGGGGATCGAGCGGGTCGGCGCCGAGCGGATCCCCTTCGGCGCGGGTCTCGACGCGCGGCCCCTGCGGATCGAGGACGGCGTCGACGCATCCGCGATCGCGCTGCCGCCGCTCGGCTACGCGTCCGCGGCGCTCGAGTCCTACGAGACCTTCCGTCGGCTGCGCGCGGAGGGCGCGATCGCCGAGGGCGTGCGCTTCCAGGTGTCGCTGCCCACGCCCCTCGCCGTGGTCGCATCGTTCTTCGCGGGCGGCGACCGCGCGGCGATCGAGCCGGTCTACACGGCGGCGCTCCTCGGTGAGCTTGACCAGATCCTGGCCGCGATCCCGCACGCCGACCTCGCGATCCAGTGGGACGTCGCGAGCGAGCTGGGCATCATCGAGCGCGCGGCCGGCTACGGCAAGGTCATGGACGCGTGGTGGCCCGGTGATCCGTTCGACGGCCTCGTCGCGCGCCTGGCGGCGCTCGTGGACGCGGTGCCCACGGACGTCGAGGTCGGCGTGCACCTCTGCTACGGCGACGCCGCCGAGAGGCACTTCATCGAGCCGGTCGACGCCGGGACGCTGGTCCGCTACGCGAACGCCGTGGTCGCGGCGGCCGGACGTCCGCTGACCTGGCTGCACCTGCCCGTCCCGATCGAGCGCGACGACGACGCGTACTTCGCCCCGCTCGACGCGCTCGCGCTCGGCGACGGCGTCGAGCTGTACCTGGGGCTCATTCACCGTGAGGACGGCTCCGGGGACGCGGAACGCCGCATCGCCGCCGCCTCCGCGCACGTCGCCGAGTTCGGCGTGGGCACCGAATGCGGCATCGGACGCGCCCCCGCCGGATCCACCGAGGGCGTCCTGCGCACCCACGCCGAGGTCGCCGCGGCCTGGTGACGACGGCGGGCTCGGTCTGTCGCCGCCGAGTGTGCGGGATCCCGTCGAGTACACGGGACATTGGCGTCGACATGCCGTGCTCTCGGCAGGATCCGGTGGACTCGTCATGCCGCGCAGGTGACCTGGATCCGGTGGCTCGGACGAGACGCGCCCGGGCGGCATCGCCCGATTCGCGATCGATCCCGCCGTCGCGTAAGCTATTCCGCGGTGACGTGTCCGAGCGGCCGAAGGTGCAACTCTCGAAAAGTTGTGTAGGGTAACCCCCTACCGTGGGTTCAAATCCCACCGTCACCGCCACCAGCAAGGCCCCGACTCTCCTAGGAAACACTGGGAAGTTGGGGCCTTGCTCATTTCCGCTCAGGACGCCTTGCCCACGATTTGACCACGCCGCGATTCGAGGGCATCCGCAACAGCTTCCAGGTCATCGTCGAAGAGGTTGGCGTACGTGTCGAGTGTCATCGCTGCCGAGGCAGTTGAGCATCCGCTGCAGGGCTTTCACGTTGGCCCTGCGGCAATCGCGAGTGATGCCGTCGTGTGGCGCAGATCGTGCGGGGTGACGCGCGGCATCGACGGATCCTGCGCCTGCACACGCTTGACGGCGCCAGCGAACCAGGCATCCTTCGAGTTCGGAAGGTGTACAAGCGAGAAGTCGTCGCCGAACACCATCCGCTCGCGACCCTTCCCCGCGATGGCGGCCGTCAGGTAGGGCCGTAGGAACTCGGGCCACGGGATCCACCGCTGTCGGTGCCCCTTCGGCGTGCCGACGACGATCGTCGAGCCAACCATGACCGCATTGTGGGCGACCGCGGCGCGTCGGCGAACGAAGTTCAGCTCTTCGACGAGCAAGCCCGTTGCTTCATCCGCCGCGCCGTGTAGCTCGTCGATGCGCTCGGTGAGCTGCCCGAGTGCATGGAGCGGATCCGCCATCAGGTGGAGAACGACCACGACACGAACCTGCGCGACGAGGTGACCCAGCTTCTAGAGCTTGTGAACGACCTCGCGGCGAAGTTCGCAGCTCTACGACTGGCAGAAGAACCACGAGAAGCGATCCGCCGCCATCGTGGCGAGCATCGCAGCTCTGAAGAAGAAGGAGAAGGTGGATGGCTGATCAGATCATCCCAGCCGCGGTGAAGCTCGCGGCCAAGCGCGCATTCGTGGGAACGACCACGCAGGCTTACGGCGCGATGCTCGCGGCCGGCATCACGGCTACTGCGGTGCTCGCCGTGATTCGCGGAGATGTCAAACTGCGTCGCGACTACCGTTGACCGACGAAGACCCCCCGCCCCGGCTTGGCCGGTGGTGGGGGTCTTCTGTCGTTCCCGACGCGGCGGACTGTTTCTGGTTTGATCAGGGCTGGGTCGGCGAAGGGGAAATCTGCTGGTATCGGTACGAGACGGCCGGTGACTGGAGGCCGCTGAGTTCGCGGTAGCCGACAGTCTTGAGGAAGTCGTACTCGGCGCCATCGATGTTGCGCTTCGTCCCTGCCGCGGGGTCCATGACCCAGCGATAGATTCCGGCGTCTGCGTTGGAGCCGTTGATGGGTGTGATGCAGAGGAAGGTCACGTCGAGTCCAATCGGTGAGGGTGCGAGCGGCGTGGTGCCGTTGATCCGGGCAGTGAGGAATGGGACGGGGTCGATCTGTCCGTTTCCCGGGTTGATTTCGAGGTGGAGGTGCACGCCGTAGGAACCGCCGGTGTTGCCAACGGTTCCGATCGGCGTTCCGGCGGATACGGACTGGCCCGTGCTGACTTGAGCGCTGCCATTGACCATGTGCAAGTAGCGAGATGTGAAGCCGGCATGCTGAACCAGCACCTGATAGCCGCCGGCTTCCCAACCCGACAGCCATCCGATCGCGACGACTGTTCCGGCCTCTACTGCATGCGCCGTGGGAAAGCCGACGAAGTCAACTCCAGCGTGAAACGGAAGCCCGGCCGATCCGGGTGGGCGCCAGCCGAACGGATCGCTGATCGTTGGGCGGGTGGTTGATCCGTTGGGCCAGACGGTGCCGGCGGCGGAGGCCGACAAGGGGCGCCCGGCAAGGTCGATGCCAACTGTGGCAGCGCCAGCAACAGCGCCCACGCCAAGAATCAGTGAGCGTCGAGATAGTGAGACTGCTCCGGGCGGCGGTTCCTTCTTGGGTGGTGTCATAAAACCAACGTATGAGCGCCCTGACGATCTGCGCTGTCCTCACTTTTGCCTACAGACGGTGCCCTCGTCAGCCGATAGGTTTGTGCGGAGTGTGTCTAGATTCAAATGAATCGACTGGTCCGCGCGCAGCGACCTCACGCACGTCAGCGACCGTGACCGCACACTGGCTTTGCCCGCTGAGATCAGAACCCGTCGCGCGCGACTGACGCCGAGATCTTCGCCTTCTCCTCGGCGGTGCGGCGGATCTCGTCACGGCGCCAGTTCTCTGCGGCGAGGAGCCCGTCGCAGACGGCTTTGACGTGACGCTTCTTCGGAACCGGCGCCCACCATTCGATGCGGTGCTTCATCATCGTCTCGCCGGTTTCGCGCAGCACGAGCGGTCCTTCGACGATGAGGAAGCGGGCGCGGCAGCGGTTGTCCACCACGAGCCACTGCAAGCGGGCGAACTGGATCACGTGCACGATTGCACTTTACCCGCGGTAGAATCTATGTACTATATTGAGTGCTGTATGTGGGGTATTTCGACGTATCAACGTACGGGGCTCGTGCTCACAATTTGCCCGCCCAAAGTGTCTACCGAGGTAGTTTGAAGGGCACCGGTGTATACCCAACTTCCGCCGGATCTTGCGGCGGGCGCGGAAACATGGGCCTGCCCCGGAAGTTCAAATCCCACCGTCACCGCCATGAAAACCCCCGAGAAATCAGGGGTTTTCGCATATCCGGGTGGAGTGTGGCGCCTGATGCCGGGTATCAGGCGCACGAGGGATCCGGCACCCAGGGACAGTCTTTTGGATCCCGCGATCAGCTACCCTCGAGCCATGCCGCTGGAACTCGAATCCGTGATGTTTCGCGGCACCGATCCCGCCCGTGCCGCCGCGTTCTGGGCGACGATGCTCCATCGCACGCCGCAGGAGGACGCGGACGGCATCCTCCTGGCGGGGACGCCGACACAGGTGGGCCTGCGGTTCGGCCGGGGCGGCGCGCATTCTCCGCTCAAGAACCGCGTGCACCTGCATCTGAGCCGGGCCGAGCGCACACAAGGGGAGACGATCGCGGCAGCGGAGGAAGCCGGCGGCCGCCTGCTTGGAAGTGGGAACATCCCTCCCGGAAGCTACGCGGTGATGTCCGACCCGACCGGAGACGAGTTCTGCGCGATCCAGGACGAGAACCGGTATCTGGACGGGTGCGGGCCACTCGGAGAGGCCACCTGTGAAGGGACGCGAGCCTCTGGCCGGTTCTGGTCCGAGGCGCTGGGCTGGCCCCTGGTCTGGGATCAGGACGAGGAGACCGCGATCCAGTCGCCTGCCGGCGGCACGAAGCTGGCCTGGAGCGGCGATGCGGTCGACCCCGCGCGCGACCCGTCACGGCAGGTGTTCGTGCTCGCGGTCGATCAGAGAGGGCTCGCGGGAGAGCTCCAGCGCCTGACGTCACTCGGTGCCACGCTGCTCGGCGCCGGCCCGACCGGAGCGACGATCCTGCGCGACCCCGACGGCGTGGAGTTCCTGATCCGCTCATAGCAATCGGGAGGGCGGCAACGCGCTCCCGATTCTCGCCTCACCGCGCCGTCGCTGATGTCGCCGGTGCGCTGGGCTCTTCTTCGCCCGCCGCGTTCTCCCACGCCGTTCACCGCGCGTTCGATGTGCCCCACGATGTCGTTTCACCGCGCATTCGATGTGACCCCGATGTCGCTGCGTCAGTGACCCCACGGACTTCTTCCTTCGAGTCGTCCCCGTCAGCGGACCCCATAGCGTGCGCTGATGGGGACGACTCGGAAGTGGGGTGTCGGTTGCCGGCGGCGGAGACGAGGTCAGGCGAGGGCGTCGACGATCGGGCGGAACTTCACCCGGGTCTCGAGCAGCTCCGTCTCCGGGTCGCTGCCGGCGACGATCCCCGCACCCGCGTAGGCGGTGAGCGGGATCGGCTGGCCGGACCCGGATCCGGTCACGTCGAACTGCGCGCACCGCAGCGCGATCGCCCATTCGCCGTTGCCGTGCCCGTCGATCCAGCCCACGGGGCCGGCATAGCGCCCCCGGTCGAAGGGCTCGAGCTCGCGGATCGCCGCGATCGCGGCATCGGTCGGGGTGCCGGCGACCGCGGCCGTCGGATGCAGCGCGGCGGCGAGGTCGAGCGCGGAGGCGCCGTCGCTGAGGCGCGCCCGCACATCGGTCGCCAGATGGAACAGGTTCGGCAGCTCGAGGATGAAGGGGCCGCCCTCCGCGTCGAGCGCGGTCGTGTGCGGGGCGAGCGAGGCCACCACGCTGCGCACCGCGAACGCGTGCTCGTCGTTGTCCTTGGGGCTGTCGGCGAGCGACGCCGCGGCGCGGGCATCGGTCACGGCATCCGCACCGCGCGCGGCCGTACCGGCCAGCACGCGGGCGGTCACCACGCCGTCCTGCGCGGTGACGAGTGTCTCCGGGCTTGCGCCGATGAGGCCGTCCACCGCGAACGCCCAGGTGTCGCGGTATTCGGTGCTGAGGGCGCGCACCAGGCGGCGGAGGTCGGATCCGGCCGGCACCGTGCCGACGAGATCGCGCGCCAGCACGACCTTGCCGTACCGCGCGTCGGCGATCGCGGCGAGCGCCCGGCGCACCGAGGCCTGGTAGCCCTGCGCCGTCTGCGCGCCGGGGCCGAGCGTGCCCGCCCAGTGCGGGCCGAGGGCGGTGGGCGCCGGGACGTCGTCCGCGAAACCGTGGTCTGCCGGCGCGCCATCCGCATCGCCGGCGGAGGTGTCGACCGAGACGTCCGCATCACCGGCGTCGACGATGCGCGTGATCCAGGTGCGTCCGCCGTGCCGGCCGATCACGGTGCGCGGAACGATGAGCACGCTGTCCGCGGCGGAGGCGTCGTCGAAGACCAGCGCGGCGAACGCGACGAGGCCCGTGCCGGGCAGCCGCACGGCGTCGTCGATGCGCGCGGAGGCGCGGATCCCGTCCCAGGCGCGGCTGAGCGCGGTGGTGCGGGGCTCTGCGCCGGACGCGATCCGGACCACGGTCGCGGTCTCGGATCCGACCGCGACGATCCCGTCGCCGCGGCGCAGCCACGCCCGCGGATCCACCGGATCCGCGTAGGCGAGCAGGTCGTCGGCGAGGTCGAACTCTCGCGTCTGAACGACCAGGCCGGCACTCACGGATCCAGCCTATTGCGTGCCGGAAGCGCCACTGTGCCCCGGGGAGCGTCAGGGTCGCGCCATAGAGTGGCACGGTGACCTCAGAGCGCCCCGCATTCGGAACCGAGATCGTCTTCCAGTGGCGCAAATGGGATGGATCCCCGCACTGGCGTCACGAGTGCGTCTACCTCGGCGCGGACGAGTGGGGCGACTGGGTGGGCCAGCCCGCCGGCTGGGGGAGCGCACGCCCCGGCCGCACCTTCACGGCGCACGGCCCCAATGTCACGCTCGTGCCGCCGAGCGGCGACTACGCCCTCACCGTCAACCGCGACCACCCCCACGGCATGCGGATCTACATCGACCTCGCCTGGGATCTGCGCCCCTCGAACTCTGCGGAAGGCCCTTCGGAGGACCTCGGGCACCGGATCCCCGGAGCCGTCGAGGATGACGGGTCCCTCGCTCAGGGCGAAGGCGCGCCGGTGCTCTTCACGGGCATCGACATGGACCTCGACGTCGTGCGCGTCGAGGGCGAGCGCGGCACCTGGATCGACGACGAGGACGAGTGGGACGAGCATCGCGTGCAGTACGGCTACCCCCTCGAGGTGCAGCGGCACCTCGAGGCCCTCGCCGCCGACCTCGCCCAGCGCGTGCGCGCGCAGCTGCCGCCGTTCGACGACGCCACGGCCGACGTCTGGCTGGACCGGCTCGAGACTCTCGCCCTGTCGGTGCGCCGGTAGTCGCCGGTGACGCACGACGCACGGCGTCCGGCGTGCGCACGGCTCCGCCCGCGTAGGCTGGACCCGTGAGTGCGAACGAGCAGCCGAACCGCGCAGACCTCGGCAAGGATCCGTCCCGTGTCAGCGGCATGTTCGACCAGGTCGCGGCCGGCTACGATCGCACCAACACCGTGATGACGGTCGGCAACGACGCGCTCTGGCGCGCGGCGACGACCCGCGCGGTCGCGCCGAAGAAGGGCGAGCGGATCCTCGATCTCGGCGCCGGAACCGCCTCCTCCTCGGCCGCGCTCGCCCGCAGCGGCGCCGACGTGGTCGCGGCCGACTTCTCGCCGGGCATGCTCGCCGAGGGGAAGCGCCGGCACGGAGACCTGTCGAACCTCAGCTTCGTGGAGGCGGACGCGACCGACCTCCCGTTCGACGACGACTCCTTCGATGCGGTCACGATGTCGTACAGCCTCCGCAACGTGCAGGACCCGAAGAAGGCCATCGCCGAGCTGTTCCGCGTCACCAAGCCCGGCGGCCGCGTCGTGATCAACGAGTTCTCCACGCCGCCGGCCAAGCTGCTGCGCGGCTTCTACAGGTTCTACAACGCGCAGGTGCTGCCGCGCGTCGCCCGTCTGGCCGGCACGAACGGCGAGGCCTACGACTACCTCAACGAGTCCATCAGCGCCTGGCCCGACCAGCGCACTCTCGCGAGCTGGCTGCGCGAGGCCGGCTGGATCGACGTCGCCTGGCGCAACCTGTCCTTCGGCATCGTCGCGCTGCATCGCGCCCGCAAGCCGCGGGCGTGACCCCGGGAACCGGGGACGGTTCGCGCCCGGGTAGGCTGGACGACGTGACTTCGAGCCCCGCCGCCACGGGTTCGCGCCTCGCGAGCCGTCTCGGTTTCAGCGACCGCGTGTTCGTCGGCCCCGCCGCGCGCAAGCTGGCCCGTGAGGTCGAGGCGGGCCTCGACCTGGTCGAAGAGGGCCTCGCCGTCGACCTGCGCGTCGCCGACTCGATCGCCGACGCCCCCAGCCGCTACCTCTACGAGGCGGGCGGCAAGCGCGTGCGCCCCGTGCTGTCCCTGCTCACCGCGCAGCTCGGCGCCGGAAACGTGCCCGCGGTCATCGACATCGCGAAAGCGCTGGAGATGACGCACCTCGGCTCGCTGTACCACGACGACGTCATGGACGGCGCGGATCGTCGCCGCGGCGTTCCGGCCGCCCAGACCGTGTGGGGCAACAACATCGCGATCCTCACCGGCGACATCCTGTTCTCCCGGGCGAGCCAGCTCATGTCGCGCCACGGCGACCGCGCGATCCGGCTGCAGGCGGACACCTTCGAGCGTCTCGTGCTCGGGCAGATGCACGAGACCGTCGGCCCTCAGGAGGGCGACGACCCGGTCGAGTTCTACATCCAGGTGCTCGCCGACAAGACCGGATCCCTCATCGCCGCGTCCACGCAGGCCGGCGCGATCTTCTCCGGCGCACCCGCCGAGTACGAGGAACCGTTGCGCGACTACGGCGAGAAGGTCGGCGTGGCCTTCCAGCTGCTCGACGACGTGATCGACCTCTCCGCGAAGCCCGAGGACACCGGCAAGGTGCCGGGCACGGATCTGCGTGCGGGCGTTCCGACCATGCCCTCGCTGCTGCTCAGCGTCGAGACGGATCCGGAGTCTGTCGCCCTCGCCGCGGAGATCGACGCCGGCGTGCAGCGGATCGCCGAGGGCGAGGATCCGGCGATCCTCGACGACGCCCTCGCCCGCCTCCGCGACCACGCCGTCACCCGGAAGACCCTCGACCTCGCCCGCAGCTGGACCCAGGGCGCGATCGACGAGCTCGCCGTACTGCCCAAGGGGCCCGTGCGCGATGCCCTGACCCGGTTCGCGGAGTCGCTCGCGGACCGCAGCAGCTGACGTCCTGCTGCCGAAAGGAACCAC
The DNA here is from genome assembly GCF_042266785.1 of Microbacterium sp. NPDC056052. Lineage (NCBI taxonomy): Bacteria > Bacillati > Actinomycetota > Actinomycetes > Micrococcales > Microbacteriaceae > Microbacterium > Microbacterium sp. NPDC056052. The sequence continues at coordinate 404,711 of NZ_JBHJWV010000002.1, forward strand.
CATGACCAAGCTCAGGCTTGCCATCGTCGGAGCCGGCCCCGCCGGCATCTACGCTGCCGACCTCCTGCTCAAAGCCGAACGGCGCTTTGACGTGTCGATCGACCTCTTCGAACAGCTGCCCGCGCCCTACGGCCTGGTCCGCTACGGCGTCGCCCCCGACCACCCGCGCATCAAGGGCATCATCACGGCCCTGCGCGACGTGCTGGACCGCGGCGACATCCGCCTGTTCGGCAACGTGAACTTCGGCACCGACATCACGCTCGAAGACCTGAAGCAGCACTACAACGCGGTGATCTTCGCGACCGGCGCCCGGCGCGACACCGGCATGGACATCCCGGGGATCGACGCCGTCGGATCCTACGGCGCCGCCGACTACGTGAGCTGGTTCGACGGGCACCCCGACGTTCCGCGCGAGTGGCCGCTCGATGCGGCGTCCGTGGCCGTCATCGGCAACGGCAACGTGGCGCTCGACGTGTCGCGCATGCTTGCGAAGCACGCCGATGACCTGCTGGTCACGGAGGTGCCGGCGAACGTCTACGAGGGCATGAAGGCCAGCGCCGTCACCGACGTGCACGTGTTCGGCCGCCGCGGGCCGGCGCAGGTGAAGTTCACCCCTCTCGAGCTGCGCGAGCTCGGCGAGCTGCGCGACGTCGACATGGTCGTCTACGACGAGGACTTCGACTACGACGAAGCGTCCCGCGACGCGATCGCCAGCAACAAGCAGGTCATGGTCATCGACCGGGTGCTGCAGGCCTGGCGCAAGCGCGACTCGGTGAACAACGCCGGCGGATCCGCGTCGCGCCGTCTGCACCTGCACTTCTGGGCGCGTCCCGTCGAGGTCCGTTCCGACGAGAACGGCCGCGTCGCCGCGCTCGTCTACGAGCGCACGAAGCCCGACGGCACGGGCGGCGCGGTCGGCACCGGGGAGATGCGCGAAGTGCCGATCCAGGCGCTCTACCGCGCGGTCGGATACTTCGGTTCGCCGCTGGACGGGGTGCCGTTCGACAAGAAGCACGGCGTGATCCCGAACCGCGAGGGCCAGGTGCTCGCGAAGGACTCCAACCAGCGGGTGCCGGGCATCTACGCCACCGGCTGGATCAAGCGGGGACCGGTGGGCCTCATCGGCCACACCAAGTCCGACGCGATGGAGACCGTGCGCCACCTCATCAACGATCAGGGCTCCTGGTGGCAGCCGGAGGATCCGTCCGAAGAGGCGATCCCCGCGCTGCTCGCCGAGCGCGGCGTGCGCTGGACCGACCTCGACGGCTGGCACCGGCTGGACGAGCACGAGATCGCGCTCGGCGCCCCCGAGGAGCGCGCCCGCGTCAAGCTCGTGCCGCGAGAGGACATGGTCCGCGTCTCCCGCGGGGAGTGACCTCCCCGGTCGAGCCCGGTCCCTGAGCGAGCCGTAGGCGAGACGAAGGGCGGATCCGTCACTTCTCGGCGGTCACCTCGACCGTGAAGTCCACGTGCGCGCCCGAGGCGCTGTTGTCCATCGTGACCTTCGTCGTGCCCTCGGCGAGGGGGTCGAGGCCCGGGTTGAACTGGGCGGATCCGTCGTCCTTTCCCGGCACGAAGGAGAGGATCTTCGGGTCGGTGATGTCGGCCGTCCAGTGCGTGAAGTCCTTGTCGTCGCCGGTGAGGTCGATCGTGTTGCCGAGGGGCACCTGGACCGTGGTCCCATCGATCGAGCCGAGGTCCGCGATGACCGGGGGCAGCACGCCGGCCCCCGTGGTCCCGGTGGCGCTGCTCGTGCTCTCGGCGGGTGTCGCGCCGCCGGAGCAGCCGGCGAGCCCGAGGGCTGCGGTCGCGAGTGCGGCGCCCGCGACGAGGCCGGCGATCGAACGATGCAGTCGAGTGCGGATCATGGTTCCTCCTGTGCGGCGTGCGTCGGTGTGCCCAGCGTAGGGGAGGAGGAACCGCGAGCGACCCCGGGCGGCGCGGATACTCTGGGTCCATGAGTCGCTCCGACCCCGCCGTGTGGACGGCCGACGTACTCGGCGACGAGTTCGAGCAGCTCACGCTGCCGCTCGGATCGGACGACGAGGGTGAGGTCGTCGCGACCCTGGTGAGAGCCCTGCCGCAGCGTACCGCGTGGCAGCAGCTGTTCGGAGACGGCCGCCAGCTCGCCGACACCGACGTGCTGTACGTGCACGGCTGGTCGGACTACTTCTTCCAGAAGCGGCTGGCGCGGTTCTGGACCGGCCGCGGCGCCCGGTTCTTCGCGCTGGACCTGCGCAAGTACGGCCGGAGCCTGCGCGAGCACCAGACCCCGGGCTACATCGGGAACCTCGCCGACTACGACCAGGACATCGCGGCCGCCCTCGCGGCGATGCAGACCGGATCCGAGGCGGTCGGCCGCCGGCTGGTGCTGCTCGGCCACTCCACGGGAGGGCTGATCCTCAGCCTGTGGGCGGCCCGCAACCCCGGGATCGCCTCCGCGGTGATCCTGAACAGCCCGTGGCTGGAGTTCCAGCTGCCGCGCTTCACGCGCGAGACGATCACGCCGCTCGTGGAGCTGCGTGCCAAGTACCGCCCGCTCGACCGGGCGCCGCAGGTCGATCTCGGCTACTACACCCGTGCGCAGCAGGAGGCCGCTGACCCGGCGGATCCCGTGGACGTGAACCTCGCCTGGAGACCAGCGCAGACGATGGCCGTGCACGCCGGGTGGCTGCACGCGATCCTGGCAGGTCACGCGACCATCGCGGCGGGGATCGCGATCGGCGTTCCGGTGTGCGTGCTGCTGTCGGCGCGCAGCGCCGTGCCGACCGCCTGGTCGGACGATCTCACCCGCGCGGACAGCGTGCTGGTCGTCGACGACATCGCCCGTGCCGCGCTGAAGATCGGCCCCTCGGTCACGATCGAGCGGATCGACGGCGCGCTGCATGACGTGTTCCTGTCCCGGCACGATGCGCGTGAGCAGGCCTACGACCGGCTCGGGTACTGGGTCGACGGATGGGCGGCCGCGGACCGAGCGGCCCGGCGCACGTCGCAGGCCTGATCGCCCTCGCGGACGCGGATCGGGGACGGATCCCGATCCGGACTCAGTCCACGAGATGGATGGCGCGCATGAGGTGCTCCGCGGAGCGGCCGTCGCCGGCGAGGATCGCCTCGGCCAGGGCGGCATGCCGCCCGCGCATGGCCTCGCGCTGCGACGCGTCGACGGACCACGGTCGCAGGTTGCGCGTCAGCGGCATGCTGGTCTCGTCCAGGACGGAGCTGAGGATCGCGTTGTCGCACCGTTCGGCCAGATAGTGCAGGAGGGCCCAGCGCTCCGTCGAGAGTGCGGCCGGATCGTCGAGGCCGTCGTCCAGGGCGCGGGCCAGGGCGGCGGCCTCCTTGCACTCTGCGGCGCTCAGCCGTGGCACGGCGATCGCCGCGACCGCCCCGCCGAGATAGCCCGCGTACTCCAGGGTCTTCGCCGTGAGCTCGGGCGGGACCTCGGTGACCTGCGTGTACCGGCTCGGATACATCTCGACCAGGCCGACCCGCTCGAGCCGCTGCAGCGCCTCGCGGATCGGCATCCGTGAGACGCCGAACTTCTCGGCCAGATCCGCATCCCTGATGCGCGATCCCGCCGGCAGCGTGCCGTCGATGATCGACGCACCGACCTGCTGATACACCTCCTCCGCGAGGAGTTGTTTCGTCGCCCCCAGCGGCGACCGTACTACGCCAGTCAACGGACCGCGTTCGCCCATCACTACCCCCAAGTAGTTACCCCAGAACAGCACTATCTCACCGGGAGCGGGCAAACCCAAATACCGGTATCGAAGCGAGGGGGAGCCGTGCATTCGGCGACATCGAGCGGCGATTCCGCGACGTTCCGGGCTTCCTCGGGGTCGGAGCGAGAGTCGAGGGCGGGGCTCAGCTGCGCCGGCGGGTGAGATGCACCGCGACGTCATCGCCCTCCGCCTTGCCGATCGCCCGTCGGATCGAGCTCGAGACCGGAAGCTTGTGGGTGCCGTCGCCCAAGGCCATGAAGGCGCCGTCGAACGGGTGCCTGTCGACGGTTCCGGAGACCTTGACGAGCCCCCGCGTGCCGAAGATCGTCGCGGAGTCCGGCAGCTGCACGCAGATCCAGGTGTCGCCCTCGCGGACGCGCCCGAGCGTGGCGGTGAAGGCGATGTCCAGCGGTCCGACCGTGCTCATGATGCGATCCTCCCACCGGCACCGTGATCCGTCGAAGGATCCGCACCCGTGATCGAGAACGCGTTGCCGTCGGGGTCGCGGAACGCGAACATCGCCGGCACGCCGGGCCACCGCAGGATCTCGTCGACGTCGATGCCCTCGGCGAGCATCGCGGCGTGGGCGGCGTCGACGTCGTCGGACGTGAACCGGATCCCGATCGATCCGCGATGGACCGCGGCATCGGCCGGCTCCAGGGTGAGGATCACGTTCCCGCGTCCGGGAGTCAGCTCGATCCAGCGGCCGCTCGGCGTCGGTGCGTCGCGCAGGACCGCGAACCCGAGCCGACGGTAGAAGCGCAGCGCCTCGTCCTGGTCGTTCACCGGGATGCTGACCGTGCGGACTCCGGTGATATGCATGCTGTCCATGACGTTTCCTTTCCGGAACGGAGGTTCCGTTCGGAAAGGTGACGATCGAGGAGGCGCGCGATCGACAGGCCGCCCCGGCTTCGAGGCAGCGCGCCGGATCAGCGGAAGTTGCATGAGTCGCGGAGTTCACCGACAAACCCAGTGGTGTTCCCACGGTTCCGCCAGAATCGATCGCCTGAATATAGACGCACGCCGCCCAAATCTAGGGGTACGACGTGGCGCTGTCTGTAGGCAAAAGAGAGGACAGCGGAAAGCGCTTGACGCGCCCTAGATTGTGACGCATGAGCCCTCCACAGAGACCCTTAACCACTCCAGCGGGACCGAAGATGACGCGTCGATCGATGCTCATCGGAGGCGGAGTTGCCGCCACTGCGGCAGCTCTCGGTGTCGATCTCGCCATCAATCCAACCCTCGCGATGGGCGCCGGCCCCGTGGTCTGGCCCAACGGATCGGCGACTCAACCGACAGTCACCAGCCCCTTCGGTCCCCGTGACGGTGGTTGGCACTACGGCACCGACTTCATCGGATTCTCGGCGATCCGCGCGGTCGAAGGCGGAACAGTCACCGACGTCGGCAAATGGGGCAACGGCGGCAATCAGGTCTGGATCAACCATGGCGGGTATGTCTCCCGGTATCTCCACATGGTCGACGGCAGCATGCCTGTATCGGTCGGACAGACCGTCTACGCGGGAACGATTCTCGGCACAATGGGCGCGACTGGCAACGCAGAAGGCGTCCACCTTCACTTCGAGGTCGATCCCGGCAACGGGCAGATCGACCCCGTTCCTTTCCTCACCGCACGCGTCACCGGACTTCAGCCCACACTTCCCTTGGAGGACAACATGATCAAGATCTCTTCACCCAACCGCGGCACCGCCCTCGTCGGCCCCGGATACGTTCGCCAGCTCACCACCCAGGAGGAGATCGACAACTCCGGCCCGATGGTGTCCGCGTCGTACAACGGCAACGACCGCCAGTTCGACCTGTGGCGGTCGATGGCTGTCGGCGGCACCCGCACCTGACCAAGCCTCCCAGAGTGGCCCTCGCCTGCGCCCTGGGTGAGGGCCACTCCTCTGCGCGGGCGTGCGCGGGAGGACGCGCATGCCCGCGCTCGACTGGTGTCCGGCCCTGGCTACGCCACCCGCGCGGGGGCACAGTCGATCGGCGCTACACCCACCAGGATGCGGACTTCGATCGGCTCCGACGCCGCACCTACATCAACGAGGAGCGACTACAGGAAATCATGCCCGACGCGCCACTGTGGCGAATCCGGGACGGTTCCTGAAGTCCACGCTGAAGCTCGTGGTCTGCATCGAGGAGGAGGCGCGCGATTGGGCTGCGAATGCCGCCGATCTCCGCGATCGTGACTCCTTGACGCAAAGAGTCCGCAGCGTGCGATCTCTCGTTGATCTCGCACACTCCTCGCGAGCCGTGGGTAAGAAATCCCAGGTCAGATTCCTGCTTCAGCGGAAGTTGATGAACTGCAGATCGAGATCCAGGTCGGATCCCTTGAGCAGCGCGATCACGGCCTGCAGGTCGTCCCGGCTCTTGGACTGCACGCGCAGCTCGTCGCCCTGGATCTGCGACTTCACCGACTTCGGGCCCTCGTCGCGGATGATCTTGCCGATCGTCTTCGCGTTCTCGGAGCTGATGCCCTCCTTGAGGGTCGACTCCAGACGGAACTCCTTGCCGCTCGCGGTGGGCTCGCCGGACTCCAGGCTCTTCAGCGAGATGCCGCGCTTGATGAGCTTGGTCTGGAACACGTCCAGCACGGCTCGCGCGCGCTCGTCCGAGTTCGCCAGGATCACGATCTTCTCGCCGCTCCACGCGATCGAGGCGCCGACTCCCTTGAAGTCGTAGCGCTGCTCGATCTCCTTGCGGGCCTGGTTGAGGGCGTTGTCGGCCTCCTGGCGATCCACCTTGGACACGATGTCGAATGAGCTGTCAGCCATACAGGCAGTGTAACGAGCGTCGGCGTCAGGCGGTTTCGTGCACGGCGCCGCCCGGGCGCGCCGTCGAGGAGCGCACCATGAACCGCGGAGTGAGCGTGCGGTGCTCGGGGGCGGCCCCCGGATTGTCCAGCTGCGCCAGCAGCAGATGCGCAGCGAGACGACCCTGACCGGCGGGATCCTGCGCGAGCGTGGTCAGCCCGAAGAACGCCGACAGCTTGTGATCGTCGATGCCGACGACGGACAGGTCGTCCGGGACGCGCAGACCCAGGTCGCGCGCGGCGAGCATGCAGCCGATCCCGATCTCGTCGCTCGCGGCGAAGATCGCGGTCGGCCGGTCATGCGCGAGCAGCGCCTTCGCCGCCGCATATCCGGAGGGGATGTCGAAGTCCGCCTCCCAGAACCCGGTCTCCTCGACCTCGAGCCCCGCGGCGCGCATGGCCGACAGCCAGCCGTCGTACCGCGCGTCGCCGAGCTGGAACGCGCTCGCGATCGTCCGCCCGGCCCCGACGTAGGCGATCCTGGTGTGCCCGAGGGAGAGCAGGTGCTCGGTGGCGAGGGTCGCCATCCGCGCGTTGTCGACGTCGACCGCGGTTGCGCCCTCGATGTATCCGCCGATGCTGACCACGGGCTTGCCGAGCGCCCGCAGCGCGCGGACCTCGTCGGGCGTCAGTTCGATGCTCGCGGCGATCAGGCCGTCGATGCTCGCGCGGCGCAGCGAGCTGCCGAACACCTGGTCGCGCTGGGACTCGTTGCCCTGCAGGTCGTACAGGGTCACGTCGTACCCCTGGCTGAGCAGCACGGACTCGATGCCCGTGAGCAGGTCCGTGAAGAACCAGCGGTCGATGAACGGCACCATGAAGCCGATGTGCCTGGTGCGTCCCGAGGCGAGCCCGGAGGCGTTCGACGAGACCACGTAGCCGAGCTCCGCCGCTGCGGCGAGGACCTTCTCCCGCGTCGCGGCCGAGGCGGTCTTCCCGTTCAGGGCGCGCGAGACCGTGGCGGTGGACACACCGGCGAGACGCGCCACATCGGCGATGTCAGCCACGGGGCCTCCTGGGAAGTCGGGTCAAGGAAGGGTACCGGTCCCGCCCGGCGGGCGTGGTTCGCAGGAGAGACCGGCGAGGCCCGTTCGGATCATTGTTGTAAACGCTTCCGTGCAATGCAAGCCTGTGTCGTGTCTGCCCCGATGCCAATACTGATGCGGATCTAGCGGAGTTGTCGCGATGGGGAATGCCGCAAGCGAGGGTTGCGCGATCCGATCCAGATCCGCATACTGTAAACGCTTGCGTTCTGGCAGGCGGGGCGCGCGCCGATCCGGCGCATGATCGGAGCCGATCACGCCCCCACGAAGCACCGAGAGAGGTACACCGATGAAGGTGAACAGGAAGAGCGTCGTCGCGTTCGGCGCACTCCTCGTGGCCGGCGCGCTGGCGCTGACCGGCTGCGGCGGCAGCGGAAGCGGCAACGGATCGTCCGCGGGCGGCGACAAGACCGCGAGCTCGCTCACGGTCTGGGTCGACTCCAACCGAGCGGCCGCGATGAAGCAGGTCGCCGCCGACTTCAAGAAGGACAAGGGCATCACCATCAACCTGGTGGTCAAGGACTTCGGCAAGATCCGCGACGACTTCACCGCCCAGGTCCCCACCGGCAAGGGGCCCGACATCACGATCGGCGCGCACGACTGGATCGGATCCTTCGTCAAGGACGGCCTGGTCGCGCCGATCGAGCTGGGCGACTCGGCCTCCAAGTTCGAGAAGGTCGCGATGTCGGCGGTCACCTACGACAGCAAGGTCTACGGGCTGCCCTACGCGATCGAGAACATCGCGCTGCTGCGCAACACCGCCCTCGCCGACTCCACGCCGGCCACCTATGACGAGATGATCGCGAAGGGCAAGGCCGCGGGTACCAAGTACCCGTTCCTGATCGGACTCGACGCCGCCACGGGCGACGCGTACCACACCTACCCGTTCGAGACGTCGTTCGGCGGCCAGGTCTTCGCGCAGAACGCGGACGGCAGCTACGACGCCAAGAAGCTCACGATCGGCGACGAGGCAGGGCAGAAGTTCGCCGCCTGGCTGGGTGCGCAGGGCGCGGCCGGCATCTTCAACCCCGGTCTCACCGGCGACCTCGCCAAGGCCGCGTTCAACGCCGGCGAGGCCCCGTACTTCATCAGCGGCCCGTGGAACCTGCCCGACGCCGAGAAGGCGGGAATCAAGGTCTCCGTCGACCCGATCCCGAGCGCCGGCGGCCAGGAGGCCCGTCCGTTCGCCGGCGTGCAGGCGTTCTTCGTGAACGCGAAGTCGAAGAACACCCTCGCTGCGAACGAGTTCCTGGTGAACTATCTCGCCACCCCAGAGGTGCAGACCGCGCTCTACAAGGCCGGCGGACGTCCGCCGGCACTGACCGAATCGTTCCAGGCCGCTCAGTCCGACCCGGCCGTCGCCGGTTTCGCCAAGGTCGGCGCGAACGCCGTCCCGATGCCCTCGGTGCCCGAGATGGGCTCCGTGTGGGATGACTGGGGCAAGTCCGAGGTCGCGATCATCAAGGGCGCCGACCCGGCGAGCACCTGGACCAGCATGGCCCAGGCGATCCAGACGAAGATCGGCTGACCCGGTCCAGAACCCGGTGCGGGGAGGCGCGCGATCGCGCGCCTCCCCGCACCACCGCCCGCTGACGACGTTGTGAAGGGGTCGAGATGACGGGTCCTGCCGTGCAGGAGAAGACGGTCATGTCCGCCGAGGACAGGGCCAGGAGCCGCCGCCAGCGACGCGCCGCGGCCTACGCCGAGGCCGCATCGGCCGGCTGGAAGGTGTGGCTGGTCAAGATCGTCGCGCTCGCGGTGATCGACGCCCTCGCGCTGTACGCCGTGTTCGCACTCGCCGCGAGCGCGCAGTGGACCCCGGCCGTGCTGGTCGCCGTGGGCGTCCTCGCGATCAACGCGGTCTATCTCATCCCCGGGCTCCTGCCCGCGAAGTACCTCACGCCGGGCCTCGTGTTCCTGCTGATCTTCCAGATCTTCGTGGTGCTCTACTCCGGATACGTCGCCTTCACGAACTATGGATCCGGGCACAACTCCACCAAGGACGATGCGGTCCAGGCGCTGCTGCTGCAGTCGCAGACCCGCGTGGCGGACTCGCCGACGTTCTCCGTGAAGGTGCTGGAGAAGGACGGGAAGTACTTCTTCCTCACCTCGGAGCCCGGCAGCGCCGCGCCGCTCATCGGCGGCGCCGACCGCCCGCTCTCGACCGAGCCCGGCATCACCGCCGATGGAGCACCCGGCTTCACGACCCTCGACTTCCCGAGCGTGATCGCCCACCAGGACGACATCGCCGCCCTCGCCGTGCCGCTCTCGCACGATCTGAACGAGGGCTATCTCAAGACGACCGACGGATCCAAGGCGTACCTGTTCACCTCGACGCTGAAGTGGGATCCGAAGGCCGACACGATGACCGACACCAAGACCGGCGTCGTCTACAGCGACACCGGCAAAGGTGCGTTCACTGCTGAGGACGGCAAAGCTCTGCAGCCCGGCTGGCAGGTCTGGGTCGGGATGGACAACTTCGTCCGCGCGTTCTCGGACCAGTCGATCCGGGGCCCGTTCTTCGCCGTGCTGCTGTGGACGTTCGCGTTCGCGATCCTCTCGGTCGCGACGACGTTCATCCTCGGCCTCTTCCTCGCGATCGTGTTCAACGATCCGAAGATGCGCAGCCGCAAGTACTACCGGCTGATCATGATCCTGCCGTACGCGTTCCCGGCGTTCCTGTCCGCGCTGGTCTGGGCCGGCCTCTTCAACAAGGACTTCGGCTTCATCAATCAGGTGGTGCTCGGCGGCGCGTCCATCCCGTGGCTCACGGATCCCTGGCTCGCCAAGGGGGCGATCCTCATCGCGAACCTGTGGCTCGGCTTCCCGTACATGTTCCTCGTGACCACCGGTGCGCTGCAGTCGTTGCCCGACGACGTCGTCGAGGCCGCGCGGGTGGACGGGGCGAGCGTCTGGCAGACGTTCCGGCTCATCAAGTTCCCGCTGCTGCTCGTGGCGGTGGCCCCGCTGCTGATCGCGTCCTTCGCGTTCAACTTCAACAATTTCGGGCTGATCTTCCTGCTCACGAACGGCGGGCCGCAATTCACCGACGCGAGCATCAACGTGGGATCCACGGATCTGCTCATCTCGATGGTCTACAAGGTCGCCTTCGTCGGCTCCGAACGGGACTACGGTCTCGCCAGCGCCTTCTCGATCATTATCTTCGTGCTCGTTGCCGCGATCTCCCTGATCGGATTCCGGCAGACCAAGGTGCTGGAGGATCTGAACTGACATGACCGACATCGCATCGATCTCCGCCCCGACCGCGACCGCGACCGCGGCGCTGCTCGCCGCTCCGGCGCCCCGCGCCCGTCGTCCGTTCGGCCGCTGGTTCCGGGAGACCGGGTGGCGGCACCTCATAGGCATCGTCATGCTCGTGTTCGCCGGCTTCCCGCTGGTCTACGTGCTGTCCGCCTCGCTGAACCCCGGCGGCACGCTGCTCAGCACGAACGGGCTGTTCTCGAAGATCAGCCTGGACAACTACGTGCAGCTGTTCCAGGATCCGTCCCGCCCCTACGGCGCCTGGTTCCTGAACACGATCTTCATCGGCGTCCTCGCCGCGGTGTGCAGCGTGTTCCTGTGCGCGCTCGCCGCATATGCCTTCTCGCGCATGCGCTTCCGCGGACGCCGCACGGGGCTCATGACCCTGCTGCTCGTGCAGATGTTCCCGCAGCTGCTGGCGATCGTCGCGATCTTCCTGCTCATGTCCGCGATCGGCGACATCTTCCCGGCGCTCGGCCTGAACTCGCAGATCGGCCTGATCCTGGTGTACCTGGGCGGCGCTCTGGGCGCGAACACGTTCCTGATGTACGGCTTCTTCAACACGATCCCCGCGTCGATCGACGAGGCGGCGAAGATCGACGGCGCGGGCCATGCGCGGATCTTCTTCACGATCACCCTGCGCCTGGTCGCGCCCATCCTCGCGGTGGTCGGGCTGCTCGCGTTCATCGGTATCACGGGCGACTTCCTGATCGCGTCCACCGTGCTGATCTCGCCGGAGAAGCAGACGCTCGCGGTCGGCCTCTACCAGTACGTCTCGACCGACGCGAAGAACTACGCGGTGTTCGCGGCCGGGGCGGTGCTGGCGGCGATCCTGCCGATGATCCTGTTCCTCTCGCTGCAGAAGTACATCGTCGGCGGGCTCACCGCCGGTAGCGTGAAGTAACGATCCTCGAAACACAACTCAAGGGCTCTGTCACGGCACCGGTCGTGCAACCACGTCGATTCCCGGCGGGCTGCCGCCGCACTCGGAAAGGCCTGACATGACCGCTCTCCTCCCGCACCACGACGGATCCGCGCTGCACGTCTCGGACGACGCCCCCGCCCTGGGCGACGTCGTCCGGGTGCGGCTGCGCGTGCCGGAGGGCTACGGTCCGCTCACCGCGGTCCGCACTCGCTCCAACCCCGACCACGAGCCGGAGTGGACCGACGCCGAGCGGATCGCCTCCGCGGACGGATGGGACTGGTGGGAGGCGCCGGTCACCGTGCGCAACCCGCGGCACGGGTACCGCTTCCTGCTGCAGCACAGGGACGGCCGGATCGAGTGGCTGAACCAGACCGGCATCCACGGCCTGGAGACGCTCGACGCCGAGGACTTCGCGCTCGTCGCCGAGCCCGCCCCGCCCGCGTGGCTGCACGAGTCGGTGATGTACCAGGTGTTCCCCGACCGCTTCGCCCGCTCCGCGCAGGCCGACGCGCATCCGACCCCGGACTGGGCGATCCCGGCGGACTGGGACGCCCCGGTGGATCCGGTCATGCCCGGCCGCGCCCATCAGTTCTACGGAGGAGACCTCCCCGGCGTCGCCCAGCACCTCGACCATCTCGTCGAGCTCGGTGTCAACCTGCTCTACCTGACGCCCGTGTTCCCCGCCGCGTCCAACCACCGCTACGACGCCTCGAGCTTCCTCCGCGTCGACCCGCTGCTGGGCGGCGACGAGGCCTACGCGCGCCTCATCGAGGAGGCGCACGCCCGCGGGATCAGGGTGATCGGCGACCTGACCAGCAACCATTCGGGCGACCGCCATGAGTGGTTCCGCGCGGCGTTCGGGAACCCAGGAGCCCCCGAGGAGGACTTCTACTACTTCACGGACGACGACAACACCGAGTACGAGTGCTGGCTGGGCGCCCGGAGCCTGCCCAAGTTCGACTGGTCCAGTGAGGAGCTGCGCGAGCGTTTCATCACGAGCGAGGACTCGGCCGTGGCGCGCTGGCTCAAGCCGCCGTACGGGGCGGACGGCTGGCGCGTGGACGTCGCGAACATGACCGGACGCCTCGGCGCGATCGACCTGAACGCCGACGTGCGCCGGCTGCTGCGGGACACGGTGCGGGGGATCAACCCGGACGCGATCCTGCTCGGGGAGTCGACCAACGACGCCACGAGCGACCTCCAGGGCGACGGCTGGGACGGTGCGATGACGTACCCGTCCTTCACCCGCCCGGTGTGGGCCTGGCTCAGCGAGCCGAACGGCGCGCCGTACCTCACCGCAGAGGGGGAGGAGCGCACCGAGAGCTGGTTCTTCGGCATGCAGACCGGCGGGATCCCGCGCTACACCGCGCGCGACGTCGTCGACTCGATCACCCGGTTCACCGGAGGGATCCCCTGGCGGGTGCGGCTCGGCAACATGCAGCCCCTGGACACGCACGACACCGCGCGGTTCGCCACGAACGCCGCGCCCGGCACCGTGCCGGTCGCGGTCGGGCTGTCGATGACGCTCCCGGGGTTGCCCGTGGTGTTCGCCGGCGACGAGTTCGGGCTGACCGGAGTGGACGGAGAGGCCAGCCGCACGCCGATCCCGTGGGGCACCGAGGACCGGCCGGAGACCGCGGAACGGATCGCGCTCTACCGCGACCTCGTCCGGCTCCGGCGTGCGCACCCCGTGCTCGGAACGGGCGGGCTGCGCTGGCTCCACGTCGACGACGAATGCCTCGTGTTCGTGCGGGAGTCCGAGGCCGAGACCGTGCTCGTGCTCGCGGCGCGCGGAGACGTCGACATCGAGCTCCCGCCCGGGGCGCTGACCGGGTCCTCGGCTGCCGAGGACCTGTTCGGGGAGGCCACGCTCGCGGTGGCGGAGGGCGGCGCCGTCGCGCTCGCCGCGGAAGGGCCGGCCTTCGCCGCGTGGGCGCTGCCCGGTGTGGCCGCCCCGACGCCGGTTGATCTCCGGTAGGTCTCCCGACGCCCCGCGAGGGCGCGGGGGACCACCTCCGCCGCGCGCCGCCCTCGCTCGCGCGCTCCGCGCTCGTACCCTCGAGGTATGGCACGGATCGGGGGGCGCAACACCGGGATCGCGTGGCTCGCGGGCGTCGTCTGCGCCGCGGTCATCGCGGGGCTCGTGTACCTCGCCGCGCCCATGGGACCCGTGATGGTGAACTACTTCGCGGACCTGCTGCGGTAGCGACGCGAATCAGGCCGTGATGCGGATCGGGATCCGGCATCCGCACTTTTCCGGCACGTCTCCGCGACGGCGCCCCGCCTCGGAGATAGCCTCGGATCACCGTATCCGTATGGAGGAGCTCACATGAGTGACCACGAGGTTTCGAAGCCGGCGCAGGCGCACGACGTCGACGACGCCGTGGCCGCCGCGCCCGAGACCGACGCCCAGGGCGTCGACACCCCGGCCGCGCCCGCGGAGGCCGTCGACGTGCATCCGGCTCCGGCCGAGGCCGCCGAGACGCAGGCTCCGGCCGCCGACGCCGCATCCCAGGGCACCGGTGAGGACGTCGCCGGGGCCGAGCGACCCGACCACGCCGCCGTCGCGCAGAGCGCGAACGACAGCCTCGCGGAGGCCGAGCGCGCCGCCGACGGGGCGACCGCACGAGGCGAGGCCCCCGCCGCGGACCAGAAGGCCGCCGTCGACGCGGATCTCGCCGCCTTCGAGGCGGCGGAGGCCGCGTACCCCGGCACGTTCGGCGGCACCTTCACGCCGCCGTCGCCCGAAGCCCCCACCGTGGTCGCTGCCGCGGCCGCCGCGGAGACCTCGACGTTCGAGCACGCGACCACCCGCGTCGACACCGTCGCCGAAGCGCCCACGCAGGTGCTCGCGCCGGCCGTCATCACCCCGGGCGCGAGCGATGTGCCGCCGCCGATCTTCGTGCAGGCGCCGGAGCCCCCGCGGGAGCGCGGCAACCGCGGCGCGATCTTCGGCATCGGCCTGCTGGCGGCCGTGGCCTTTGCGATCCTCTACCTCGGCACGGCTCTCGGTATCGCCGCGATCGACGGCAAGGTCACCACCGACAGCATCGGCACCTACCTGCTCGACCAGGCCCGCAGTGCAGGCCTGTGGATCCCGGTCGTCGTGTTCGCGATCGGGTTCTGGCTGCTCGGCGGCATCATCAACCGCGGTCGCTGGGGCTACTGGGTCGTCTTCGGCATCATCGTCGGCGGGTTCGCGTACGGCGGGCACCTGCTCGGCGCGATCGGATCCGTCGAGTTCTGGAAGCTCGGCGCGACCCAGCTGGCCGACACCGTGAACGGACAGCTGCTCGCCCCGCTCGCGATCGCCGCCTTCATCTTCGGCCGCGAGCTCACCATCTGGTTCGGCGCATGGGCCGCCCGCGCCGGCGCCCGCCGCACCGCTCAGAACGAGGAGGCGCAGCGCGAGTACGAGCGCGTCCTCGAAGCCGGACCCCAGCTGCCCTAGCGGCGCCGGCCTGCCCCGCAGGAGAGCATCACGAACGAGTCACCGCCGAACCCCCGCGAGCCCCGGCCCGCGGGGGTTCGGCCCGTCCTCGCCTGGGCGATCGGGGTCATCTCGTTCTTCGCGCTGGCGATCATGGGCCTCGGCGTGCTGAGCCTCTTCGCCGAGCGCGACCTCATCTCGGTGCCCCGCCTCGGTCAGCTGCCGGGCGTCGTCGGCATGGTGCTCGCCGTGGTGGTCTTCGCCCTGGCGCTGTGGGGAGTGCTGGCGAACGCTCATCCGTCGTTCGTCGCGACGGTGTTCCTCGCGCTCGGTGCGGCCCTCGTCCACCTGGGCGGGGTCTGGGGCGCTGCGGTGGCGGAGGGCGCGGGCGCGATCGACGCCACGGCGGCCGCGGGCCAGCTCGTGCTGGGCGGAGCGAGCGCCGTGATCGTGGTGGCGGCGCTCGTCGCGGCGTGGGGGGCGATCGCGCTGCGGCGCACGGAGGCCAGGGCTCCGCGCTGGCCGTGGGAGAAGGACGACGACGAGCAGCCGTGACCCGCGCTCCTCGTGAGCGGCACGGCACCCGATCTCGCGTGCCGTGACCACCCGGGCGCGTCCGCGCCGTACGCTGGAGGCGTGGAGCGCTCGCTGGAGACGCAGGTGGACCAGGCCGTCGAGGCCTGGCTGCGCTGGGTGCCGCGCTGGGAGCCCTCCACGCATCGCGGTCGGGTCGCGCCGTGCCGTCGCTGCCTCGGCTCTCCGGTGCTCTCGGCGGCGGGTATCGGCGGGAACGTGCCGCACGGCGTGCAGCACGGGCTCTCCACGCGCATCAAGACCATCGTCGATCACGCGGTCGCCGAGTACACCGCGCGGAACCTGCCGATGCTGCAGGGCGAGCTCGACCATCAGGCCGCGCGCAATCGCGCCCGCGCCTACCGGCCCACCGAGGATCTCGAGCCCGAGTACGAGGGCATGCCCCTGGATCCGGATCCGGTCCCCGGCGCGCCGTTCCTGTTCACCCTCGCGGGCATGGCCGACGAGGATGCGGGGGAGCTGCCCCCGCTGCCGCCGCTCAGCGAGGACGCGAAGGCCGCGCTGCGTCACGAGGTCGCACTCGCGGACGACTACGCGAACGTCGTCGGGCGCGAGATCTGCGGGCTGCTGCTGCGCCACCGCCTGCGGGTGCAGGCCGCGATCAGCGAGTTCGTGGAGCCGCAGATCGAGGCGATGCTCGCCGAGCTCACCGAGGCGCTGGACTCGCCCTTCGATCCCGACACGCTCTGACCCCGCGCGGGACCTGGACCGGCGAGAAACCAGATCCGGCACGAGACCGACCTGTAGAACGCAGGTCTCATGCCGGATCCGGTTTCTCGCCGAACGGAGGCGCTCGTGCAGCCGAGCGTTCGCTGGGAGCCGCGGTACGGACTGGCGTCTGCCTGCGCGCATGGCTATCGTTTTTCGATAGATACAGATCGCTTTTCGATAGGAGCGCCATGCAACCCCGGATCACCGCCGCACTCAAGGCGCTCATCGTCGTGCTGCTCGCGCTGCTGCTGGCGACCCAGGTGGCGCTCATCCCCGGCGTCGCGGTGCTCGCCGCCGAGCGCAATCCCGAGCTCGCGTATCTGACCGGACCGGGGATCGTCGGCGGGATCGTGCTGGTGGCGCTGATCGAACTCGTGCTCGTCTGCGTCTGGCGGCTGCTGTCGCTCGTCCGCCAGGACCGCATCTTCAGCTCGGGGGCCTTCCTGTACGTCGACATCATCATGGTGACGATGGCCGCCTCGGCGGTGCTGATCGCGGCCGCCGTGGTCGTGCTCCTGCTGGGGCACGCGGTGAACCCCTCGATCCTGCTGCTGGGCGTGGTCGGAGTGGTGATCGGCATCGCCCTCGCCCTGCTGGTCGGCGTGATGCGCGGGCTGCTGCGCAAGGCGCTCGACCTCGAGCAAGATCTGTCCGAGGTCGTCTGATGCCCATCGTGATCGATCTCGACGTGCAGCTCGCGACCAAGAAGATGAGCGTGCAGGAGTTCGCGGACGCCATCGGCATCACACCGGCGAACGTCGCGGTGCTGAAGAACGGCCGCGCCAAGGCGGTGCGGTTCACGACGCTCGACGCGATCTGCCGGGTGCTCGAGTGCCAGCCCGGCGACATCCTGCGCTGGACCGTGGAGGGGGAGGCATGACCGCCTCCGCGGCCTGGGCCGCGATGGCGCTCGACCGGCTGCGCGACGTCGGGCACTGCCCGGTCTGCGACACCGCGGTCGCAGGGCCCACGTGCCCGGCGTGCGGCGCCGACTTCCGGGGGCAGGAGGCGCAGGAGCTGTGGTCGGCATCGCAGCGAGCCGCCGCCGCACTCGCGCGCCGCGAGCAGCTGGTGGCCGCGCTGCCGCGGGTGAGGATCGCGGAGGCCGGCGTGCCGGTCGCGGCGCGCGCGGACGCCGCAGGCGGGATCCCACCCGTCACCGGGATCCCCGGCGCGCCGATCCTCCCGCCTTCGGGTCCACGAGGCGCGGCGTCCGAGCGGAGCACATCGCTGCAGTCGCTGCTGTCCCTGGCAGGTGCCGGACTGTTCGGCACGGCGGCGATCGTGTTCAGCTTCTTCACGCCGGATCTCGCCGCCGCGGCCCGCACCGCCATCGTCGGCGCGACGGGTGCGCTGTTCGTCGCCGGAGCGGTGCTGCTCGCCCGGCGGGGCCTGCGCTTCTCCGCGGAGACGGTCGCGGCTCTCTCGCTGGTCTTCGCCGGGCTCGCCGCGCAGGGCGTCGTCGCCGCCGTCGCGGGCGCGGATCCGTGGCTGCTCAGCGCCGTGCTGACCGCCGCGGGCTCGGCCGTGCTCCTCGCGTCCGCCGGCCGGGCACGGCTGCGCGTCTGGCTCTGGACGGGCGCGATCGGGCTCGCCGTCGCCCCGGCGATGCTCGCGGGCGTCGCGGGCATCGGCGACGTGGGGCTGCTCGCGATCCTCGCCGTCGCCTTCGTGGCGCTCGCCGAGGTCGCCGCGCTGCCACGGCTGGGGGCGCGGTTCCTCGCCGCGGATGCGGCGGATCGCCCCGACGCGGTGGATCGTGTCGACGCCACCGGATCCCCGGAGGCGGAGCAGGGTCGATCCGTCCCCTCCGGCGCGGCTACCGCGTTCGCCCTCGAACGCGGCTCGCTGATCGTGGCGCAGGCGGTCGCCGTGACGATCGTGATGCTGATGAGCGCCGGCCGGCTGGCGACGTTCTCCGGGACGATGCCCGTGCTGGCCCTGACCGCGGTGCTCGTCTGCGTGCACGCGCTGCTCGCGACGCGCAACGGGGGAGCGGTCGTGTGGAGCATCGTCGCGGGCGTTGCCGGCTCTGGCGCCCCCGTGCTCGTGGCGCTGAGCATCGCACCAGGGATGGGCGTGCCGTGGTTCCTGGTCTCCTGCGCCGCGGGCGTCGGACTCGGGCTCGTGCTGCTCTCCGCCGTGCTGCCCCTGCCCCGCACCGCGAGTCCGGCGGCTGTCGGCGGCGGCGGTCTGGGCGTGCTCGCCGCGGCCCTCGCGCCGGGAGGGATCTTCACCGCACTCGCGGGCGGATCGGTCCTGGCCCGGCTGGCCGGCGGCGCGGCCTTCGCCGACGGACCGGTCGCGGAGCTGCCCGCCGAGCTGGGCTGGGCCCTGGTCTCGAGCCTCGTCATCGGGGCGGCCGCACTCGGATCGGTCGCGCTGCTGGCGCACCGCAGGACCGCCCCCTTCCGGGGCGTGTTCGTCGCACTCGCGATCGTGCCCGCCTCGCTTGCGGTGCTGGCCCTCGGGGCGTCCTCGCTGCTTCCCGCGCCGATCCGCATCGGCCTGCTGCTCGGGGCCGCGGTCGCGGTGTCGCTGGTCGTGCGGGTGCCGCGGCACGCGGGGGAGGTCGCACGGATCCTGCTGCTCGTCGCCGCCCACGTCGCGGTCGCGCTCGCCGCCTTCGTCGGCGCGGAGGATCCGACGCTCATGCCCCTCGCGGGCGCGGCGACCCTCCTCTCGCTCCTCGCGCTCGGCGCGGCGCTCCCGCCGGGCGCGCGATTCCTGCTCGTGGGCGCGGGCTTCGGCTACGCGCTCGTGGTGCTCTCGTCGGCGCTCGCACTGGCCGGCATCGGCGGCGTCGCGCTGCTCAGTCTCACCGCGACCGCGGGGCTGCTCGTGGCCGCGGCGGTCACGGCACTGCGGCCGGTGCCGGCCCGCTCCTGGCAGGCGATGCTCGTGGTCGCCGCGGCGCCGTTCGCGATCGGGGTGGCGCAGGTGCTGATCGAGCGCAGCGGCTGGACGGCGCTGCCCACTGCGGCGATGGCGGTGCTCGCCTCGCTGCTGCTGCAGACGCGGCGCGAGGGCGCGGCGCCCGCGGTGCGGCTGCTCGCGGCCGTCGTGATCGTGCCGGCGCTCGCGGTGTCGGTGCTGTGCCTGGGTGCGCAGGTGCTGCCGATGAGCGCCTCCCCAGTGGTGCTGCCGGTGATCGCCGCGCTCGTGGCCGGCGTGCTGCCGATCACCCGGCGGATCCGGCGGGCGCTCGCAGACCGCGGAGTGGGGCGTATCGTCTCGGCCCAGATCCAGACCGCGCTCGAGGCGGGCGCGCTGCTGACCGGAGTGCTCGCCGTCCTGCTGGCGCTCGTGCGCGAGGCGGCAGGCTTCGGCACCGCGTGCGCCGTACTGGCGCTGCTCGCGGCCGGAGCGGGACTCGCCGCCGCGACGACCGGGCGACGGCACCTGCGTGCGGTCGCGGCGATCGCGGCCACGGGTGCGCTGTGGTCGGCGTGGGCCGCGCTCGGAGTGCCCCTGACCGAGGCCTACCTGCTGCCGCCCGCCCTCGCCGCGGTGGCGTTCGGAGTCGTGCGCGCACTCCGGGGCGGGGCCGGAGCGGCGTTCGCGGCGGTCGGATCCGCAGGCGCGATCGTGCCGGTGCTCGTGCTCATCGGCGCCGGCACCACACAGGCGTCGCTGTGGCGGACGGGGGCGCTGCTCGCAGTGTCGTGGCTGCTTGCGGCGGTCGTGGGCGTGCTCGCCCGGAGCGTGCGCCCCGACGACGGCGAGAGCGCCGCGGCGTCGCGGGCATCCGTCGCCGCCCGCCGCCTTCGTCCGGTGGCGTCGTGGCTGGCCGCGGCCTCGGTCGTGGCGGGGCTGGCGGGGACGGCTCAGGCGAACCTGCTCGCCAGGGGCGACGGCGTCGCAGGGCTGCTCCCGGCCCCGCTGACCTCCGGCGCGCTGTTCTTCGCGTGCGTCGCGCTCGCGGCGGCGGGAGGCGCTGGCATGGCGGCGGGCGCCGCCGCGCTGCGAGCGGTCACCACGTCGGCCGCCGTGCGCGGCTCGCGCTGGCTGTTCGTGCCCGCGCTCGTGGCGGCCGCGGCGGGGGTGTGGCCCGCGATCCAGCGGGACTGGCTCTCGATCTGGGGGATGTGGTCGCTCATGCTCGTGCTGCTGGCCGCGATGGCGCTCACGGCACGCCGGGCCGCGCGCGGTGCGTCCACCGTCGCGCCGGTGTGGATCCTGTTCGCCCTCGCGTTCGTGACCGCGGTCGTCGCCTGGAGTCCGCGCGATCTGCGCGTGGAGTGGTTCTCGCTCCCGCTCGGGCTGTTCCTGATCGCGGCGGGGATGCAGGGCCGCTTCGACCGGGCCGCGACGTCCGCGTCCTCCGACGCCGGGCGTGCGGCGCCGAGCTCGGGAGCGGCGACGCCCTCTCCGTCGTTCGCCGCCCTCCACGACTGGCCGAGGGGCGCGACCGGATCCTGGGCGCTGCTCGCCCCCGGCATCGTGGTGACGATGCTCGCCTCGGTCGTGTCGACGTTCACGGATCCGCTCACCGCGCGTGCGATCCTGGTCATGGTGTGCGCGCTGATCGCGATCCTCGTCGGCGCGACCCGGCGGCTCGCGGCGCCGTTCCTGATCGGGCTGATCGTGCTGCCGATCGAGAACGTGTTCGTGTTCGTGGTGCAGATCGGCCGGGGGATCGAATCGATGCCGTGGTGGATCACGCTCGCGGTGATGGGGGCGGTCCTGCTCATCATCGCGACGACCGCCGAACGCCGGGCGGAGCATGCCCCGATGACGGCCCGTCTCCGCGACCTGCGCTGAGCCGCCCGGAGCCCCGGCGCGCCGTCCGAGCGCATTTGACCGGGCGTGTTACCGCGCATTACCATAGAGCGGGTATGCGTGCGTCTTGACGCGCGCGTACCGGGCACCGGCACTCGCCGGTTCCGCCCCCACGGCATACCCACCATTCAAACGCACGGCGTTCTCGGCGCGCGGGCGGGTCTGATGTGAAACCCATCACGCTGTCACCGTGCAGCACAACAAGGAGAAGCAGTGCCAACTATTCAGCAGTTGGTTCGCAAGGGTCGTTCGCCGAAGGTCTCCAAGACCAAGGCTCCCGCCCTGAAGTCGAACCCGCAGCAGGCCGGCGTGTGCACCCGCGTGTACACCACCACCCCGAAGAAGCCGAACTCGGCGATGCGCAAGGTCGCTCGTGTGAAGCTCCGCAACGGTACCGAGGTCACGGCCTACATCCCCGGTGAGGGCCACAACCTGCAGGAGCACTCGCTGGTGCTCGTGCGCGGTGGTCGTGTCAAGGACCTCCCCGGTGTCCGCTACAAGATCGTCCGTGGCGCCCTGGACACCCAGGCCGTCAAGAACCGTAAGCAGGCTCGTTCCCGCTACGGCGCGAAGAAGGGTTGAGTTAGATGCCTCGTAAGGGCCCCGCCCCCAAGCGCCCCGTTGTCAACGACCCGGTCTACGGTGCTCCGATCGTCACCTCGCTGGTGAACAAGATCCTGGTCGACGGCAAGAAGTCCCTCGCCGAGTCGATCGTCTACGGCGCCCTCTCCGGCGTCGAGGCGAAGAACGGTCAGGACGCCGTCGCCACCCTGAAGAAGGCGCTCGACAACGTGCGCCCGACCCTCGAGGTCCGCAGCCGCCGCGTCGGTGGCTCGACCTACCAGGTCCCGGTCGAGGTGAAGCCGCACCGCGCGAACACCCTCGCCCTCCGCTGGCTCGTCAGCTACGCCAAGAGCCGCCGTGAGAAGACCATGACCGAGCGTCTCCAGAACGAGATCCTGGACGCCTCGAACGGCCTGGGTGCCGCGGTCAAGCGCCGCGAGGACACTCACAAGATGGCCGAGTCGAACCGCGCCTTCGCGCACTACCGCTGGTAAGAACCAGTCGGGCCGGGATCGGCACTTCGACGGGCTCAGCGACCGACTGAGGTCCCTGAGCCCGTCGAAGGGCCGGTCCCGGCACCCCACACTTTCCTTCGTCGCGTGACGACAGCAAGAAGATAAGGACACCCCCGTGGCACAAGAAGTGCTCACCGACCTGAGCAAGGTCCGCAACATCGGCATCATGGCGCACATCGATGCCGGTAAGACCACGACGACCGAGCGCATCCTGTTCTACACGGGTGTGAACCACAAGATCGGCGAGACCCACGACGGCGCCTCGACGACCGACTGGATGGAGCAGGAGAAGGAGCGCGGCATCACGATCACGTCCGCCGCCGTGACCTGCTACTGGAACAAGAACCAGATCAACATCATCGACACCCCCGGTCACGTGGACTTCACGGTCGAGGTGGAGCGCTCGCTCCGCGTCCTCGACGGCGCGGTCGCCGTGTTCGACGGCAAGGAGGGCGTCGAGCCCCAGTCCGAGACCGTGTGGCGTCAGGCCGACAAGTACAACGTCCCGCGCATCTGCTTCGTCAACAAGATGGACAAGCTCGGCGCCGACTTCTACTACACGGTCGACACCATCGTGAACCGCCTGGGCGCCAAGCCCCTCGTGCTGCAGCTGCCGATCGGCTCCGAGAGCAGCTTCGTCGGCGTCGTCGACCTCATCGAGATGCGCGCGCTCGTCTGGGCCGGCGACTCGAAGGGCGACGTCACCATGGGCGCCTCCTACGAGGTGCAGGAGATCCCGGCCGACCTCAAGGACAAGGCCGAGGAGTACCGTCAGGCGCTGCTCGAGACCGTCGCCGAGAGCGATGACGTGCTGCTCGAGAAGTTCTTCGGCGGCGAGGAGCTCACCGTCGCCGAGATCAAGGGCGCGATCCGCAAGATGACCGTCGCCTCCGAGATCTACCCGGTGCTGTGCGGTTCGGCGTTCAAGAACCGCGGCGTCCAGCCGATGCTCGACGCCGTCATCGACTACCTGCCGAACCCGCTCGACGTGGGTTCGATCGAGGCGCACGACCCCAAGGACTACGACACGATCATCGAGCGTCACCCCGACGCGAAGGACCCGTTCGCGGCCCTCGCGTTCAAGGTCGCCGTGCACCCGTTCTTCGGTCGCCTCACCTACGTGCGCGTCTACTCGGGACACCTCGACTCCGGTGCCCAGGTCGTCAACTCGACCAAGGGCAAGAAGGAGCGCATCGGGAAGATCTTCCAGATGCACGCCAACAAGGAGATCCCGGTCTCCGCGGTCACTGCGGGCAACATCTACGCGGTCATCGGTCTGAAGGACACCACCACGGGTGACACCCTCACCGACCCGGCCTCGCCGGTGGTCCTCGAGTCGATGACCTTCCCGGAGCCCGTCATCGAGGTCGCGATCGAGCCGAAGACCAAGGCCGACCAGGAGAAGCTGGGTGTCGCCATCCAGAAGCTCGCCGAAGAGGACCCGACGTTCCGCACGGAGCTCAACCCCGAGACCGGTCAGACGACCATCAAGGGCATGGGCGAGCTGCACCTGGACATCCTCGTTGACCGCATGAAGCGCGAGTTCAACGTCGAGGCCAACGTCGGCAAGCCGCAGGTGGCGTACCGCGAGACGATCAAGAAGGCCGTCGAGAAGCACGACTACACGCACAAGAAGCAGACCGGTGGTTCGGGTCAGTTCGCGAAGATCCAGTTCACGATCGAGCCCCTCGATCTCGCTGCCGAGAAGTCGTACGAGTTCGAGAACGCCGTGACCGGTGGTCGCGTGCCGCGCGAGTACATCGGATCCATCGACGCCGGCTTCCAGGACGCGATGAACGTCGGCGTGCTGGCCGGCTACCCGATGGTCGGGGTCAAGGCGATCCTGACCGACGGTGCCGCGCACGACGTCGACTCCTCGGAGATGGCGTTCAAGATCGCCGGATCGATGGGCTTCAAGGAGGCCGCGCGCCGCGCGAACCCCGTGCTGCTCGAGCCGCTGATGGCCGTCGAGGTCCGTACTCCCGAGGAGTACATGGGCGATGTCATCGGCGACCTGAACTCGCGTCGTGGCCAGATCCAGTCGATGGAGGACGCCCAGGGCGTCAAGGTCGTGCGCGCGTCGGTGCCGCTGTCCGAGATGTTCGGCTACATCGGCGACCTGCGCTCGAAGACCTCCGGCCGTGCCGTCTACTCCATGGAGTTCGACAGCTACGCCGAGGTCCCGCGCGCCGTCGCCGACGAGATCATCCAGAAGACCAAGGGCGAGTAAGCCCTAGGAGCCTGGCGGATCCGGGGCCCGTGCCCCGGATCCGCCAGGCACTCAGACAACTTCACATCGTCTCTCTACTAAACTGAGAATCAAACCCGTAGGAAAGCGGTCACAATCCAGTGCCCGGTGCCCCTACATGACGTCCTGAGGAGGACCCAGTGGCTAAGGCCAAGTTCGAGCGGACCAAGCCGCACGTGAACATCGGAACGATCGGTCACGTCGACCACGGCAAGACCACGCTCACCGCTGCGATCTCGAAGGTGCTCGCCGACAAGTTCCCGTCGGCCACCAACGTTCAGCGCGACTTCGCGTCGATCGACTCCGCTCCCGAGGAGCGTCAGCGCGGTATCACGATCAACATCTCGCACGTCGAGTACGAGACCCCGAAGCGTCACTACGCTCACGTCGACGCGCCCGGTCACGCCGACTACATCAAGAACATGATCACCGGTGCGGCTCAGATGGACGGCGCGATCCTCGTGGTCGCCGCCACCGACGGCCCGATGGCGCAGACCCGTGAGCACGTGCTGCTCGCCAAGCAGGTCGGCGTGCCGTACCTGCTGGTCGCGCTGAACAAGGCCGACATGGTCGACGACGAGGAGATCCTGGAGCTCGTCGAGCTCGAGGTCTCCGAGCTGCTCGCCAGCCAGGGCTTCGCCGAGGACGCGCCGGTCGTGCGCGTCTCGGGCCTGAAGGCTCTCGAGGGCGACGAGAAGTGGACGCAGTCGATCCTCGACCTGATGGAGGCCGTCGACAACTCGATCCCGGACCCCATCCGCGACAAGGACAAGCCGTTCCTGATGCCGATCGAGGACGTCTTCACGATCACCGGTCGTGGCACGGTCGTCACCGGTCGCGCCGAGCGCGGCACCCTCGCGATCAACTCCGAGGTCGAGATCGTCGGCATCCGCCCGACGCAGAAGACCACGGTCACGGGTATCGAGATGTTCCACAAGCAGCTCGACGAGGCGTGGGCCGGCGAGAACTGCGGTCTTCTCCTCCGTGGCACCAAGCGCGAGGACGTCGAGCGCGGCCAGGTCGTGGTGAAGCCGGGTTCCATCACCCCGCACACCAACTTCGAGGGCACCGCGTACATCCTGTCCAAGGACGAGGGTGGCCGCCACAACCCCTTCTACACGAACTACCGCCCGCAGTTCTACTTCCGTACCACGGACGTCACCGGCGTCATCTCGCTGCCCGAGGGCACCGAGATGGTCATGCCCGGTGACACCACCGACATGTCGGTCGAGCTGATCCAGCCGATCGCCATGGAGGAGGGCCTCGGCTTCGCGATCCGTGAGGGTGGCCGCACCGTCGGCGCCGGCACGGTCACGAAGATCGTCAAGTAAGCACCTGCTTCCGCGCACAGGGGTCGAGCCTTCGGGCTCGGCCCCTTTGTCGTCGCCGCGGGCGGTCGGCCAGACAGTCCCCGGCGAGGCGCGGAACGACTCTGTGACGCGGGGTGTCACCTCGTGGGAAAGGGCTTCCGTTCACGGGCTCGTCCGGGCAGAATGGCCACGTGCGGGCCGAACGCCGGCTCGATCTAGGGAGGGAACCCCATGGGTCTCGAAGACGCCATCAACGACGCCGTGAACAAGGGCAAGGATTTCATCGAGCAGAACAAGGACAAGATCGACGAGGCTCTGCACAGCGAGCAGGCCGAGGGAATCAGCGACACCATCCTCGGGGGAGCCGCGGATCTCGCCAAGAAGGTCGCCCCCGGTGCGGCCGAGCAGATCGACGGCGTCCGCGAGAACCTCGACAAGTCCGTGGGCAACGAGTGACCCCGAACTGACTTCCTCCGAAGGGCGGAGTGCTGCGGCGCTCCGCCCTTCGTCGTGCCTCGGCCGTGCACGGGGCTCTCGGCGTGCGCTCTCCCGCCATGCACTAACGTGAGTACGGTCCTCCGGGGGAGGACGAGTCCGCTCTCATGGGGTTGAGCGGATGCATGGGGAGACGCTGCTGGGGAGCGGTAGACATGATGTATGGCGGCAGGCGGGCTGTCCGCAGCACGCCCTCGATCCGCGGAGCGCGGAGTTGAGCGTCTTCGGGGCGGCGGAACGCACGGTCGGCGGGTTCGCAGTTCCTGCGGATGGCCTCCGCGGGATGCAGATCCTGGAGCGCGCGTTCGGCGTCGTGCGCATCCGCGTGTGCCGCGTCACGGGGGGCGGGCTGAGCCTCAGCGCCCCCGAAGGCACGGTGAGCCTGCACGGGGTGCGACGCGGACGCCTCGCTCTGCGTGGGGGAGAGACGCCCTTCGAGCTGACCGCGAAGCACGCACTGCTGATGTCGGGGACCGAAGCGACGTTGGCAGTGCTGCGTCCCGTGGAGCTCGTGTCGGTCTCCCTCCCCGCGCTCCCCGCATCGCACCATGGCGTTGCTCCGGGCGTACGCCGGGTCTCCGGGAACAGGGCGCTCGTCCGCGGCGTCCTCTCGTTCGCCGCGGACGTCGCCGGGGCGCCGGTCCGAGAGGACGCAGTGCAGGACGCGCACATTGAGGCGCTCCTCGGCGACATGATCGCACGCCTGGCCGCGGAGGGCGACGTTCAGGATGCGCCTGAGCCGTTGCGGCAGGCGACAGCCGCGATCCTGCGTGCCTATCCGGATCCGGACCTGGGTTCCCGCCGCATCGCGGAGGCGGCCAACCTCTCGGTGCGGCAGCTGGAGCGGCTGTTCCGCGCCCAGGGGACCTCGATCGCCGCGGAGGTTCGGCGCGTCCGCATCGATGCCGCCGTCCGCCTGATCGCAGACGACCCGGCCGGGTCGTCCAGCATCGATGAGATCGCGCGGCGCATCGGGTTCTCCGGAGGCTCCTCCCTCGCGCGCGCGATGGTTCGCGAAGGTCTGCCCGCGCCCTCTGCGCTGCGCAAGGCGAACCACCACTGACTCCCGGCGCCCTGACGCGCGCGATACCGCGTGCGTCGTGTCGTCATACCTGCTGCGACGCATCGTCTCCCGTCCACGGACCTCTCTCATTTCCATGCGTTTGCATCGAAATCATGCGGTCGTCCTGGGGCGCCGCGCGCCGAGGGATCGGCGGACTCGAAGCAGGGCATGGCGGAGCCGATGCCCGGGACATCGCGGCGGTGAGCCGTTTGGGAGGCATTGTGAGCAGGGAGCGCATCGATGGAGCAGGAATCCCGCGACGACGGATCCTGAAGGGCGCGGCGTGGAGCGTCCCGGTCATCGCCGCCGTCGCAGCCGTCCCCGCTCATGCGGCGAGCACCGGAACGCCGAGCGCGCACACGACGGTCCATGTGGATACGTTCGCGCAGAACGGGGTCCAGTCGAGCTGGAGCCCGGAGGCGAAGGCGAACCTCTTCGTCACGATGACCGGTTCGGCGGATTTCCGAGTCGACTGGAGCGCGGCGAGCCCTGTCACCAGCGCCGTTCTGGTGATCGACGTGCCCCTCGCCGGCCTGGACACGACGACCGTGCCGACGGTCACCGGCACCGGATGGAGCTTCGCCGGGGTCGTGGTCTCCGCGGATGTCGCGCACTACGCGTTCGCCTTCGCGGGCGCGGTAGGACCCGATCAGACCTCCAGCCGCCTCCAGTACGTCCTGCCAGGCGACCAGGTGACCCCGGTCGCCGCGGCCTTCTCGAAGACGGTCTCCGGAACCCTGTCCGGCACGCAATTCGATCAGGTCGTCACGCAGGTCACCTGGTACGCCTGACCCGAGGAGGCAGGTCGCGGCGGCGTGCGTGCGACACGCCGCCGCGACACGCCCGAGTTTGCGACACGCCCGGGCTGCACGTAGACTATTGAGGTTCCACATTCCGGTGCGCGTCCCGATGCGCGCCGGATCACTGCCAGGGCAGTGCACAGACGGCGCCCTTTCCACGGAGAGATCCAGGGAAGCGGTCGCAGGGATCTGGGCCGCGGGCAGCAGAACAGACAACCGACACCTCTTCACCGAGGCCCTGCCCTGTGCGGGGGTCGGCTTCCGCGGGTCGCAAGGCCCCGGGCTGACAGCAGAACAGTGGTGCGCCCCTTCGAAAGGCTCGATCCGCAAGGATCCGGGCCAGGAGGAGGAGTGCGAAGGCGCAGAACGCGCCGTCGCGCGTCCAATGCCCCCGGATCACCCGGTCCGGGCAGGTAAGACGCTTAATGAGAGAGAGCAGACAATGGCGGGACAGAAGATCCGCATTCGCCTGAAGTCGTATGACCACGAGGTCATCGACACGTCGGCCCGCAAGATCGTCGACACCGTGACCCGTGCGGGCGCGACTGTCGTCGGCCCGGTGCCGCTTCCGACCGAGAAGAACGTCGTGTGCGTCATCCGGTCGCCCCACAAGTACAAGGACAGCCGCGAGCACTTCGAGATGCGCACCCACAAGCGTCTGATCGACATCGTCGACCCGACGCCGAAGGCCGTTGACTCGCTCATGCGTCTCGACCTTCCTGCTGACGTCAACATCGAGATCAAGCTGTAAGGGGATCACGATGGTCGACATCAACGCAAAGATTTCCAAGGGCCTGCTCGGCACCAAGCTCGGCATGACCCAGGTCTGGAACGAGAACGGCAAGCTGATCCCGGTCACCGTGATCGAGCTGGCCCCGAACGTGGTCACCCAGATCCGCACCCCCGAGAAGGACGGCTACAACGCCGTGCAGATCGCGGCCGGTCAGATCGACCCGCGCAAGGTCACGCAGCCCCTCGCCAAGCACTTCGAGGCCGCCGGGGTCACCCCGCGTCGCCACGTCACCGAGATCCGCACCGCGGATGCCGGCGACTACGCGCTGGGCCAGGAGCTCACCGTTGACGGCACCTTCGAGGCCGGCCAGCTGGTCGACGTCGTCGGCACCAGCAAGGGCAAGGGCTTCGCCGGTGTCATGAAGCGCCACAACTTCAAGGGTGTCTCCGCTTCGCACGGTTCGCACCGCAACCACCGCAAGCCCGGTTCCATCGGTGCTTCCTCGACCCCGAGCCGTGTCTTCAAGGGCATGCGTATGGCGGGTCGCATGGGTGGCGAGCGCGTGACCGTCCTCAACCTCACGGTGCACGCCGTCGACGCCGAGAAGGGTCTGCTGCTCGTCAAGGGCGCCGTCCCCGGTGCACGCGGCCGCATCGTCTACGTCCGCAACGCAGTGAAGGGTGCCTGAGTCCCATGGCTGACACCACTCTGACGCTCGACGTGTTCGCCGGCGGCAAGAAGACCGGTACGGTCGACGCCCCCGCCGCGATCTTCGACGCCAAGACCAACGTTCCGCTGATCCACCAGGTCGTCGTCGCGCAGCTCGCCGCGGCACGCCAGGGCACCCACTCGACCAAGCGTCGCGGTGAGGTCTCCGGTGCCGGTCGCAAGCCCTTCAAGCAGAAGGGCACGGGTAACGCCCGTCAGGGCTCCATCCGCGCGCCGCACATGACCGGTGGTGGCATCGTCCACGGCCCGAAGCCGCGCGACTACTCGCAGCGCACCCCCAAGAAGATGATCGCCGCCGCCCTCGTGGGTGCGCTGAGCGACCGCTTCCGCGGTGAGCGCCTGCACGTCGTCGAGTCCTTCGGCATCGAGGGCAAGCCGTCCACCAAGACGGCCGCCGCCTACCTGAAGGCGCTCCCGGGCAAGAACGTCCTCGTGGTCATCGACCGCGAGGACGACCTCACCGCCCTGAGCGTCCGCAACCTGGTCTCCGTGCACGTGCTGTACGCCGACCAGCTGAACGCCTACGACGTGGTCAACTCCGACGACATCGTCTTCACCAAGGCGGCCTTCGACGCGTTCGTCGCGCAGAAGTCCGGCGCAACCGAGGAGGTCTCCGCATGAGCGACAACATCCTCGCCGCGGCTGCCAACAAGGACCCGCGCGACATCATCCTGAAGCCGGTCGTCTCCGAGAAGAGCTACGGCCTGATCGACGAGGGCAAGTACACCTTCCTGGTGGACCCCCGCGCCTCCAAGACCGAGATCAAGCTCGCCATCGAGAAGATCTTCGACGTCAAGGTCGCGAGCGTCAACACGATCAACCGCGTCGGCAAGGCTCGCCGCACCCGCTTCGGCACCGGCAAGCGCAAGGACACCAAGCGCGCGATCGTGGCCCTGAAGTCGGGCACCATCGACATCTTCACGGCAGTGAACTGACCGGGGGATAAGGACAGAACATGGCTATTCGCAAGTACAAGCCCACGACCCCGGGTCGCCGCGGCTCGTCGGTGGCAGACTTCGCCGAGATCACCCGATCGACGCCGGAGAAGTCGCTGCTGCGCCCGCTGAGCAAGACCGGTGGCCGCAACAACCAGGGCCGCATCACGACCCGTCACATCGGTGGTGGCCACAAGCGCCAGTACCGCGTCATCGACTTCCGTCGCAATGACAAGGACGGCATCGACGCCAAGGTCGCTCACATCGAGTACGACCCCAACCGCACCGCGCGCATCGCGCTGCTGCACTACTTCGACGGCGAGAAGCGCTACATCATCGCGCCGAACAAGCTGAAGCAGGGCGACATCGTCGAGTCGGGTGCCGGCGCTGACATCAAGCCGGGCAACAACCTCCCGCTGAAGAACATCCCGACGGGTACCGTCATCCACGCCATCGAGCTCCGCCCCGGCGGCGGCGCGAAGATGGCGCGCTCGGCCGGCGTCTCCGTGCGCCTGGTCGCGAAGGACGGCCCCTACGCCCAGCTGCGTCTGCCCTCGGGCGAGATCCGCAACGTCGACGCGCGCTGCCGTGCGACGATCGGCGAGGTCGGCAACGCCGAGCAGTCCAACATCAACTGGGGCAAGGCCGGCCGCAAGCGCTGGTTGGGCGTTCGCCCGACCGTCCGTGGTGTCGCCATGAACCCGGTGGATCACCCGCACGGTGGTGGTGAGGGCAAGACGTCCGGTGGACGTCACCCCGTCTCCCCGTGGGGCCAGGCTGAGGGACGCACCCGTCACGCCAACAAGGAAAGCGACAAGTACATCGTGCGTCGCCGTAACGCTGGCAAGAAGCGCAAGTAGGAGTAAGAGAAGATGCCTCGCAGTCTTAAGAAGGGCCCCTTCGTCGACGAGCACCTGCTTCGCAAGGTGATCGTTCAGAACGATGCCGGTACCAAGAACGTCATCAAGACCTGGTCGCGCCGGTCGATGATCATCCCCGCCATGCTGGGACACACCATCGCCGTGCACGACGGACGCAAGCACATCCCCGTGTTCGTGTCCGAGACCATGGTCGGTCACAAGCTGGGCGAGTTCGCGCCCACCCGCACCTTCCGCGGCCACGAGAAGGACGACAAGAAGGGGCGGCGCCGCTAATGGTCGAATCCGTCGCACGCGTGAAGCACATCCGCGTGACCCCGCAGAAGGCTCGTCGTGTCGTCGCCCTCATCAAGGGCAAGCAGGCGCAGGAGGCCCTCGCCATCCTGAAGTTCGCGCAGCAGAGCGCCTCCGAGCCGATCTACAAGCTCGTGCACTCCGCGATCGCCAACGCTCAGGTGAAGGCCGATCGTGACGGCGAGTTCCTCGATGAGCAGGATCTCTACATCAAGAACGCCTTCGTGGACGAGGGGACGACGCTCAAGCGTTTCCAGCCCCGCGCCCAGGGCCGCGCGTTCCAGATCAAGAAGCGCACGAGCCACATCACGGTCGTGCTGGCCACCCCTGAGGTCGCCAAGAACGAGAAGGCGAGCAAGTAATGGGACAGAAGGTAAACCCGTACGGCTTCCGCCTCGGCATCACCACGGACCACGTGTCCCGGTGGTTCTCTGACTCGACCAAGCCGGGTCAGCGCTACGCCGACTACGTCGCCGAGGACATCAAGATCCGCAAGCTCCTGCAGACGCAGCTCGACCGCGCCGGCGTGAGCAACATCGAGATCGAGCGCACCCGCGACCGCGTGCGTGTGGACATCCACACCGCACGCCCGGGCATCGTCATCGGCCGCCGCGGCGCCGAGGCCGAGCGCATCCGCGGAGACCTCGAGAAGCTCACGGGCAAGCAGATCCAGCTGAACATCCTCGAGGTGAAGAACCCCGAGGCCGACGCTCAGCTCGTCGCCCAGGGCATCGCCGAGCAGCTCTCTGCTCGCGTCGCGTTCCGTCGTGCCATGCGCAAGGGCCTCCAGGGTGCCCAGCGCGCGGGTGCGAAGGGCATCCGGATCCAGGTCTCGGGTCGCCTCGGCGGCGCGGAGATGAGCCGGTCGGAGTTCTACCGCGAGGGTCGTGTGCCGCTGCACACGCTGCGCGCGAACATCGACTACGGCTTCTACGAGGCCAAGACCACCTTCGGCCGCATCGGCGTGAAGGTCTGGATCTACAAGGGCGACCTCACCAACAAGGAGCTTGCTCGCGAGCAGGCCAACGCACCGAAGTCCCGTCGTGACGACCGTGGTGGCGACCGCCGCCGTGGCCCGCGCAACGAGGCTCCCGTCGCAGAAGGAGCGTCTGCCTGATGCTTATCCCTCGTAAGGTCAAGTACCGCAAGCAGCATCACCCCAAGCGTGATGGTGCGGCGACCGGCGGCACGAAGGTCTCCTTCGGCGAGTTCGGCATCCAGGCCCTCACCCCCGCCTACGTGACCAACCGTCAGATCGAGTCCGCTCGTATCGCGATGACCCGTCACATCAAGCGTGGTGGAAAGGTGTGGATCAACATCTACCCCGACCGTCCGCTCACGAAGAAGCCTGCCGAGACCCGCATGGGTTCCGGTAAGGGTTCCCCCGAGTGGTGGGTCGCCAACGTCAAGCCGGGTCGCGTCCTCTTCGAGGTCGCGGGCGTCAGCGAGGAACTCGCTCGCGAGGCCCTCACCCGTGCCATTCACAAGCTGCCGCTCAAGGCACGCATCATCAAGCGCGAGGAGGGCGACGCGTAATGGCGATCGGCACCAAGGAGCTCGGTGTGACCGAGCTCGACACGTTCGAAGACCAGCGCCTCGTCGAGGAGCTGCGCAAGGCCAAGGAGGAGCTGTTCAACCTCCGTTTCCAGTCGGCCACCGGCCAGCTGGAGAGCCACGGCCGCATCCGCGCCGTCAAGCGCGACATCGCGCGCCTGTACACCGTGATCCGCGAGCGCGAGCTGGGCATCCGTGCGACGCCCGCTCCGGTCGAGGCTCCGGCCAAGAAGGCGTCCAAGGCAAAGGCGAAGAAGGCCGACGAGGCTGACGCGCCGAAGGAGGAGGCCGAGTAATGGCTGAGAAGAAGGCTGCTGCCGCTGAGGCAGAGGTCGTCTCGCACGACGTGCGCGACGCCGATGCTCGTGGCTACCGCAAGTCGCGCCGCGGCTACGTCGTCAGCGACAAGATGGACAAGACCATCGTCGTCGAGGTCGAGGACCGCGTGAAGCACCCGCTGTACGGCAAGGTCATCCGCCGTACGACGAAGGTCAAGGCGCACGACGAGAACAACACCGCCGGCATCGGCGACCTCGTTCTCATCAACGAGACCCGCCCGCTGAGCGCCACCAAGCGCTGGCGTCTGGTGGAGATCCTGGAGAAGGCAAAGTGATCCAGACCGAGTCCCGACTCAAGGTCGCCGACAACACCGGCGCCAAGGAGCTGCTCACCATCCGCGTGCTCGGCGGCTCCAGCCGTCGCTACGCGGGCCTGGGCGACATCATCGTCGCCACGGTCAAGGACGCGATCCCCGGTGGGAACGTCAAGAAGGGCGACGTCGTCAAGGCGGTCATCGTCCGCACCAAGAAGCAGACCCGTCGTTCCGACGGCTCGTACATCAAGTTCGACGAGAACGCCGCCGTGATCCTGAAGAACGACGGGGAGCCCCGCGGCACCCGTATCTTCGGTCCGGTCGGCCGCGAGCTTCGTGACAAGAAGTTCATGAAGATCGTCTCGCTCGCCCCGGAGGTGCTGTAACTCATGGCGAACATCAAGAAGGGTGACCTGGTTCAGGTCATCTCGGGCCGCAAGCAGGAAAAGGGCGGCGACCGCGGCAAGCAGGGCAAGGTCCTCGAGGTCCTCGTCGAGCAGAACCGCGTGATCGTGGAGGGCGTGAACTACGCCACCAAGCACACCCGCGTCGGCCAGACGCAGCGCGGCACGAAGACGGGCGGCATCGAGACCATCGAGGCCCCCATCCACATCTCGAACGTCGCCCTGGTCGACCCCGAGACGAAGAAGCCGACCAAGGTCGGCCACCGCGTCGAGGAGCAGGTCAAGGACGGCGTGAAGCGCACGGTCCGCGTGCGCTACGCGAAGAAGAGCGGTAAGGACCTCTGATGGCGGCTGCTGACGCCGCGGGCGCTGTCAAGGTGCAGCCCCGCCTCAAGGCGAAGTACAACAACGAGATCAAGAAGGCTCTGCAGGACGAGTTCGGCTACGAGAACGTCATGCAGATCCCCGGCCTGGTCAAGGTCGTCGTCAACACCGGTGTCGGTGAGGCGGCTCGCGACTCCAAGGTGATCGATGGTGCGGTCGACGACCTCACCAAGATCACCGGCCAGAAGCCGATCGTCACGAAGGCCCGCAAGTCCATCGCGCAGTTCAAGCTGCGCGAGGGACAGCCCATCGGCGCGCACGTCACCCTCCGCGGTGACCGCGCCTGGGAGTTCGTGGACCGCCTCGTGAACCTCGCACTGCCCCGTATCCGCGACTTCCGCGGTCTCTCGGACAAGCAGTTCGACGGCAACGGCAACTACACCTTCGGTCTCACGGAGCAGAGCGTGTTCCACGAGATCGATCAGGACCGGATCGACCGCGTCCGCGGTTTCGACATCACCGTCGTCACCACGGCGAAGAACGACGACGAGGGTCGCGCCCTGCTGCGCCACCTCGGCTTCCCGTTCAAGTCGAACGACGCGCAGGCGTAAGGCCATGTTCTGAAGACCGGATCCCGGGGCTTGTCCTCGGGATCCGGTCTTCGGGCCGTTTCGGCTCCGCGGCTCCGCCGCCTCGCTCAACGACCGTTCCGCGGTCTGCGCGGCAGTCCGCGGTGACGTACAATTGAAAATTGCGTGCTCATCGCAGGCCGTCTGCCGTGTAACGGCAGCCGGAACCTCATGAACGAAAGAAGACAACTATGACGATGACAGACCCGGTCGCAGATCTGCTGACCCGTCTGCGCAACGCGAACTCGGCGCATCACGACTCCGTGACCCTGCCGTCGAGCAAGCTGAAGACCCACATCGCTGAGATCCTCCAGCAGGAGGGCTACATCTCGGGCTGGGAGGTCACCGACGCCCGCGTCGGCACCAACCTCACCATCTCGCTGAAGTACGGCCCGAACCGCGAGCGGTCGATCGCCGGCATCAAGCGCGTCTCCAAGCCCGGCCTCCGCGTCTACGCGAAGTCGACCGAGCTGCCCAAGGTCCTCGGCGGCCTCGGCGTCGCGATCCTGTCCACCTCCTCGGGGCTCCTCACG
This sequence comes from Microbacterium sp. NPDC056052, assembly GCF_042266785.1. Taxonomy (NCBI): domain Bacteria; kingdom Bacillati; phylum Actinomycetota; class Actinomycetes; order Micrococcales; family Microbacteriaceae; genus Microbacterium; species Microbacterium sp. NPDC056052. The sequence goes on from NZ_JBHJWV010000002.1 coordinate 440,600, forward strand.
GACCGCCAGGCAGAGCAGAAGGGCGTGGGCGGAGAAGTTCTCGCCTACGTGTGGTGATCTGAAATGTCGCGTATTGGACGACTTCCCATCGAGATCCCCGCGGGCGTGACCGTTTCGGTCGACGGCCGTGCGGTCTCGGTGAAGGGCCCGAAGGGCGAGCTCACGCTCACCGTGGCCTCTCCCATCGAGGTGTCGGTCGAGGAGAACCAGGTTCTCGTCACCCGTCCGGACGACGAGCGCGCCTCGCGTTCGCTGCACGGTCTGACCCGCACGCTCATCAACAACGACATCATCGGCGTGACCCAGGGCTACTCCAAGGGCCTCGAGGTCGTCGGCACCGGTTACCGCGTGCAGCAGAAGGGCAGCTCGGTCGAGTTCGCCCTCGGCTTCTCGCACCCGGTCCTGATCGACCCGCCCGCCGGCATCACCCTGACGGTCGAGGGCAACAACAAGCTCACCGTCAGCGGCATCAGCAAGCAGGCCGTCGGCGAGGCGGCTGCGAACATCCGCAAGATCCGCAAGCCCGAGCCGTACAAGGGCAAGGGCGTGCGCTACGCCGGCGAGGTCGTGCGTCGCAAGGCCGGAAAGAGTGGTAAGTAACCATGGCTATCAAGACGAAGTCCGACGCCCGCTCGCGTCGTCACGCCCGTCTTCGCAAGAAGATCCAGGGCACCGAGGCGCGTCCGCGCCTGGTCGTCACCCGTTCGGCCCGCCACGTCTTCGTGCAGCTGGTCGACGACAGCAAGGGCCACACCGTGGCCAGTGCCTCCACCCTCGAGACCGACCTGCGCGGCTTCGACGGTGACAAGACCGCCAAGGCGCGCAAGGTCGGCGAGCTCGTCGCCGAGCGTGCGAAGGCCGCCGGCGTCTCGGAGGCCGTGTTCGACCGTGGTGGCAACCGGTACGCCGGTCGCGTCGCGGCCATCGCCGATGGCGCCCGTGAAGGGGGGCTGGCACTGTGAGTGACATCAAGGAGAACGAAGTGACCGAGACGGCTCCTGCCGCCGAGAACGCGGCCGGTTCCGAGGCTCCGCAGCGCGATGAGCGCCGCGGCGGCCGTGGTGGCCGTGACCGCGGCCAGGGCGGCCGCGACCGCAACTCCCGCGACCGTGGGGACAACCAGTTCCTCGAGCGCGTGGTGACCATCAACCGCGTGTCCAAGGTCGTCAAGGGCGGCCGTCGCTTCAGCTTCACCGCGCTCGTCGTGGTGGGCGACGGCAACGGTCTCGTGGGTGTCGGCTACGGCAAGGCCCGCGAAGTCCCGCTCGCCATCTCGAAGGGTGTCGAGGAGGCCAAGCGCAACTTCTTCCGCGTGCCGCGCTCCGCGAGCACCATCCCGCACCCGGTGCAGGGCGAGGCCGCTGCCGGCGTCGTGCTGCTCCGTCCGGCCGCTGCCGGTACCGGTGTCATCGCCGGTGGTCCGGTCCGCGCCGTGCTCGAGTGCGCCGGTATCCACGACGTGCTGTCGAAGTCGCTCGGTTCGTCGAACACGATCAACATCGTGCACGCGACGGTGGAGGCCCTGAAGCAGCTCGAGGAGCCCCGTGCGGTCGCCGCGCGTCGTGGCCTCGAGTTCGACCAGGTCGCCCCGGCGCGTCTCGTCCGCGCAGAGGCCGAGGCCATCGCTGCGCAGAAGGCAGGTGCCTGATGGCTGCGCGCCTCAAGGTCACGCAGGTCAAGTCCAAGGTGAGTGAGAAGCAGAACCAGCGCGACACGCTGCGTTCGCTCGGCCTCAAGCGGATCGGCGACTCGGTCGTCCGTCCCGACGATGCCCAGACCCGCGGCTATGTCCGCGCGGTCGCTCACCTCGTCAAGGTTGAGGAGATCGACTAATGGCTGAGAAGAAGGAAGCGGCCACCAAGACCGCTGCCAAGAAGCCGGCTGCCAAGAAGGCGGAGGAGACCACGGTCTCGCGCCCCGGCGTCCTGAAGGTGCACCACCTGCGTCCGGTCCCCGGCGCCAACACCGCGAAGACCCGTGTCGGTCGCGGTGAGGGCTCCAAGGGCAAGACCGCCGGTCGCGGCACCAAGGGCACCAAGGCCCGCAACACCGTTCGCGTCGGTTTCGAGGGTGGGCAGATGCCGCTGCACATGCGCACCCCGAAGCTGCGCGGGTTCAAGAACCCGTTCCGTGTGGAGTACCAGGTCGTGAACCTGGAGAAGCTCGCCGAGCTCTACCCGGCCGGTGGCGACGTGACCGTCGCCGACCTGGTCGCCAAGGGCGCGGTCCGCAAGAACGAGAAGGTCAAGGTCCTGGGCAACGGCGACATCGCCGTGGCTCTGACCGTGTCGGTCGACAAGGTCTCCAGCTCCGCTGAGCAGAAGATCGTCGCCGCCGGCGGATCCATCAAGTAACACCCGTCGAGAGGGGCCGGAGATATCTCCGGCCCCTCTTGCGTTACCCTGGGTAATTGACTGTCCCTCGTCGGGCGTCATCCCTTTGCAGGAAGGCAAGCTTTTGTTCAGCGCCATCGCGCGGATCTTCCGCACGCCTGATCTTCGACGCAAGATCGGCTTCACGATCGTGATCATCGCGATCTACCGCCTCGGATCCACCGTGCCCGCTCCGTTCGTGAGCTTCCCGAACGTCGCAGAGTGCCTCGCCCAGAACAGCGGCACCGAGGGACTGCTCGGGCTCGTCAATCTGTTCTCCGGCGGCGCGCTGCTGAAGCTGTCGATCTTCGCCCTCGGCGTCATGCCGTACATCACGGCCTCGATCATCACCCAGCTGCTGCGCGTGGTGATCCCGCACTTCGAGGCGCTGCACAAGGAGGGCCAGGCCGGCCAGGCCAAGCTCACGCAGTACACGCGCTACGTCACCATCGCGCTGGCGCTGCTGCAGTCGACGACCCTCGTCACGGTCGCGCGCACCGGCCAGCTCTTCGGCCAGACCGGCGTCGCCGCCTGCAACCAGCTGCTCACCAACGACGTGTGGTGGGCGCAGCTGCTCCTCATCATCACGCTGACCGCCGGCACCGGCCTCATCATGTGGTTCGCCGAGCTCGTCACGGAGAAGGGCATCGGCAACGGCATGTCGCTGCTGATCTTCACCTCGATCGCCGCGACCTTCCCCGGCGCGATGTGGGCCATCATGCAGACCAAGGGCTTCGAGATCTTCCTGCTCGTGCTGCTCGTCGGCATCGTCGTGATGACGCTGGTCGTCTTCATCGAGCAGTCCCAGCGCCGGATCCCGGTGCAGTACGCGAAGCGCATGGTCGGCCGCCGCACGTACGGCGGCACCAACACCTACATCCCGATCAAGGTCAACATGGCGGGCGTGATCCCCGTCATCTTCGCCTCGTCGCTGCTGTACATCCCGATGCTGGTCGCGCAGTTCAACATCCCGCAGGACGGCAAGACGCCGCCCGCGTGGGCGACCTGGATCATGACGTACTTCGTCAAGGGCGACCACCCGATCTACATGATCACGTACTTTCTGCTGATCATCGGCTTCACCTACTTCTACGTCGCGATCACGTTCAACCCGACCGAGGTCGCGGACAACATGAAGAAGTACGGCGGCTTCATCCCCGGCATCCGTGCGGGCCGTCCCACGGCCGAGTACCTCGACTACGTGCTCACCCGCATCACGCTGCCCGGATCCCTCTACCTGGGCCTCATCGCGCTGATCCCGCTGATCGCGCTGGCCACGGTGGGGGCGAACCAGAACTTCCCGTTCGGCGGCGCGTCGATCCTGATCATCGTCGGCGTCGGCCTGGAGACGGTCAAACAGATCGATGCACAGCTGCAGCAGCGACACTACGAAGGGCTCCTACGATGACGGCATCCGCAACCTCCACCGCACGCCTGCTGATCGTGGGCCCCCAGGGCTCCGGCAAGGGCACGCAGGGGGTGCGGATCGCGGAAGCGTACGGTGTTCCGGTGGTCTCCACGGGCGACATCTTCCGTGCCAACATCAAGGAGGGCACCCCCCTCGGCAAGCAGGTCACGGCGATCCTCGACGCGGGCGACCTCGTCTCGGACGAACTGACCGGCGCACTCGTGCGGGACCGCCTGTCCCAGCCCGACGCCGAGGCCGGCTTCCTCCTCGACGGCTACCCCCGCAATGCCGCGCAGGTCGGCGACCTGGACGCGTTCCTGGCCGAGGCGGGCACGGCGCTCGACGCCGTGATCCTGCTCGACGTGCCGCGTGCGGAGAGCATCGCCCGCCTCGAGCTGCGGGCGACCGAGCAGGGCCGCGCCGACGACACCCCCGAGGCCATCGCGCACCGTCTGGACATCTACGAGGCTCAGACCGCTCCGATCCTCGAGGCCTACGGCGCGCGCGGCATCGTGGACACGATCGACGGCGTCGGCAGCCTCGACGAGATCACGGAGCGCATCTTCGCGGCGCTGGGCGTCCGCGGTCTCGTGCGCACGGCTGCGGTCTGACGTGGCGTTCCGCCGCTCCATCTACAAGAGTCGTGCCCAGCTGGGGACGATGGTCGAGCCCGGCCTGATCACCGGCGCGGCGCTCACCGCGGTGCGCGCCGCCGTGCGTCCGGGCATCACGACGGGGGAGCTCGACGCGATCGCCGAGCGCGTGATCCTGGATCGCGGCGCCGAGTCGAACTTCAAGCTCGTGCGCGGCTACCGGCACACGACGTGCATCTCGGTCAACGACCAGGTCGTGCACGGGATCCCGGGCTCCCGCGTGCTGCAGCCCGGCGACATCGTCTCGATCGACTGCGGCGCCCAGTTCCGGGGCTGGAACGGCGACAGCGCGATCACCGTCATCGTGCCCGACGCGGAGCAGGCGGAGCTCGTCGCCGCGCGGCAGACCCTTTCCGACGTGACGGAGGGATCCATGTGGGCCGGGATCGCGGCAATGGCGTCCGCGAAGCACCTGGGCGACATCAGCGCGGCCATCGAGGACCACATCCTCGGCGCGGGCCCCTCACCCGTCTCCGGGAAGCCTTACGGGATCCTGCGCGAGTACGTCGGGCACGGCATCGGCCGCAAGATGCACGAGGCGCCGAGCCTGTTCAACTACCGCACGTCCGACCGCGGCGCCGAGGTGCGCCCCGGCCTCGTGCTCGCGATCGAGCCCATGGTGACCGCGGGATCCGACCAGACGTACGTCGAGGACGACGACTGGACCGTCTCGACGACCGACGGATCCGACGGTTCGCACTGGGAGCACAGCGTCGCCCTGCACGACGGCGGCATCTGGGTGCTGACCGCCGCCGACGGCGGAGCGGCGGGCCTCGCCGCCTACGGCATCACGCCGGCCCCGATCGCGTAGCGGCCGGCCGCGCGCCGCGCGGCGGTCCCTCGTGGTCCAGCCCGAGAAACCAGATCCAGCATGAGACCTGCGTTCTGTGGCTAGGTCTCGCGCTGGATGCGGTTTCTCGGGCGCCCACTACGCGGGGCGATGGCGGGTCACCTCGCGAGGGCGTGCCCGGAGCGTAGCGAGCATCGCGCTCTCTCTCGGGCGCGTCAACGGGACGCGTGCGGCATCGAGCGCACGGCACAGCGGATCGATCCGCCACGCGTCGGCGAGTTCCCACCGAGCGAAGGGGTGGTGGTGGCGTCGGAGCCGATCCTCGCGCCTCTTCTCGTCGCGCAGGTGCGCGGCCGCCTTCTCCGGATCCTCCAGGTCGTACTTCCCCCAGCCGTCCGTCTCGCCGACGGCCCCGACCGAGCGGAACAGGAAATCGACCCGATCCAGGATGCCGTCGTAGTGGAACTCGTGCTGGAGCTCCGGCTCCTCGTAGCCACACCAGCGGATCACGGCCCGACTGACGCTCTCCGCCGGCGACTCGGCGCGGCCGTCGGCGTGCTCCCACAACCGACGCAGTTGTGCGGAGCCTCGAGAGGAAGCCTGTCCCGCAGTGAGGGTGCGCAGTGACTCCACGCGCAGGGTTCCACCCTGCCGCCGCGAGATCGCGGCATCGACGACGGCCAGAGCCTGTGCGGGAGGCAGACTCCGCGCCAGATCGGCGGTGGTGTCGAGCAGCGATGTCACGAACAGCGGTCCGCGCTGCTCGATGACGCGAGAATGCGTGCTGGTGTGGACGCAGACGTCTCCGAAACGCCGGGAATGAGCGCGACCGCCATCGAGGACGTGGATGTCACGGGTTTCACCGAATCGAGGCAGTCCGTGCCCGACTGCCGCGGACTCGAGGCAGAGCACCGCGTCCGGATGGGTGCGCACGAAGGCGTGGACCCGCGCTGCATAGCGGTCCCAAGCCGGAAGCTCCGCGTAGCTCTTCGTCGGGGCATAGACCCCGGCGCGGATCCGCGTGTGGGCCGGCGTATCCAGCCTGATCCCTCGCGCCCGAGCTTCTGCCCGCGTCAGCAGAGGTACGGGGGAGGTCAGTGCGGCACGATCGGCAAGGAGCAGTGGCATCCCACCAGCGTGTGCCACGGTCGGTACGCGGAACGTGCCACCCCGCATTCCGCGGACAAGTGAGCGCGCCTGTCTGTTGTGGAGGACCAAGCTCGAGTGCATGAGAAACCAGATCCAGCATGAGACTCGCCAGCAGGAGGCAGGTCTCATGCAGGATTTGGTTTCTCGCAGGGGGACAGCGCTGCGGGCGTGAAATCCGCACTCCCACGACCCTCAAAGGCGGGACACGGCACAATGGGGAGACATAGCTGAGCGGATCCGCCGGGCGGGTCTGGACAAGGAGACACACACATGGCCGCTGCCAAGGGCAGGACCAACGGGTTCGCCATCGGAATCACCGCTGCCGTCGTCGCCGTGCTCATCGCACTCGTCGGCGTCGTCGTCTGGCTCAACAACAAGGCGACGGATCCCGGCGCTGTGCCGAAGAGCGCGATCATCAACACCGACACCGGCGCCGTCACCACGGGCTCCGGCAAGGACAAGGTCGCCGTCTTCGTCGACTTCCAGTGCCCGATCTGCAAGACCTTCGAGGGCGAGTACGGCTCGAAGCTCCAGGCGCTCGCGAAGGAGGACAAGATCACGCTCGAGTACCACCCGATCGCGATCCTGGACCGTTTCTCGCAGGGCACGAACTACTCCTCGCGCGCGGCCGCGGCGGCGTACAGCGTCGCGCAGGAGAACCCGGACAAGTTCCTCGACTACCTGAACATCCTGTTCGAGAACCAGCCGCAGGAGAACACGCCCGGCCTCACCGACCAGCAGCTGATCGACTACGCGAAGCAGGTCGGCGCCGACAAGGCGGAGGCCACGATCAAGGCGAGCACCTTCTTCAAGTTCCCGACCGCGCAGGCGACGTCGCACAAGATCCAGGGCACGCCCACGATCGAGATCAATGGTCAGCGCCTCGACACCAGCAAGCAGAGCGACGTCGCGAAGCTGCAGGCCATCGTCGACCAGAAGTAACCACGCCGCATTTTGCGGATCCGCGGATCCGGACTACCATAGATCCTTGGTGCTTTGCGCCTTGGTCCGGCGTGTCCGGATCCGCACAGTTCCACTCCACCCACCCACCGCAGATCGACCGGTCTGCAGAAGCGTCAGCGAGGCTATGGCTAAGAAAGACGGTGTCATCGAGATCGAAGGCGTCGTGTCCGAGGCGCTGCCCAACGCGATGTTCCGCGTTGAGCTCTCCAACGGACACAAGGTCCTTGCAACGATCTCCGGAAAGATGCGGCAGAACTACATCCGCATCATCCCTGAGGATCGCGTCGTCGTGGAGCTCTCGCCCTACGACCTCACGCGCGGCCGCATCGTCTACCGCTACCGCTAGGCCGGTCGAGAAGTAACACCCCAGGCGTCCGCGCCTGCCCGGTGAAGACAGCGATAAGGAAACAACATGAAGGTCAACCCCAGCGTCAAGCCGATCTGCGACCACTGCAAGGTGATCCGCCGCCACGGCCGCGTCATGGTGATCTGCAAGAGCAACCCGCGCCACAAGCAGCGCCAGGGCTGAGCTGCGGGCTCCGGCCCGACACTCTCGCAATCTCACAACTCAATACAGGTCGCGCGAGCATCCGAGGCGTTTCGTCTCGCTCCGCTCGCTCAACGACCGGCACATCATCGGCAGGATCAGAACCCGCAAGGGGGACACCTCGGGCGGAGGCCCGGGCACCGATCCTGCTCCACACCTCCACAACACTCCAGGAGTTACCGCATGGCACGTCTTGCCGGCGTCGACATCCCGCGCGACAAGCGCGTGGTGATCGCCCTCACGTACATCTACGGCATCGGCCGTACCCGCTCGGTCGAGATCCTCAAGGCCACCGAGATCGACGAGTCGATCCGCGTCAAGGACCTCTCCGACGACCAGCTCGTCGCCCTCCGCGACTACATCGAAGGCACCTACAAGGTGGAGGGTGACCTCCGTCGCGAGGTCGCCGCCGACATCCGCCGCAAGGTCGAGATCGGCTCCTACGAGGGCATCCGCCACCGTCGTGGCCTGCCGGTCCGCGGTCAGCGCACCAAGACCAACGCGCGCACCCGCAAGGGCCCCAAGCGCACCGTCGCCGGCAAGAAGAAGGCCCGCTAAGCGGCGGCCAGGGAATAGGAGAAAACTTTCATGGCTGCACCTAAGGCCGCCGCGCGCAAGCCGCGCCGCAAGGAGAAGAAGAACATCGCGCTGGGCCAGGCCCACATCAAGTCGACGTTCAACAACACGATCGTCTCGATCACCGACCCGTCCGGCGCTGTCATCGCCTGGGCGTCCTCCGGTGGCGTGGGCTTCAAGGGCTCGCGCAAGTCCACCCCGTACGCCGCCGGCATGGCCGCGGAGTCGGCCGCCCGTCAGGCCGCCGAGCACGGCGTGAAGAAGGTCGACGTCCTGGTGAAGGGTCCGGGCTCCGGCCGCGAGACCGCGATCCGCTCGCTGCAGGCCGCTGGCCTCGAGGTGGGTTCGATCCAGGATGTGACGCCGCAGGCGCACAACGGCTGCCGTCCGCCGAAGCGCCGTCGCGTCTGACGCGTTCTGAGGATCCCCGGATCTCGATCCCGTCGAGACCGGGGATCCTCACCCGCGTTTCTTCCACAACTCAAGACCTCACCCACACGTGTCATATAGCGGGCACGTGATCGAAAGGAACACACAGTGCTCATCGCACAGCGTCCCACTCTCACCGAGGAAAAGATCTCCGAGAACCGCAGCCGGTTCGTCATCGAGCCGCTCGAGCCCGGCTTCGGCTACACGATCGGCAACGCGCTGCGTCGCAGCCTGCTCTCCTCGATCCCCGGCGCGGCCGTGACCAGCGTCCGCATCGACGGCGTCCTCCACGAGTTCAGCACCATCCCCGGTGTCAAGGAGGATGTCACCGAGATCATCCTCAACATCAAGCAGCTGGTCGTCTCCTCGGAGCGCGACGAGCCCATCACGGCCTACCTGCGCAAGACCGGCGCCGGCGAGGTCACCGCGGCGGACATCTCCGCTCCGGCCGGTGTCGAGGTGCACAACCCCGAGCTGGTCATCGCGACCCTCAACGAGACTGCCAAGTTCGAGCTCGAGCTCACCATCGAGCGCGGCCGCGGCTACGTCTCCGCGGCGCAGAACCGCAGCGAGTACGCCGAGGCCGGCCAGGTGCCGATCGACTCGATCTACTCGCCCGTGCTCAAGGTCAGCTACCGCGTCGACGCCACCCGCGCCGGCGAGCGCACCGACTTCGACAAGCTCGTGCTGGATGTCGAGACCAAGAACTCGATCGCCCCGCGCGACGCCGTCGCTTCGGCCGGTCGCACGCTGACCGAGCTGTTCGGTCTCGCCCGCGAGCTGAACGTCGAGGCCGAGGGCATCGAGATCGGCCCGGCGCCGGTCGAGGCCGTGCTCTCGAACGAGCTGTCGATGCCGATCGAAGACCTCGATCTGTCGGTCCGCTCGTACAACTGCCTCAAGCGCGAAGGCATCAACACGGTGTCCGAGCTCGTCGCCCTCTCGGAGACGCAGCTCATGAACATCCGCAATTTCGGACAGAAGTCGGTGGACGAGGTGCGCGACAAGCTCGTCTCGCTCGGCCTGTCGTTGAAGGATTCGGTGCCCGGTTTCGACGGCGCCCACTTCTACGGCGGCTCCGAAGACGAGTCCTTCTGACCTACCCGTTCTGTCATCTGGCAGCGGCCAGCTGACCCGAACCTTTCCGATCCAGGAGTAAGAACAAATGCCTAAGCCCACCAAGGGTCCCCGCCTCGGAGGCGGCCCGGCCCACGAGCGTCTGCTGCTTGCGAACCTCGCCGCCCAGCTGTTCGTTCACAAGTCGATCAAGACCACCGAGACCAAGGCCAAGCGTCTGCGTCCGCTGGCCGAGCGCCTCGTCACCTTCGCCAAGCGCGGCGACCTGCACGCACGCCGTCGCGTGCTGACGGTTCTGCGCAGCAACAAGGAGGCGACGCACATCCTGTTCGCCGAGATCGCGCCGCTCGTCGCCGAGCGTGAGGGCGGCTACACCCGCATCACCAAGGTCGGCAACCGCAAGGGCGACAACGCGCCCATGGCCGTGATCGAGCTCGTGCTCGAGCCCGTCGCCCCCAAGGTGAAGAAGGCCGCCGCGAAGCCCGCCAAGGCCGAGAAGGCTGCTCCCGCCGCCGAGGCTCCGGCCGAGGTTGTCGAGGAGGCCGTCGAGGCCCCCGCCGCCGAGGCTGCTGAGGCCCCGGCCGAGGCCGCCGCGGAGGAGAAGGCCGAGTAAGGTCCCTCGCTCGTACGAAGCCCGTCGCCCTCTGTGGGGCGGCGGGCTTCGTCGTTGGCGGCGGTGTCCGGCGGTGTCCGTCGTTGCCCGTCGACGCCCCCCACCCCCTCCGGTCGCCGACACCACATTCCGCGTCGTCCCTGTGAGCGCACGCCATAGGGTGCGCTCACAGGGACGACTCGGAATATGCAGGGGGGCTAGGGAGCGGGGCAGATCACGATGCCGTTGGCGGCGGCGAGGGGGGATCCCGTCTCGCACGTGCCGTAGCCCAGGGTGGGGGTGTGGCGCATGGCGGGGGCGTCGAACAGCCCCAGGTGCGCGCCGGTGAGCACGACGGACGACACCGGACCGCCCCAGGGCTTCGCGGCGAGCCACTCCACGTCGTTGTCGCGCACCCACTCCGCAAGAGGCGCGACGGCGGCCCGCTGCTGGGCCAGGGATTCGGCAGGGGCGCGGGTGGCGCGCACGGTGTCTCCGAGCGCGCCACCGGAGACCACGGCGGCCAGCGCGACGGCGGCGGCGACCGCCGTCGCGCGCATGAGGCCGCGGGCGCTCGAGGCGCCGCACCGCCGCCACAGCGTCACCACGGCGCGCACCGTGATCGCGGCGAGGATCGGGGCGAAGGCGAACACGCCCACCGCGGGATGACGCACCCACAGCGGCAGCTGAGCGGCCTGCGCCCACCAGCCCACGAAGGCGAGCAGGCCCACAGCGGATCCGAACCCGATCGCGAGCAGCTGCGGATCCCGCTCCCACCAGCGCGGCGGGCGCGGCTGCGCGAGCGCATCAGCGCCCTGCGGATCCGCGTCAGGTGAGAGGAGGCGAGTGCCGCCCTCTGCACGCCCACGACGACCGGGAAGCGCAGCCCACACCACGACGACCGCGGCGAGGAGGACCGCGACGGCGACGAGCCACCACGGCACGAACCAGGATCCGGCCAGCGTGCCGAGCTTCTGCGGCACCGTGGTCGGCTCGATGTGCTGGCCGCCGCTGAGCAGGAAGCCGCCCAGCGCGCGCACATGGCGGGCATAGCCCGTGAGGCCGAGCGAGACGAGCGCGATCAGCTCCATCAGCACGGTGGGTGCGGCCACGAACACCAGCGGCACGATCGCGCGACGCAGGGTGGCGCCGAGCCTTCGCCAGAACGGCGCGGCGGGGGCGAGCAGGAAGAGCGCGACGGCGAAGGCGGGCAGGGCGAGCAGGGCGATGAGCTTCGCCTGCACCGCCAGTCCGAGCAGCAGCCCCGCGAGCCAGGTGCGGCGCGGCAGCACGATCAGCGCCCACACGATGAACGCGGCTGCGGCGATCTCGCCGAGCAGGTCTGCAGGACCCTGGATGGGGGAGACGCTGTCGGCCGTGTTGAACGCGAGCGGGAGCACGACAGCCGCGAGGGCGCCGAAGCGGCCGGCCAGGCGCCGTCCCAGCACGCCGAGCCCCACCAGCAGCAGCACCCAGTACGCGAGCGGCACGAGCCGGGCGCCGATCACCGGATCCACGCCCAGCGCCAGCACCCCGGCGACCGGCAGCAGCACGACCGGTCCGGTGGAGATCCGCGGATCGAAAGGCGTCAGGGTCGAACCCGACAGTGTGCCGTCGCTCGCATAGCCGAGGCCGGCGAGCAGATTTCGCGGCACGGTGAGGTTGAAGGCCTCGTCCTCCCAGAATCGCAGCACGGTCAGGCTGTGCCACATCACGATCGCGTTCGCGACGATCAGCAGCCCGAGCAGGATCCAGAACGCGATTCCGGAGAGGCGTCGAGTCATGCGGATCCGGGTCCTTCGAACTGGAGCGCCCGCAGCGGCGCCCCGGGGCGCAACGACCACATCCAGGTCTCGCGCAACGCGCTGAGCGCGAAGAGCACGAGCTTCTTGGGCGGCAGCGACGGGCGGGCGACCTTGCCCCACATCGTGCCGGTGCTCGACGCGCCGCGGCGCGGGATGCTGCGCACGCGCAGGTAGCGCACGGCGAATCCGGCGCGGACCTCGGCGAGGGAAAAGTGCACGTGCGGCACGAGGGCGTCGGAGGGCACGGCGTTCAGGAGGATCTGCAGCGCCTCGGGGCGATACGCGCGCAGCGGGGTGTTCACGTCGGGGACACCGCGTCCGACGACGACCGCGGTCAGCAGGCGCACGCCGGCGGTGAGCAGGCGGCGGTACCAGGCGTCGGTGCGGGAGTGGCGCACGCCGTGCACGACGTCCGCGCCCGTGCGACCGAGGGCACGCACGGCGGACGCGATCTCGGATCCGAGGAACTGCCCGTCGCCGTCGACGTGCACGATCGCGTCGGGAGAGAGTGCGAGCCCTCCGCGATACGCGGCGAGAGCGGTGGGGCCGTGGCCGCGGTTGGCCGGCTGGGTCTGCACCTCGACGTCGTCGATGGCGGACAGGGCGCCGGCCGTGCCGTCGGTGGAGCGGTCGTCGGCGATGACGAAGGTCACCCGTTCCGCCAGCGGGGCGACCGCGGCGCGGATCTCGTCGATGAAGCCGCTGATGCCCTCGGCCTCGTTGTAGGCCGGCATCACGACGGCCAGGTGGGCGTACTGCACTCGAACCTCGAGCCTTCTCATGGAGGGCCCGTGCGGGCCGGGGCGGGACCCATCGGAGCCACGGCGGCACCGGTGGAGTCTTCGCGGAGGAAGGAGCGGGATCCCACCCGATCACGCTGGCGTCCCGGGCCGCACCGTCCCCCGGGTATTCTAGTAGGGCTATGGATCGCCGCTCCCGGTTGCGCCGTCTGGCGGGAGTCGGCACCCGCTTCCTGATCGTCGGCGGCATCAGCACACTCATCGAGGTCGGCGCATTCAACCTCTTCGTCTACGCCTTCGGGTGGGATCTCGTCGTCGGCAAGATCGCCGCGAGCCTGGTCGCCCTGGTGAACGCGTACATCGGCAACCGCGAGTGGGCGTTCCGCGGACGCGACCGGCGCGGGCGCGTCGCCGAGATCGTGCTGTTCCTCGCCGTCAACCTGGTCTGCACCGGGCTGGGCGCGGGCATCGTCTGGCTCGGCGCCGACGTGGTCGAGGGCATGACCGGCCGCGCACCGGGACCGGCGATGGTGAACCTGATCAACCTCGGCAGCATCGCGGTGATCGTGCTGGTGCGCTTCGTGCTCTACCACTACATCGTCTTCCGGCACACGCCCAAGGCGGCGCCGGCCGCGGCGGAGACCTCGCGAGACTTCTGATCCGGCATGAGACACCATGTCTGGGCTGGTGTCTCATGCCGAAAGTGGTGTCTCGCGGATCCGCATCGCACCGACGCCGGACCGGCTCTCAGGGGCGGGCGCGGAGGTCCTTGCGCAGGATCTTGCCCGAGCTCGACTTGGGGATCACGTCGATGAACTCCACCAGGCGCACCTTCTCGTGCGGGGCGACGTGGGCGGCGACGTGCGCCTTCACACCCTCGGCGTCGAGCTCCCCGCCCTGCTGCCGCACCACGAACGCCTTGGGCACCTCCTGGCCGTCCTCGTCCAGGACGCCGATCACGGCGGCGTCGGCGATCGCGGGGTGCTCGAGCAGCACGGCCTCGAGCACGGCGGGCGCGACCTGGTAACCCTTGTACTTGATCAGCTCCTTCAAGCGGTCCACGATCCGGAACACCCCGCCGGCCGTCACGGTCGCGACGTCGCCGGTGTGCAGCCAGCCGTCCGGATCCAGCATGTCGGCGGTGGCGTCGGGACGGTTGAGGTACCCCTTCATGACCTGCGGGCCGCGGATGAGCAGCTCTCCGGGCTCGCTCGCGCCCTCGGCGGGTACGACGACGTCGGATCCGTCCTCGGCGAGCAGGCGGGCCTCGGTGTTCGGGATCAGGAGTCCGACCGTGGAGAGGTCGATGTCGTCGCGCTCCACCGGGATCGTGTGCGTGACCGGACTGGTCTCCGTCATGCCGTAGCCCTGCCGCACGATGCAGTCCAGGCGCTCCGCGACGGCGTGCGCGAGGGCGCCGTCAAGTGGCGCCGCTCCCGAGAACACGACCTTGACCGCGCTCATGTCGTACTGGGCGACGAGCGGGTGCTTGGCGAGCGCGACGGCGATCGGCGGTGCGATGAACAGCCAGCTCGTGCGCTGCTCCGCGATGATGCGCAGGAACTCGACCAGGTCGAACCTCGGCATGGTGACGAGCGTCGCGCGCAGTCGCACGGCGAGGTTGAGCAGCACCGTCATGCCGTAGATGTGGAAGAACGGCAGTACGGCGAGGATCCGGTCCTCGTCCTTCAGGTCGATCGAGACCGTGCTCTGCGCGACGTTCGCGACGAGGTTGCGGTGTGTGAGCATCACGCCCTTGGGGCGACCCGTCGTGCCGGACGAGTAGGGGAGCACGGCGACGTGCGTGGCGGGGTCGAACGTGATCGCGGGCGCGTGATGCCCTTCGGAGAGCAGGTCGCGCAGCGAGGGGTGGCCTTCGGCGCCGTCCAGGACGATGAGCTGGTCGGCAGGCAGGCCCAGCTGCGCGGCGGCGGCCTCCGCCTGCGGCAGCAGTGGGCTGACCGTGATGAGCCAGAACGCGGAGGCGTCGCGCAGCTGGTTCGCGATCTCGTCCGCGGTGTAGAGCGCGTTGATCGTGGTCGCCGTGGCGCCGGCGCGCAGGATCCCGTGGAACACGGTCGCGAACGCCGGGACGTTCGGGCAGAGGAGCCCGACCGCGTCGCCGACGCCGATGCCGCGCGCGGCGAGCGCTCCCGCGAAGAGGTCGATCTGCCCGATCAGCTGTCGGTAGGTGGTCTCGGCGCCGGACATGCCGTCGACGAGTGCGACGCGGTCGAGATCGTGCTCCGAGATGTCGCCGAAGAGGTACTCGTGGATCGGAACCGCGGGGATCTCGATCTCGGGGTGGATGCTGCTGACCATCGGATCTCCTTCGATCTCGGTCGCGTGCGGTCGGGCGCCGCCTCGCTTGCGATTCAGTCTCGCATGAAACGGCACTGGGTGTCAGGGCCGGTTTCGGGATCGTCCGATCCGCGGCGCTGGACGCAGCGGATCCCGAGGGGGCGCCCGTGCGGCATCGGCGGAACGGCGCGAACGGCCCCGGGTACCCTGTATTCGTGCGCATCCGTCTCGACATCGCCTATGACGGCACCCACTTCCGGGGATGGGCGAAGCAACCGGGGCTGCGCACCGTGCAGGGCACGATCGAGCAGGCGCTCGCCCGCATCGTCGGGCCGTCGGCCGGTGACGGCGCCGCGAGCGGGTCCGATCCGCGCCTCGTGGTCGCGGGGCGCACCGATGCGGGCGTGCACGCGACGGGGCAGGTCGCGCACGTCGATCTCGACGAGCAGCAGTGGGCGCGTGTCATCACCCGCAACGGGCGGTCGGCGACGGATCCGGTCGGTTCGCTCGCATCGCGGATCCGGGGGGTGCTCGGCCAGTACCCCGACGTCACGGTGTCGCGCACCTCATCGGCGCCGGAGGGCTTCGACGCCCGGTTCTCGGCGGTGTGGCGCCGCTACCGGTATCGTCTCGCCGATTCGCGCGCCGGCTACGACCCGCTGCTGCGACACGACACGACCACCATTCGAGGAGCGCTCGACGAGGCCGCCATGGACGCCGCCGCGCAGACCCTCATCGGCCTGCACGACTTCGCCGCGTACTGCAAGCCGCGCGAGGAGGCCACCACGATCCGTACCCTCCTCGACTACCGCTGGACGCGCGACGCGGCCGGAGTGCTCGTGGCCGAGGTGAAAGCCGACGCGTTCTGCCACAGCATGGTGCGCGCGCTCGTCGGCGCATGCGCGGCGGTGGGGGAGGGACGCCTCGAAGCGGCGGATCTCGCCCGCCTGCGCGATGAGCTCACCAGGACCAGCGCGTTCAAGGTGCTCGCCGCCCGCGGTCTGACGCTCACGGAAGTGGGGTACCCCGCCGACGACCTGCTCGCGGCCCGCGCCGAGCAGACCCGCAACCGCCGCGACCGCGACAGCGACTGAGAAGCGGATCCGGAAACACGGGGTGAATACCGTGCGCTCGCCCAGGGTCCGAGGAGAGCGCGCGAGTAGCGTGGGGGACGTGCGGATCATCTCCTACAACCTGCGCAAGCACCGGGCGGCGCATGAGCTCGACGACCTCGTCGACGCCCATGACCCCGATGTGCTGTGCCTGCAGGAGGGGGACACCGCCTCGCTGCCGGAGCGCGCGGGGGGCCTGGTGCTCGCGCACACGACGCAGCGCAACCGGCTGGGGCTCGCCATCTACTACCGCTCCAGCGCGTTCCGCCTCGTCGACATGGCGGCGGTCTCGGTCAAGAAGTCGCTGCACGACCACGTGCTCCGCCCCGCCCACGAGCGCCTCCTCGGCGTACGCCTGCGGGACATCGACGCCGGACGCGACTTCCTCGTCGCCTCGCTGCACGCGGCACCGCTGACCGCGCGCAACGCCCTGCGCCGGGACCAGATCCGCGCGGCGCTGTCGGAGCTCTCCGAACTCGGCTGGGGCCTGCCGCAGCTCATCGTCGGCGACTTCAACTACCCCGTGTTCAAAGAGCGGCTCAGCGAGCACATGCGCGATGTCGGCTACGAGCTCGTCATGAGCGACCAGCACACCTATACGCGCTACCGGGTCTTCCGCGGGTTCTACGACTTCGCCGCCGCCTCCGGGTTCATCGTCGATTCCGTGCGCACCCTCCCGCAGGGGGAGTCGGACCACCTGCCGATCCTGGTCACCGCGACGCCGAAGTAGCGCGGCGTCGATCCCGCCCGTCCGTGGGTCACGACACGCACGGGCAGCCTCGGCTTTGTCGATAGAGTCGAGTACCGCATCGACGTGGAAGGGGGGACAGATGCCGAACGATGATCTGCCCCGGGAGGGGGCCGGCGCCGCAGAGGCTGTGAACGGCGATCGCCCGCGACAGACCGATGGGCGTGCTTTCGATCTGTCGTCGCTGTTCCCGCACGAGCACCAGGAGAAGCCCGAGGCGGGCCAGCACGACGATGTGGGCATCCTGTTCCCGGAGCCCGTCCGGACGCCGCGGTCGGCAGCACGACAGGATCCGGTCGAGGACCTGCACCTGGCGCCCGCGGACGTACTCATCGACACGGCCGAGGGGCATCTGTTCGACGAGGCCGAGACCGAGGCGCACCCCTACACGCGTTCGTTCCCCGCCCCGGTGCCCGCCCGGCCGGAACCCCTGCACGCCGCTCCGCGGTACGGGATCGCACGCCCGCAGGTGATCGCGATGGCCGTCGGGCTCGTGATCACCGCCGCCGGCGCCGGATGGGCGCTGGCGACGCCGGGCGCGTCCGCGCCGGTGGCCGTCCAGGCATCTCCGACCGCGACGGTCGAGCCGGAGCGCGTGGCGAAGGTCAACGAATCGGTCGACGTGCTGGCCACGGCCGTGCAGACCGCGCAGGCCAGTGCCGACTCCTTCACGGCGCCGCTGGCTGCGATGGCCGGATCCAGCGATGAGTCCGCTCGGCTCGCCGCGGATGCTGCTCGTCAGGCCTACGTCGCCGCGATCGCCGCGGTGAAGGTGCCGAAGCCTGCGGGCAAGAGCGCGACCAGCGCATCGCTGGACCAGCTCGAAAGGGACGTCGCGGCGGCGAACACGTCGCTCGCCTCCGCGAATGCGGGCTTCCGCGGCGCGATCACCACGTTCCGGCAGTCGCTTCCGGCGTTCGCCGCGACGGTCGTGGCCGAGAACGCCGACGCGGCCGAGCCTTTCCGCACTGCGGCAACCGAGACCGCCGCGGCGGCAGCCGCGTCGGATCCCTTCGGTCCGACCCCGTTCGCCGCTCTGGACGCCTGGCGGGGCGCGCTCGCCGCCCTCATCGCCGACCAGGCGCGCGTCGTCGCCGAGACGGGCACGAGCGGCGCCGGCGGATCCGAGGGTTCCCCCGGCAGCGGCGGCACGGACGGCGCCGCCACGACCGATCCGACGGCCCCGCCCACGTCGCCCTGATCCGGTAGGGCCCCCTGATCCGGTAGGGCCCCCTGATCCGGTGGCCGGGACCCCTGATACGATCCGGTGGATCCGTCGACGTCGACGGCGTGGCCCGAGCCGACCTACTTCTTCGCGGGCGTGCACCCCGGGGTGTCGATCGTGATGGGCGTGGCCTTCACCATCGGGGTATGGCGTACCTCGAGCGGGCCATACGTGCCGGCCGGGGCGCTGAAGGAGGCCACGATGGTGGCGGTCTGCCCCGGCGCAGTCAGCACATTCACCTTGACTGCGCTGCGTCCCAGGTGCGGCTGGCCCGGTGCGGCCACGGGCTGTCCGTTGATCGTCACCCCGGTGAGGGTCGAACCGACCGGGCCGTAGAGGTACATGTCCGTCGATACGTCGCCCTTGGCGAAGAAGCGGCCAGGCGCGATGTACACCGGCAGACCGGGGACCGCAGCCGGGTCCAGGGTGTTCTGCAGCGTCACGGTGCTCGTGAAGGTCGGCGCGGCGTCCTTCTGGCACTGCGTGCTCGACGCGGCGATGCCCATCTGCATGTAATAGTCGAGCTTGCCCTCCGTGATGTCGTCGATGTAGACGCCGAGGTCGGTCGTCTTGGCGTTGTCGGCGGGCATGTTGCCGCCGACGGGCGTACCGGCCAGCAGCTCGGCCTGGGCTTTATCGGAGGGCGAGTACATCAGGCGGCCCTCGTTCGAAGCCTGCACGAGCGCTGTCAGCAGTGCCTTGGGATCGGCGTGCGTGGTGAGCAGCGCGTCGAACACGCTCTTCGCGGCGGCGGCGAAGAACGCGTCCTGCACGGTCGGGTCGGGGTACTTCGCGTACACCTCGTTCAGGAGCAGCGGCACGGCGTTATCGGCGGTGAGCGTCTCGCCGAACGGCTCCGGCATCGTCACCGGCCCGATCGCGCGCAGCAGGTAGCTGAGCGCGACCGGATCCATCGATGCGACCGCGTCGATCGGAGTGCCGAAAGACTCGGCCCAGTAGGCCCGCACGATCTGCGCCGTCTCGCTGAAGTCGGGGGAGAGCGTGGAGTCCTGGATGTAGCGGCCGACCTTGGTGCCGTACAGCGCCTCGGTCTCGGGGTTGAGGGGGATGATCGGATCCGTGCGGCCGTTCGTGAAGTCGCCGGAGCCTGCCTGCTGGGTGAGCGAGATCTTGCCGTTCTCGGCCGTGAGCATCGCGATCGCGGCCGGGTTGCCGCCGGTGCCGCGGGACTCTGCATTGTTCTGGAAGATCAGCAGATAGTGCTGCGGGCCGTTGGCGCCGAGCGCTTTGGGCAGGATCGTGAGCGCGTTGTGGATCGGCGTCACGGCCGGCTCGATCTTCGCCATGGCAGCGTCGAGCTGGGCGACTCCAGAGGCGACTTGCTCGATGAGTGCGGAGCGGTCGAGCTTGTCGAGACTCGTGCGTATGCGGGTCACGCTCGCGTTCGCCGTCTCGATCGTGGTGGCCAGTTTGGAGAGGTTCGCGACGTCAATGCCGCCGTCCTTCGGCATCAGCGCGTTCAGGTCGATCGCCGTGAGCGGCGTGATCGCGTTGCGGACGAGGTCGTTGACGGATCCTGCGACCACGCGCGCCGCAACGAGGTTCGGCCCGGCCACGGGCACCCATTCGGCGCTCTTCCACAGCTGTCCGGTCGTCTCCTTCTCTGCGGAGGCGGTGAGCTGCGAGATCTGCGCGATGGTGGCCTTCGCTCCCGCGGTGTCGCCATCGAGCATCTTCGTCTGCACTTGATCCACGAGCGGGATCGCCTTCTCGAGATCGGCCTTGGCGGCCATCGCGTGCCCGTACAGCTGCTTCGCCGCGAGGAAGCCGGCTACGGCGAGGCCGATGAGCACGAGCAGGATCACGATCGGCACCCAGAAGCGCGCACTCTTTAGCAGGGGGCGACGCGGCTTGCGAGGAGGTTTCCCGGATCGGGCTGGGCGAGCAGGGACGCTCTCGAAGGACGCAAGGAGGTCATCGTCCGCTCCGGCGGCGGACGGGGCATCGGCGGCCTGGCGCGCTTCACGGGCTTCGCGTCGGGAGTTCACGGCTCGATTCTAGGGAACAGGGCTGTGGAATCGCCCGGGCGGCCAGGGGTTAAGGCGTTGTGACGCCGAGCCATCGACGCCACGACGCTCAACCGCGGGTACAGCGCCGCGCCGCGCCCGTTATCCTGGATCGCCGTTTGCATGCGGTCCACCCTGGAATGGCACCGGCGCGGCCCAACAGCACCTAACGATGAAAGCCCGACGCTAGCATCCGAGTTATTGCGCTTGCTAGCATCCGGATCATGGGAGTTGGGCGTCGTACTTTTCTGAGTACAGCGAGTCTGTCTGTGGGATCGATGATGGGGTCGATGGTCGGTGGACCGTCGTTGTCGGCCGTGTCAGCAGCTCAAGAGGAAAAGTGGATCGACCCCGTGGATTTCGGTGCCGATCCGACCGGAGTCTCAGACTCGACGGCGGCTCTGCGATCCGCGCTGGCCCACGCCGAGTCGATCGAGACTGGTCAGCGTGCCAACTACTGGCAGGGGCAGGCGGGTCACTCGCAAACCCCGAAGAAGCTGCATCCTCCGGTCTACTTCTCCTCCGGAACGCTGAAGATCACGAGCACTGTCGAGATCCCCGAGGGCGTGACACTCCGCCTTGGCGTGTCCGCGGTCATCAAAGCGGGTGCGGTGATCGACGGTCCTATGTTGACGACGCCGGACGCATCCGAGAGGACGCAGTACCACACGGTCATTGTCGGTGACGCCGAGACAGCCCTGATCGACTGCGCTGGCAAGGCGAGGGTAGGAGTCGCGATCCCTTACGCGATCGCGGCTCACATCGCCAATCTCACAGTGCGCGACTGGACGTCGTCGGTCTCGAAACCCGGCGGAGGGTTCTGGTTTGGCAGGGGGGTTTCGGGCGACGACAACCGCTCTTGGGAGATCATGGCCGCCAACCTCAACACATGGCGCACGCGGGGCACCGGCCCTGGCCCGTCGCCCACCCCCGGTGACGGATCGACTGCCATCTGGTACAGAAATGTGTCAGACAGCCACTTCCATAAGGCATTGGTAAATGGCGGATCGACGGGCGTCCGGGTTGATGGCGAGAACAACGAGATCTCTTTCGTGCATGTCTGGAACACGGCCGATCAGCCGCTGGAGAAGTGTTTCGTTGGTATGCGGCGGAGCCGATGGTCCCATTGCTTCGCGGATTCTCCGACGCAGGTGGGGTTCGACTTCGGGTCTCCGGATGCTGCAGGAACGATGTTGATCAACTCGACGGTCTTCAATGGAGGGCAAGACGGCATTCGTGTACCAGGCGGGAGCTTCGTCGCGGTCGGGGTGTACATGAGCGGTGACGCCCTAGTGAACGCCTTCGTGGGCGACACGAAGAACGCCTCAATCCTCGCGTGCCAGCTGCCCGCGGGGGTCGATCCAGCCACGCGCACCCAGTCGCTCGGACTCTCGGGCGCCGTGACCCGGCTGTATGGCACGGGTCTCGACGTCATCGACGGTGCCGCACCCTCGTGGCCGGGTTCTTTCAAAGGACTTCGTATCAGCGGACCCGCTGGCGGCGACTCGGCGTACGGCCTTTTTCTCGGCGGCGAGGATCCGCAGTCGTACGCACTTCCGACTGGCGCTCGTCGGGTGATCTGGTTCACACCATCCAGTCTCTCCGCGCCTCCGAGCGGGATCGCCGTTGGGCTCTACGCCCGTTCGGACGGAACGCTGGCGGTGGCGAACTCGACGGGGATCCATCAGGTCGTGCAGACGCGTCGACGCGTGGTCGTCTCAACGGACACGACCCTGTCAGTGGCCGACGAGACGGTTGTCTGCACCGCCACGCTCGTCGTCACCCTGCCCGATCCCGCGACACTCAGCAATATTCCTTTCACCTTCCGCGTCCTCAACACCTCAGGGGGGGTCGTTACCGTCAAGAGTGCCGGTTCAGCGTCCGTGCGGGGACCTGCGAGTCCTGCACAGCATCAGTGGATCGAGTATCTGACCGATGGAACGCATTGGTACGGGAAGTAGGAGCGTCCGAACCTGTCGAGCGCCCCGTTGCCGGCATCCTGCGTCTCGGCGATGGTCACGGTCTGCATGCCGCCGGCCTATGTCGGTACCCGGTGGGAGCAGCACGGGCATGCACAGCCTACCGATCTGCTCGCCTTCGAAGCCGCACACCCGGGATGGTCGAGCAACAAGGAGATGCGTATCCGGCACGAACTCGGGATCACACCGGTCCGCTACGCGGTGCTGCTCGAGCGTGCTGCTGAGAGCTGAAGGGATCTCCGCGGATCCGATCACCGCGCGCCGTGTCCGGACTCCTGGGCGTAGGCAGCACGCCCTCAATTTGCCCACCCCTCCGCCCATCGGACCCTCCAAACACCCGACACCTGCCAACGCTTTCCCCGCGTGATTCCGCGGGCGTGTCGTCACCATGCGGAGCAGGGCGTAGTTAGTAAGGCGTTGTGACGCCGAGCCATCGACACCACGACGCTCAACGGGCGAAACCGTCGGTTCCGAGGCTGCCAGTGCCGGCCGCGGTGTGCGACTCAGCAAAATCCGACCCGGTCAGTGGCGAGCACGTGGCGGCCACGGCCCCGCCGGTGACGATGTCGTGACGAGATGTTCGTCGCGCAGGCGTTCCAGGAGCGAGAGGATGTCGTGGCGTACGACATCGTCGGCCACCTCGTACGCGGCCGCGACGTTTGCCACGAGCGCCTCGGTGGTGATCGGCCCGTTCAGCGCGATCTCCTCCCAGACGTACGCTGCCGTCTGCTCGAGTGTCATCGGATGCGCCGTGAGTGAGCGGAGATCGAGGACGACGATGTCCGTAAAGCTGGTTGTCCAGGCGACGGCGTCGCTGACGCGCCAGTGCTCCCCCCGTGCTTCACCCACGCGGCCAGCCTAGCGGCGTCCGGAGGAACCCTCTGCAGCCGCGCACTTACTGCTTGAACAGGCGAAGGCGCACATAATGCAACAGCGCAACAGCGCCGCGGCGCCACCGCATGGTGCGATGACGCCAGGCCTCGAGCGCCGTCGGCAGGGTGTTCGGATCGTTGCGGGGGATCTCTTCACGAGAGATCCACAGAGCATGAAAGATCACGACCGGCTTGCGATACCAGCGCTCGCCACGCAGAGCCGTAAGCCAAGACACTGCGGCACCATCTTCGATCGTCGCCCTGTTCGTGTTCCAGAGCAGCTGCTGGGCGGGGGTGGCGTCAGGATTCTCTGAGACTCCGATCCCCGCGAGAACCTCTTGAAGGACCCAAAGGGCACCTCCTGCGCGGGCGACCTCGACGAACTGCTCACGCTCTTCGTCGGAGAAGTCGTCCGCGAGTACCCGTTTGACTTGGGTCAGCTCGCCCACGTGACGACTCGAGTGTGTATAGCGCAACGCGTGCAACGCGGCGATCACTGTGGCGCCGGCGCGCGATGGCACGTTCACTTCGGTCTGGGCAATGGTCATCGTGGAGCGCGATGACCACAAGGCGTCGAACGCGTCTTCATAGCGGCCGAAGAAGCCGGGGAAGTAGATGTGTGCATCGATGTCGTTCGGCCAACCGTCGTGGATGTAGGTGGCTGAATGCTGAGCCATGAGCGAAGGCACTTGCCGTTCATGGCGGAGTCTCCAACCACGGGCGCTGAGAAGGGCGCAGAAGTCGTCGAACCGGCTCGGCTCGATCAGCACATCCGCGTCTGCAGCGACTCGTGGTTCGCGCAGACCGTAGCGGTCGGCGACGAAGCCTTTGATCGAGAGCACGCGTATGCCGGCTCCGGCGGCGAGGTGCGCCATCAGCGCGTGCGCGAGGTCATTGCCTGCAGACAGCGCGAAGGTCGATGACATCCTTCTCCGCTCCCCGAAATCCGGACTCGTATCTTCGACCATAGCGCTAACGAAGGAACATCGCCCTCGCGTGCAGGCCCGAGCGCTGGTGAATCTCAGTGGCGAACGACTGCGCGTGGTCAGCACGCCTGGCTGACCGCGGTTTTGGAACAGACGAGTCTGAAAGCTAGTCTGAACGTGACTTTTGGGGGCCGTGCATGTCATCACGTCGAGCGAGCGAAGGTAGTCGTGGTCGGACACGCTTGTCCGGAATCCGGGGGGACGTCCAGGGGCTACGCGCCGTCGCCGTCCTGATCGTTTTTGCGGACCATCTCTTCGGGTGGCCCGTCGGCGGCTTTGTCGGCGTCGATGTCTTTTTCGTGATCTCAGGATTTCTGATCACCGGGATCCTCGTGCGCGAGTTTGAGAAGACCGGCCACATCTCGTTCACGGGATTCTATAAACGTCGCATCCGGAGAATTCTTCCTGCTGCTGTCACGACCCTCGTAGTGACCGTCGCGCTCGCTTTCGCCCTATTCCCCCGCTCGAAGGCAAGTGGTGTGCTGTGGGATGCGGTCGCATCCTTCTTCTTCGTCGGCAATTGGCGCTTCGCGGCGACCGGAACCGACTATTTTTCTCAAGGAGACCCGAGCCCGATCCAACACTTCTGGTCGTTGGGGGTTGAAGAGCAGTTCTATTTCGTGTGGCCGTGGCTGATGCTCGGCACGCTCATCCTTGGCGTACGAATAACACGCCGAGGCTCCGACATGGCAATTCGGGCTGCGGGATTGCTGATGGCAGCTATCGTCGTAGGCTCGTTTGTTTTTGCTCTGACGCAGAGCATCTCGAATCCCACCGTCGCCTACTTCTCGACCCTTACACGAGTTTGGGAGCTCGGCGCTGGCGCGGTTCTCGCAATCTTTGGTTCTACGTTGACGAAGCTACCCATGTCGGCACGAATCGGGATGGCCTGGGGCGGCCTGTCGATCGTCGCGATCAGCATCTTCATTATCACTCCCCAGAGCGCCTTCCCTGCCCCCTGGGCGGCAGCGCCGGTTCTGGGAGCGGTGCTCGTGATCGCGGCGGGTGTCGGCACGGAGCCCCGCGGCAATGTGGTGCTTTCCAACCCCGTCTTTCGCTATATCGGCGATATCTCATACAGCCTCTATCTCTGGCATTTCCCAGTCATCATCCTGGGCGCCGCGATGTTCCCACAGCGGGGGATCTGGTACTACCTCGGCGCAAGCGCTCTGGGTATCGTGATCGCGGTACTTTCGTACGAACTCATCGAGCGGCCGATGATGAGTTTTCCGGGGTTCGAGACGTTTCCCGACAAGGGTTCGCGTCGTACCGCATGGTCGCGATGGATTGACAAGCACCGCGATCGGGTGCGTCTGACTGCTGTGGCGGCGCTCGTGCCGACCCTGGTGGCGATCGTGGCGATCGTGTGGCTCTTCCCGCCGCAGGGGCTCACCGCGGAGCAGGTCGCGCAGATCCAGCAGGCTAATCGAGAGCAGGGGGCGGGTACACCGACTGGACAGGCCTACGATGCGACGGATGACATCAACAGAGGCGTTTACGATGCACTTTCGATGCTCTCGTTCCCCGCCCAGACGACGCCCAGCATTGATTCTGTGGACGTCGACGGTAGGCCGGAAGAGGACAAGCTTGGATGCGACGTCCTCGAATCGACGCAGTGTCAGTTCGGAGACGGCTCACAGAAGATCCTCGTGTTCGGCGACTCATTAGGGACGACTCTGCTCCCGACGGTTCGAGCTGCTTTCCCTGACTCGACGATTCGTGGTCTCACTAAGGCGGCCTGTGCGGTTACTGACCTCGACGTAACCTGGCGTTCCGACAGCGAACGTGACGGCTGTCTTACGCAACGTCGCAACGTGGTCAGCTACGTTGCCGAGCAGCATCCGGATATTGTCTTCGTGATCCAGAGCTATGCATGGGCGGCAGATCGCCTCGTGTCGAAGGCGACCGGCGACGCCCTTAAGTCTGAGTGGGCTGCGGCCGACAAGAAGCTCGCTGACAGCCTCACATCGTTGGGCGCTGGTCGTGTCATTTTCGTCTCTGCTCCGCCGCAAGGGAAGTCGGTGGTCGATTGCGCGACGTCAACCTCGCCGCCCAGCGCGTGTATTTCCGCTGTGCCAAAATATTGGTCAACGGTCCTCGCGGCGCAGTACGCGTCCGGGTATCCCGTCCTTGACGAGTCGGATTGGTTCTGCGCGGATGGTCGGTGTCCAGTTATCAGTGGAACCACTCTCATCCGCCGCGACTACGTCCACCCGACGCGACAATACGCTGTCCTCATCGCCCCTGGTTTCCGGGCTCGAACCGACGTGCTCCTGGCGGGGTAGTCGCCGAGAAGGAGGCAGGGAACTCGGACAACGTGAGGAATCGACCCGATGGGCCGGGCTGACAACTTCTGCCGGATTGGGACCGATCGACCGCATCACTCGCGGCGGTGATCAGGCGGTGCGTCGTCGTGGTCTCAGCACAGCGAGTAGCTCCAAGAGGAGCGGGTGCCGCGCCGCGAGAAGTGTGACGACATATGTGGCCCCGGCGAGCACGCTCGTCAGGAGCAAGGTCACGAGGGGCGTGACGTCCAGGGCTGTACAGACCCACATCGAAGCCACGCCCACGATCGCGAGCGGGATCGACAGCAGAAGCGGCTGGAAATGATCGGTCAAGCCGGCGCGAATGGGGATGTTCGCTAGCACTCGAAGGAGCACGATGTTAACCGCGATCGTCACGACTCCCATCAACAGGGCAGCGTAGGCAGCGCCGAAGACTCCACCCCAGAGTGCGCCGATGATGACGACGAAGATGTGGATGGTCGATTTGACGACGTTCACGATCAGGCCGACGCCCATGCGATTGAGAGACATCAGGATCGCTCCCATTGGGTTGCCCATCGCACGTGTCAGACCGACGCCGGTGAGAATCTGGATAAGGCCAGCGACCCACAGCCATGTGGGGCCGAAGAACACTTGAGTGAACGGCGTTGCTGCGATCGCGAGAGTGATGAGAATCGGAGCGTTCGCCACGGTGACGGTATCGATGACCCGCCGGATTGCGCGTGCTTGTCGCGTCGGGTCTTCTTGAATCTGTGACATCGCAGGGAATGCCACCCTCGTGACCACGCCATTGAGGCGCGCCGGTGTGTTCACCGCATAGGTAAACGCAAGATTGTAGCCTCCCAGCGCGGTGGGCGACACCAACCGGCCGACGGCAAAACTGCCGATGTTCGCTGCAAAGAAGCTCACGATCATGTCGAGGCTGGTGACGAGACCGAACGAGAGGAATCGAGTTGTCTCACGGAATTGGAAATGAAGTCGTGGGAAGAACGCGCGGCGTGCGGCAACCATGAATAGGAGCGCCTTGACGCTGACGGAGAAGGCGTAGGCAATGGCGACGGCAATAGGACCTGTGCCGAGTACTAGCAATACGAGCGTCACGCCGAGGATTACGGCGGCTCCGATGATCTCGATCATCGCGACTGAGCGGAAGGCCATCTGTCGTTCCAGAATCCCCCGAGGCACCTGGCCGTGGGGAGAAATGAGGAAGCTCAAGGCGATGACGTGTACCAGGCTTGAGAGCTCTGGCATGCGGAAGAACCACTCGAAGATTGGTGCCGATGCATAGAGGGCTGCCGCGATCGCACATCCGACAAGAACATTGAGCCAATACAACGAAGAGAGCTCATCGCGGGACGCGTCCTGGCGCTGAATGATCGAGTTAGCGATCCCCATACTGGCGATCGTGTCCGCCAGCGACAGGATCACAAGGCTCGCGGCGACGACTCCGACCTGCGCGGGCTTCAACATGTGCGCCACGGAGGAGAGCTGCGCTAGCTGGATGATGGCGCCGATCAGTACAGAGATCGCAACCCAGAGCGAGCCCGAGATCGTCGCGCGCTGGAGTCCGGTCACGATGCGAGAGGCCCTTCAACGTGGTCAACGGGAGAAGTGTCGAGTCGGTCAGAACTGGCAGACGCACGCATGCCAAGGTATTCGACGAACTCGGCGTCCCGTCGCCCACCGAGCAGCCGGTCTACGGTGAGCGCCTTTCGGCTGGCAACAGGGAGCGACACAGCGTCCACGGGTACACGATATGGATGTGCTGATCCGAGCGCGAGATGGACGATTCGACGCCGGATCTCCCAGTCATGGTATTCCGTGAGCGAGCGGTAGTGATGCCGTCGTCTCAGCCACTTGACGTAGAGCGTGGATTCCACGCGGTTACCCACGCGAGCCAGAGCGTTGCGTCCTCCACCGCGACTGCCGATGGACGAAGGTGCATCCACTTCGTCCGGTATCACAGGCCAGGGGTACGCCGCCGCGAAACGGACCTCACGCTCGGCGCTGACGGGCCAGTCGGCGGGATTTCTCAGGGGAAGCCCAGTGCTGAGGAAGTGGCGGGCTGCCGCACGGTTGATGAAGTAGCTGGTGGCAGTCATCGGCGTTCGCATGAGCTCATGAATGTCGGCGACGCCGATCTGCGAGTGGTATCGAGGGTCTCCGACCATCTGGCGACCATAGAGCATCAGCACGGCGGGAGTGTTGAATGGAGCCAGGGCCCCGAGGCGATTGACGATGTCCGATACCGCCGCGGGGCGGGCGATCCGCGCGTCGTCTTCGAATACAAGCGCCCATTCCTCGGGGGAGTCGATAAGGCGTTGGTAGCAGACCCTGTGTGCGAGGGCGCAGCCGATCTCCGCTTCCCGGAGGGGGCGACCATAGAGCACCGAGACGGCTGCTGAGTCGGCGTAGCGGGTCACAGGGAGGCCATTGAACTCGACCTCGACGCCCGCGACGCGTTCAGCCGCCACGCCGATCTCCTTCAGCTGACCTTCTAGCGGTGCACCACGAAAGTTGCGCTCAAGTCCGATGATCATCGTGAGCACAGGCATAGCGTGTTCTCCTCATTGCTTTTCTTCGACATGGTCAGCCCGATCGCGACAGGTGGGCCTTGAAAGGTGCAGCTGGCTGACTATCGCGAATGATCGCTCTCGGAAGACAGCACTTCGTCTGTCTTCTTTTTCGGGGCGAGGGTCGCGACGGAGAACAGGCAAAGCCATGAGACCCAGGCCACACCGTCGAACTCGCTCGGACGCACCGGCACTTCGGTGATGGCCAAGGCAAGGATCGTCGCAGTGAGCATGAACGGTATGAGGCTGTCGACCTTCGCGGACTTGAGCGCTGGATGGATGGCGGACAGCAGGAAGACCAACAGCGCGATCAACGCCACCACCCCTCCGACCATCGCGAAGGTGATGACAACGTTGTGTCCATGCCAATAGGCGCCGAGCACCAGTCGAGAGACCGCTCCGTCCAAGCCGAAGACGTTGGGGCCATACCCCCAGATGGGCCTCTCGGGGAACAGCGTGATCGATGCTCGCCAGATGGCGCCGCGATTAGTGAACGCTTCAGCATCGGAAGTCAGTGGCACCACGACCGAGACAACGAAGATCGTGAGCAGCATTGCAGCTCCGAAAAAGATCCGGTTGTTGCGGGGGACGGCTCGAAGGATTATCCCGGCCAGTAACGCGATGCCTGCCGCGATCAGCGCGGTCCGGCTTGAAGCGAGCAACAGCGTGGTCGCGGTCGCCGCAAACCCGAGAAAGCGACTAAGACGTCGTTTGAACATCAGCGTGAACGGCAGCGTGATAGCCATCGACATCCCCAGAGGATTCATCTGGGGAAAGAAGCCAGCTAGCACCGCATTGCCGATGAGCGCCTTTGAGTCGATTGTCTCGTCAGTCCAGGCTTTGTCGGTCGTAAGCGCCATCACGAGGGAGATGAGGGCAATCACGAATCCGATTCGCCCGATCACGACGAGATCATCGGTTTCGAGGCCAATGCTCCACACTGTGACCGCAATGATCGCGATCAGTACGGAGAACCGAAGTCCCGAGGTGAGTTGCCCCGTCGACACTGACATTGTTACCCAGAGAAGCAGTGCTCCCAGCAGCGGAAGGAGCAACCCCCTTAGAGGCCGCTTCCCCATCCTCGTAATGTTGCTGAGGACGATGACGCCAGCGACAGCATAGACGAGGTAGGGACCGCTGTTGCGGAGCGTGGTTCCGAGCGAAGTGAGTTCGACGGATGCGGTGGTCAGCGTGGTTGGCGGGACGCGTCCCGTCTGGAAGAGAGAGACGGCCCACCCCAGGGTCGTGTAGCAGAGTAGCGCGATCGCGATGACAGCGAGCTGCAGTCGTTCGCGACGGCGGCCCGACGGGTTCTTCCTTCGTGCAGATCGGGGATTGGCGGGATTCTCGACGGAGCGGGTAGCTTCTCGCCCGTGTCGATCGTGCGCTGTAATGGTCATCCGCAAGCCCCCAGCTCTCCAGACCGTGGTGATCACGTCCCGGTCGGCGATCACGGCTGCGGACAATCCGGCCGCATGCTATGAGGCTGATTCTACCTCAGAGCGATGCCAGTTCTCGTTCGAATTCCTGATCGGCGGATTCAGCCACCCTCTCCCAGGTGAGCTCGCTTGCTCGATCCCATCCGAGTAGGCGCAGCCGGTCGAGCGCATCCGGGGCGAGGTGCTCCTCCACAGCATCGGCGAAGGCTGAGACGACCGATGTCTTCGATTCCGACGTGTTCGAGATGACGACTCCTCCATCGCGGACGACTTCGGGGAGGCCGCCCTTCGCCGACACGAAAGGAACGCAACCCTTGGCCATCGCTTCCAGCGCGACCATGCCGAACGGTTCCTCCCACGCTGAGGGGAGCACAAAGAGGTCCCCTTCCTCGAAGAGACGGAATACCTCCGGATGAGGCCTCGGGCCGAGGAGCCGGGCGACTTCGACGCCGACCGTCTCGTTGAGATCGCGCACAGCGGACTCCACCATCGCGAGGTACGGAGTCGGACTATTGTCGCTGCCCGATCCGGTGCCGCCCACCAGATCGATGCGTGCATCGATCCCTCGACGACGCAGCTCTACGCACACCTCAACTGCTTCGAGCGGTCCTTTCTCCGGCATTATTCGTCCGGCGTAGATCAAGCGCAGGGGGGCATCCGTGCGGGATTCACGAAAGCGATCGATCTGCGTGCTCGAGACCCCGTTGGGGATCGCGACCGTTCGAGGAAGATCACGGAAGTGCTCCAGAGCGCGGTCCATGATGAAAGCGCTGCAAAATGCGATGCTGTCGATATGAGAGAAAACCATCTCCGCCTCCGCATCGTTCACATAGCTGCGCAGGTCATTGTGCATGTGTAGCATGATGCGGCCCCGGTAACCGGCTTCACGGAGGAGCCTCGCATAGTGCGGCCGGTTGTGGATCTGGATCAGGCGCGCATCTCCAATGTGTCGAAACGCGGAGCGTACCCAAAATCTGTCCCAGAGCAGGCGATTGTAGACGACATGGAGCGGCTTGCCGATCTGGCGGGAGAGCACACGAGAGCCTGCGCGCAGACAGCGCTCGTAGGCGTCGTAGGGGGCGACTCGCGCATAGCTGACGGGATACGCGAATGCCTCAGTCGCGCGCGGACTCGCGACCATGGTCGAGTATCGTGACAGCGAATATGTCTCGCGGACCCAGGTGGCGATGGCGCCCCCCTGGCCGTCGAACCTCTCGGCGCCAGGGAGAAGAGACGCGACATCGGTCATATCTGATCCTGCCTCGGTCGGTGGGTGCACGGGGTGTCCGTGCTGTCGGCGATGGGGTGGATCACGGCCTAGAGGTTCCTTCCCCGCGTCATGACCTTCAGCGGCAGCATCAAGACTGACGGGAGCGCGCGCAACGTCGGCGGCCCCCAGGAGAAGGCGACCCCAAGTACCCTGACTGCCGCAGAATAGTCCTTGTGCCGCAGCGCCTGGAAGTAGGTCACCGTCACGAGGAAGTCCGCTCGAGTGCCGGGGGCGACATGAGCGAGCGCGCGGCGGGCCCATGCCAGGGACTCAAGCGGTTTGATGCCTCGGGACACCGAACCTCCGCCTGCACGTAGCCGAGTGAGTGGTTCCGGGACTTGGATCACTGCGGTACCAGGGGCTTCGCGGTCCAGTCGCATCAGCCAGTCTGTGTCCTGATGGAAGCGGAGATTCTCATCGAACGGATGCTTCAGCGCCAGCGCGCGAGGAAAGAGCAACGTCGAGGTGTGGATGGCACCCTGCCCCGCCTTAATCCTTTGCTTTCGGAAGAGATAGTCGGGAAGACGCTCGCCGACTTCGATCCGGCGTTCCGGCCAGTGCCTGCCGCCGGGCTCTTCCACCAGAGTGCAGCTGAGCCAAGTGTCATCTAGCCGGCCCCGCGAATCCCTGATCGCACGGATCTGATGCTCAAGCTTCTCAGGCGCCCAAAGATCATCATCGTCGAGAAGCGCGATGAGGTTGCTGCTGGCTGCTCGGATGCCGGCCATGCGTGCGACGTTTCCCCCGGCACGAGGCCCGGTGCGTACCACCGTCACGCGCGAATCCTGGGGAAGATCTAACTCGCCGTCGGTATCGGCCGCGACGATGATCTCGTGCAGATGTGCGGTTTGGGCCAAGACCGACTCCACCGTCGAACGCAACTCCGGTCGCCCGATCGTAGGGATCACCGCGGTGACGGAATCTTCCCGAGGCGTCATGAGAGCGCTCCAATTCGATGTAGAACGGTGTCGGCATACTCGCTCCATGTCGTGGCGGCACCGTCGCGAGCGCGATCTGCATTCGTCGTCCGCTGATCCCAGGAGAGGAGATCCAGTGCGTCGATGGCATGTCTGAGCTGGGCCACGTCGCCGGCATCGATGACCTGATGCTCCGCGCCGAGGAGCTCGTGTGCACCGTTTTCGAATGTTGTGATGACGGGGAGGCCTGCCGCGGCCGCCTCTGCGACGACCAACGCAAAGCAGTCTTCAATGGTGGGTAGGACGAATGCGTCCGAGCGTGCGTACAGATCGGCGATCTGCGCAGCCGTGAGTACCCCGGCATGAGTGACGTTGTCCGGCAGGTCTGTCATGATACGCCGGTCGAAGACCTGACCGACCAAAGTCAGATCGACGGGCATATCGCGGACAGCGTCGAGGAGGAAGGGTGTGCCTTTGCGAAGACAGATCTGTGCTGTGCAGACAAGACGTAGACGGCGCCGCCTCTCGGTCGGCCTGATGGATGGAGGACGGAATACGGTGGGGTCCACACCATAGGGCACCTGGATGATCTTCTTCTCCGAAATGCCATTGTTGCGCATTTGTCCGGCGACAACTTTGCCCGGCACGAGGACCGAGTCTGCGAGTTCGAGTTCAGCTTCGATCCGCTCTACGAACCAGCGGGGATAGGTCTCAGCGGCAGCTCGGCGTGCGCCGTAGAAGGCCTCGAGACGTTCATTGCGAACCCGCGGGTGCGCGTCGATTTCGTGTAGGACGAGCCGACGATATCGGTTTCGTTCGAAGGTGCCGAGTGACGACCCCGGCATCGAGATCAGTGTCCGGGCGTCACCGAAGTCGATGTGTCGCGCGGCATTGTCGAATACCACCTTCCAGGTGGCGTTACCCAGCGTGTGGGTGAGGGGGGTGCGTACTCGTCCGCCGAACACCCGCAGGAACTCCGACGTTGTTGACAGTCGGATGTCCTCCGGGGTGGCGCTGTCCCCAACCCGCGCGGACTGCTTCGCGACGAAGGAGCGGATGACGCGAGAACCTGGTAGAAGGCGTCCTGCGCCGCGCGCCAGGTTGAGAAGTGGTGCCTGATCCCGAATCGCCCGTCGCGTCAAGACGTCGTGTCGATGTGCTCCGAGCGCGATGGCGCGGATTGCGTTCTCATCGAACGCGCACGAGATGGCAACAGGCTGTCTGCCGGGGGAAGGGCTCGTAAGACTCATCTTTCCTCGGAGAGTCGGTCCAGTGGCACTGACTTCCGTCCAGCATCACTGAGATCTTTGTAGCCCGTTCGCCGAGCAAACGCGGTCAGGCTGCCCGCTGAGCTGTCCAAAATGGCCTCCCCGGGGCTCATCTTCGCCACGTCGCCGACGGCGCGCGGTGGCAATGCTACTTCTATTCTGTCTGATTCTTGTCACGCCTCACGCCTCACGCCTCACGCCACCGCGATCGCTCGACGATCGGCGGTCTTCCTGACGGACTCGACTGCCTCATGAGCGGAGCGCTCGGCCGGACGCTCGACCAGCGTTTCGGGCCCGTAAGGTGTGCTTGTGACCGCAACCTCATCAGCCGTACTCCGCACAGATGCGACATCCGGACGATACCTTCACATCGACGCGCTCCGAGCGATGGCCGTGCTCCTTGTCGTTGCGATGCATGCGGGTCTGCCAAAGGTTCCGGGTGACAGCGGGGTGATGGCGTTCTTTGTCATCTCAGGATTCGTGATCACTCATGTCGTGCTCCGGGAGCAAGAGAAGACGAACGCATTCCGCATCGGAGACTTCTATTTCAAGCGAGCGTTCAAGATCTTGCCACCGTTGTTGATTGCTGTCGTTGTGCCCACGATCATCTTCGGCTTTGTATTCAAGGTGTTCTCGGTCGACCTCGGATCGGTCGCGGGGCAAGTCTTCTTCTATTCGAACTGGCAGCAGGCATTCGGTGGCGGGTCCGGGATCCTTCCGGGAACGAATGTGGTATGGAGTCTCGGCATCGAGGAACAGTTCTACATCGTATTCGCGATCCTATGGGTCGTACTGGTGCGAGGTCGGAACAGCCGACGGGATCTTGCCACGATCGCCATCGCGTTGATCGTCCTCGTTCCTCTCTGGCGGGTGGTGCTCATCCTGCAAGGGGCGGACATCGCGCGCTTGTTGCGGGCGACGGACACACGGATCGATGCGATTGCGTGGGGTGTGCTCCTCGCAACGGTGTATGCGATGTACCGACAGAATGGGGCTCGGTATCTCACTCGTCTCGGACATCCTCTCTGGATCGGAGTCGCACTCGTCGTCGCCGTGACGGGCTTTGTCTCGTCGAACGACATCTACGAGATAACCGTGCGTTTCGTAACCGTCCCGGCGGCGACAGCGTTTCTCATCGCGTTCGGTCTGGTCGCGCCCGCAGGCGTCGTTCAGTCAGCATTTCTCCGTCTTGCGTCCGCGAGGATCGTCCAGCTGATCGGCCTGTCGAGTTACAGCATCTATCTCGTCCACTACCCGTTCGCCAAACTGATTGACGCGTGGGTCCCATGGGGGCCGTCTCTCCAAGGTGTCCTGGTGAAGATCGTCGTCGGTGTGCTTGCCGGCATAGCCATGTACAAAGTCGTCGAGATTCCCTCTCTGCGTCTCAGGCGGAGCATTGAGACGCGGTCCTGAGGGCCGTCGCGAGTCACGTGAGCAGCGAACTCAGTTGCGCCGCTGAAGTGCGCCATGAGAAGCGCTGGGCGTTCTCGAAACCTAGGGAACGATATTTGTTTCGTGCCGCCTCGCGGGTATCGAGTTCGCAGATCTGACCGATGAGCTGTTCCTCGTCGGTCGGGTCGAAATAAAGCGCAGAAGCCCCAAGGACTTCAGGGATCGATGCGGCGGCAGCGGCGATCACGGGAAGGCCAGCAGCTTGGGCCTCGATCGGGGGAATGCCGAATCCCTCGTAGAGGGAAGGGAAGATGAAGGCTCGCGCGTGCGCATAGAGCTCCACAAGCTCCTCGTCGCTGACGCGTCCAAGGAAATCGATATGGGACGAGTCGGAAGCCTCGACGCGCCCGCCCACTTTCTCCGCCTGCGGTGCTCCGACGAGCTTGAGAACGGTGGTTGTGCCGCTTTCCTCTGCGTAGCGCTGGAACGCGGTCGCGAGGAAATCGATGTTCTTGTGCGGCAGCAGCGAGGAGACCGCGAGCATGTATGGAGGAGTCGTCTCTCCTGCGTGCGCTTGTTGGAAGGCCGCACCAGCAGCATTGGGGATGACACTGATGCGGTCCGTCGGGATGCCGTACACCGCGGCGATCTCGGACCGGGAGAACTCGCTGACGGTGAGAACCCTGCGCGCATGCCGAAGAGTCGCCCGGGAGAGCATTCGATAGCCGACGCGAAACTTGCGGGTGTAGGTGGCGGGGAAACGGACATAAGTCAGATCGTGGTGCGTGACGATCTGATTCCGGTAGAGAACCGGACCGGTGTTCATCAGGGAGAGGAGCAGGGGGCTGTCGTGCGTGCGCCGAAGGAATCGAGGAAGATCGAGCTGCTCCCATCGATGCCCCTGAGATGTGCCGACTCGGGCGACTCTTACGTTGCCGATCTTCTCGTAGCGCAGCTCGCCCGGGGGAGCAACCAGTGTGAGGTCGTCGCGAAGCTCGACGAGTTCCCTCGTGATCTCCTCCGCGAATCGTTGCACCCCAGTGCGTTCCTGGGCGAGGAAACGGCAATTGACGACGATCATCGGAGCAACCCGCGGAGCTTCGTGACGAATGCCTGCTCGGAGTACGGGGATGTGACAGCGCTCGGGTCGAACGACGGCAGGTTCAGAGCCGTGGCGATGGACTCGTTGAGATGCGCGATCGACGTCGACTCGGCGATGACGCCGCTGACACCGGGAACGAAGGTCTCCGTCTGCCCGCCCACGGGTCCCGTCACCACGGGAGTCCCCGCGGCTTGAGCCTCGACCGGAACGATCCCGAAGTCTTCGACGGGGGGGAAGACGAACACGGAGGCGCGCTGCATCAGCGCATACAGCAGGGCATCGGATGGTGACACGACGATCCGGACGGGCACCTTCGCTGCTGCTGCTACTGCTCGGAGACGCTGCTCCTCCGGGCCTCGACCGGCGATCACGACCGGGAGCCCCACGGCGTCGGCGGCGCGGATGACGAGGTCGAGACGCTTGTACGGGATGAACCGCGACGCGCCCATCACGAAGTGCTCGGGGAGCGCGTCGAGGAGGCTCTTCTCGGCATCGTCGGCAACCCGCGTGCGCCAGTCGGACTCGGACAGGATCCGGTCGACGGCGACCGGGGGATGGATGACGACGGCATCGCGTTCCCAGGCGGCGGTGATGCGGTCGCGCACGAAAGCGCTGTTGGCGGCGATCGCTGTGGCCTCTTGCGCTCGACGCCGGTCGATGCGCCGGAAGAGCGGAGACACTGCGCGGACGGCGGCGCTGTTGCCGCGCTCGTCGAGCTCGGGGTTCCAGATGTAGCGCGCCGGTGTGTGCGCGTAGACGTACTTCGGCACGTCCTGCCCGCGCAGGTGGGCATGGTGGGCGAACAGATGGGAGCTGATCAGCATCCAGTCGTAGTCCGTCCGTCCCCGCAGCCCGCGCCATGTCGGCACCGTGAAGGGGAGCGCAAGGGCCTTCTTCCGGCGCAGAGGGGTGCGCGCGATCCAGGTCTCCTCCACGTGGCGGCCGGCGAACCGCTGCGGGGCGTCGTTCCACAGGCACTGGATGTCCGCATCGGGGAAGGCCCTCGCCATCGCCTCGAGCACGTTCTCCGCGCCGCCGGATGACTCGATCCACTCGTGAACGAGCAATCCCGGCACTACGGGCGCCCCATCCCGTAGTAGGTCCAGCCGGCCGCGCGCCACGCGACGGCGTCGAGGCAGTTGCGTCCGTCGACGACCACGCGACCGGAGGTCAGCGAGGAGACATGCGACGCATCGAGCTCGCGGCGGTACTCGTCCCATTCGGTGACCACGAGCACGGCATGCGCGTCGCGCAGGGCTTCATCGCGCTCGGCGATGTAGGTGAGCTGCGGATGGAACCGGCGGGCGTTCTCGATGGCCTGCGGATCCGTGACGACGACGTCGGCGCCGAGACCATGCAGACGTACGGCGGCGTCGAGGGCGGGGGAATCGCGCACGTCGTCGCTGTGCGGCTTGAAGGCCGCGCCGAGCACGGCGATGCGCTTGCCGTAGACCGTGCCGCCGAGCCCGTCCACGACGAGCTGCACGGCGCGCTCACGGCGGCGCAGGTTGATCGCGTCGACCTCGCGGAGGAAGTTGACCGACTCGCCGCGACCGAGTTCTTCGGCGCGTGCGGCGAAGGCGCGGATGTCCTTCGGCAGGCAGCCGCCGCCGAAGCCGATGCCGGCTCCGAGGAAGCGGCGACCGATGCGGGCGTCGTGGCCGATCGCATCGGCGAGCTGGGTGACGTCGGCGCCCGTGACCTCGGCGATCTCGGCCATCGCGTTGATGAAGGAGATCTTGGTCGCCAGGAACGCGTTCGCGGCGACCTTGACGAGCTCTGCGGTCGCATAGTCCGTCACGATGAACGGCGTGCCCTTGGCGACGGCAGGGTGGTAGACCTCGCGCAGGATCCCGGCGGCGTGCTCGCCGCGCTCACCCGCGGGAACGCCTGCGACCAGACGGTCGGGGTCGATCGTGTCCTGCACGGCCCAGCCCTCACGCAGGAACTCGGGGTTCCAGACCAGGGTCGCCCCTGTCGGCGCGACGAGCTCCGCCAGGCGCGCGGCGGTTCCGACGGGCACGGTCGACTTGCCGGCGACGATGTCCCCCGATCGCAGGTGCGGGAGCAGGGCGGACACGGCCGCATCGACGTAGGTGAGGTCGGCGCCGTAGCCCCCGGCCTGTTGCGGTGTGCCCACGCCGATGAAGTGCACGGTCGCTCCTGCCGCATCCGCCGTGTCGGTGCTGAAACGCAGTCTCCCCGACGTGATGCCCTCGGTCAGGATCTGCTGCAGGCCGGGCTCGAAGAACGGAGCCTCACCCCTCGACAGAGCGTCGATCTTGTGCGTGTCGACGTCGATCCCGACCACCTCGTGGCCGATCGATGCCATCGCTGCAGCGTGCACAGCCCCCAGATAGCCGCATCCGATCACAGACAGACGCATACGCGTTCTTCCCCCCACATGTCAGTCTTTCGTTCCGCAGACCTAACCATCATCCCCTACCCCCGGCGGCGGTCAGTGCGCGGTCTCGCCGGGCGCGAAGACGGCCTTGAACGTGCGGAACAGGATGTTGAGGTCTCCGGTGAGCGACCAGTTCTCGACGTAGTACAGGTCGAGACGGATCGCGTCCTCCCAGCTCAGCGAGGATCGGCCGCTGACCTGCCACAGGCCGCTCATCCCCGGCTTCACGATGAGGCGTCGCTGTGCGGCATCGTCGTAGAGGGCGACCTCGCCGTCGCGTTGCGGGCGAGGGCCGACGAGGCTCATCGAGCCCAGGAAGACGTTGAACAGCTGAGGCAGCTCGTCGAGGGAGAATTTTCGCAGCACCCGGCCGACCTTCGTGATGCGCGGGTCGTTCTCGACCTTGAAGAGGGGCGCGTCCGAGCGCCCCTGCTCGGCGAGCAGTTGCGAGAGCTGAGCGTCGGCGCCGACCACCATCGACCGGAACTTCAGCATCATGAACGGCACCCCGTTCATGCCCACCCGTTCCTGCCCATAGAGGACGGGACCGTGACTGGTCGCCTTGACGAGGAATGCGATGACGAGCAGCGCCGGCGACAGCAGCAGAATGAGCGCTCCGGATCCCAGAAGATCGAATGCGCGCTTGGCCACGACCTGCGGACCCGTGTATCTCGGCGTCTCGACGTGCATCAGCGGGAGGCCCGCGACCGGGCGCATGTGGATGCGCGGGCCGCCGATATCCGTGAGATTCGGCGCCATGATGAGGTGCTGCTGGCCGGCCTCGAGCTGCCAGCTCAGCGCCCGCACGCGATCGGCGGGGAGCCCGCTCTCACTGGAGACCAGCACGGTGTCGGCACCGGTTGTCACGAGGGCCTCGGCGACGTCGTCGAGCCCGCCGAGGACGGGGACGCCGGTGGGGCCGAGTCGATCCGAGCGCTCCGGCGAGGTCGAGCAGGCCCCGACGACGACGAAGCCGCTCTCCGGGCTGCGCAGCAGTTCGGAATGGATGCGCAGGTTCGCGGCGGTGTCGCCGATGAGCAGGACCCGCGAGATCATCTCGCCGTGCGTGCGCTGGCTGTGCAGCCAACGACGCCACAGCCAGCGACTGAGGATCAGGAGGAGCACGCCGAGCGGGAAGCTGATGAGGATATAGCCGCGTGAGATGTTCGCCTGCAGGAGGAACGAGATGATCGCGACGACGCCGAACAGTCGCAGCGCGCCGTTGACGATCGCGCGATACTCCGCTGTTTCGTAGCCGACGACGCGCGGGCTGCGCGTGTCGTAGATCGTGAGCGTCGCCGCCCAGGCGATCGCCAGCAGCAGAGACAGCGCTGTGTAGTCCAGGATGCTGAGCCCGCTCACATCCTGGGAGTTGAATCCCAGCCAGAAGAACTGGGTGCCGAAGATCACGGCCACGACGATGAGCAGATCCGTGACGGCGAGCCGGGCCGCGTACCGACGCTGCCAGCTCGTCGCGGCGTGGTCCGATCTCGTCGCTGCGCGATCCGATCTCATCCCCATGTGATCCGATCTCGTCGCCGGCGACGCGTTCATTCCGCGGTCTACTGACATTCCCAATGCCCCCCAGTGCCTCCGTGTCGTACGGATCTTCGGGTGAAGCGCACGACAACATTCAGCGTCCTTGCAGATTCTACCTTTTCGGGCACGGCCCCTCGCTCGTGAGGCGTCTCCTGAGCGCTCAATACGCGCCCGTTCCGGCGACGACGACCCGCAGCGTGCGCCACAGGATGACCAGGTCTCCGGTCAGAGACCAGTTCTCCACATAGAAGAGATCGAGCCGGACGCTGTCGTCCCACGACAGGTCGGACCGTCCGTTGACCTGCCATAGTCCCGTGATACCGGGACGGACCAGGAACCGGCGCTGCATGCGGTGGTCGTAGTGCTCCGCCTCCGACGTGAGCGGGGGGCGCGGGCCGACCAGGGACATGTTCCCGCGCAGCACGTTGACCAGCTGCGGCAGCTCGTCGAGGCTGTGCCGGCGCAGCGCCCGGCCCACCGCGGTCACCCGGGGATCGTTCCGCATCTTGAACAGCACGGTGTTGCCGTCGCTCTGGTCGAGCAGGGAGGGCAGCCGGTCTTCGGCGTTCACGACCATGGTGCGGAACTTGAGCATCTCGAAGCGTCTGCCACCGGCACCGATGCGCTGCTGGCGGAAGAGCGCCTTTCCGCCGTCCTGTCGCACCCACATGGCGAGGATCATGAAGAGGGGGCTCAGAACGACAAGAGCGATCACGGAGCCCACGAGGTCGAACGTGCGCTTGGCGAGATATTTCGTGCCCTCGAACGCCGGATAGTCGACTCGGATCAGCGGAAGGCCGGGCGCAGGGATGGAGTGCAGCCGGGGGCCGGCGATGCCGGTCAGGGCGGGGGCGACCAGCAACTCGATCTTCGCCGCCTCCAGGCCCCAGCCGAACTCCTGCAGCGCCTCGGGGCTGAAGCGATCGGATCCGCTGTAGACCACCGTGTCCGCACCGGAGGCGAGCACCGCTTCGAGCGCGTTGTCGAAGCCGGCGAGCACGGGCACCCCGGGGAGGAGATCCCGGTCGCTGCCGTTCTCGGTCACGGCACCGAGGAGCTGGACGCCCAGCCCTGGTTCGCGCAGAATCGAGGCGCCGACGTGACGGGACTTCTCCCGCTCGCCCACCACGACGGCGTGATGCGCGAAGCGCCCGCGGGTGCGCTGGTTCAGCAGCCAGCGCCGCCACTGCCAACGGCCGAGGAAAAGCAGAGCGAGCCCGATCGGGAAGGCGATCAGCACGTAGCCGCGGGCGAGCTGCAGCTGGAACCCGAAGGCGAGGATCGCGAGCACGCCGAACAGCCTGATCGTCGTGTCAGCGACCCGCTTGTACTCGAGCGAACCGCCGCCGATGACCTTCGCGTTCCGCGAACCGGACAGCTGCAGCGCGAGTGACCACACGAGGGCCAGCGCGATCGAGAACATCGAGTACTCGAGCTCCGCGTTCAGGAGATTGAGACCCACGACGCGGGAGTCACCGAATCCGAATCGGGCGATCTGCGCGAAGGCGACCGCCGCGCAGACGATGATCGTGTCGGTGACGGCGAGGCGTTTCGCGTACGCGTG
The DNA here is from genome assembly GCF_042266785.1 of Microbacterium sp. NPDC056052. Taxonomy (NCBI): domain Bacteria; kingdom Bacillati; phylum Actinomycetota; class Actinomycetes; order Micrococcales; family Microbacteriaceae; genus Microbacterium; species Microbacterium sp. NPDC056052. The sequence goes on from NZ_JBHJWV010000002.1 coordinate 482,704, forward strand.
GCGCCAGAGCGCGACGGTGTGCGCCGTCGCTACGAAGTCTACTTTTCCAGACACTCCCCAGAACTCCCCAGAACCGTTCCCACAACGGCGGATGGCAGAGGCCATCCTCCCCGGACCTCAACCCTCCCAAGGCTGCGGTCCATCGCCGATCGGTGGCTGCTCTTTCGGGGCGAGAAGCTGCCGAGCCGACGTCCGCATCCTCCCAAAGGCTGCGGCGTGGCTTCATGCTAGCCCTGAGACGGCTCGGAATCCAGAGTGCGGAATATCGGATCTCGCCTCGAGGCCGCTTCAGCGGTCGCGGGCGCCCCGGCCCACCGCATCCACGAACTCGACGACGAGCAGTCCGACGCAGGTTCCGGCGGTGTTCGCGATGAGGTCGGAGATACTCGACGTGCGTCCGGACAGGAAGACTCCCTGCGCGGATTCGATCGTCAGCGAGACGACGACGCCGATCGGCATGATCAGATAGCGTCGGCGCGACAACAGGATGGCCAGCAGGATGCCGAGCGGCACGAAGAGCAGGATGTTCGAGGCGAACTCGATGCGGTTGTAGGTGAGGGCCGGCAGATAGCGGGTGATCGTCTTGAGGAAGAACCCCATGCCCTTGTCGACGTGCTGGGGCCAGAACGCGATCAGCGCGAGCGCGACGCCGTAGGCGAGCAGCAGGGGCCACGTGCGGCGCAGCATTCGCTGCGCCGGCACGGTCCCGGATGCCTCGTCGGTCATGGTCAGAGGGCGAGTCGCTCGCGCACGACCTCGGCGAGCTGGTGCGCGTATTCGTGCGCGGACTGCTCGTCTGCGGCCTCGACCATCACCCGCACGAGCTGCTCGGTGCCGGAGGGGCGCAGCAGCACCCGGCCGGTGTCGCCGAGCTCGGCCTCGACGGCCTTCACGGCCTTTTGCACGTGCTCGTCGTCCGTCTTGGTGCGATCGACGTCCTTGACGTTGACGAGCTTCTGCGGGTAGACGGTCATGATCGACGCGAGCTCGGCCAGCGTCTTCTTCTGGCGCGCCATCTCGGCCACGAGATGCAGGCCCGTAAGCACGCCGTCACCGGTGGTGGCGAAGTCGCTCATGATGACGTGGCCCGACTGCTCGCCGCCCAGCGAGTAGCCGCCGGCGTTCATGTCCTCGAGCACGTAGCGATCGCCGACTGCGGTCTGGCGCACGGTGATGCCCTGCTCGCGCATCGCGACGTGCAGACCGAGGTTGCTCATCACGGTGGCGACGAGGGTGTTCTCGGCGAGTCGCCCGCGATCCTTCATGGCGACCGCCAGGATCGCCATGATCTGGTCGCCGTCGATGACGTTGCCATCGGCGTCCACGGCGAGGCAGCGATCCGCGTCGCCGTCATGCGCGATGCCGACATCGGCGCCCACGCGCACGACCTCGGCGGCGAGCTTGTCGAGATGCGTGGATCCGACGCCGTCGTTGATGTTGATCCCGTCCGGATCCGCACCGATCACGGTCACCTTGGCGCCCGCGTTGCTGAATGCCTCGGGGGAGGCGCCGCTGGCGGCTCCGTGCGCGCAGTCGAGCACCACGTGGAGGCCGTCGAGGCGGTGCGGGAGCGACGCCAGCAGGTGCATGACGTAGCGGTCCTCGGCGTCCGAGAAGCGGCTGACCCGGCCGACGTCGGCGCCGGTGGGGCGCAGCTTCTCGCCGGCCATGGCCTCTTCGATGCGCTGCTCGACGACATCGGGGAGCTTCACGCCTCCGCGGGCGAAGATCTTGATGCCGTTATCGGGCGCCGGGTTGTGAGACGCCGAGATCATCACACCGAAGTCGGCGTCGATGTCGGCGATGAGGAACGCCGCGGCCGGGGTCGGCAGCGTTCCCGCATCGAGCACGTCCACGCCGGAGGAGGCGAGTCCTGCCTCGACGGCGGCGCTGAGGAAGTGCCCCGAGATGCGCGGGTCGCGCGCGACCACGGCGGTGAGACGCTTGCCGGCCGCCTTGCGAGCCTCGGCAATACGGCCCTGGCCCAGGACGACGGCAGTCGCCTGGGCCAGGGTGAGCGCGATATCGGCAGTGAGGGGGCCGTTGGCCAGCCCCCGCACCCCGTCCGTACCGAACAGAGCCATTGAGGTCCGCGCGGCTTAGCGCTTCGAGTACTGAGGAGCCTTGCGGGCCTTCTTGAGACCGGCCTTCTTGCGCTCCTTGACGCGAGCGTCGCGCGAGAGGAAGCCGGCCTTCTTGAGGGTCGGGCGGTTGTTCTCGACGTCGATCTCGTTCAGCGCGCGGGCGATGCCCAGGCGCAGCGCACCGGCCTGGCCCGAGGGGCCGCCGCCGGAGATGCGGGCGATCACGTCGTACGCACCCGTGAGGTTCAGCACCGTGAACGGGTCGTTGATCAGCTGCTGGTGCAGCTTGTTCGGGAAGTAGTCCTCGATCGAGCGGCCGTTCACCGTGATGGTGCCGGCGCCCGGGACCAGGCGCACGCGGGCGATGGCCTGCTTGCGACGACCCACGGCAGCGCCGGGGACGGTCAGAACGGGACGCGGAGCGGTCTCGACGGCGGCGGCCTCAGGGGTCTCGGTCGAGAAGTTCTGCGGGAATTCGGTGGTGTCGTTGTCAGCCACGAGTATGTCCTTATTCGTAACGGCGCTTACTGGGCGACCTGGTCGAGGGTGTACGTCTTCGGCTGCTGAGCGGCGTGCGGGTGCTCGGAGCCCGTGTAGACCTTGAGCTTCGCCAGCTGCTGGCGGCCCAGGCTGTTCTTCGGGAGCATGCCGCGGATGGCCTTCTCCACAGCGCGGACGGGGTTCTTCTCGAGCAGCTCGGAGTAGGCGACGGCCTTGAGCCCGCCCGGGTGACCCGAGTGGCGGTAGGCGATCTTCTTCTGGAGCTTCTGACCGGTGAGCGCGACCTTGTCGGCGTTCACGATGATGACGAAGTCACCCGAGTCGATGTGGTTGGCGAAGGTGGCCTTGTGCTTGCCGCGCAGGAGCGCTGCGGCGTGCGAGGCGAGGCGACCGAGAACGACGTCGGTGGCGTCGATGACGACCCAGTCACGCTGGACCTGCCCGGCCTTGGGGGTGTAAGTGCGCGTCACAATAGTGCTGCTTTCTTGATCGAACGGAGAGGTTCGTGAATCCCACTCCGGGGTGGTTCTGATCGATCCTCGAGCTTGTCAAAGAACGAAAGGGAACACGCCAGTGGAGGGCTCACGTTCGTGCGTGCGACCAGCAGTGACCGCACACCAAGGGGAGAGTCTACGGCACGGGCCGGCTCCGCGCGAATCGACGTTGCGCCCGTGCTTCCCGTCGTGCCGATTCTGACGTAGTCTGACCTCTAGCGACCTGTGGGAGGTCGCGATGCCTGTGGGAGGCATCTGACGTGCCACTGGGGAGGCACCGATGAGCGATGTTGCCCGGCCGCTGCGCGCGGCCGCGACGCCGTACGCGGTCGACGATGTCGACGTCTCCAGCGCCTGGAAAGAGGAGATCGCGGCGCAGGCCGTGCGTGCCGCTCCGCGGGGAAGCCGCCAGACGGGGACGGCTCGCAGGTTTCCGCGCGTCTATCTCGCGGCGAACAACGGCGGCATGGGCGGGGGCGAGGTGATGCTGCTCCGCATCGCTGCCGTGCTTCGCGACCTCGATGTCGACGTCACCGCGGTCCTCCCGGCGTCGTCGTCGGTGATGGCGGCCGCGGTGCGCGAGGGCCTCCCCGTGATCGGGCTCCCGGCGCGGAACCGCATCCTGTGGATGTGCGCGCTGCGATGGTGGAGCCGAACCCGCCCGGAAGGCCTGCTGTGGTGCAACGGCCTGGTGCCCGCGGCGGCGACGCTGGGGCACAGGGACCGGCTGGTGCACCTGCACCAGCGACCGAGCGGCCTGCGCGGCCTGATCTCCACGATCGCGCGTCACCGTGCCGTCGCCACGCTCGTACCCTCGACCGCGATGGCCGAAGCGGTTCCTCATGCGCTGGTGCTGCCGAACTGGACGGATGCGATCCGGCGCGCGGACCCGCGCCCCGACGACAACGGACACATCCGGATCGGTTTCCTGGGACGCCTCGGACTCGACAAGGGCGTGCATGTGCTGGCGGCCGCGGCTCAGCTGCTGGACGAGTGCATGCCGGGACGCTACCGGCTGGTGCTCGCCGGGGAGCCGCTGTTCGTTCCCGAGGCCGACCTCGTGCAGATGGAGGAGGCACTCGGCCCGGTGGCGCATCTCACGCATCGTCCGGGATGGGTCGACGCCGCCGAGTTCTTCGACACCGTGGATCTGCTCGTCGTCCCCTCGGTCGTGGAGGAGTCCTTCGGACTTGTCGCCGCGGAGGCGATGGCGGCACGGGTGCCGCTGATCGTGAGCGACGCGGGGGCGCTGCCGGAGGTGGTCGGTCCGAGAGGGGCGATCGTGCCCGCAGGGGATCCGGTCGCGCTCGCCGAGCGGATCGCGGATCTGACAGCCGGGTCGGGATCCCCGCATCGGGGGTCGCTGTTCGAACGATGGTTCGCCGAATACTCGCCGGCCGCAGGGGCCGCGCGGATGCTCACCCTCATCGACGCATTGGGTGTGCAGCGGAATTCGGCGGAGTCTTCGCGTCATAAAACGTCGAAAGCAGAGTCTCTATGGGTATGAACGACATCTCGCACGCGGTGGCAGGCACGCGCCTCCGCGGAAAAGCGCAGCAGGATCTGGACGCCGAGGTGCAGAGGGAACTCAAACGGGGTGAGACCTTCGGCGTCACGCTGCCCGCCCCTCTCTGGGAGCTGCTCAACCGCGTGGTGTCTGCAGAGGGAGTGGAGCAGGAGGCCCTGCTCGGACCGGGTGGACGGGTCACGGCCTTCCGTGTCTTCCGCGCGCGGCGACGGATCGATGAACTCCGGCGCCTGGGATATGTGCGCCGCGACGGGGATCGCTGGATGCCGACAGTGGCCGGCATGGGCGTCGTTCGTCCTTTCATGTCGCCGAAGACCAGCAGCGCCATGTTCCCGGTCCTGCGAGAGATGCGGCGCGCTGAGACCGCGCGGGTCGCGTCGAGCGCAGAGGCTCTCCTCTGACCGGTCGTCGCAGTGGCGGCGGCGCTGATCCGCTCACAGGAGACGGATCAGTCCATCGCGGACCAGGGCATCGAGGAAATCCTGCAGGGACGCATCGGCGAATGAAGGCCGATCGACGTCCGGACCGAGTTCGTCATGGATCCGATCCAGTTCGCGACGCAGCGCGGGCACAGTCGAGACCCCATCCGACAGCAGCATCCACACGAGCCACGCCGTGTCCGTGAACGCGAACTGGGTTGCCGTCTCCAGCTGCGCCGCCCACACCAGATGCGGCGTGCTGCCCAGGTCCGATGCCTCGACCCAGGCCACATCGGCGCTGATCTCATAGCGCGCCTGGGCGGTCACCGTCGTCCGCCCCAACGCCGGCCCAGTTGCGCCAGGGCCAGCTGGATCCGCGCGAACTGCTCGCGCAGGACTTCGCCGTGCCGCGGTTCCCGGCCGAGGCGCAGCGCAAGATGCGTGCGATTCACCGGCAGCGCGCGCCGCAGCACCGCGAGTTTCGCCCGGACGCCCGAAGCGGAGCGGATCCGAGCCATCCACTCGTCCACCCGGTCGCCATCAGGACTCGACCAGAAACGCCACAGTGCGAAGTCCGGCGCATCGCGGTGCCGCGCCAGCTCGCCGATCCCGGCTGCCAGCGCCGTGCCCGCCGCGAGCTCGTCCGCGAGCGCCCGCACTTTCCGGCGCAGGTCGTCATCGCAGTGATCCCACGCCTCGGCGCGCTCCGATGCGTGCGAGCGCGCCGCATGCGTGACCTGCACGAGGACCTGCCCCGGCAGGGAAGGCACCGCGCAGGGACGATGCGCGATCAGCGCCGCTTCGCGATCGCGCCAGAGCCGATCGAACACCGTCTCCGCGTCGACGAGGGGCCCCGGCAAGTGGCGGTGCACATCGACGAAGCTCCATGTCGCGTGCCGCAGGTTGGCGGCGTGACCGAACGGCGACCCCTCCTCGAAGTCGGTGAACAACGCCCAGCCGTTCTCCTGCAGAGCCGCCAGAAGGCGCTCGACGTGGCCCGGCCGCACCAGAACATCCACATCGGAGGACCGGTGCCGGTTCGCGCGCAGGAACTCGGCGGTGGCCGGGCCCTTGACGTGCAGCAGATCCACGCCTGCCCGATCGGCCACGCGCTGCACCGCCGCATGAGAGAGGTGGACGTTGACCCAGACCGGCACCCTTGCGGGAGCGCCCGACGCGGACCCCCCAGCAGGTGCGATGCTCACGCGCTGATTCTAGGACGAGGGCGCCTGCGCGGTGCCGGTCGGTGATATTTCGGTTCGTGCTTTCGGGGGACCCCTCGGCATAGACTACGGACGGGACGCCACTGGGGAGTTGGCTCTCGCGGTCTTTGGCATACGCTCCCCACAAGCAGAGGAGCTGCTGGTGACGGTGCTCGACTTCCTCATCCTGATTCGGCGCGGATGGTGGTTCCTCGCGCTCGGACTGCTCCTCGGTGCGCTGGGCGGCCTTCTCAGCGCGCAGCTCACCGCGCCGGTGTACACCGCTCAGGCGACCGGGTTCATCGCCGGCACCGGCGGATCGGTGATCGCCGGAACCACGACGGCGATCGATCGCGCCGGCGCCTACATGCCTCTCGTCGACACCGCGCAGGTGCGTCAGGAGATCGCGAAGGACGCGAACGTCCCGCTGTCGAAGCTCAACGGCTCGCTGAGCGCAGAGGTGGTTCCGGGAAGCACCATGGTGCGGGTGACCGCGAACGCCCCGGATCCGCAGAGCGCATTGAAGCTGGCCAACGGCGCCTTGCACGCGCTCGCCAACGTCGTCGCCCGCATCGAGGACGCCGCGGGGGCCGGGGCGACGCCGCCTCCTGACGGAACGACAGTCCAGCGCGACGGGATCGTGATCGTGCCGCTCGACGATGCCGTGCCGCCCACCTCGCCGTCCGCGCCCGACAAGCGCGCCATGATCCTGTCCGGTGCCCTCATCGGCCTCGCCGCGGGGCTGCTGCTCGTGCTGCTGCGACGGGCTCTCGACGTGCGCGTGCGGTCCCACACCGACGTCGCGGCCCTCGTCGGCACCGGTGTGCTGGGCCGGGTGCCCACGCTCGACGTCGGTGGGCGCGGCAAGAAGGAAGCGATCACCCGCGCCGTCGCGCATGAGGCGTATCGGCAGATCCGCACCGGACTGCGCTTCGCGAGCGTCGATCAGGAGGTGCGCGTGGTCATGGTGACGAGCGCCAACCTCGGCGAGGGCAAGTCGAGCACGACCCGTTCCCTCGCTCAGGTGCTCGCGGAGTCCGGCCAGCGCACCCTCGTGATCGATGGCGACCTGCGCCGCCCGTCCGTCGCGGATGGCTTCGAGCTGGACGGCACTGTCGGGCTCAGCGAGGTGCTCAGCGGACAGATGCCGATCGGTCCGGCGATCCGGCGCACCTCGGATCCGAACCTGTTCGTGCTGCCGGCGGGAGGCATCCCGCCGAACCCGTCGGAGATGCTGGGGTCCACGGCCTTCCAGCGCTTGCTGGGCGAGTTGCGGCGAGACTTCTTCATCGTCGTGGACGCGCCGCCCGTGCTGCCGGTGACCGATGCGAGCGTGATGAGCGCGTTCGTCGACGGCGTGGTCTTCGTGATCGCCATGGGCCGCACCCGCAAGGCGGAGATCGTGGAGGCCCGCACCCAGCTCGATCAGATCCGCGCGCGGATGCTCGGTGTCGTGCTGAACTTCGTGGCCATGCGCAACAGCGCCAACGGCTACGGCTCCTCCCGCAAGAACCACCGGTACTACGTGCAGACGAGCGTGCACGACGCCGACAAGGAGGGCGACGTCGACACCGTCGCCACGATGAGCGCCGACTCGGAGCTCGCTCCCGCGGCGCTGGACGGCGACGCGTCCCCGGCGAGCGCCGACGGGCCGGAGCCGGCGGGCGCCGGCGGCGAACGCCGTACGGGCCGCGCACCCGCTCGCTCCCGCAGCGTCGCCGATGATGCATCAGTGGCGGCCGACGCCGCGCATGCCCGACCGCGACCGGCGGGAGGCCAGCGCAACGTCCCCGCGCGGGCCCACCGCTCCGCGGATACGCACGGCGTCGGTCCCGACGCCGCGGTCTGACCGGTTGCGGAAGGTCAGGGCGGCGGATGAGCAGCGTGCGAGATGTCGCTCCGGGGGAGGCCCGGGTGCATCGCCACGGCCAGCACGAGCGCCCAGCCGATGGTGAGGAACACCTCGCCGAGCTGCGTCGCCGTGACCAGGATCACGATCGTCGCCGCCTCCATCGCGCGGGCGCTGAACGGACCAGGATCCGATCGCAGGGGACGCAAGCCGATCCACGCCGTGACCGCCACGACGACGATGAGCGCGACGAAGCCGCCCTCGACGAACAGCGTCGCGTAGGAATCATGGAACAGGAACATCTGCCCCGTGGTCATCTGCACGAACGCCGTGCCGAGACCGGATCCCTGCGGCGGTGTCTCGGCGAGCTTGCGGGCCACCCGATCCGCGATCTGGGCGCGGAGCGTGTCGGTGCCGACGCGATCGGCGAAGATGCCGATCCGTGCCAGATTGTCCTGCACGTAGGCGAGGGCGAACCACAGTGCGACGCCCCCGAAGATGCGAGTCACCAACGTCCGGCGGGTGAACACCGCGAGCCAGACCACCGAGGCGAGCAGCCCCGCCATCGTCGTCCGGGAGCCGGTGAGGAAGGTGAGCGCGCCGAAGGCGGCCACGGTGCTGCATCGCGCCCAGCGCGAGGTCTGCGTGGCCGCGAGCAGCAGTCCGCCGATCGCGTACAGCAGACCGGCGGCGTTCTTGTCCCCGACGTAGCCGGAGAGGAACTGCTGGTAGTCGTGCGGCGCGATCCCCGCGTAGAACAGGACCGCGTTGAGCACGAGCCCGCACGCGAAACCCTCGATGAGTGCGACGAGGCGCAGCCGGCCGGTCCCCGCGAAGACGGTGAACGCGAGCAGGAGTCCGAGCCGGATGAGGCGCTGGCGCCAGTCGGACGCACCCGTCATGGGCGCCGCGGACGCCGAGACGATGAGGTCGTAGACGACCAGCACCACCGCGGCGACGATGAACAGCCGCAACTGCGGCGAGGCGAATCGCGGGCGGCGGGTCGTCGCGACCGCCACGAGCACGGCCATCGCGAAGTAGCGGATCGGGATGTCGACCGGCAGGCCGGGCAGGTTGTAGCCGGCGGCCAGCAGGATCGCCATCGTGAATTCGAGCAGCGGGGTCTCGGAGAGCCAGCGCTTCGACGCGGTGAGAGCCTCCGCGCCCCAGGACGCGCCGCGGCCCGCCGTGGTCTTCGGCGCAGCTCCGGCCTCGGTTCGAGCGGGAACGAGAGCCGGCCGCCCCGGGGCGCCTCCGGTGCGGTCCGCGCGACCGCGGCGACCGTCTGCGGCAGAGCGCGGGTCCGACATGGTCTGATTGTGACAGGTCAGGACCGCGCGGGGGAGGCCCCATGAGCGCCCTCGAGGCCTCCGGCGACCGCACGCCGAGCGGGATCTCCGTCGTGGTGCCGCACTACGGGGACCCGGCTCCGGCGCTCGCACTACTCGACGCGCTGCGGGCGCAGGTCGGCGCGCCCCCGCTGCAGCTCATCGTGGTGGACGACGCGTCGCCCGATCCGTTCCCTGACGCGGCCGGGGCGACCGTGCTGCGTCGCGAGACCAACGGCGGCTTCGGCGCCGCCGTCAACACCGGGGTCGCCGCCGCCTCCCAGGAGCGGCTGCTCGTGCTGAACAGCGACCTGCGGCTGGATCCCGCGTTCGTGTCGTCGCTCGTTGCGGCGGCCGCGCCATGGCCGCAGGCCGTGGCGGCGCCCATGGTCGTCGGCCTCGACGATGTCACCCAGTGGACCGGCCGCCGCTGGCCGCGCACCAGGCACCACGTCGTGGAGTGGCTGACGCCGCTCGCCCGATTCCGGCCGAGCCTGGAGGAGGCCGTCGGACACGACACCCGCTGCGTGGCCGGCGCGGTGCTGCCGGTGGACTGGGTGCTGGGGGCGGCGCTGCTGATGCCCGCCGACGTGTTCCGCGAGGTCGGCGGCTTCGACGAGCGGTACTTCATGAACGTCGAGGAGGTCGACCTGCAGCGACGGCTCACCGCGGCGGGAGTGCCCTCGATCTTCCTCGGCACGGTGCAGGTGCGGCATGAGGGCGGCGGCTCGTCGGACTCCGCCCGTCGCGTGCGCTGGGTGACCCAAGCGCGGATCCGGTACGCCGAGAAGTGGGGCGAGCATCCGGGGCTGCTCCGGTTCGGGCTGAGGGCGGCGAGCGCGGTGAACCTGGCGTTCAACGCCGGACGGCGGATGTTCGGGCGGGACGTGCGGCCGCTCGAGACGTACCGGCGGGAACTCGCGGCGATCCGGCCGGGAGGCGAGCGATGAAGGTGCTCCTGGTCAGCCCGGTGTTCCACGGATACTGGAGCGCCTTCGCCGCGGCGCTCGAGGCGCTCCAGTTCGACGTGACCGTGCACTGCTACGACGCCGGCGGGATCGGCAACGCCCTCGCGCACCGCGCGCCGGGATCCGCTCTCGCCGCCCGGGTGCGCGGGGCCGCGACGGCCGCCGCGATCCGCGCGCTGACGGAGACGGACCCCGATGCCGTCCTCGTCGTGAAGGGCGACGCCCTCGAGGCGGACTGGTGGCACGCGCTCGCCGCGTCGGGCGCGCGCAGCGCCCTGTGGCTCTACGACGAGCTCGCGCGGATGCGCTACGACGACGAGACGCTCGGCACGGTCGACCGCGTGTTCAGCTACAGCCCCGACGACACCCGCACGCTGCAGGGCCGGGGCATCGATGCCGCGGTGCTGCCGGACGGGTTCGACGCGCTCACCCCGTTCACCCCGCGCCCCAGTCACCGCACGAGCTTCATCGGCGCGCGTTACCCGGAGCGGGAGCGCCTGCTGCGGGTGCTCTCCGAGGCCGGTGAGGCCGTCGAGGTGTACGGGCGGGAGTGGTCCCGGAGCCCCTGGGACGTGCTGCGGACGGCGCGCTGGCGCGGGGCAGGTGTTCCCGCGCACGGCGACATCGACCGGGCGACGTACTTCGGCGTCATGGCGGGCAGCGCCGCCACCCTCAACATCCACGGCGACGGCCACGACGGCTTCTCGATGCGCACCTACGAGGCGCCGGGCGTCGGCGCCCTGCAGCTCATCGACCGGCCCGACGTCGCCCAGCACTACGAGGTCGGATCCGAGACGCTCGTCTTCCGCAGCGACGACGAGCTCGTCGACCAGGTGCGCCGGGCGAGGCGGGACGAGAGCTGGGCGCGCGGCATCAGAGACGCCGGACGACGGCGCACGCTCGCCGAGCACACGCTCGTGCACCGCATGCGAGAGGTGCGTGCGGCATGGGCGTGACCGGAGTCTCGATGCCCCCCGGGCTGCGGTTCCCGGCGGATCTGGATGCGTGGCGGCGCTGGCAGCGCAGCAGGCACGTGGTGCGGCGCGTGCGCGATGCGGTGCGTTCCCCCGCCGCGCCGTCCTCGTTCGCGCTGCACCTGCGCGGAGCGGATCCGGCCGTGCTGTTCGCGCTCGATGCGGTGACCCCGACCGCGCTCGCCTCGATCCTCGAGCCGCTCGCCCACCTGGGGGACGCCCCGGTGGCGGTCATCGCTCCGGCGGACGTCTCGGCGCGGCTGCCCGGCGCCTGGCGGGTGGAGCCGGTGGACCCCGGCGCGGCGCCCGCATCGCTGCGGGCGGTGCGGGCGGTCGTCTCCGCCGGGCACTTCCTGCCGGTGGGCGCGGCCGCGTTCGCGTGGTCTCGGGCGCGGGGCTGGAGATACCTCGTGGTGCAGCACGGACTGCTCACCCCGTTCATGGCGCCGCTGCCGGAGAGCGCCCACCTGCTCGCGTTCTCGGAGCGCGACGCCGACTACTGGCGCTCGGGACGGACCGACGTGACGAGCGAGGTCGTGGGCAGCCAGCTGCTGTGGGCCGCGTCCGGGAGCGCGGGAGCGGGACGCATTCCCGCGGATGCGCCCCCGGTCTTCCTCGGACAGCTGCACGGGGCGGAGCTGCCGCGACGGCTCAGCGCGGCCACCGCGGCGGCCTTCTGCCGCGCGCACGGGGCGCTGTACCGCCCGCACCCCGCCGAGGTCGACCGCCTGTCCCGCTGGCAGCATGCGCGGTGGCGGCGGCAGGGGATCCGGTTCGACGCGTCCGGACCGCTCTCGGCCTCGCGGGCGCCCGTCGTGTCGATCTTCTCCACGGGCGTGCTCGAGGCCGCGGCCGCAGGCAGAGACGCCTGGGTCACATGCGTGCGCCCGCCCGACTGGGTGCGGGAGTTCTGGGACCGGTACGAGCTGAGCGTGTGGGGCGGATCCGCCACCCGCGCCCCGGTGCGCCCCGCCGTCGAGCCCGCCAGGGCGATCGCCGGTGCGGTGCAGGGCATCACGGAAGAAGGGCGACGATGAGCATCCTGTGCGTGATCCCCGTGCGCGGCGGATCCAAGGGCGTGCCGGGCAAGAACGCCAGGGTCGTCGCAGGCAAGCCGCTCCTGGTGTGGAGCATCGAGCAGGCGCTCGCCGCGTCGCTCGACGTGCTCGTCTCGACCGACGATCCGGAGCTCGCGGCGATCGCCAGGGAGGCCGGCGCCGACGTGCCGTTCCTGCGGCCCGCGGAGCTCGCGCAGGACGCCACTCCCACGGAGCCGGTGATCCTGCACGCGATCCGCCACCGCGCCGCCGAGGGGCGTCGCCCCGACGTGGTGATGCTGCTGCAGGCCACCTCGCCGGTGCGACTGCCCGGCACGCTCGCCCGTGCGGTGCGCGAGTTCATCGAGACCGGGGTTGACAGCCTCGTCGGCGTGGTGCCGCAGACGCCGTTCTTCTGGCACCCGGCCGCCGAGGACGGCAGCGCGACCGCCGAGTACGACCCCGCCGCGCGTCCGCGCCGGCAGGACCTGCGCGCGGAGGACTTCTTCTACCAGGAGACCGGATCCCTCTACCTCACCCGCACCGAGCTGTACGAGCGGGAGGACAACCGCATCGGCGGCCGTGTGGGGCTCTTCGTGATGGACGAGGCCGAGGGCGTGGACATCGACACGCTCGTGGACCTGCGGATCGCGGAGCAGGTGCTGGGGGACCTCGCGGCTTCGGCCGCGGGATCCGCCGAGAAACCAGATCCTGCACGAGACGACAGTCGTGACGTGGTGTCCCGCGCAGGAAGTGGTGTCTCGCGAGGGGCACAGAGGGGGGAGCGCTCATGATCATCGAACGGGACATCGCGCCGTACATCGTTTTCGGGGAGGATCCGATCCTCACCGGCCTTGCCAAGATCAACGCGAACCGGCAGCGGATCGTGTTCTGCGTCGACGCGCACGGCATCCTCCTCGGTTCTCTCTCCGACGGCGACTTCCGGCGGTGGCTGATCGCCAACCCCGACGCCTCGCTCGACGTCTCGTGCGCCGCGGTCGCGAACCGCGAGGCGCGCACGGTGCCGCGAGGCGCGCCCGTCGCGGAGATCGCTCCGCTGCTGGGCCGCGACGGCGTGCACCATGTGCCGATCGTCGATGACCGGGGGCACCTCTGGGCGATCGCCGTCGACGAGACCGGCACGCTGCGGATCGGCGGTCACGAGGTCGGGGCAGGGCATCCGACGTTCGTGATCGCGGAGATCGGCAACAACCACAACGGATCCGTCGATCTCGCCAAGCAGCTCGTGGAGCTGGCGGTCGACGCCGGCGCCGACGCGGTGAAGTTCCAGCTGCGCGACATGGACGCGCTGTACCGGCAGCGCGGGGCGGCGAGCTCCGGCGAGGACCTCGGCGTGCAGTACACGCTCGACCTGCTGCGCCGCTTCTCGCTGCCCGCGGAGCGCCTGTACGAGGTGTTCGATCACGCCCGCGCCGCCGGCGTCGACGTGATGTGCACCCCGTGGGACGCACCGAGCGTGCAGGCGCTCGCCGACTACGGCATCCCCGCGATGAAGATCGCCTCGGCCGACCTCACCAACCATGCGCTGATCCTCGATGCGGCGGGGCGCGGGGTGCCGCTCGTGCTCAGCACGGGGATGTCGCGGGAGAGTGAGATCCTCGAGACCGCGGCGCTGCTGCGGGGCCAGGGCGCGCCGTTCGCGCTGCTGCACTGCCAGTCGACGTACCCCGCGCCGTACAAGGACCTCAACCTCAGCTACCTCGACCGGCTGGCTGAGATCGGTCAGGGCGTGGTCGGCTACTCCGGCCACGAGCGCGGCTGGCACGTGCCCGTGGCCGCCGTCGCCCGCGGCGCGCACATCATCGAGAAGCACTTCACCGTCGACCGCGGGATGGAGGGCAACGACCACACGGTCTCGCTGCTCCCGGACGAGTTCCGGATCATGGTCGAGCAGATCCGCGACATCGAGGCGTCGATGGGATCCGGATCCGCGCGCACGGTCTCGACCGGCGAGCAGATGAACCGGGTGACCCTGGCGAAGTCGCTCGTCGCCGCACATCCGCTCGCCGCCGGCACCGTGATCGCGGCGGCGGACGTGGCGGTGAAGAGCCCGGGCCGCGGGCTGCAGCCCAACGCCCTTCCGCAGCTGCTCGGCCGCACCCTCGCCCGCGACCTCGCGGACGGCGACTTCTTCTTCGACGGGGACCTGCACGACGCCGCCCCCGCCGGGCGGCCGTTCACGTTCCGCCGGCCGTGGGGGCTGCCGGTGCGCTATCACGACGCCGCCGCGCTCCGGGCGCAGTCGAACCCCGACTTCCTCGAGTTCCACTTCTCGTACAAGGATCTCGAGGTCCCGCCCTCGGACGTGTTCGCCGAGCGGCTGCCGATCGCGTTCACGACGCACCTGCCCGACCTGTTCGCGGGCGATTTCCTCGTCGATCTGGCCTCCGAGGACCCGGAGATCTGGGAGCGCTCGATCCGCGAGGTGCAGCGCACGATCGACATCACGCGCGACCTCCGCCGCTGGTTCACCGCCGAGACGGATCCGGTCATGGTCGTGACGATGGGGGGCTTCACGAAGGACCGGCACCTGCCGTCGTCCGCGCGCGGCCCGAAGTACGCCCGCATCGCCGACGCACTCTCCCGGCTCGACGCCGACGGCGTGCGGATCGCCGCGCAGACGCTCCCGCCGTATCCCTGGCTCATGGGCGGGCAGCAGTTCCACAACCTGTTCGTGGATCCGCGCGACACCGCACGCTTCGCCGCGGAGACCGGCACCCCGCTGGTCTTCGACGCCTCGCACACCAAGCTCGCCACGACCTGGCTCGGCATGGCGTTCTCGGAGGCCGTCGACCTGCTCGCCCCATACACGATCCACCTGCACCTGGTCGACGCGACCGGCGTCGACGGCGAGGGCGTGCAGGTGGGGGAGGGCGACATCGATTGGCCCGCGTTCGGCGCGCAGCTGGACGCGCTCCTGCCCGGGGTCACGTTCATCCCGGAGATCTGGCAGGGGCACGTCGACAACGGCGCGGGCTTCTGGACCGCGCTCGACCGGCTGGAGGCGTGGTTGTGAGGATCGGCTTCCTCACCCCGTGGCGGACGGACGACCCGGGGGCGTGGTCGGGGATCATCCGCCCGATGCTCGGCGCGCTCGCCGACGTCGCCGACGTCGTGCCGGTCTCGACCCACGACGTCCCGGCGGCGCTGCTCGACCGGGCCGCCGCGCGGCTGTCGCGCCGGACGTACCTGTGGGACTTCGGACTGGCGACCGCGCGCGCCCGCGGACGCGCCGCCGCCGCGAGACTGCGGGCCGCGCGGGTCGACGTCGTGTTCGCCGTGGCGGCCTCGGTCGACGTCGCCCGACTGGGCGGATCCGTGCCGGTGGTCCAGTACGTGGACGCCGCGTTCGACGACCTGAAGGACCGCTATTCCGTCTTCACCGGGCTGAGCCGGCTGTCGGCGATGCAGGTGCGGCGGATCGGGGCGCTCGCGGCGCGGCGCACAGCGGGATACGTGGCGGCCTCGCAGTGGGCCGCGGACGGGCTCGTGCGTGCGGGTGCGGACCCGGCGCGCGTGGTCGTCGCGCCGCCGGGGGCGGCGATCCTGCCGCGCACGGCGGCGGACCGTGCGCCGGCGACATCGGACGCGGCGGCCGGAGGCCCGCTCCGGGTGCTGGTCGTCGCGAGCGACTGGGAGCGCAAGGGCGGCGACCGGGCTCTCGACGCGGTGGCGCAGGCGCGGGCGGCAGGAGCGGACATCGCGCTCACCGTGATCGGATCCGCGCCCTCCCTTCCCGACGACGTGCGCGCCCCGGGACGGCTCACCGCGGACGAGCTGTCCGCCGAATACGCGCGCGCCGACGTACTGCTCGAACTCGCCCGCGCGAACGCCGCAGGTGTCGCCCTCACCGATGCGGCCGCGCACGGGCTGCCGGCGATCGCGACCGGCGTCGGCGGCGTGCCCAGCATCGTGGCGGAGGGGCGCAGCGGATGGCTCGTGCCCGACGACGCGGCGTCCTCTGCGGCGGGGGAGCGGCTCGCCGCGCTCGCACGGGGCGCGGAGGGCGGCGTCTCACGCGCGAGCGCCGCCGCCTGGTACGCGGAGGCGCTGGACTGGGCGGCCTGGGGCGAGCGGGTGGCCGCGCTCTGTCTGCGGGCGCGCGACGAGGCCGTGCGATGACCGCGCTGCGTGCGAGCATCGTGGTCCCCACCAGGGGCGGCGCGACGCGCCTGCTGCACCTGCTCGACGCTCTCCGTCTGCAGACGGAGAGCTCGTGGGAGGCGATCGTCGTGATCGACGGCGATGTCGACGAGTCCGCCGCGGTGGTCGACCTGGCGGCCGGGGAGCTGCCCGTGCGCGCGCTCGTGCTGCCGGAGAACCGCGGCAGATCCACCGCGCTCAACGCGGGCTTCGCCCAGGCGCGCGGCGAGGTCCTCATCCGCTGCGACGACGACCTCCGCCCTGGACCGGACTACGTGGCGGCGCACCTCGCCCGGCACGCCGGGGCGTCGTGCGGCGTCGTCGGTCTGTACCGCAACGTGTTCCCGCCGACGCCGTACGCACGCGTATACGGGGAGCCCCGCGACGAGCGCTTCCGCGCCGAGGCCTACGCCGCGCCCGCCGACCGCCGGTGGAGGTACTGGGCCGGCAACGTGTCGGTGACCAGGGAGTCGTACGAACGGGTCGGCGGGTACGATTCCGCGTTCCGGGCCTACGGCTGGGAGGACGTGGACTGGGGCTACCGTCTGCATGTGGCGGGAGTGCCCGTGCTGCTCGCGCCGGAGCTGGAGACCCCGCACCATGTCGCGGCCACGACGACCGAGGGCCGGGTGCGGCGCGCCTTCCACGCCGGCGCCGCGCGCCGGGCCTTCGAGGCCAAGCACGGATCGGCCGCCCTCGGCGCCGCACCGCCCGCCCGCGGGGCCTGGGGACGGATCGTGGACCGCACGGCCGCCCGAGACGGACGGGCCGCGCTCGAGGCCCGTGCGCGGCGGGCGGACCGCGCCCTGAGCCGGATGCCGCGCTGGGCCGCGGAGAAGCGCGTCGCCTGGCTCGTCGAGGCCGCGGGACTGTCCGGCCAGCGGCGCCCCGACGAGGTGGTGAACGATGTCTGACATCACCCGCGTGCTCGTGGTGTGCGACCTCATCGCCCCCGGTGGTGGCCCCGCCGGCTACACCTGGAACCTGCGTCAGGCGCTCACGGCCCTCGCGCCGCCGGATCTGGACGTCCGGTTCTCCGGGATCGTGACCGAGCGCCGCAACCGGGCGACCGGTGAGCGGCCGGCCCGCCGGGCTCGCCGCCGCACGAGTCCGCGCGCCGCGCTGGGAAGGCTCCGGCATCGGGTGGGCGTCGCACTCAAGGGCGGGATCCCGGATCCGCTGCGCGACGAGATCACGGCCGCCGACCTCGTCATCCTCCAGGGGTATCAGGACGCACGGCGGGCCAGGCTCGCCCGCGGCAGCGGAGCAGCGGTCTGGTACATGCCGCACAGTCCCACCGTCGCCGCGGACGAGTACGCGGCGATGCACCCGCACGAGCACGGGATCCGCAGCGCTCTGACCCGTCGGCGCATGCTCCGGGTCGAACGCGAGCTCTTCCGCGCGGCCGACGCTGTGGTGTTCCCGACCCCGAATGCCGCCACCGCCTACGTCGAGGCGTTCGGGGAGATCCTCGCCGGGACAACCGTGCATCACCTCCTCTCCGGGGTGCCGGAGCCGCGCAGCGCGCCGGGGGAGCAGGAGGCCGTCGCCCCCGCGGCCGAGGATCCGGGGATCCTGTTCGTGGGCCGCTACCTCGCCGACAAGGGCTACGACCTCTTCCTCGCGGCGGCGGAGGCCCTGCACGCCGAGAACCCGGCGCTGCGCTTCAGCACGCTCGGGGCGGGACCGTCCCGGCGACCGTCGCCCGCGGTGCGCGACCTCGGTTGGCGCGACGACCCTGTCCCCGTCATCGCGGCCGCGCGCATGCTCGTGGTGCCGAACCGCGTCGCATACTTCGATCTGCTGCCGCTCGAGGCCGCTGCGCTCGGACGGGGGCTGGTCTTCACCGCCGTCGGCGGCGGGATCGATCAGCACCGGCTCCTGCCGGACTCGGTGCTGTGCGCGCCGGGCGACGTCGTCGGCGGCATTCGCCGAGCACTGGCCCGGCGGGAGGAGGATCCGCACTGGGGCGCCGGCAACGTCCCCGCGTACGAGCGCACCTTCACGGCCGAGGCGATGGCCGATCGCTGGATCGCGCAGGTGCGGGCGTGGCGGGATGAGGCACGGAGCGCGACGCGGACCGCCCTCTGGGTCGTGCCCGTCGCGGAGATCGGCGGCGTCGCCCGGCACGTGCTCGACGCGACCAGAGCCGGGATCCCCGGCTGGACGGTCGCCGTGCTGTGCCCGGACGGGCCGCTCGCCGCGCGGCTGCGGGAGCAGGGGACGGCGGTGATCACGGGCGCCTTCGGCCCGGCCGCCGGGGCGGTCGCCTCCGGTCGCACCCTGCGCGCGGCGGTCCGCCTGGCGCGGCCCGCCGTCGTGCACTCGCACCTCGCCTTCGCCGACATCGTCGTCGCCGGCACGCCGTTGCCGCGCGGGGTGCGGCGGGTCACGACGGAGCACGGGATCGCGGGCGACGACGTCGTGTACCACCACTCCTCGATCCAGGCCAGGATCATGGCGGTCGTGCACCGGGTCCGCCTGCGACGCTTCGATGCCGCGATCGCGGTCGCCGAGGCGACCCGCGCCGCGATGCGCGCGAAGTGGCATGCGCGCGGGCCGATCGCGGTGATCCCGAACGGCGTGGAGATCCCCGCCTCCGCCGCGCCGAGGCGGCAGGGCGGCGCTCCGCGCATCCTGGCGCTGTCCCGACTCGCGCCCGAGAAGCGGATCGACGCCCTCATCGACGCGTTCGCCGCCCTGCAGGCGGAACAGCCGGAGGCGACGCTGACCGTGGCCGGCGAGGGCCCGCTGCGCGCCGAGCTCGAGGCGCAGGCGGCGCGGCTCGGCGTCGCCGTGGCCTTCCCGGGATTCGTGGATCCGGAGGCCGCGATGGCGGAGGCGGACGTCATCGCGCAGCTCTCCGTCTGGGAGAACTGCTCCTACACCCTGCTCGACGCGGTCGCCCACGGACTCGGCGTCGTGGCGTCCGCGGCGGGAGGGAACGGCGAGATCGTCGGGACGGAACGGCTGGTGGATCCCGATGACGTCCCGGCCGTCGCCGCCGCGCTCCTCGACGCCCCCCGCGTCCCCTACGATCGACTGAACTCGACGGACGAGATGACCACGGCCGTCGCACAGGTCTATCGCGGGGTCGCGGGCGTCGGGCGGAGCGCGGGCACCGCGCAGAAGTTGACGACGAGCACCGGGAAGGGGGAGAGCCCATGCTGATCGTGTTCGATCGCACCGTCCGCCGCGGACTCGGAGCGCTCCTGCGTCTCTCCGGCATGCGGCCGGCGCCGTGGATCGCGCTGGCCGCGGTGCTGATGCTCGCGCAGACCGCCCTGGGCACGATCCCGGTCGCGGCGATGGTGCCGCTCATGGAGCTGATCGCACAGGGGCACAGCGACGCCGGCATCGTGCAGTGGGTCGCGGAGCTGCTCGGATCGGGGCGGCCCGAACGGCTGATCCCCGCGTTCGCCGTCCTGATCGCGCTGCTGTTCCTGGTGTGCAGCGGGCTGTCGGTGCTCCTCGTGTGGTGGCAGGCCGGCCGCTCGGCCCGGCTCGCCGTCGCCGCGAACACCGCCATGCTGCGCGCCTACAGCCTCGAGCCCTACGTCTCGCACCGGCGCCGCTCCGACGCGGAGATCCTGCGCAACATCGGCGGCACGGCGACCGTGGGCGCCGCCCTCACCTGCGTGCTCACGATCTACACGAGCGCCCTCACCCTGGTCGCGATCAGCGTGGTGCTGCTCGCCGTGTCTCCGGTGGTCACGGTGCTCACGGTCGCCCTGTTCGGCGGCACCATGGCGATCATGCAGCGTTCGCTGCAACCCGCGCAGCGGCGCACGGGGGAGGCGTCGACCGCGGCGAACCTGCGCGGCTGGGCGACGCTGATCCCGCTCGTGCACGGCTTCCGCGAGGTGCGGCTGTCGGCATCCGGGGCGCGGCTGCTCGGACGCTACGAGCAGTCCCAGAAGGAGCTCGCCGGAGCGAACCGGATGCTCACGACGCTGGGTGCCGTGCCCGCCGCGGTGTCCCAGGTGCTCTTCGCGCTCTCGATCGCGGTGGTCTCGGCGGCCCTGTTCACGACCGGATCCGCGGCGAGCACGATCGGAACCCTCGGCCTCTTCGGCGCCGCGGCGATGCGTGCGCTGCCCACGATGAACCTCATGGCGCAGAACGTGGGGGCCGTGCGCGGCGCCGAGGCCAGCATGCAGATCCTCACGGAGGCGATCGAGGATCTGACCAGCGCCGGTGCGCACGTCGAGGAGCCCGTCACGGCAGAGCCCCTGCGCGGCGACATCACTCTGCGCGGCGTGGAGTTCGCCTACCCCGATTCCCCCGATGCCGTGGTGCGGGCGATCGACCTCGTCATCCCGGAGCACACCACCACGGCGTTCGTCGGATCCAGCGGGGCCGGCAAGTCGACGCTGATCGATCTCATCCTGGGACTCCTCACGCCGACGGCGGGCCGGATCGAATGCGGGGGAGTGCCGATCCTCCAGGATCCGGCCCGCTGGTACGCCGGGATCGGGGTGGTGCCGCAGGACGTGTTCCTGCTCAACGACACCGTGGAGGCGAACGTCGCGTTCGGCGTGGCGGCGGAGAAGGTCGACCACGAGCAGGTCGATCGGGCGCTGCGGCTGGCGCGACTGGACGCGCTGGTCGCCGAGCTGCCCGAGGGACTGCAGACGACGATCGGCGAGCGCGGGACGCGCCTGTCCGGCGGCCAGCGGCAGCGGCTGGGACTGGCCAGGGCCCTGTACCGGTCTCCGCGCGTGCTCGTGCTCGACGAGGCCACCTCCGCACTGGACAACGAGACCGAGTCGCAGATCGCGGGCTCGCTCGCGGCGATGCACGGCGAGCTGACGATCGTCATCGTCGCGCACCGGCTGTCGACCGTGCGGGACGTGGACAAGCTCGTCTTCCTCGGGGACGGCCGGATTCAGGCGGAGGGAACCTTCGCCCAGGTGCGCGACACCGTTCCCGCCTTCGCGCGGATGGTCGAGCTGGGCGAGCTCGGGGCCGAGCGCTCGTGAGCGTCACCGCGGGCCGCGGACTGCGCGTTCTCGGCCTGTTCGACCACGCCGGAATGGGGCGCGGCCCGCACCGGGAACCGGGGGTCGAGCGGGTCGCCGGCCCGTATCGCGTCGACCTGCTCGCCGCGCACGGGATCGACCTCGTCACGGTGCCTCCGGCGCGGGGCGCGCTGCACCGCAAGCTGCGCGACGTGGCGGAGCATCGCAGCGGCGTCGCGCAGGACCTGGCCCTGCGCGGCGCCTGGCGGGCCCTCCGCGCGGATGCGGTGCTGTGCCTGCTCGAGGACAAGGCGGTGCTCCCCGCCGCTCTGCGGCGCCGGCGCATACCGCCCTATGCGCGCCCTCCGATCGTGGCGGTGTCGTGCTGGTGGGCGGAGGAGATCCTGCACGGCTCGGACGAGCAGCGGCGGCGGATCGCCCGCACGGCCCGTGCGCTGGACGCGATCGTGGTGTTCTCGCGCAATCAGGCCGAGGCGTTCGCGCGGATCGGTGTCGCGGACAAGGTCGTGCCCGTCCCGTTCGGGGTGGACGAGGCCTGGTACACGCCCTCGGCGCCGGTGCGTCCGCGGCTGCAGGTGGCGGCGATGGGCATCGATCGAGGCCGCGACTACCTCACGCTCGTCGAGGCCGCCCGGCTCACCCCTGAGATCCGCTACGACCTCTTCACCCAGCCCGAGCGTTTCGCCGAGATCCCGCTCCCGCCGAACGTCGCCGTGCACGCGCCGGTGCCGATGCCCGCGCACCGCGACAACCTGCGCGCCGCCGACCTCGTGGTCGTGCCGACGCACGATCTGGCCTATCCGACCGGGCAGAGCGTCCTGCTCGAGGCGATGGCCTGCGGCCGGTGCACGGCCGTGACCCGGACGGCCGCGATGGCGGAGTACCTCGACGACGGGCGCAGCAACCTGGCTCTGCCGCTGCACGATCCGGTGGGCGTCGCGCAGGTCGTGCGTCGCACCATCGGCGACCCGGGGCTGCGGCAGCGCGTCGGCGATGCGGCGCGCGCCGAGGTGGAGGCCCGGCTGACGTTCGATCGCACCTGGGCGCGTGTCGCCGACGTGCTGCGAGAGGTCGCGGGTCGAGGCGAGCGGCTGGGCTGAGGGTTCAGGCGGCCGCAGGTCCGGCGAAGTCCGAAGGCGCGAGCAGTATCGGATCCGCGTCGTGCCCCCGGTGCACGTAGGTCCACCAGCCGGCGAGGTTGCCGAAAGCGTTGACCACCCAGCCCAGATGGCGGCTCCTGCGGTGCGGCCCGGGGCGCAGCATGCGGTACGGCAGCGCGGCGAGCCTGCCGCCGAGCACCCGCAGGCAGGCCCCGAGCGTGAACGGCTGATACGCGGCCGGGTGGCGCAGCGAGATGAGCACCCTGCCCTGGGCGATCAGGTACTGCTTGCGCACCGCGGCGGATCTCGACGACAGCGTGAAGTTCATGACCGCCCCGCCGCAGTACCCGATCGGGAACCCCTGCTCCTGGGCGCGCCAGGAGAGATCCACGTCCTCGTAGCCGTATCGCGGCAGGGATTCGTCGTAGCCGCCGATCGCGATGAAGCAGGCGCGGGTGAGCGCGAGGTTCGCGTTGCCCGCGTGCGGCAGGTAGTGCGTGGCGACCAGCGCATCGGGGAAGACACCGGGCTGTTCGACGCCCTCGGCCGTGCGCGCCGCGATCCGCCCGCCGGCGATCCCGTCCTGGTCGAGGCATCCGGTCAGCGCCGAGAGCCAGAACGGATCCGCCTCGTCGTCGGCGTCGCAGTAGGCCAGGATCCGGCCGAGGGAGGCGAGCGCGCCGCGATTGCGGGCGTAGGGGATGTGCGGCCGGTCCGCAGCGGACACGAGGCGGGCCGGCACGGCGGGTCGTCCTGGATCGGCCAGCCAGGCCTCGACGATCTCCGCGGTGCGGTCGGTGGAGCCGTTGTCGACCACGACGATCTCGAACGACGGTGCTTCCCGCTGCGCGTCGAGGGCGTGGAGCTGACGGAGGACCGTGGCCGCGCCGTTGCGCACGCACAGGATCACCGAGGCCTCTGGCGCGTTCACGGGTCGACCACCTGCCAGGCGGGGTCGAACCGCTTCCGGTCCGGCACGCCGTCGTCGATGAGGTGATAGGGCGGGGCGAGCACCACGGTGTCGGGACGCAGCGCGGCTGCGACATGCGCGCCCCAGAACGAGAACGTGGAGTTGGCGAGGACGAGGGCGCGGGCGGCCGCGAGCGCGGCGAAGTCGTCGAGGGCCGAGACGCGGTGCGCGAGCGGGCGCAACGGCAGGTCCACGACGGTGGGCAGATGCCGCAGGCACCAGGGGACGTCATCGGACACGACCACGACCTCGTCCGCCGGGACTCCGCGTCCCCGCAGCTCGCGCAGGGACGCGCGGACGTATCCCTCGATGTCGAGGGCGTAGGCCGCCTGCAGGAAGTCGTGCGCGTAGTAGTCGCCCCGGCGCACGTTGACGACGACGGCACCCGGACCGAGCTCGTCCTCGGCCTGCGACAGCCGCTCGCGGAAGGGCGACGACGACGCCACCAGCGCACGGCAGAACCGGTCCACCTCGGCACGGGTGAAGTGCTGGGCGAACATGTCCTCGTGCGAGCCGCGGAAGTCGGCGAAGAGGCGCGGCGCGTCGGCGAGGGGCATCGTCAGCTCGGCCAGCAGGGGGAATTCCGCCAGCCAGGGATCCATGCTCGGCTGGTGCTGCACGCGCGCCGGGGATCCTGGCCGATCGTTCCGGTACGCCCACAGCCAGTCGTAGAGGTGGTTGCCGGCGCCGGTGAGCGGGGAGGTGAGCTGCACGCGCGGCGCGCCGAAGAGGCGCCCGAGCGGGACGAGCGCGCGGGCCCTCAGCGCCGTCCGCACGCGGGCGGCCGCGGTCATGCGTTCCTCCGGGAGCGGGAGGGGGGCGTCGCGCGTGCGGGCAGCCCGGCGCCGAGCCGGGGACGGGGGAGCAGTCGGAGGTACCGGTAGCGCACGGTGCCGGAGAAGACGCCCCAGACGAACAGTGCGCGGCCGGCGAGGCCGGGCCAGTCGCGTTCGGCCCGCGGACGCGACGGCATGCGCGCGGCCGCGCCCGCGAGGCGCAGCGCGAGCGCGGGCCAGGGGGGATCCGCGACCTCCGCCTGCACGCGGTATCTGGTCGCGATCAGCACCTTCGCCTGAGCCATCCGCACCTGGCGGACGGCGATCTCGGCCCCCTGGGCGCGCAGCCGATAGGCGAGGCGGGTGTCCTTGGCGAAGGCGACCTCGATCCCGTGGCGGCGGGCGCGGTAGCCGAGGTCGAGGTCCTCGAACGACGACGGCAGCGACTGGTCGAACCCGCCGAGCTCGAGGAAGAGGGAGCGGGTGATGCCGAAGTTGCCGCCCTGCAGCATGGGGAAGGGGGTGTCGGTGCGCGGCTGCGGCGCGTGCCACGGGGCGCCGTCGCGCTCGTCGAGCACGTCCCGGACGGCCTCGACGCCGGCATCGAAGAGGGCGGCCGCGGCCGGCACGACCCAGCCGCTCCACAGCCGCGTCGACGCGAAGTTCCGGCAGCCGTGGTCGACCCAGTGCGCGGAGACCACATCGTCGGCGTCGCAGAACATCAGCAGCTCGGACCGGGCGTGCGCGGCGCCGACGTTGCGTGCGAACGATGCTCCCCGCTCGGACGCCGACACGAGCCGCAGCGGGGCGCGATGCAGCACCGTCGCGCGCACGATGGCCGCCGTGTCGTCCGTCGACGCGTTGTCCACCACGATCACCTCGAAGGGCGGCGCATCGATCTGCGTGTCCAGCGCGGCGAGCTGCTGCCCGATCGTGGCGGCCCCGTTGAACACGGGGACGATCACGCTGACGACCGGCGCGTCCTGCGCCTCTTCGGCATCGGGTGCGGCGGCGGAGGCCACCGAAGCCGCCGCCGCGAGCAGTGGCGGGGCGATCGTCTGCACCGCAGGGATCCTTCCGAGCAGCCGGTACCGTACGTGCCCGTCCAGGGTTCCCCACGCCCACCCGAGCGCACGCGCCGCGTTGTCGCGCGTCTCGGATCGGAACAGCTCCGGCACGTGGCGCCACGCCCGGAACACGTCCCCCAACGCGCCGCGGCCCGAGAGCGCATCGAGCTCTGCGCCGTCGCGGTGGCGGATCCACAGCAGCACCCTCGTCCTGGCCGAGTGGTAGTACT
This sequence comes from Microbacterium sp. NPDC056052, assembly GCF_042266785.1. Lineage (NCBI taxonomy): Bacteria > Bacillati > Actinomycetota > Actinomycetes > Micrococcales > Microbacteriaceae > Microbacterium > Microbacterium sp. NPDC056052. The sequence goes on from NZ_JBHJWV010000002.1 coordinate 508,377, forward strand.
GTCGCGCGCGTCCGCGCAGGGTGGACCGCTGGTGGTACGAGACGACGGCGGCCGGGGCGTACGCGAGCGTCCCCCCGGCGTGCTGCAGCCGCCAGCCGAAGTCGACCTCGTCGTGACCGCGGCGGAAGCCCTCGTCGAAACCGCCGATGCCGAGCGCGACCGATCTGCGCACCCCGAGGTTCGCCCCCGTCGCGTAGGGCAGGTGCCCCAGCACGGAGCTCAGGGCGGTGGCCTCGCCGGCGGCGGTCGCGCGACCGCCGCGGTCCTCGACGTGGACGAGCCCGCCCCCGACGAGATCGGCCGACGCGAGTGCCTGCACCATCGCGCGCGCCCAGCCGTCGTGCACCTCGTCGTCGTGGTCGCACAGCAGCACCGCCTCGGTGCGCGCGGCGAGCAGCCCCGCGTTGCGCGCGTGGTTCACGCCGACCCTGGCCCCGGCATCGATCACGCGCAGATCGGCGAAGTCGCCCCGGTATGCGAGCGCCACCTGAGCCGTGCGGTCGCGGGAGCCGTTGTCCGCGATCATGACGTCGAGCCGACCGGCGATGTCCTGGCGCGCCAGGGCCGAGAGCTGCCGCGCGATGCCGTGCTCGCCGTCGCGCACGGGGATGACGACCGTCGCGAGCGGAGGGTCCGCGGATCCCGCGGCCGCGGTGGTCTCGGCACGCGCGAGGGGATCGTTTCCGGACGAGTCCGCGAGCCCGTAGAGCCCGGCGACACGGCGGGCGAACGCGTGCGCGGAGTAGGTCTCGGTGGCCCACGTCCGCCAGGATGCCGCGGCCCGGCGGGCGGCGGCGGGATCCCGGAGCGTCTCGATCAGCGCGTCCGCGAACCCGGCGGCGGTCTCCTGCGCCTCCGGGACGTGCGCGGCGTCGCCGATCCCCTCGAACGCGACAGCGGTGCCGACCACCGGAACGCCGCGCACCAGCGCCTCGACGACCTTGAACTTCACGCCCGCGCCCACCCAGAGCGGGGCGACGACCGCGGCGGCGGTCGTGTACAGCGCATCGAGGTCGTCCACGAAGCCGAGCATCCGGAACCCCGGCGTCGCCCCGTATTCGGCGCGCTGCGCGTCGGTCGCCCGCCCTGCCACCCGCAGCTCGGCATCGGGCACCGCGGCCCGGACGAGCGGCCACACCCGGTCGGCGAACCACTGCAGCGCCTCCCGGTTCTCCCCGCGGTGCATCGGCCCGACGAACAGCGCGACCGGCGGTCCGTCCTCCGTCGCGCCCGCCGCCGCGGAGAGTGCGGCCGCGGAGGGTGCTGCCGCGGCGGCGAGCGGCGGGAGGATCACCTCGACCCGCTCCGACCTCGGCAGCAGCGCCCGGTCCTTCTCGCTGAACACGACGGTCGCATCCGCGAGCGCGACCGTGCGCGCCTCGATCCGTCGGGCGAGGGCGGTCGAGGTCGCGAAGCGCACCCTGGCGCGCCAGGATCCGCTCCGCCGCCTCTGTCGGCGCAGGCCCTGGCTGGCGACGTCGTGCAGCGTCGCGATCCGTCTGGCACCTGCGGCGTCGTGGCGCAGCGCCGGCAGCAGTGCCGCCATCGTCGGCCACTGCACGTCGAGCACGTCCGCCGACGCCAGCGCCGCCCTGGCGCCCGGATCGCGCCGGATCGCGGCCAGGAACCCGCGCGGGGCCCTGACCGGTGCGAGGCGACGCGTGATGCTGCTCACTGCGGCCCCCAGGCCCCTCGGCGGCGCCGCGGGCGGCAGCAGGATCACTCCGTACCCGTCGGCGTCCGCGCGCGCCCTGCGCCCCTGAGGGGAGTCCTGGACGATCACGGTGACCGAGGCTCCGCCATCGCGCAGCTCGCGCACGAGACGCATCAGATATCCGGCCCCGGCGTTGTCCGCCGGCAGCGTCGGCGCCTCCTGCGCGACGATCACGATCCGCGGCGCGCCCGGCGCCTCTCCTCGCGCCGCCGAGCGCGCTCCGTGCCGGTGATCGCTGGGGGTGCGCACGCTCACAGCATAGTGAGCGCCCCGACGGCGGGTTCCGGGTGCGTCGACGGCAGGATCCGCGCGGCGGCCGAGCGGGGGACGGCGGAATCGTCACCGGTACGATGTCAGCACCGCAGGAGGGAAGGGGCGGCGCATGACGGTGGATCCGACGGCGCGAGTGGCGGTCGTCATCCCGGTGTTCGACTCCGGCGCGACCCTGACCGAGACCCTGGAATCGGTGTTCGCTCAGACGCATCCGGCCCTCGAGATCGTGGTCGTCGACGACGGCTCCACGGATCCCCTCACGCTCAGCGTGCTCGATGCGCTCCGCGAGGACGACAGGGCGCGGGTCATCCGGCAGGACAACGCCGGCCCCTCCGCCGCGCGCAACGCCGGTATCGCCGCGAGCAGCGCCCCCTATTTCATGCCCGTGGACAGCGACGACCGGATCGATCCCCGCTACATCGCCGAGGCCGTCCGCGTGCTCGAGGAGCGTCCCGACATCCCGCTCGCCTACGCCCGCGCCGAGCTGTTCGGACGCTACTCCGGCCCTTGGCGGCTCCCCGACTTCGATTGGGCCGGCTTCCTGATCCACAACCAGATCTTCCCGTCGGCGCTGTTCCGGCGCGCGGACTGGACCGCGATCGGCGGGTACGACGAGTCGATGCGCCGCGGCCGCGAGGACCACGACTTCGTGATGCGCGTGCTGGCGCGCGGCGGCGAGCCGTATCGCCTCGATGGGGTGCGGTTCTTCTACCGCATCGGCGCGGACGGCTCCTCGGTCAACTCGAGCATGGATCGCGAGGACCTCATCGCCGCGCATTCCCAGATCTTCCGCAACAGCACCCAGGCCTACGCGGACCACGCCGAGGACCTGTTCCGCTTCCTCTTCGATCAGCACGACCAGATCGCGGATCTGCGCTTCCGGTATGCGGCGCTCGAGCGCCTGCGCGTTCGGTTCCCGCGTCTCGTCGCGGCGGGCAAGCGGGTGCGCGACGGCGTGCGCGGGATCGGTCGCGGACGGCGCGGGGTCTAGCCGGCCGGCGCGATCCTCGCCGCCGCCGGCGCGATCGGTCAGGCGCCGGGGCGTGCGTGCTCCGCGACCTCGACCAGGTGCGCGACCCGGCGGGCGGCGACGGACTCGAACGGCTCCAACGCGCCGAGGGCATGCGTGCGCACGGCGTCGAGCTGCTCCGGGTCCAGAGATCGGATCCTCCGGGCGAGCGCCTTCGCGTCCCGCTCCGCCCAGCCCAGGCCCTCGGCGGCCAGCCGGGGCCAGGTGGCGTTCCGCACGCCCAGCACGGGCACGCCGCAGCCGAGCGCCTCGTAGTACGTGCCGGAGGGGTCGCCCTGCGGATGTGGGAGGAGGGCGAGATCGACCTCGTCCCGCATCCGGGACTTCCAGGTCTCGAAGTCGAGGAAGCCCTCGAACCGCACGTTGGACGGCGCGGCGCGCTGCAGATCCGCGCGCAGGTCTCCGTCGCCGAGCAGGAGGAATTCGACCTCGGGCAGCAGCCGGGCCACCTCGAGGACCGTCCCGGGGCCCTTGACGGCCGTCAGCCGTCCGGAGAACGCGACGCGCAGCGGGCGCTCGCCGCGCCAGGTCGGCCGGTCCCTCGCGGCGTCGAGGTCGGCCCGGCGGATCCGATGGTCGCGGAAGAGGAGCGGTCGCGGGCTCAGCGCGGCGTACGCGTCCCAGGCGGCGTGGCCGTTGCACTGGAGCCCCGCAGCCCTGCCTGCGATGTCGCGGTAGACGTGTTCTCGGCGCCGCTGTCCGAGGGCGATCCGGGCCCGATCGATCGCGCCCCCGGCGGTGACCCGCTGCTGCTCGACGCGGATCCGGCGATCGAACTCCGCCGTGAAGACGGCGGGGGCGAGCTCCGTCAGCCACCCGAACTCCGGACGGTGCAGCGCGAGCACGACATCGGGGGCGAGGGCGCGCACGGACGTGACGGAGGGTGCGGACTCGGTGACAATCCGCACGTCCTGGGCGGCCACGGTGCCGGCGTGCGGGACCACGGCGACGACATCGCCCGGCCAGGTCGCCGCGAACTCGGAGAGCCCCTCGACGGCCTTCGCGTCGAGCGGGCCGGGGGAGACGTAGACCAGGCGCACGCGACCATCGTCACACGGGAGTAGTGCGATGTCCCGTTCGGAGAGGCCCCGGCGCACCTCATACCAGAATTCTGGTCGGCAAATCCAGAAGTGCCTTTCCCTGGCGTGTCGCCTGTGGGATACTGAGGTCGGACATCGGGGCCACTGGGGGCTCGGTGGCGCTCGGGTGTTGAATCTGGGGATTCCGCCGAGCGGTGAGTCAAGGGGACGATCATGACGGAATCCGAGCAGCCGACTGGTGTGAGCCGGCGTACGGTCACGAAGGCCATGGCCTGGGCAGTGCCCGCCGTCGCGCTGGCGGCGCCGGTTCCCGCCTTCGCCACCTCCGGTCCGAAGCCGACGGTGACGCAGGGCGACGCGTGCAAGGCCCCGGGCGGATCGGTGACGTGCAACGGCGTCGTGTTCAAATTCGGCTACGGCGTTCCGGTCTACATCACGAACAACAGCCCGCTCGACATCTGGATCTACAGCGTCTCCATCGTGTCGCAGTCCCAGCCGGATCCCGTGCTCTCTCCGGTCGCGGTGGTTCCGCTGCCGGTCAAGATCGCGGCGAACGGCGGTACGCAGCAGTTCCTCATCGGCGGGCAGAACACGAACAGCTTCAACTGGCAGAACGGCTCGCTCACGCTCGATGCCGCGTGGGGCCACACTCCGACGGCCGCCGGTGACACGGACCACGTCGGGGATCCGATCGAGGTCACGGTGAGCTGGGACTCCACCCCTCCGGGATGCACCTGCCCGTGACGCGGTAGCGCACGCGCTTCGGCGGACGTGACCCTCTCCCCGGTGAGGGTCACGTCCGTGCGCCTGCCCGCGGCACCATGCGGAGCATGCGCGCATCATGCGCGGAGCCGGGTGACGCCGGGACCCTCCGGATGGCCGGGGTTACAGCCCCGACCAGCGGTTGACCGGCCAGAGGACCACCACGGCCTTGCCGACGATGTCCTCGGCCCGGGCCCAGCGCCAGCAACCGGCATCCGGCTCGGTGCGTCCTCGGCATTGCACGGCGCCGTCGGAGGAGCTCGAACGGTGATCGCCCATCACGAGATAGGAGTCCTCGGGGACCGTCACCTCCGGCAGGCAGCGTGAGGAGAGGGGCGTCGTCGTGCAGTCCAGCGCGCCGGGGCGGAACGGGAGGTCCTGGAACACGTAGGGCTCGTCGAGCGGCTTGCCGTCGACGATGAGCTTCCCCTCGGCCGTGCAGCACTTCACCGTCTGCCCCGGACCGGCGATCACCCGCTTGATGAGGGTGTGCGGCCCGGAGGGGCCGAAACCGGTCACCTCGCCGACCCAGCGCAACGCGGCCTTGAAGGGATTCTCCGGAGGGCGTGTTGCGCCGTCCCAGGCCTGGTCGGCGTCGAAGACCACGACGTCGCCGGTGTGCGGCGCCGCGCCGCCGACATAGGCGAGGCGGTTCACGAGCACCCGGTCGCCGACCTGCAGGGTCTGCTCCATGGATCCGGACGGCACCCAGTAGGGCTTCGCGACGAACGACAGGACGAGCCCGAACACGACGAACGCGGCGCACAGCTGGAACAGGAAGCTGCCCGTGATCCGCCGCCAGAGCGGGCGGGGCGAGAGAGGCGCGGGCGCCGCGGCGTCGGAGGACATGCGTCCATCATGCCGGGTCACGGGCTTCCGGGCGGAATGCGACCGGTGTCGAGCGGGAGGCGACCTCGGTGCGGCGGCACAGGCGGAACCGCCGACAGCATGACTCCTGTGCACGGCCGGATGCCCCCGCATCCACTGATGAGTACGCCGTCGCGCCGGACGTCCCCACGTCCGCACCTGACGCCCCGGAGGAGCAAATACATGAGTGAAACGAAGAACGTCCAGCGCCGTACGGTGCTGAAGGGCGCCGCGTGGTCGGTTCCCGTCGTCGCGGCCGCCGCTGCCACGCCGTTCGCCGCGGCGTCGACGATCAACGGCTTCAGCGTCGACGGCAACTGCGGCCTGCTGGGCGCACTCGGCGCCGGCTTCACCGTCACGGCGGGCAGCTCGCCGATCCCGGCCGGCACCCAGATCACGATCCACAGCACGGCTCTCGTGTCCCTCAACCTGATCTCGCTCAGCGGCCAGGGCCTCGCCCAGGTCTCGCTGCTCGGCCCCAACGACGCCGTGATCACGCTGACCAGCCCGATCCCCGCCGGCGGCACGATGACGATCCAGTGGCTGCTGAGCGTCTCGGTGCTCACCAACACGACGGCGACGCTGACGCTGCCGGCCGGCGACACCGCGGGCCCCGGCACGAAGAGCGTGGGCACGCTGCAGCAGACCCTCATCCTCTGCTCCGCGGGCTGAGCCCGACCGGACGATCTCTTCTGCAAAGGCCGCTCCTCAGGGAGCGGCCTTTGTCGTGTCTGCGGGCGGCGGAGAGCGGTTCACGATGGCGAAAGCACGCCGAGGGTCTGCCGGCGACAAGGATCGCGCACGTCGCGACAGCGGTTTCGTCGTATTCGCGACGATTTTGTGCGGTACGACGACAAGAATCTTCGCGTGAGCGACATGCGTCGACATGCTCGGACTACTGCCGTGAAGCACCCGTAACGCTTCCGGTCATCCAACGTAAACGCACTGGGGGAGACGTATGTCCAAGATCGAAAACAACAAGCAGGTGGCCCGTCGCACGGTGCTCAAGGGCGCCGCATGGTCCGTTCCCGTCGTGGCCGCGGCCGCCGCGATGCCCGTGTCCGCCGCGAGCGTCACGAATCCCGGATGCGGGTGTCTGCAGACGGGAGCACTCGGAGCGTTCACGGCGCAGGCCGTCACCCTGCTGAACCTCGGCACGGTGACCGGAACCCTGGCGTTCAACCTGGACAGCTCTGCCTGCGACACGGGCTTCTTCAAGCCCGCGTACACCATTCTCGGCCTCGGCGGAAGCATCTCGTTCAGCGACGGGACGACCAACCAGTTCACGATCGGCGGGACGACCGGTGCGGGGACGATCGGCCAGATCAGCGCCTTCGACTCGACCTTCTCCGTGCTCGGCCAGATCAACATGCCGAACGACCTCATCCCGCCGTACACGCCGAAGGTGCCCACCAAGGTGTGCTTCAACTTCACGGCGATCTTCATCCCGCTCCTCCCGATCCCGCAGATCGAGTGCAGCTACCAGCTCTGCTTCGACATCACCAGCCCGTCCAGCCTCGGCACCATCGTCCTCGGCACCGGAACGGTCAACTGGACCGACCTCACGCCGAGCAACCCGGTGCTCACCCCGCTGGGCTGATCACTCCGCGCGACGCGCCGCACCCGCCCCGGTTCCTGGCACCATCAGGGAACCGGGGCGGTTTCGCGTGGGCGAGGTCCAGCGGCTCAGGGCACGGTCGTCCGTCGCAGTCACCCGATACCGGCGCGGTACCGCCGTGTCGCGTCGCGGACCGTGCTTCCGGTAGCATCGGAAGGCCGTTGACTATTCGCCCTCGCAAGGGTGAGCGGAGCGAGGGGGACAGTCTGCATGGATCTGCGTGAGTATCTTCGGGTGTTCCGCGCCCACTGGCTCGGGATGGTCCTCATCACGCTCCTCGGTGTCGCCGTCGCCTTCGGATGGACCCTGTTGCAGCCGAAGGTCTACACGGCCGACGCGTCCGCGATCGTGCAGGCGAACACCGCCGCCGACGCGGGCGACAACAGCCTCAGCTCCGCGATGCTCGGCAACTCGCTGACCTCCGGTCGCGTGAAGACCTACGTCGCACTCGGGCAGTCGCGCGCCGTCGCGGACGGGGTGATCAAGGATCTGAGCCTCGACGTCAGCCCCGACCAGCTCGTCAAGCAGGTCACCGTCACCAACACCGTCGACACGACCACGCTCATGGTCAGCGCGAACGCCGCCACTCCCGAGAAGGCGCGCGACATCGCCGAAGCCTGGGTGCGCTCGATGGGCGCGGAGGTCAACCGGCTCGAGACGACCGATCCCGCGCAGAAGGGCGCCGTCTTCCTCAGCCCCATCGACTCCGCGCGCCTGCCGGATTCCCCGTCGTCGCCGAACACGAGGCTCGCCCTCGCCCTCGGTGCGCTGATCGGTCTCGCCGTCGCCGTCGGGTACGGTCTGCTGCGCTACACCCTCGATCGCCGGATCCGTTCGGTGGAGCAGGTCGAGCGCGAGACCGGAAGGCCTGTGGTCGGCACGATCCCCGAGGAGAAGACCTTCACGGCCGACAACCGGCTGCTGCCCTTCGACGGCGGCACGAGCAGCACGAGCGACAACGCGCACCTGTTCGGCATCGGCGAGGCCATGCGCGAGCTGCGCACCAACCTGCAGTACATGGACGTCGACAACCCGCCGCGCATCATCGTCGTGACCAGCCCGCTGCCCGGTGACGGCAAGTCGACGATCGCCTCGAACCTCGCGGTCACCCTCGCCTCCAGCGGCCAGCCCGTCGTGCTGATCGACGGCGACCTCCGCCGTCCGATGATCGACACCGTGTTCGGCCTGCCCAAGGGCGCCGGCATCTCCGATGTGCTCGCAGGGCGCGCCACGATCGCCGAGGTCGCACAGCGCTTCGGCAACGGTCAGCTGCTCGTCGTCGCGGCGGGCAAGGTGCCGCCGAACCCGAGCGAGGTGCTCGGGTCGGCCCGGATGCGCGAGCTGCTGAAATCGATCGCCCGCGAGGCCATCGTCATCGTCGACGCCCCGCCGCTCATCCCTGTCACCGATGCCGCCGTGCTCGCACACAGCGCCGATGGCGCGGTCATCGTCGGCACGGTCGGCAAGACCACGTTCGAGGTGCTCGGCAAAGCCATCGGAAACCTCGATCGCGCCGGCGCCCGTGCGCTCGGACTCGTGCTGAACCGGGTGCCGCGCCGCGGCAGCGGCGCGGCGTACTACGGCTACCAGTACCACGGCGAGTACTACCGCAACGATGACCAGGAGTTGCCGTCGGGAACCGTGAACGGCGACAAGCCCCGTCGTCGAGGGGCATCGGAGGCGGCGTGACCGTGCCCCTTGCGGGTGCGCAGGGGGGCGGGGGGCGCACCCCGCTCGACGTCAGCGCTCTCGGCGCCCGCATCCGGCTGACATTCGACGACGACCTCGATGACGCCACGGTCGACGCGATCCGTGCCTCGTGGCAGGGAGCACGGCTGCGGTTCGACGAGGCCATCGAGCCCGACGACACGATTTCCGTGACCGCCGCGCTCGAGCCGGAGGCCCTCTCCGAGACGCTCACCGTGCGGGTGACCCTCGCCGCGCTGGGGCGCGGCAGCGGCGAGATGCTCATGTTCCACGCCTGCGGGGTCGCGGATCCGGACGGCCGGGTCGTGGCCTTCGTCGGTCCCTCCGGGCGGGGCAAGACCACCCTCAGTCGCGCACTCGGGGCGGAGCGCGGTTACGTGTCCGACGAGACGATCGCGCTCAGCACCGACCTCGCCGTCGTGCCGTACCGCAAGCCGCTGTCGGTCGTGCGCGACGGGCGTCCCAAGGAGCAGGTCTCCCCGGATGCCGCGGGACTGAAGCCCGTGCCGGACGCGCCCCTGACGCTGACCGCGCTGGTGCTCATCACCCGCGACGCGGAGCATCCGGCGCCGAGCATCGAGCAGGTCGCCTTTCCCGAGGCGATCGCAGAGCTCGCACCGCAGATGAGCTATCTCGCGGAGCTGCCGCGCCCGCTGCAGACCCTCGCGGAGATGTGCGACCGCATCGGCGGCGTCGTGCGGCTGACCTATCCCGATGCCTCCACGGTGCCGCCGATCGTGCCGGAGCTCCTCGATCACACCCGGGTGCACGAGGAGTGGGAGCCCGCCGCCGTCGACGGAGAGAACCCCGAGTTCGATCTGTCGGCCGTGACCGATGCCATCCGGTGCGGAGACCGCGTGATCGTGCTCGCCCAGCGCTGGGTGCATGTGCTCGACGGGATCGCCCCGACCATCTGGGACTCGCTGCGCGCCGGACGAGGTCTCGACGAGGTCGTCGATGACGTCATCGCCGAGTTCGGGCGGCCGGCGGACGGGGATCCGCGGTCGCTGGTCGTCGCGGCTCTCGATCAGCTGGTCGAGGCCGGGATGCTGAGCCCGAAGGCGTGACGGACCGGTTCCGTTCGACGCTCGGATCTCCGTGCCCGGCGGCTCGCTCCGCGCGCGCGGGGACCGCGGCACGCTCAGCGGGACGGGCGGATCCTGGTCGGTGAGGGCAGGCCGTCCGCACGGAGCGCGCGGCGCAGCTGCAGCGCGCTGGAGAATCCGGAGTGCGCGGCGATCTCCTCTATCGTGAGCACGGCGTAGTCGGGGTTCCGCAGCAGCGACTCCGCGAACTCCACGCGAACCTTGCGCAGGGCGTCTCCCGGCGTGGTCCCGATCTTGGCGAAGCCCCGCTGCAGGTGCCGCAGCGACACGTGCAGCTCCGTCGCGAGGTCGGCGATCGTGAACTGCGGATCCTCGCGGTGCAGCAGCATCGCCGAGCGCGCTCTGTCCACGAGCGGCGCCTGTCCGCGCTCGGGCAGGTCGGAGGAGTAGAGCTCGAGCAGAGCGCCGAACACCATCTCCGCGAGCAGCCGCTCGATCGCGTAGCGCGAGATCGACGTGGTGTCCTCGGTGTTGCGCGCGATGGCCAGTGTGAAGGCGCGGAAGGCGAGGACCATCGGCGTCGGAAGGAGCACGAGCGGGCGCAGCGGGGCGTCGTGGATGAAGTCCCGCAGGGTGTCGACGGGCACCCACACCGCGACGACGTCGTTCGACCCGCTCCACTCGATGGTTTCGGCGGCATGAGGCGGCATGAAACGCCCGATCGGCAACGCGGATCCGTCCGGCCCCTCGCCGCTGGGAAACAGCACGACTGCGTGCGGATCGGCGGGCTCGGCCTTCCACGTCCAGTGCGTGCGCTGCGGACGATGCACGGTGACGAAGATCGAGCGGAAGGCGCGGGCGCTGATCAATCCGGCACGGTGCGACGTGAGGCCCAGGTGGGACTCGAGCAGGCGCGTAGGGGATGACACGGAGGGGATGTGCCCTTTCGGACGTGAGGTGCTGACAAAGTACCGCCCCCTGCAGATCAGTATGACGGGTCCGCCTGCATCACGTCGAACTGTGGCGCTCCGTGTCGCGCGGCCCGGACGGCGCGCGCCCCGTGCCGGTGCTGCCCGGACCCGCCCGCGCAGGTGCGGCGGTCTAGGCGAGGACGGCCCGGATGACGCGCTCCACCTCGACGAGGGCGGGCGTCAGCTGCGCCGCCGATTCCTGGTACACCTCGAACGGGCGGCGGTAGGGGTCGACGACGTCCTCGCCCTTGGGCGCGGAGCCGCCCCGGCGGCCGGCGATCGACTCGACCACGGCCACCAGCCGCTGACGCGGATCCGATCCTGCGCCGTCGGCGATCGCGCGCACCTGGGTGTCCGTGACCCCCTGGGCGAGTCGGGCGAACTCCCGCACGGGGAAGACCCGGTGCAGCCGACGCGGCAGCAGCTGCACCGCGTAGTCGCGCTGTTCCGCCGTCATCGTGAGCACGAGGTCGGCGTCATCGAGCAGCGGCTCCGTGAGCAGCCGGGCGCGGTGCGCGGCGGCGACGGCGGCGTCGACGCCGAGGTCGTGGGCGATTCTCTGTGCCGGATCCGTCATCGCGTGCCCGACCAGGCCGTGGGTTCCGGCGCTGTGCACGCGGAGGTCGAGCGCCGCGAGCCGGGTGCGCAGCAGCGACTCCGCGAGCGGTGAGCGGCAGATGTTGCCCGTGCAGACGGCCAGCACGGTGGGCCGCGGCGAGGCCTCCGCCGCGGGAGCGGCGAACATCCCGGCGAGGGATCCGAACGAGACACCACCCGGTGGGCGTGCGGGATCCTCCGGCGGCACCGGCGGGGATCCGGGACCCGAGTCGGGCTGCGACGCGGGGGACGGCTGGTCCGGTGCGACGGGCCGCTCCGCAGCGCCCGGCGCCGAGGGCAGCCCGCCGACGGGTGCCGCCTGGTCGATGTGCGCGCCGGAGGCCTCGGCGATGGCGGCGGCCTCGCGCTGCTGCCGCAGCTCTCGTCGTGTGAGCGGCCTCGGCGATGTGCCGCGCGGTGTCCCCAGATCCCTCGCGTCGTCCATGACACCAGGGTAAGGGATCCGGTCGACGGGGCGGGCGGGGTCTCAGACGCGGCCGTCGCGCGTGCGGTCCTCGATGTAGCGCAGCAGCACGCCCTCGCGAAGGGCCCACGGCGAGACCTCCAGTTCGTCAACATCCATCGCTGTCATTGCGGTGTGCAGCACGACGGCGGCCGCCACGATCTGGAATGTGCGATCCGGCGTGATGCCGGGCAGCTCCTGTCGTGCGGAGGCGGGCAGGCGCGCGAGGCGCGGGATCCAGGAACCGAGCGCCGCGCGCGGCAACAGCATTCGCTCGGAACCCGACCAACCGGGTGCGGGATAGCCGACCAAACGGGCCAGCGAACGGATCGCCTTCGACGAGCCGACCACGTGGTCCGGGCGCGGCAGCGCCGAGAACCGTGCCGCGACGGGAGCGAACACGTCACCGGCATGCTCGCGCAGGCGCGCCACAGCATCCTCGCCCGGCGGGTCTTCGGGCAGGAACATCAGAGTCGAACGCCCCGCGCCGAGCGGCACCGACGCGGCGATGTCCGGGAGCTCCTCGGACCCGGCGGCCATCTCGAAAGATCCGCCGCCGATGTCGAACAGCAGGATCTGTCCCGCAGCCCAGCCGAACCAGCGTCGCACGGCGAGGAACGTCAGTCGTGCCTCGGTCTCGCCGTCGAGCACCTGCAGCGGCTGCCCGAGCGCGGCCTCGATGCGGGCGATGACCTCGGCGCCGTTCGCCGCCTCGCGCACGGCACTGGTCGCCGTGGCGAGCAGTGCATCGACGCGCTGCTGCGTCGCCACGGTGCGCGCCTGCCGCACCGCAGCTTCGAGGGCCTTCACGCCCTCCTCGCCGATCGCGCCGGACGGCGTGAGGAATCGCATGAGCCGCAGCACCGTGCGATCGCTCGTCGCGGCGAGCGGTCGGCCACCGGGATGCACGTCGGCCGCGAGCAGGTGGACGGTGTTGGATCCGATGTCGAGCACTCCGAGACGCACGGGGGAAGAATACTCGGCGAACGTGACGGGAAGCAGCGCCGATACGATGGAGCGCGTGAGCTCCGACACTCTCGCGCCGCTGTCGCCGTACCGCCGCATCGATCGTGCGGACTGGGCGCGCCTCGCCGCCGACCTCGATCAGCCGCTCAGCGAGACCGAGGTCGTCGAGATCCGCGGCATCGGCGACCGGCTGGACCCCACAGAGGTCAAAGAGGTCTATCTGCCGCTGAGCCGGCTGCTGAGCCTGTACGCGACGTCGACCAAGCGCCTCGGCGAGGCCACGAACCAGTTCCTCGGCGAAGCCGATGACACCACGCCGTTCATCGTCGGCGTGGCCGGCTCGGTGGCCGTGGGCAAGTCGACCATCGCCCGCCTCCTGCGGGAGCTCATGAGCCGCTGGCCGGGCACCCCGCGCGTCGAGCTGGTCACCACGGACGGTTTCCTCTATCCCAACGCCGAGCTCGAGCGGCGCGGGATCATGGACCGGAAGGGCTTCCCGGAGTCGTATGACCGCCGTGCGCTGATCGATTTCCTCACCAAGGTGAAGAGCGGCGCGGACGAGGTGCGCGCCCCGTTCTACTCGCACATCCGCTACGACATCGTTCCCGACGCGCACGTCGTGGTGCGCCGCCCGGACGTCGTGATCGTCGAGGGCCTCAACGTGCTGCAGCCGCCGCCCGCCCCGAACGACGTCGCCGTGAGCGACCTCTTCGACTTCTCGATCTTCGTCGACGCCGAGCTCGACCACATCGCGCAGTGGTATGTGGACCGCTTCCTCGCCCTGAGGCAGGGCGCGTTCACCAACCCGTCGTCCTACTTCAACGTCTTCGCGCACCTCACCGACGACGAGGCGGTCACCACGGCCATGGGGTACTGGAACGAGATCAACCTGCCGAACCTCATCGAGAACGTGATGCCGACGAAGCACCGTGCGACCCTCGTGCTGAACAAGGGCGCGTCGCACGCCGTGGAGTCCGTGCTGCTCCGCAAGCTCTAGCGCGCGGCTGCCGCTCTTCGCTTTGCGGCGCTCGTTCGGTGAACGTGGCACAGGAAGGCCCCCGCAGGCTCTGCCGCCTGGAATACTTGCGGGATGGGGACTGCTCTGTACATGTTCATGCTGCCGGCGATGGCGCTGTCGTCGACGCTCATTCTGGTCGGCGTGCTCGCCGTCAGCGGGATCGCGAAGCTCCGCGCTCCCGATGATGCCGCCGGCTGGACGGAACTGGGCATTCCTGCCGTGCTGCGCCAGGCCTGGCTTATCCGGCTGCATCCGATCGCCGAACTGGTGCTCGCTGCAGCACTGCTGTTGTTCGGCGGCTGGCTCGGGATCGTTTCCGCAGCGATCGCAGTGCTGCTGTTCGCCGCCTACCTGGTGCTGGTGTGGCGGGCAAGGCGGCAGACCCCCGACGCCTCGTGCGCATGCTTCGGCGAGCGCCGCCGGATCACCGGCCGGACCTTGCTTCGCAACGGCTGGCTGACGCTGCTGGCGGTCGTCTCGGTCGCGACCATCGGGACGCTTCCGCTGTTCGGGGGAGTCCTCGCCCTTGCCGCAGCATTCTGGCCGTGGATCCTTGCTCTTGCGGCGGTCGCCGTGACGTTCATCCTGGTTCAGGAGTCGAGACCCGCGGAGAGCGATCGGGGGGAGCAGGTGCGCGCCGAAGAGGCGATGTCCGCCGGAACCGACGAGCTCGAGGACTACTTGCGTGCGCGCACCCCCGCGGTGCCCGTTCAACTCGCAGACGGCACGACGGTGACGCTGCGTGACCTCTCGAGACAGGCGCCCATCCTCATGCTGGCGGTTTCGGAGACCTGCGGCACCTGCACACCGGTGATCGAGAGCATCGACGCATATCGGGCGCTGCTGCCGGAGGTCTCCGTGCGCTTTCTTCTCCAGAGTGCGCCCGAGGCCAGCAGGCTCACCTCGATCGAAGAGCCGCAGACCTTGCACGATGTGCACCGGTACGTGGGGCCCTCGATCGCTGACCAGTGGTTCACCCCGACGGCGGTGCTGCTCGGCGCCGACGGGATGCTGGCGGGTGGGCCGGTCGTCGGGGTGACCGCGATCGGCGACTTCGTGGACGACATCTATGAGAGTCTGCACGGCGAACGCCCGCCCGCGGGCTGAGAACGTGTCCGAGCAGGTGCTCGACAGCTCGCATCCAGGAGTGGATGTCGCCGAAACGATGTTTTTGGTGACGCGTTTCATCGCGTAGAGTGTTCGACACGCGGGTTCATGTGGCTGGGGAGCTGCACCTGCGGACCTTTGGGGAGGTCACATATGGGGATCGTCAAGGACGTCGCGGCGGTGATGCGACTTCTCGGGACGGAACGCGAGAATCCGCTCGTCGCGCGGCGCTATCGCGGAGTGCTGGCGACACAGCATGCGCTCTCCACGAGAGCGGAGTGGCGCTGGTCCGCCCAGGCGGCGGATGGTGATGAGGTCGCCATGCTGCTCATCGCGGCGGTGCCGCTCCAGGTCACCGGCGGCGATGGCGTTCCCATCGAGGTGGCTCCCGGGACGCTCTGCTTCCTGCATCCGAATCGCACCGTGAAGATCGAGGCGATCGCCGCCGGTACGGTGATGTGCGCCTGGGCTCCCTGGGACGCGCTCGATGAGATCGAGTCGGGTATGCGTGCGCCGGGCGAGGTGATCCCTGCGAGCATCATCGGCAGGGGGCTGCAGGCGTTCCTGACGTCGCTGCTCACTCAGCACTCCGAACCGACCGTCTACACGGACTACCTTGTGGAGCGACTGATCGTCGAGATGGTGTTCAGCGTTCTGGTCGAGGCGGCCCCGCGCCCCGTTGAAGGGCGCAAGGGCTCTGATATCGACCGAGCGCGGTCGCTCATGCTGGTTCGCCGCGCGGAGCGCGACTTCGGCGTCGCCGCCCTCGCCCGGGACATGCACCTGTCCGTGCGGCAGCTGCAGAGGATGTTCGCCGCCGAGAACAGCACTCCTGCGGAGGAACTGCGCCGGACCCGAGTCGAGCTCGCAAGGGAGCTCATGAGGGACGCCGACTACGCGCCGCTGGGGATCTCCGAGATCGCCGAGCATGCGGGATTCTCGGACGCGGCAGGGATGCGCAGAGCGTTCGCCCTTTCCGGACTGCCCTCGCCTCGCGTCCTGCGCCGATCGGCGCTCGGCTGATCGCGCACGCGCCTGATCGCCGCACGTGTGCGCGTTGAGCGGGTCGTGGTGCCGCACCGCGCATCGAGATTCGTACGGAACCCGCGCAAAATAGCGGCCTTACCCTGGAATCCATGTGCGGAATCGTCGGATACGTGGGGCCGCGGCCCAGCCAGGACATCCTGCTCGCGGGCCTCGCCCGCCTCGAGTACCGCGGGTACGACTCGGCAGGCATCGCCGTCATCGATGAGGCCGGATCCCTCGGCATGCGCAAGAAGGCCGGCAAGCTGCAGATGCTGCGCGACTCACTCGCCGATGCCGCGCTCGCCGACGGCAGTACCGGGATCGGGCACACCCGCTGGGCCACGCACGGAGGCCCGACCGATGCGAATGCGCACCCGCATCTCGCGGACGATGACAAGCTGGCGCTCATCCACAACGGCATCATCGAGAACTTCGCCCCGCTCCGCGCCGAGCTCGAGGCCGAGGGCGTGACGTTCCGCAGCGAGACCGACACCGAGGTCGCCGCAGCCCTCATCGGCCGCGAGTACCGCCGCACGGGCGACCTCCAGGAGGCGTTCCGCGCCGTCGTGAACCGCCTCGAGGGCGCCTTCACGCTGCTCGCGGTGCACCAGGACGAGCCGGGTCTCGTCGTCGCCGCGCGCCGCAACTCGCCGCTCGTGATCGGCCTCGGCGACGGGGAGAACTTCCTCGGCTCCGACGTCGCCGCCTTCGTCGAGCACACCCGTCGCGCGCTCGCGATCGGCCAGGACGAGATCGTCGCCATCACGCCTTCCGAGGTCACCGTCACCGACTTCGCCGGCGTGCCCGTCACGCCGGAGCCCTTCGAGGTCTCGTGGGACGCCACCTCGGCTGAGAAGGGCGGCTGGCCGAGCTTCATGGCCAAGGAGGTCGCCGAGGAACCCGAGGCCGTCGCGAACACGATCCGCGGCCGCGTGCGAGACGGCGCCGTCGTCATCCCGGAGCTGGACGGATCCGACGACCTGTTCCGCGGCGTGGACCGCATCATCATCACCGCCTGCGGCACCGCGTCGTACGCGGGTATGGTCGGCAAGTACGCGCTCGAGCAGTGGGCGCGCGTGCCGGTCGACGTCGAGCTCGCGCACGAGTTCCGCTACCGCGACCCGGTGATCGGCGAGAACACGCTGGTCGTGTCGATCAGCCAGTCCGGCGAGACCATGGACACGCTCATGGCGGTCAAGTACGCCCGCGAGCGCGGCGCGCGCACCCTGTCGATCTGCAACACGCAGGGCGCGACCATCCCGCGCGAGTCGGATGCCGTCGTCTACACGCACGCCGGCCCCGAGGTCGCGGTCGCGTCGACCAAGGCGTTCGTCGCGCAGATCACCGCGCTGCTGCTGCTCGGCCTGCACGCGGGCCGGGTGCGCGGGACGCTCTCGGCCGCCGACGGCGCGTCCGCCGTGGCCGACCTCGACGCGCTGCCCGCGAAGATCGCCGAGGTGCTCGCCGAGGAGCAGGCGCACGTCACGCAGCTCGCGGGCTGGATGGCCGACACCCGCTCCGTGCTGTTCCTCGGACGCCACGTGGGCTACCCGATCGCGCTCGAGGGCGCGCTCAAGCTCAAGGAGATCTCCTACATCCACGCCGAGGGCTTCGCCGCCGGCGAGCTCAAGCACGGTCCGATCGCCCTGATCGAGCCCGGCCAGCCGGTGTTCGTGCTCGTGCCGTCGCCGCGGCACTCCGCCCTGCTGCACGCCAAGGTCGTCTCCAACATCCAGGAGATCCGTGCGCGAGGCGCCCGCGTGATCGTGATCGCGGAGGAGGGCGACGCGGCCGTGCTGCCGTTCGCCGACGAGGTCATCCGGATCCCGCTCGCCGGTGCCCTGTTCGAGCCGATCCTCGCGGTCGTCCCGTTGCAGATCTTCGCGATGGCGCTCGCCACCGCGAAGGGCCTCGACGTCGACCAGCCCCGCAACCTGGCCAAGTCCGTCACGGTGGAGTGACGCCGGGCTTCTGGGGTTTCGTCTCGTCGAGGTGCGTCCGCGCCGAGTGCGCGGGTACGTGTCGAGTGCACGGGTTGTTGGCGTGAAGAGGCGGTGCATTCGGCAGGATCCGGTGAGTTCGCGGATCCTGCCGGTGGCTGCATCGGGGCGTGACGGGCGGACCGGTCCACACGAGCCGAGGTGGACCGCCGGTGGATCCGGGCCCTGCGGATCCCGCCCGGTAGGCTGAATCGGTGATCATCGGCACCGGCATCGACCTCGTGGACATCCCGCGATTCGAGCGGACCGTCGCCCGCACACCGCGGCTCATGCAGCGGCTGTTCGCGCCGTCGGAGCAGGCGCTGCGGCTGCCGTCGCTCGCTGCGCGATACGCGGCGAAGGAAGCGCTGATCAAGGCGCTGGGCGGATCCGACGGGGTGCACTGGACCGAGATCGAGATCGCGTCCGAGCCCTCGGGCCGGCCGTACTTCGTGCTGAGCGGCAGCACCGCTGCCGCCGTGGCCGAGCGCGGCATCACCACACTGCACCTCTCGCTCACGCACGATGCGGGGCTCGCCTCCGCGTACGTGGTGGCGGAGTCCCGCGGGTCCGAGGCGGGGCTTGCGGGACCCGGATCCGTCGACGCCCCCTCTGAGCGTCGGGACCCCCTCGCAGGTGCGCACCTCAGCGGGGGCGCGGATGCTGCAGGGGGGCTTCGACCGGATCCGCCGGCCGCGGACCGCGTCGCAGGGGAGGGGCGGGCATGACCGCGCCGTTCCGCGAGGCGACGATCGACCTCGACGCGATCAGCGACAACACCCGGCACCTGCGCCGGCTCACCGGCGTCGACGTGATCGGCGTCGTGAAGGCGAACGCCTACGGGCACGGCGCCGCCGCGGCCGCTGTCGCCGCGCTCGCGGGCGGGGCGACCAGCCTCGGCGTCGCCACGGTCGAGGAGGGTCTCGCGCTGCGCCGCGAGGGCGTCAACGCGCGAATACTGGCCTGGCTGCACGCCCCCGGCCGGCGGTTCGACGACGCGGCCGAAGCGGGCATCGATCTGGGCATCTCGAGCTTCGATCAGCTTCTCGCTGCGGCCGAGGCGAGCCGCGGGTCGGATCCGGTCCGGGTACACCTCAAGTTCGAGACGGGACTGAGCCGCAACGGCATCGCCCCGGACGACCGTTCCCGGCTGCTGGCGGAGGCGGCGCGCCTGGAACGGATCGGGCGCCTGCACATCGTCGGCCTGTTCAGCCACGTGTCCAACACGTCGCCCGAGGACGACCTGGCCGCGCTCTCCGCCTTCGAGACGGCGTGCGCCGAGGCGGCCGCGCTCGGCATCGCCCCGGAGGTGCGCCACATCGCCGCGACCGCCGCGGCCATCGACCTGCCGCAGACCCGGCTCGACGCGGTGCGCATCGGCATCGGGCTGTACGGGCTCAGCCCGTTCGAGGACCGCAGCTCGGCCGATCTCGGGCTGCGCCCGGCGATGACCCTGCGCGGCGCCGTCGCTGCGGTGCGCAGGGTGCCCGCCGGCACAGGCGTCTCCTACGGCTACACGCACCGCACGGAGGCCGAGACCACGCTCGCCCTCATCCCGCTCGGCTACGCGGACGGGGTGCCGCGCAGCGCGTCGAGCCGCGGTCCGGTGCAGATCGGCGGACGCCGTTTCACGGTCGCCGGACGCATCGCGATGGACCAGTTCCTCGTCGACGTCGGCGACGAGGAGGTCGCCGTGGGCGATGAGGTCGTGCTGTTCGGCGATCCCACGCTCGGGCTGCCCTCGGCGGCGGACTGGGGCGAGGCCGCCGGCACCATCAACTACGAGATCGTGACGAGGATCGGCCCGCGCGTGCCCCGCCGGAGCGTGTCGTGACCGCGCTCGACGACCTGGCCGGCCGGCACGAGATCCGCACCTCCGAGGCGATGGAGGAGCTCGGCCGCCGGATCGGATCCGACCTCGTCGCCGGCGACGTCCTGATCCTCACCGGACCGCTCGGCGCGGGGAAGACCACGTTCACGCGCGGGCTCGCGGAAGGACTCGGCGTGCGCGGACCCGTGCAGAGCCCGACGTTCGTGATCGCCCGCACCCACCCGTCGCTGGTCGGGGGAGCGCCGCTCGTGCACATGGACGCGTACCGGCTCGGATCCGCTGCGGAGCTGGACGACCTCGACGTCGACGTGCCGGGATCCGTCGTCGTGGTCGAGTGGGGGCGCGGGATGGCCGAGGAGCTCGCCGACGTCTGGTGGGACATCGAGCTCGAACGTCCGGTCGGCGCGGACGCCGACGACACCGCGCCCGAGCACCTCGACGCCGATGCTCCGCGCGTCGTCACGATCGCCCGCGCAACCGCCCGCTGAAACGCCCGCGCGACCGCCGCCGGCCGAGTCCGCTGACCGCCGCCGGCACGGCCGAGGTCCCACGTGGTATCGCGTTGCAGGCATATCGGTATGATGCAGACGACCGAAGCGCAGGGAAGAGTATGAGCGAAGACGACACGAGGACCGCGGTCATCATCGAGGACGATCCGGATGTCCGCTCGCTGCTGGACGAGGTGTTCCGTGCCGCCGGCTTCCGCACGGTGCTCGCGGGAACGGGCCTCGAGGGCGTGGCCGCGGTCGCCGCGCACGAGCCGATCATCACGACCCTCGACATCAACCTGCCCGGGATCGACGGCTTCGAGGCCGCCCGGCGGATCCGCGCGGTCAGCGCGACGTTCATCATCATGCTGTCGGCGCTCGGTGAGGAGTCCGACGTCGTGCTGGGCCTCACCTCCGGCGCCGACGAGTACCTCGTCAAGCCGTTCCGTCCGCGCGAGCTCCGCGCGCGCATCGAGGCGCTGTTGCGCCGCCCCCGCAACACCCGCCCCGTCGGCACGGGGCCGGCCGGCGGGGGCGCCGGGGAGCCGCTGCGCGCGGCGAGCTCCGCACCGGAGTCCAACGCCTCTGCCGAAGGACAGCCGATGCCCGCACGCAATCCCTCCGCGACGGCCGCGATCCCGACGATCGGCACCGCGGGATGGCATGCGCATCGCGACATCAGCCTGGACCCGGTCACGCACACCGTGCTCGTGGCGCAACGGGAGGTCGAGCTGACCCCCACCGAGTTCGACCTGCTCGCCACCCTGCTCGAGTCCAAGCGCCGTGTGCGCAGCAAGGAGGATCTGGCGCTCGTGCTGCGCGGGGAGGCCTTCGGATCCGCGTCGTACGTGGGCGAACCCGACAAGCGGGCGATCGAGGCGCACATGGCGAACCTGCGCCGCAAGATCGGCGACAGCACCGCCGAGCCGCGGTACATCGAGACCGTGCGCGGCGTGGGCTACCGCCTCACCGCGCACACGGACGGCGCACCCGCCCAGAGCTGACGGCGCGCTCGCGCAGAGCCGACCGGCCCCGCCAGGGCGGACGGGCAGGGCGCCGAGCCCCCGCTCGGCGCCCCGTCGGCGATCCGTTTCATCGCCCTGTGTGTGCACGGGCCGGCCCCGTGCATCCCGCGGGAGTCCCGGGTGCCGATCCCGATCGGCACCCGGCCTCCGCATACCGGCACCGACTCCCCCATCGGTGTCCGGTCCCGCTCCCGGGCAGGGTCCCGGGAGCGGGGTGGCGCCTTGTCCCGAGGCGCCACCCGCTCCGTCCCGGTTACGGGTCCCTGGTCGGAGCGGGGGTCGATGCCGGCGGCGGCGGCGCCGGCGAGCCCGTGAACGGCGCCGTCGCCTCGCCCGTCGCGGGCGCGGTCGGTGCGGGACTCCCGGTGAGCGCGGGGGCGGCGGCGAACCCGCGCCCCAGCACGGCGGCGAAGGCGGCCTCGCTCTGCGCGATGCCGCTGCAGGAATCAGAGGCGGTGCGCGTATCGGGGGCGTCGGCCCCGCAGGCGCGGTCGCGGTTGAGCGACCACATCGAGATGCGGGCGAGGCGCTGCTTCTGAGCGAAGGCGTTCAGCGTCGCCGCGTCGTCGAGGGCGAACACCTCGTCGGGCACGTCGTTCTGCCCGATCATCGGGGTCGCGCCCATGATCGTCCACGCGCCGCCTGCAGGAAGGGCGAGGTGCAGATCGTCGTAGAGCCGGCCGAGCTGATCGTGCACGGCGGTGAGAGCCGTGATCGCGGCGCCGGCCATCGACCGGTCTGCGAGCGGTGCGCCGTAGTCCATCGTCATCGCGTTGATCCCGGAGAGCCGCACGCCCGCCTGCAGCAGCTGGCGGATCGCGCGCAGCCCGTCGGTGCCGAGACCATCCTGGTCCGAGGGGAGCGTGAGCCAGACCGAGAGATCCGAGCCCTTCGCGCGCGCTCGCCCCTGCAGGCCTGCGATGGCAGCCGCTCGGCGGTCCCCTGCGACGACGTCGCCGAGCGCCGCGTTCTCCAGATCGAGGTCGACCGCCGTGATCGTGTAGCGCTCGAGCACCCTTGCGTAGGCGCCGATCAGGTCGCCGACCGTTCCGCAGGCGCTCGCGAGTTCGGTGCCCCTGGCGCCGCCGAACGACACCGTCACGGCGCTGCCCGCTTCGCGCTTCCGGGCGATCCGGTGGTCCAGGTCCAGCACGCGGCTCGCCTCGGCGAGCGAGTAGACCCCGCCCCAGGTCGGGCTGCACGCCCCGCCGGGCCCGGCGGTGACGAACGCGAGCACGAGGGGGTCGGAGCCCGCGCCGGCCAGGGCGGCCTCGGCCGGGTGCGCCGCCGAGACGTCGTAGTAGCCGCCGAACCACCGGGGGCCCGCGGTGGCGCCGGGCGCCGCCTCGTCGCGGAGGAGGAGCCACGGGACCACGATGATGCCGGTCGCGACGGTGAGGGCGACGAGCAGACCCACCAGCACGCGCCAGACGGACGGGTGCCCGCCGGACGGGGATGCAGAGGGGCCGGTCATCGCAGCACGCTCGCTTTCTGCCCGTCGATGGCGTCGTGCGGATCCGCCGCGGAAGGGGGATCCGGTCAGTGGGGGACCTTCGTTGCTGCGATGCTAGGCGGCGCGATATATCCGTTGAAGGGCCTTCGGCGCTTCTTTGGATAACCTTGCGGAAGCGTTGAGCCACCCGGCGCGGCCGGGTCCGGGCGATGCGTCCCGCAACCGGCTCCACGCCACGCAGGAGAGGGGATCGGCATGTCCCGCAGGGCGTCGATCTGGCGTTGGCAGCTCATCTTCGTCAGCACCACGGTCGCGGTCGCGGTGCTCGTGGCAGCGCTCAAGCCGACCATCTTCGCGACCCCGCTCTTCACCGCCGGACTCGCGCTGTCGGTGCTGACCACGGCTGTGGTGCTGGTGCTGCCGTGGGACCGCATCCCGCCGGCGGGGATACTCGCGGTGCCGATGATCGACATCTGCGCGATCGGCCTCACGACGCAGGCCCCCGACATCCGCCTCGGGTTCCTCTGGGTGATCCCCATCACCTGGATCGCCACCTACTACTCGATGATCGCGGTGTTCGGCGGCATCGCTCTCATCACGGTGTTCCTGTTCACCGTCGCGAACCAGACCGGCCTGATCTCGGACGTGGTGCTGCGCGTGCTCATCACGGCGTTCGGACTCGGTTTCCTCGGCACCACGATCCGGATCGGGGTGCGTCGCTCGCGCGCCTCCCGCCGCCTGCTGCGGCGCCGATCCGAGCAGATCGACCGCGTGGCGCGGCGGGCCGAGACGCACGAGCGCCGGGTCACCCAGATCATCGACGCGCTGGACACCGCGCTCGCCGCCGTCGGTGAGGACGGAGTGATCCTGAAGATGAACGACGCGTACCGGCGCCTGTACGGTCTGGATGCCGACGGTCTCGCGCTGCCTGCGCTCGCCGTGGAGTACGACGACCGGGAGGGGGAGCCGATCCCGGTCGAGGGGACCGTGCTGTCCAGGGCCGCGCGCGGCGAGCACCTCTCCGGGGAGCGGGTGTGGCTCTACAGCGTGGACGGCGAGTGGCGGGCGCTCGAGGTCGGCACGCAGCCGATCGCGAGCGACGCCGACCAGGGCGCCGTCGTCCTGGTGAAGATCGATGACGTGACCGCCCGGCTCGCGGCCGCCGAGGAGCGCCGGCTGATGTCGGCGATCCTCACGCATGAGCTGCGCAATCCGCTCACCGCCATCGTCGGGCACGTCGATCTGCTGCTCGAGCGCGACGATCTGCCGGCCCGAGCGGCCGACCAGCTGAGCGTGGTCGCGGGCGCCGCGGAACGCATGCAGGATCTGGTGACGACGGCGCTGGACGTGTCCCGGCCTCGCCCGCGCGTGCTGTCCGAACCGGTCGACCTGCACGCTCTGGTCCAGGCGTCGGTGTCCTCGTTCCTGCCCACCGCGACGGCGAACCGGCTGCGGGTCGACATGGCGGGCGCGTCGACGCTGCTCATCTACGGGGACGCGTTCCGCCTGCGGCAGGTGATCGACAACCTGCTCAGCAACGCGGTCAAGTACACCGCGGCGGGCGGATCCATCCTGGTCTCGCTCGGCGTCGCCGACGATGCCAGGGCGGAGGTCGTCGTGCAGGACACCGGATCCGGCATGGCGCCCGCCGACGTGGAGCAGCTCTTCCAGCCCTACTTCCGCGGCGAACGGGCAGAGCGCAGCGGCGTGCCGGGGACGGGCCTCGGACTCGTCGCCGTCCGGGACATCGTGACCGCCCACCACGGCGCCATCGACGTCAGCAGCAGGCTCGGCGAGGGCACGCGCATGCGCGTTCTCCTGCCGCGGCGCCCCGAGAGGAACGACGCATGATCCCGCTCACCGCCCCCGTGGGCATCACCGTGAACACGTCCGTGACGCTCGTCGCGCTCGTGACCCTGTCCGCTGCGCTGGTGTTCGGCCTGGCGCTCATGCCGCGCCCCAGCAGGGCCACCATCACCTGGTCGGTCGGGTTCGGCGTCGCGATGCTCGCGACCTACGTGTGGGTGGCGGCCAACCAGTTCGACAGCGCCCCGCTGCGCGCGCTGTCCTCCGGCCTGATCGTGAGCTTCGAACCGCTGCTGTGGCTCGGCATCCGCTACTACGCGGGGAAGCGTGCGCTCTGGCCGGCCGCGGTCGCGGTGGCGTTCGTCGCGATCGGCCCGGCGCTGCTCACGTCGGCCAGCACCTCCGACGCGTATCCGACGGTGTTCCGCATCGTGTTCTCCACGGCGGCCGTGTTCGCAGGGCTCTCGGCGTGGGAGCTGTTCCGGCTGCGGATCAGCGCGCGGGACGTCGTGCTGCCCCTGGCGCTGATTTCATCGGCGTTCGTCGTCGTCGCCGCGTTCGGCATCGTCGCCGGCGTGACGGGCATCGGATCCGCTCCCGGCGACGAGCTCCGGATGCTCCGCGACATCAACGGCGTCGGCATCCTGCTGACCAGTCAGTGCGCCGCCATCACGATCGTGCTGCTCGCCCGCGGCGAGGCGCTGCTGCGCGGTGGCGGCAGGGGCGGCCACGCCGAGGGAGACGGCACGGCCCTGCGGGCCCGTCTCGCCCGCGCACAGCGGCTGCAGGATCCGTCGTGGTCGCTGCTGGACATCCGGCTGGACGATCCGGCCGACCTGCAGGAGGCGTCCGGCGCCGCGGCGTTCGCCAGCATCGTGGACGCGTTCCACGCGCACGTGCTCGGCGCGCTGCCTGCGGCGGCGGACGTCGAGCGGGTCTCCGACGTGCAGGTGCGGGCGCTGCTGCCCGGAACCGAGGAGTCCGTGCGGCGCGAGCTGCGGGTGCTGCTGCAGCAGGTCTCCACGATCGAGGACTCGGGCCCTCGCGCCTCGGTGCGCGTGTCGGCGAGCGTCGGCTGGGCAGGAGCCGCGGTCGCGGGCTACGACTTCGACGCGCTCTCCGCCTCCGCCGCCGACGCCGCGGTCCTCGCGCAAGATCGCGGGGGCGACCGCTGGGAGCGCGCCGGGGCCTCGGCACGCTGACGAGCGGAATCAGGGGCGGATCCCGCGCAGGGACCGGGCTGGGACCATCGCGGCTAACCTGGAGGGGTGATTCTCGGCGTGGACACCTCACTCGGCTCGGCCGTCGGCCTGATCGGCCGGGACGGGCGCACCCTCGCCGACGTGTCGCAGACTGGTCGCCTCGGGCACGCGGAGGCGATCGGATCCCTGCTGGAGCAGGTGCTGGCCGCTGCGCCGTCTGCCGGTGTCGCTGCCGGTGTCGCGCCGTCTGCGGGGGCCGACGCGGATCCGGATCCGCTCACGCACGTCGCCGCAGGGATGGGGCCCGGCCCGTTCACGGGGCTGCGGATCGGGATCTCCGCCGCACGCGCGTTCGCCCTCGGCCGCGGGGTCCCCGTCATCGCCGTGCCCAGCCACCATGCCGCGGCCCTCGAGGTCATCGAGGCCGATGCCCCCGCTGAGCCGTTCGCGATCCTCACCGACGCCCGCCGCCGCGAGACCGCGGTGACCGTGTACGAGGGAATCGACGTCGACGGCATCCCGCACGCGGTCGTCGACACGGTGCTCGTGCCGCAGGCCGACGTCGACCGCAAGCTCGGCGCGCTGCGCCGCATCGAGGTCACCGCGATCTCGGGCGCCGCTGTCGCGCGCATCGCCCGCCGCGCCGTCGCGGCAGGACGCACCCTCACCGGATCCGAGCCGCTCTACCTGCGCCCTCCGGACGCACGCGTCCCGGCGGCGCCCAAGAGGGTCGGGCTGTGATCCGCGCGGCGACCGCCGCCGACCTCGACGCGATCATGCTCATCGAACGGCGCTCCTTCCCGACCGACGCGTGGAGCGCGGAGCTGATGGCGGCCGAGCTGTCGAGCCCGCACGGACGCTACCTCGTCGACGTGGAGCCGGTGGCCGATTCCGGCGCGCAGAGCGCGGGCGGCGAGGTCGTCGTCGGCTACGGGGGCGTGCGGGCGCTGCGCGGATCCGCCGACAGCGACATCCAGACCATCGCCCTCGATGCCGCGCACCGCGGGTCCGGTCGGGGCAGGGCGCTGCTGCGCGCGCTGCTCGCCGAGGCGGCGGAGCGCGGCGCTCATGAGGTGTTCCTCGAGGTGCGCGCCGACAACCCGGTGGCCCAGGGGCTGTACCTCTCCGAGGGGTTCGCCGAGATCGGCCGCCGCGCCGGCTACTACCAGCCCGACGACGTGGACGCCGTGATCATGAGGCTCGATCTCCGCGCGTGGACGTCCCGGGGGCCCGCGGTGGCGGATGCGAGCGTGCAAGACGGCAGGACGAACGCCGGTTCTGAGGAGGATCCGACCGGATCCGTCCTGCAGAATGTCAGGAATCCTGCAGACGTGAAGGGATCCGATGACTGACCAGCCTCTCGTGCTCGGGATCGAGACGAGCTGCGACGAGACCGGGATCGGGATCGTCCGCGGGCGCACCCTGCTGTCCAACACGATCGCCTCGAGCATGGACGAGCACGCGCGCTACGGCGGCGTGGTGCCGGAGGTCGCCGCGCGGGCGCACCTGGAGGAGATGCAGCCGGCCATCGAGCGCGCGCTCGCCGAGGCGCAGGTGCGGCTCGAAGACCTCGACGCCGTCGCGGTGACGAGCGGGCCGGGCCTTGCGGGCGCGCTCATGGTCGGCATCGGCGCGGCGAAGGGGCTGGCGGTGTCGCTCGGCAAGCCGCTGTACGCCGTGAACCACCTCGTCGGGCATATCGCGGCCGACATCCTCACCCCCGACTCCGTGCCCCTGGAATACCCCACGATCGCGCTGCTGGTCTCGGGCGGGCACACCTCGCTCCTGCACGTGCGCGACCTCACGACCGATGTCGAGCTGCTCGGCGAAACGGTCGACGACGCCGCCGGTGAGGCCTTCGACAAGGTCGCCCGGATCCTCGGCCTGCCCTATCCCGGCGGGCCCGAGATCGACAGGGCCGCCGCGGGCGGCGATCCGGCGGCGATCCGGTTCCCGCGCGGGCTTTCCCGTGCGTCGGATCTGGAGAAGCACCGCTACGACTTCTCCTTCTCCGGTCTGAAGACCGCGGTCGCCCGCTGGATCGAGCGCGAGCAGGCCGCGGGCTCCGAGATCCCGGTCGCCGACGTCGCGGCGAGCTTCCGCGAGGCCGTGGTCGACGTGCTCGTCACCAAGGCGCTCGCCGCTTGCACCGACCGGGGCGTGCCGCGGCTGCTGCTCGGCGGCGGCGTGATCGCGAACCGCCGGCTGCGCGAGATCGCACTCGCCCGCGCCGCCGAGGCGGGGGTCACGGTGCGGATCCCGCCGCTGTCGCTGTGCACCGACAACGGCGCCATGATCGCCGGGCTCGCGGCCGAGCTCATCTCCTCCGGCCGGCGCCCCTCCACGCTCGCGTTCGGCGCCGACTCGACGCTGCCCGTGACCGAGATCCAGGTCGCGGAGGACGCCGCCGGCGTCCCCGTCCACGCGGGCAGCGGGGCCGGATGATGTCGACCGCGGACGGGAAGGACCCGAAGCGCTACACGCGGCTGCCGACGGCGCCGGTGCCCGTGGGGATGGAGAGCGGCCCGCAGCTGGACGGCGGGCTGGAGCCGGAGGACCTGGAGCTCGACCGCGACGGCGCGGCGGTGGTGCACGAGGAGTGGCACCCCACGGACGGCACCGCGGCGCCGGTGCGCTCCTCCGCCGAGCCCCGGCTCGCGCCGTGGGCGCTGCTGTCGGCGATCGTCGCGCTGTTCGCCTCCCTGTTCGTCGGCTGGGGGATCCCGGTCGCGATCGTCTCGGTGATCGCCGCGATCATGTCGTTGCGCCGGTCGGGGGAGAGCCGCGCCGTCGCCGTCTGGGCGCTCGTGCTCGGGGCCGTGGCGACCCTCTACAGCGCGGGATGGCTCGTCTGGGCCGGATACCGGTTCGGCTGGTTCGGGTAGCGGCATGAGGGATCCGTCGGAGGACGAAGAGCGGCGCGAGTTGGAGCGCCGTGCCTTCGGGAGGGACGGATCCGGGCTGAGCGAGGCCGAGGCCGCGCGCCTGTCGGAGCTGCGCCGCGAGGACGCCACCGGACGCGATTCGATCCCGGAGCCCGCCTCGACCCCTGAAACGTCTGCCCCGGTCCCTGAGGCTCACGAAGGGTCCCCGCCCGTGGTGCGGGCCGCTTCGCTCCCGGAGCCCGGGTTCGCCGCGACCCTCGTCCCGGACGGGGCCCCCGCGATGCCCGCGGCTCCCGCGGTGCCGGCGACTCCCGAGAAGGCACCGCGGACGCCGATCGGCCGACTCCGCGCCGAGGTCTCGGCCTGGCTCGCGTCGGGTCGCTGGAGACGCCCGCGCTACCTCGTCGGCGGCCTGATCGTCCTGCTCCTGGTCGGAGTCCTGATCGGCGTCGCGATCCCGCGGCCGCCGGATGTCGGACTGGCGTTGAGAGCGGGCGAAGGCGAACGCCGGGACAAGGTCGCAGAGCGCGCCGACTTCGACCCCGGATCCCTCGCCCTGCTGGCCCGCTCCGACCATGCGCTGCTCTGGTACGCGACGCAGTCCCGCGGTGACCTCCTCTGCGCGATCATCGACGTCAAGGGGTCCCCGCCGCAGCACAACTGCCTGCCGCGACGAGCGATTCGCGAGCAACCGCTCGATGTGGTGAGCCAGAGCAAGCCCGGTGCGGACGGCAACGTGGCCGGCGATCAGGGCGCCGTCACGCTGAGCGGGACGGGGGCGCCCCTGGGGTCTCTCCAGCACTGGTCCTTCGCGGCGAATCCCGACCCCGGGCTGAGCCCCGCGGAGACCGAGATGTGGAAGCGCATCACGGCCGAGAACGGATTCAGGTCGACGATGATCGCCGGCCGCATGAGCGGGGTCCCCGTCTGGATCGGCTACCGGGACCAGGGCGATCTCTGCCTCGTCGTGGAGGACGGGGAGACGTACAAGGACTGCGGACAGCAGCTCTCCGCCCCGTCGCCGTCCCGTTTCGGGACGGATGAGGCTCCGCCCACCCTCGCCCTCGATCTGCCGGCGACCGATGCGCACGGCGCCTACCGGCTCGAGTACTGGACCGGCTTCTCGTCCTATCTCGTGATCACCGCCGACCCGGATCCGAGGCCCACGCCGCCGTTCGGCCTCAAGCCGGCGGCCTGACCGCGCTCAGACCCGGTCCGCGAGGATCGCGTGGCGCTTGTCTCCCACGCGCACGAGGATCAGGGTCGCCTCGGCCGATCCGCGGAGCGTCAGCTTCTTGCGGAATGCGGCCGGATCCACGTCCACGCCGCGCTTCTTGATCTCCAGGCGACCGATCCCGGCCTTCTTCAGCGCCGTCGAGATCGCCTTCGGATTCATCGGCAGCACCTCGCGCACGCGGAAGGACGCCGCGAAGGGGCTGTCGGCGGGGGCGTCGGAGGTCAGGTAGGCGATGTGCGGATCCAGCATCCCGGCGTCGAGTCGGCGGGCGAGGTCCCCGATCAGCCGGGCGCGGATCACGGCGCCGTCGGGTTCGTGCACGTACGCGCCGAGCTCGCGCACCTCGGCGTCCTCGGTGTCGGCGGGCGCGGTCAGCTCATGCGCCCGGTCGCCCCGGATCACCAGGGCCGCACGTCGCACGCCCGCGCGCGCGAGCACACCGGACCACAGCACGAGCTCGACCACGTCGCCGTCGGCGCTGACCCACTGCGCCTCGACATCGGCGGGGATCGCGTCACGATCGTGCGCGGGCCCGAGCTTGATGCCGGCGGGGATCCGCTCCGCGAGCGCGAACGCCCAGTCCAGCGAGGGGGAGTAGTCGTCGGCGGCGACGCGACGGGTCTCGGAGTGCCCCGCCGTGCGCCGGGCCGGATCCAGCCACACGGCCGTGGGTCCGGTCTCCGAGCCGGTGGAAGGGACGGGCGCGTGATCCTCCGCGAACCCGTGACGCACCTCGGCGTCGGATCCGAACGGGGCGAGGTTGTAGGCGGCCAGCGCCGCGGTCACCTCGTCGGCGTCGACGGCCGTGACACCGATCCCTGCGCCGGCGAAGGCCAGCGCATCCCCGCCGATCCCGCAGCCGAGGTCCGACACGTGGGTGATCCCGGCGGCGCGCATCCGGCCGGCGTGCCGCGCGGCGACGCCGAGCCGCGTGGCCTGCTCGAGGCCGGCGCGGGTGAAGAGCATCCGGTCGGCGAACCCCCCGAACTTCGCCGTCGCCCTCGTGCGCAACCGCGCCTGGCCGACGACTGCGGAGACGAACTCGGGGGAGTGCCCCTCGGCGCGCAGCCGCATGACGGCGCGGGCGGCGGCATCCGTGGTCGCGATGGGTCCGAGGGCGTCGAGCATCCGCAGCGCCTCGGGCGTCAGCAGGATCCGCAGTTCGCTCATGTCCACGCGCTCCAGGCTATCGACGTCGCGGCGCGCTCCGTCGCGGCACCCGTTGTCGGGGCGCGCGGGTGCGGGCGCCCCCGCGCGCGGGTTCCTGCTGTGTGCACGGGAACCTGCCACGAGTGCACCGGATCCTGCCACGAGTGCACGGGTTCCTGCGGAGTGCACCGGATCCTGCCACGAGTGCACCGGATCCTGCCGAGCGCACGGGATCCCCGCGTCAACAACCCGTGTTCCCGGCAACAACCCGCGCGCTCGCGGGGTGGGACGGCGACAACCCGTGTGATCGGCGGCGCATGGGCTGGCACTCTGATTGCGGGAGTGCCAGCGATGTGCCTAGACTGTCGTTAGCACTCTCAGGCTGAGGGTGCTAATCAGTCTTGAACCGTCAAGAAAGAGGTAGACCGTGTCGGTTTCCATCAAGCCGCTCGAGGACCGCATCGTCATCAAGCAGGTCGAGGCCGAGCAGACCACCGCGAGTGGCCTGGTCATCCCCGACACCGCCAAGGAGAAGCCCCAGGAGGGCGAGGTCGTGGCCGTGGGCCCCGGTCGCATCGATGACAACGGCAACCGCGTCCCGCTCGACGTCAACGTCGGCGACCGCGTGCTCTACAGCAAGTACGGCGGCACCGAGGTGAAGTTCGGCGCCGACGAGTTCCTCGTGCTGTCGGCGCGCGACGTGCTCGCCGTCGTGGTGCGCTGAGCGCCCTTCGAGTTCCCCAGGGAGTGCCCCGCCGCGTGCGTATCGCTCCCTGACACAAGGCCCGGATGCGACGCATCCGGGCCTTCGTCGTCCCCACCACCTCCGAGTCGTCCCCGTGAGCGGAGGCCAGGGGCTCGGCTCGTCGCATCCTGGGGCTGGAGTCGGTCCCAAGGGTTGGGCTGTTCGCCCATTAAAGCGGTACGCGAGCTGGGTTTAGAACG